>NZ_FYDZ01000004.1:0-383642 GCF_900187515.1 Pseudomonas sp. Irchel s3f10
CCTGCGATACCGGGTCCTTGCTGCGACCGGGGATGTTGAGTTCTGTGAGGGCGAGAGGCTGATCAGGCGTCGACATGGCATCGGCTCCGTGCGGGAAGGGGACGGAGTGATTGAACGGCTAAACGGCAAATTGCGCACCTGTCAGATCTGACAGGTGCGCGAGGGTATCCGACGAGCGGTTGTTTGCTTTTTCTTGCTTGAGCGATGTGGGGGCTGTGAAGACGCCTTCGCGAGCAGGCTCGCTCCCACAAATTCGGTGGTGTAAACGCAGCCTGGTGATCGACCCCGATCCCTGTGGGAGCGCGCCTGCCCGCGAAGGCGTTAGCCGCCCCGACTCAACACTCAAGGCGTGTCACAGAACCGTGCTACTGCGGCAACTCCAGATTATCCATCACCCGATTCACCGCCAGTTCGCCGAGCATGATCAGCTGTGCAATCCCCAACAAAGTACGACGCTGCGACGCTGGTATGAGATGGGCGAAGTCACGGGCGATGGTTCTGGCTGAGGCGAGTGTTTCGCTGGCATCGGCCAGCAGTTCCTCGTTTTTGAAGTCGGCGGTCACGGCGTACATCCGGCGGGTTTTACGAGGTGGTGGGGTGGAGCCGGGTGGGCAGAGGTAGTGATCGAGAGCGCGGTCGGCGGCTTCGTGGAGTTTTTTTGAATCGAGGGATTCGTAGGGGGAGGTGGCTTCGGTTTCGGGTGGGTTGGGTGTTGGTTTGATCATGGTAAAGCCTCTAGAGTTGTGAAGCTGCCACCGTTCGCTGCTAACGAGGGAGGTGGCGGCTGTACGCGGGTTAGCAGACCAGGACTCTAGAACCCGGCGCACCGAAGTGCCCCACGCAAAGCCGCCATAACGGCTACGGACTTTGTGCGTCTAGAGATAACCCGGGCTGCTAAACCCGATCGCTGAAGTAATCAGCGACCGAATCACAATAGAACCCGCCCCCAAGGCGCACAAGCCGGCGGATTCTGGCGTAGCTGTAGGCAAAGGCGCAAGGATGTGTAGCCTGGAAGGCGTGTCTGAAGGTGTCTTTTAAACGCCCGAGTTTAAAAGGCGATTTGCGCTGACTTCACTAGCCCCTTCGCGAGCAGGCTCGCTCCCACATTTGGAATGCAATCCCCTGTAGGCCTTCGCCTGCTCGCGACAGCGGTCTGTCAGGTTTGAATTGAAAAGCGGAAGACGAGGGGGCAGGCCCGGTTTACCGTCTGTCCGAAACCCCGCCCAACCTGATAGTTCTGACAGTAGACGCTTCGCTCCCGCTGAGGTGCCATGGGCATGGGAATAATCCCGTAGCGCAGAGAGCACGATCATGGCAGAGGCTATCTATAAAAAGCTTGAAGGAATGACACTGGACTTTGTTTCAGGTCGGCTGGAGGAGAACCCGAAGGAGCGGAGCATCCGTTACACGGCGAGCTTCGATCTGGATCTGGACTTCACCCACTTTGTGCAAATGGCCAATGTTTATATTCCGGGTTATCTCGACAATCCGGTCAACGCCATCAGACCTGAGCTGGACGGCCTGGCTTACCACTATTCCTACAACTACCTGTTTGATGCGGCGGGGAACATTCGCGACAACCAGGCCTTGTTCGATCTGTTCACCTCGCCCAGCTATTACATGGATCAGTGGGCGACCGGTCCTGAACTGGCAGTGCGCTTTGGCAAGCCGACGTTTGAAAGGGTCGGTCGCACGTTACGCATCACGGCGCGCAAGGATTTTCGATCGCTGCAAGATGATCACTTGATTCAACTCGGTGAGTTGCCGGTCATCCAGTTCCATTGGGCACTCAATCTGCTGGAAAGCCACCTGACAGGTCCCGGGACCCGTGCGCCGGAGACCAAGGTGGTTTTCATGTACATGGATGAGGATTTCGTCGATGTGGAGGGAGAGCAATTGCTGCGCGGTACGCAGTACCTCAATGGCAAAGAACTCAAGTTCGGCGAAATTTTGCCCAAGCAGATTCTGATCGCGCAGTGACCGGCGTTTAAGCGAGATTCTCAGGTTTACCTTTCGTCTGAATGCGCGTCCAACCTGTCAGGTTTTACAGGTGTGGACGTGTGCATTTTGCGCTTTGATTGATGGGTGGTGTCGCACATTGGGTGCGCCTGCTTTTGCGATGGCAAAGGAGAAGGGAAATGGAAGATGAAATGGAAGATGAAATGGAAGACAAAGATATAAAGGGTGCATTCGTAATGCTATGTCGAAAACACTGGTAGAGGCTCTATTTATCCGGGAACGTACGATGAATACCTCACAATAAAGAAAATACGTGCAGGGATAATTTTCTCACCGGATGGTCCGGAACTTCCGCTTGACCCTGACGAAAGATGTTTTTTCTTCTTGGTCCCTGAAAGCCTAAAGCACCAATTCAGCTTCAAGAAGGGTAGGTCGGTCGTATTTGATCGGGTGGGTGAAGGTTCGATGGAAGTCACACATCTGCGCTTTTAGTTAAAGCGCGGCGGAGTTGGCAATCTTGTTGAGATTCTGCTGGGATTTGTGAATGGCGCAGATCTCTGTGGGAGACGGGCTTGCCCGCGAAAAGGCCAGAATGGGCGCCCGATCACTCAGCAGGTGTGCCCAATGCCTGCCTCAGCCCGGCAACTCCAGATTATCCATCACCCGACTCACCGCCAGTTCGCCGAGCATGATCAATTGCGCGATCCCCAACAGCGTCCGGCGCTGTGACGCCGGTACGAGATGAGCGAAGTCATGGGCGATGGTTCTGGCGGAAGCGAGTGTTTCGCTGGCATCGGCCAGCAGTTCCTCGTTTTTGAAGTCTGCGGTAACAGCGTACATCCGGCGAGTTTTACGGGGTGGTGGGGTGGAGCCGGGTGGGCATAGGTAGTGATCGAGGGCGCGGTCGGCGGCTTCGTGGAGTTTTTTTGAATCGAGGGATTCGTAGGGCGAGGTGGCGTCGGTTTCGGGTGGGTTGGGTGTTGGTTTGATCGTGGTGAAGCTCCTTTGAAGTGGAGCCGCTACAACCTGTCGCTAAACAGGAGGGGTGGCGGCTGTACGCAGGTTAGCGAACCGGTCAAAGGCACCCGGCAGACCCGAGGGTCTCCCGCATACAGCCACCATGACGAAATCGCGAAAATACAGATCCGCAACGAAGCCTGGAACGCTGATGCACCTTTGAACTTGAATTCGAGTCGCTAAACCCGATCGCTGATTCGTCAGCGACCGACCCACGATAGAGCCCGACCCCAAAGCGCACAAGCCGGCGGATTCTGGCGTAGCCGTAGGCAAAGGCGCAAGAATTTGTAGCCTCGAGACCGTGTCTGCAGGTGTCTTTAAACAGCTTCGTTTAAATCGAAAAATTTGTGCCGGACATAAGGGCCTCTTCGCGAGCAGGCTCGCTCCCACAAGAGACTGCATTCCAAATGTGAGAGTGAAATGCACACCAAATGTAGGCGTGAGCCTGCTCGCGATAGCGGAGTGTCAGTTGACGAATTTTTTGGATGACACGCCGCTATCGCGAGCAGGCTCACTCCTACAGGGGGCATGTTTTCTCTCCCGATTTCACTCCTTGGCAAAAGTTGGAAAGCTTCTTGCAGTACCCGCCGTGAGCCCGCTCTGGGCGTCAAAAGTTTGCTTTAAAGGAACGGGGAAAACCGGTGGATCGCTCTCAGTTATTCAACACAGCTCGCTCGAATGTTGCCGACCTCAGTCGAGGCAATCTGGGCGTGCCGTTGTTGCTGCTGGTCATGTTGGCAATGATGATGTTGCCGATTCCGCCGTTCCTGCTCGACGTGTTCTTCACCTTCAACATCGCGCTGTCGATCGTCGTCCTGCTGGTCTGCGTGTATGCGCTGCGGCCGCTGGATTTCGCCGTGTTCCCGACGATTCTGCTGGTCGCGACCTTGCTGCGGCTGGCGTTGAACGTGGCTTCGACGCGGGTGGTCATGCTCCACGGTCAGGACGGCCACGCCGCTGCCGGTAAGGTGATTCAGGCCTTCGGTGAGGTGGTGATCGGCGGTAACTACGTGGTCGGTATCGTGGTCTTCGCGATTTTGATGATCATCAACTTCGTCGTGGTGACCAAGGGTGCCGGGCGGATTTCCGAGGTGAGCGCGCGTTTCACCCTCGATGCGATGCCCGGCAAACAAATGGCGATCGACGCCGACCTCAACGCCGGTCTGATTGACCAGAACCAGGCCAAGGCACGCCGTCAGGAAGTCGCCCAAGAGGCCGAGTTCTACGGTTCGATGGACGGTGCCAGCAAGTTCGTCCGGGGTGACGCCATCGCCGGCCTGCTGATTCTGTTCATCAACCTCATCGGCGGTATGGCCGTCGGTATCTTCCAGCACAACATGAGCTTCGCCGACGCCGGCAAGGTTTACGCCTTGCTGACCATCGGTGACGGTTTAGTGGCGCAATTGCCATCACTGTTGTTATCCACAGCAGCAGCGATCATGGTGACCCGTGCTTCCGGTTCGGAAGACATGGGCAAGCAGATCAATCGCCAGATGTTCGCCTCGCCGAAAGCGCTGGCGGTGGCGGCCGGGATGATGGCGGTCATGGGCCTGGTGCCGGGTATGCCGCACTTCTCGTTCCTGACCATGGCCGCGCTGGCCGCCGGTGGCGCGTACCTGTTCTGGAAGAAGCAGAACGTGGCCAAGGTCGTGGCGCTGGAAGAGGTCAAGCGTCAGCAGGAGTTGCTGCCGTCGCCGGCTCGCGCCATGGAAACCAAAGAGCTGGGCTGGGACGACGTGACGCCGATCGACATGATCGGCCTGGAAGTCGGCTATCGCCTGATCCCGCTGGTGGACCGCAATCAGGGCGGGCAATTGCTGGCGCGGATCAAGGGCGTGCGCAAGAAACTCTCGCAGGATCTGGGCTTCCTGATGCCCACTGTGCATATTCGTGACAACCTCGATCTGGCGCCCAGCGCCTATCGCCTGACGCTGATGGGGGTGATCCTCGCCGAAGCGGAGATCTACCCGGATCGCGAACTGGCGATCAACCCGGGCCAGGTCTACGGCACGCTCAACGGTATCAACGCCAAAGATCCGGCTTTCGGCCTGGAGGCGGTGTGGATCGAAATCAGCCAGCGGGCCCAGGCACAATCGCTCGGTTACACCGTGGTCGACGCCAGCACCGTGGTCGCCACGCACTTGAACCAGATTCTGTACAAGCACTCCAGTGAGCTGATCGGCCACGAAGAAGTGCAGCAACTCATGCAATTGCTGGCCAAAAGCTCGCCGAAACTGGCTGAAGAGCTGGTACCGGGCGTGGTCACCTTGTCGCAGTTGCTCAAAGTGCTGCAAGCGTTGCTCGCCGAGCATGTGCCGGTGCGCGATATCCGCAGCATTGCCGAAGCCATCGCCAACAACGCCGCGAAGAGTCAAGATACCGCCGCGTTGGTCGCCGCTGTGCGCGTCGGCGTATCCCGCGCCATCGTCCAAAGCATTGTAGGCACTGAGTCGGAGCTGCCTGTGATCACCCTGGAACCAAGGTTGGAACAAATATTGCTCAATAGTCTGCAGAAGGCAGGACAAGGCTCGGAAGAGGGCGTTCTGCTGGAGCCAAGCATGGCCGAGAAGCTGCAGCGTTCGCTCATCGAAGCGGCGCAGCGTCAGGAAATGCAAGGTCAGCCGGTGATCCTTTTGGTCGCTGGCCCGATCCGCGCGATGCTCTCGCGCTTTGGCCGCCTCGCAGTCCCTGGGCTGCATGTGCTGGCCTACCAGGAAATACCGGACAACAAGCAAGTGACCATCGTTGCGACAGTAGGGCCCAACGGCTGAGGTAGTGGTTTATGCAAGTTAAGCGTTTCTTTGCCGCCGATATGCGTCAGGCCATGAAGCTGGTTCGTGATGAGCTGGGCGCTGATGCCGCCATCATTGGCAACCGCCGCATTGCCGGCGGTGTCGAGCTGACGGCGGCACTGGATTACAAATTGTCGGCGCTGGCGCCACGGGTTCCGAACATGGAGCTCGAAGACGAGCTGCGCAAGACCCAGTCGCGCATCGTCACCGCTCAGGCCGAGTTGAGCCTGCGTGGCGAAGCTGATGGCAATAGCAATCGCCAGATTTTCGCCGGCCTGCCGTTGACCGCTGGCCTGCCGCTGACCGCCGCTGAACCGCTGAGCGAGCCGACTTACGCCGCCCCGGCGCGCCCGGCCCCGGCGCCTGCGCAGTCCTCCGGCGGTGTTGATCCGCGCGCACTGGATTCGATGCGTTTTGAATTGAACAGCCTGCGCGAGCTGATGGAAGTTCAGCTCGGCACTCTGGCCTGGAATCAGCTGCAAGGCAGCCGCCCGGCGCAAGCCAATCTGTATCGCCGTTTGCAACGTATCGGTCTGTCCGGCCCGTTGTCGCGCGATCTGCTGGCGATGATCACTGATATCGAAGAACCGCGTCAGGCCTGGCGCATGCTCCTTGCGCATCTGGCGCGGATGATTGCCGTGCCGGAAGTCGAGCCGCTGGAAGAGGGCGGTGTGATTGCCATGGTCGGCCCTGCCGGCATGGGCAAGACCACTACACTCGCCAAGCTTGCCGCGCGTTATGTGCTGAAATACGGCGCGCAGAATGTCGCGCTGGTGAGCATGGACAGTTTCCGCATCGGCGCTCAGGAACAACTGAAGACGCTGGGCCGCATTCTCAATGTGCCGGTGACTCACGTCGATCCGGGCCAATCGCTGGTGCAGGCGCTGGATCCACTGCTGCGCAAACGCGTGGTATTGATCGATACTGCCGGCCTGCAAGCCAGTGATCCGGCGCTGCGCATGCAGCTGGAAAGTCTGGCCGGACGTGGCATTCGTTCAAAAAATTATCTGGTCTTGGCAACCACCAGCCAGAAACAGGTTCTAACCGCCGCTTATCACAGTTACAAGCGTTGCGGGCTAGCCGGGTGCATCCTGACTAAACTGGATGAAACGGCCAGCCTTGGCGAAGTGTTGAGCCTGGCGATCAGTCATGAATTGCCGGTCGCGTACCTGACCGATGGCCCACGGATTCCGGATGATTTGCATCTGCCGCGCCGTCATCAACTGGTCAGCCGCGCCGTCAGCGTGCAAATGCAGGAAGAACCCAGCGAAGAAGCCATGGCTGACATGTTCGCTGATATCTATCACAGCCCGACCAAGCAGGTAGGCTGAGGTATTCATGAACAGTTTTTGTACCTACATCGATGGTCTGCCATGCATTGTTCCGGTTGTGAACGCGCAGCCAGTAATGTGGCCTCCGTCTATGCAAGACAAGGTAAAGAAATAACATGGGCAGCATGCATCCCGTACAGGTGATCGCGGTGACCGGCGGCAAAGGTGGCGTCGGCAAGACTAACGTGTCAGTGAACTTGTCGCTGGCGCTGGCAGAGCTTGGCCGTCGGGTCATGCTGCTGGACGCCGACCTCGGTCTGGCGAACGTTGACGTATTGTTGGGGCTGACCCCTAAACGCACGCTGGCCGACGTCATCGAAGGCCGTTGCGAGTTGCGCGACGTGCTGTTGCAAGGCCCCGGTGGCATCCGCATCGTCCCGGCCGCGTCCGGCACGCAGAGCATGGTGCACCTGAGCCCGGCGCAACACGCCGGTCTGATTCAGGCGTTCAGCGACATCGGCGACAATCTCGACGTATTGGTGATCGACACCGCTGCGGGTATTGGTGACTCGGTAGTCAGTTTCGTACGCGCCGCGCAGGAAGTGTTGCTGGTGGTCTGCGACGAGCCGACTTCCATTACCGACGCTTACGCGCTGATCAAACTGCTCAACCGCGATTACGGCATGAACCGCTTCCGCGTCCTCGCCAACATGGCGCAGAGCCCGCAGGAAGGGCGCAACCTGTTCGCCAAGTTGACCAAGGTCACGGATCGCTTCCTTGACGTCGCTCTACAATACGTCGGCGCCGTGCCTTACGACGAAAGCGTGCGTAAAGCGGTGCAGAAGCAGCGTGCGGTGTACGAAGCCTTTCCGCGTTCCAAGTGCGCACTGGCGTTCAAGGCGATCGCGCAGAAGGTCGACACCTGGCCGCTGCCCGCCAACCCGCGTGGCCACCTTGAGTTTTTCGTCGAGCGCCTCGTGCAGCAAACGGCAGGGCCCGTGCTATGACAGCAAGCGGTATGAACTACTACAAGAAGTCGGCACGTGACGCGCAGTACGAATTGATCGAGCGTTACGCGCCACTGGTCAAACGCATTGCCTATCACTTGCTGGCACGCTTGCCGGCGAGTGTGCAGGTCGAAGACCTGATCCAGGCCGGGATGATCGGCCTGCTCGAAGTCTCGACCAAATACGACGCCAGCAAAGGCGCCAGTTTCGAAACGTACGCGGGCATACGAATCCGCGGCGCGATGCTCGACGAAGTGCGCAAAGGGGACTGGGCGCCACGCTCGGTTCACCGCAATACCCGGATGGTCAGCGACGCAATTCGCTCAATTGAAGCTAAAACCGGCCGTGATGCTAAAGATCACGAGGTTGCGGCCGAACTCCAATTGAGTCTCGACGATTACTACGGGATTTTGAATGACACCTTGGGCAGTCGCCTGTTCAGTTTCGACGACCTGTTGCAGGACGGCGAACACGAAGGGCTGCACGAGGATGGCGCGAGTGCTCATATGGAGCCGTCACGCGATCTGGAAGATGAACGCTTCCAGGCGGCGCTGGCGGACGCGATTGCCAATTTGCCGGAGCGTGAGCGACTGGTGTTGGCGCTGTACTACGACGAAGAGCTTAACCTCAAGGAGATCGGTGAAGTCCTTGGCGTCAGTGAATCGCGGGTCAGCCAGTTACACAGCCAGTGCGCGGCCCGTTTGCGGGGGCGTTTGGGGGAGTGGCGAGCGCGCTGAAGGCAGTGTGGGGACACTGCGAACGAGGCTGGTGCGGTGATGAACGGCACCGGTCTTGCTCTGTTGTGCTCCAGACAGTCTTCGAGTGCTGCGCCGATTGATTGAAGTGGCGCGTCCAGGTGCTGGGCGCGTTTAAGACTGCTTGGAGGTCGAATTGAACAAAGACATGAAAATCCTCATCGTTGATGACTTCTCAACGATGCGGCGGATCATCAAGAACCTGCTGCGTGATCTTGGGTTCACCAACACCGTCGAGGCTGACGATGGCGTGACTGCCATTCCAGTGCTCAACAGCGGAAGCATCGACTTTCTGGTAACGGACTGGAACATGCCGGGCATGACCGGTATCGACCTGCTGCGCCACGTGCGTGCCGATGAAAAACTCAAGCACCTGCCAGTGCTGATGGTGACTGCAGAAGCCAAGCGCGAGCAGATCATCGAGGCCGCTCAGGCCGGTGTAAACGGCTACGTAGTCAAACCTTTCACGGCTCAGGCGTTGAAAGACAAAATCGAGAAGATTTTCGAACGCATCGGCTGATGAACGCGCGGGGGAGCTATGGAGCATAACGAATCTTCACAGGGCGATTTCGAGTCGACCCTGAAAAAACACGCGGTCGAACTGGTCGAAAGCCTTGAAAAAGGCAGGTTCGGCGACGCTGTGCAACTGATCCATGAGCTCAATCAGACCCGTGACCGTGGCCTGTACCAGGAAGTGGGCAAGCTCACACGTGAACTGCACAGTGCGATCGTCAACTTCCAGATCGACCCGAACATGCCGCAGGCCGAGGAAGTGTCGCAAATCACCGACGCCACCGAACGCCTGGGCTATGTGGTCAAGCTGACGGAAGCCGCGGCCAACCGCACCATGGATCTGGTGGAAAGCGCCACGCCGGTGGTCAACAGTCTGGCTGATGAAGCGCAGACCTTGAGTGCCGATTGGGGTCGCTTCATGCGTCGCGAGGTCGGGGCTGAAGAGTTCCGTGAACTGGCGCGCCGGGTCGACGGTTTTCTGTCGCGCAGCAGCACGGACAACCGTGCGGTGTCGAGCAATCTCAACGACATCCTGCTGGCCCAGGATTACCAGGACCTCACCGGTCAGGTGATCAAGCGTGTGACCCAGCTGGTCACCGAAGTCGAAAGCAATTTGCTCAAACTCGTGCTCATGGCCAGTCAGGTCGACCGCTTTGCGGGCATCGAACATGACCGCGCCGCGATGCTTGCAGAAAAAGATCCACAAAAACATCTCTCGCAGGGTGAAGGTCCGCAGATTCATGCCGATAAACGAGAAGACGTTGTGTCCGGTCAGGACGATGTGGACGATTTGTTATCCAGCCTCGGGTTCTAGAGTTTTGGAATTTTAGGTTTTTTGGGTTTTTAGACCTGTAGGAGCACCCCATTAATGAGCTTCGGCGCCGATGAAGAGATCCTTCAGGATTTCCTGGTTGAGGCCGGCGAGATTCTTGAGCAACTGTCCGAACAACTGGTCGAGCTGGAAAGCCGCCCGGATGACGCAGATCTGCTCAACGCAATTTTTCGCGGTTTCCACACTGTAAAAGGGGGCGCCGGCTTCCTTCAGCTCAATGAGCTGGTGGAGTGCTGTCACATCGCCGAAAACGTGTTCGACATCCTGCGCAAGGGTGAGCGTCGCGTTGATGCAGAACTGATGGACGTTGTCCTCGAAGCACTGGACGCGGTGAACAGCATGTTCACTGAGGTTCGTGAGCGTGCGCCGATCACCGCTGCCACCCCGGAACTGCTGGCCGCCCTGGCGCGTCTGGCCGAACCGCAATCGGCGGACGCAGCCCCGGCTTCGCCAGTGGCCGAGATGATCGAAGAGCTGGTCGTCGAAGGCGACGCATCGGGCGACATCACCGATAACGAATTTGAACAGCTGCTGGATTCGCTGAACGCCGTCAAGGCTGAAGCTGAAGCCCCGGCCGCTGCTGCACCTGCGCAAACGGCCAATGAAGCCGCGAGCGATGAAATCACCGATGCCGAGTTCGAGTCGTTGCTTGATCAGTTGCACGGCAAGGGCCAGTTCGCGGTGGACGCGGTTGCACCAGCGGCGGCAGCCCCTGCGGCGCCGGCCAAGGGCGACAGCTCCGACATCACCGACGACGAATTCGAAGCCCTGCTCGATCAGTTGCATGGCAAGGGCAACTTTGCCGTGGATGCGCTGGAGTCGGCGATTGCTTCGGCACCGGCGCCGGCTGCTCCAGCGGCCGCCGCTGCCGGCAGTGATCTGATCAGCGATCACGAGTTCGAATCGCTGCTCGACGAATTGCACGGTAAAGGCAAGTTCTCCGAAGTCGGCACCGCCGCTGCTGGCAGTGCTTCGACTGTCGCCACGCCTGCCGCCAAGGCACCGGCCGCTGCTGCAGCACCGAAGCCTGCCGCCAAGCCTGAGCCAAAAGCCGAAGCGCCAAAGCCGGCTGCCGCTGCTGCACCGGCTCCGGCCCGCGCGCCGGCAACGCCGCCACCGGAAAAACCGGCAAGCGAAGCCGAAACCACCGTGCGCGTCGACACGGCACGTCTCGACGAAATCATGAATATGGTCGGCGAGTTGGTGCTGGTGCGTAACCGTCTGGTGCGTCTGGGCCTGAACAGCGGCGATGAAGCCATGCAAAAGGCCGTGTCGAACCTCGACGTGGTCACGGCTGACTTGCAGACCGCCGTCATGAAGACGCGGATGCAGCCGATCAAGAAGGTCTTCGGGCGCTTCCCGCGTCTGGTTCGCGACCTCGCGCGTCAGCTGAAGAAAGAGATCAACCTGGAACTGGTGGGTGAAGAAACCGACCTCGACAAAAACCTTGTCGAGGCCCTAGCCGACCCGCTGGTCCACTTGGTGCGCAACGCCGTCGACCACGGCATCGAGTCGCCGGAAGAACGCGAAGCGTCGGGCAAGGCCCGTGGTGGTCGTGTTGTTCTGGCGGCCGAGCAAGAGGGCGACCATATCCTGCTGTCGATTTCCGATGACGGCAAAGGCATGGACCCGAACGTCCTGCGCGCCATCGCGGTTAAACGCGGCGTGATGGACAAGGACGCGGCCGATCGCCTCAGCGATACCGAGTGCTACAACCTGATCTTCGCCCCGGGTTTCTCGACCAAGACCGAGATCTCCGACGTGTCCGGCCGTGGCGTCGGCATGGACGTGGTGAAGACCAAGATTTCCCAGCTCAACGGTTCGATCAACATCTACTCGACCAAGGGCCAGGGTTCGAAGATCGTCATCAAGGTGCCGCTGACCCTCGCGATCATGCCAACCCTGATGGTCATGCTCGGCAATCAGGCGTTTGCGTTCCCGTTGGTCAACGTCAACGAAATCTTCCACCTCGACCTGTCGACCACTAACGTCGTCGACGGTCAGGAAGTGGTGATCGTGCGGGACAAGGCGCTGCCATTGTTCTACCTCAAGCGCTGGCTGGTCAGCTCCGCCGCTCACGAAGAGCAGCGTGAAGGCCATGTGGTGATCCTTTCGGTGGGCACTCAGCGGATCGGCTTCGTCGTCGATCAACTGGTCGGTCAGGAAGAAGTGGTCATCAAGCCATTGGGCAAAATGCTGCAGGGCACTCCGGGCATGTCCGGCGCCACCATTACCGGTGACGGCCGCATCGCGCTGATTCTCGATGTTCCAAGCATGCTCAAGCGTTACGCCGCACGGCGTATTTGAATCCGGGGCGGCGGGGCGACAACGTCCCGCTGCACCTAATGGAGTGTTTATGGCAGTCAAAGTCCTGGTGGTGGACGATTCGGGTTTTTTCCGCCGCCGCGTCTCGGAAATTCTTTCAGCGGATCCGAGCATTCAGGTGGTCGGCACCGCTACCAACGGTAAAGAGGCGATCGATCAGGCCCTGGCACTCAAGCCGGACGTGATCACCATGGACTACGAGATGCCGATGATGGATGGCATCACGGCAGTGCGGCACATCATGCAGCGCTGCCCGACCCCGGTGTTGATGTTCTCCTCGCTGACCCACGAAGGCGCCCGGGTCACTCTGGATGCGCTGGACGCCGGCGCGGTGGATTTCCTGCCGAAGAACTTCGAAGACATCTCGCGCAATCCGGAGAAGGTCAAGCAATTGCTGTGCGAGAAGGTGCATAGCATCTCGCGCAGTAATCGTCGTTTCAGTGCTTATAGCGCGCCGGCTCCAGCCGCAGCGCCAACGCCTGCACCGGCTCCGGCGCCATCCAGCTTCAGCAGCCACAGCACCAGCGCACCGGCACGTCCGGCACCCGCGCCTGTGCATGCACCTGCTCCAAGCCGTGCTCCGGCCGCCAGCGCTTCGTCGCCGGCACCGAAACGCAAAGCTTACAAACTGGTTGCCATTGGTACGTCGACGGGCGGCCCGGTTGCCTTGCAACGTGTATTGACGCAGTTGCCGGCGAACTTCCCGGCGCCGATCGTGCTGATCCAGCACATGCCGGCAGCGTTCACCAAGGCGTTTGCCGAGCGTCTCGACAAGCTCTGCCGCATCAGCGTCAAGGAAGCCGAGGATGGCGACATCCTGCGTCCGGGCCTGGCGTTGCTCGCTCCGGGTGGCAAGCAAATGATGATCGATGGCCGTGGCGCGGTGAAAATCCTCCCGGGCGACGAGCGTCTGAACTACAAGCCGTGCGTGGACATCACCTTCGGTTCGGCGGCGAAATCCTACGGCGACAAAGTTCTGGCGGTCGTACTGACCGGTATGGGCGCCGACGGCCGTGAAGGCGCGCGTCTGCTCAAGCAGGGCGGTAGCGCCGTGTGGGCGCAGGATGAAGCCAGTTGTGTGATCTACGGCATGCCGATGGCCATCGTCAAAGCCGACCTCGCCGACGCGGTATACAGCCTCGACGACATCGGCAAACACATTGTCGAGGCGTGTATCTGATGGATGTTCTAAGCCTTATCGGGATCATCATGGCGTTCGTCGCCATCATCGGCGGTAACTACCTTGAAGGTGGTCACCTCGGTGCGCTGGCCAACGGCCCGGCGGCATTGATCGTACTGGGCGGCACCATCGGTGCCGCACTGCTGCAATCGCCGATGAGCGCGTTCAAACGCGCCATGCAGATTCTGGCGTGGATCTTCTTCCCGCCGCGTGTGGACTTGGCCGGCGGCATTGATCGCGTGGTCAACTGGAGCCTCACCGCACGCAAGGAAGGTCTGCTCGGTCTGGAAGGCGTGGCCGATGCCGAACCGGACAACTACTCGCGCAAGGGCCTGCAACTGCTGGTCGACGGTGCCGAGCCGGAAGCGATTCGCAGCATCCTCGAAGTGGATTTCTACACCCAGGAAGCGCGCGACATCGAAGCCGCGAAAGTCTTCGAAAGCATGGGCGGCTACGCGCCGACCATCGGCATCATCGGCGCGGTGATGGGCCTGATCCACGTGATGGGCAATCTTGCTGATCCGACCCAGTTGGGCAGCGGCATTGCTGTGGCTTTCGTCGCGACCATCTATGGTGTGGCCAGTGCCAACCTGATCCTGCTGCCGGTGGCAGCCAAATTGAAGTCAATCGCGTTGCGGCAGTCGCGTTATCGCGAAATGTTGTTGGAAGGCATTTTGTCGATCGCCGAAGGTGAAAACCCTCGCTCCATTGAGTTGAAGCTGCAAGGCTTCATGGATTAAGGGAATAACCTCATGGCACGTCGTCGCCACCAGGAAGAGCATGTAAACCACGAACGCTGGCTGGTTTCCTACGCTGACTTCATCACGTTGCTGTTCGCGTTCTTCGTGGTCATGTACTCGATTTCGTCGATCAACGAAGGCAAGTACAAGGAAATTTCCGAAGCGCTGGTCGGGGTCTTCAAGGACTCCGACCGCGCGCTCAAACCGATCCAGATCGGCGACGAGCGACCGAAAACCGTGACCCCGGCCAAGCCGCTGGTCAAGGACGCCGAGCAGATCGACGCCGGTATCGCCGGCGCCAGCGATCCGCTGAAAAGCATCGCCGATGACATCAGCGCTGCGTTCGGCGACTTGATCAGCTCGAATCAGATGACCGTGCGCGGCAACGAGTTGTGGGTCGAGATCGAACTCAACTCCAGCCTGCTGTTCGGCAGCGGCGACGCCATGCCGAGCGACATTGCCTTCAACATCATCGACAAGGTTGCAGCGATTCTGAAACCGTTCGACAACCCGATTCACGTCGAAGGCTTCACCGACGATCAACCGATCCGCACCGCGCAGTACCCGACCAACTGGGAGCTGTCCTCGGCGCGTTCGGCAAGCATCGTGCGCATGCTGGCGATGCAGGGCGTGAACCCTGGCCGATTGGCATCGGTGGGTTACGGCGAGTTTCAACCGGTGGCCAACAACGCTACCGCTGAAGGCCGGGGGAAAAACCGCCGGGTGGTTCTGGTGGTCTCGCGAAATCTCGATGTACGTCGCAGTCTCACGGGCACCGGAACCGCCAATGCGCAACCGGACGCTGCGTTGAAGCGTGCTGGCACACAAACTGCACCGACCCCGGTCAAGACGCCGGGACGCGAGAGTGCCGTCAATTCTCCGTCACCCGCATTAACACGCTGAGCTATGTCTCGGTCGAGCATATCGGCCGGGAGGAACGAACTGAATGAGAGTCTGGGCAGTCGCCAATCAAAAGGGTGGTGTCGGTAAAACCACATCTTCCATCGCTTTAGCCGGATTGCTGGCCGAGGCGGGCAAGCGCGTGGTTGTGGTCGATCTCGACCCGCACGGCTCGATGACCAGCTATTTCGGCTACGACCCCGACAGCCTGGAGCACAGCAACTACGACCTGTTTCTGCACAAGGGCAGCGTGCCGCAAGGCCTGCCGGGGCAGTTGCTGTTGTCGACCAGCGACGAACGCATTTCCCTGCTGCCATCGAGCACCGCACTCGCGACCCTTGAGCGTCAGTCGCCGGGGCAGAGTGGCCTCGGTCTGGTGATCGCCAAGAGTCTGGCGCAGCTGTGGCAGGATTTCGATTACGCGGTGATCGACAGCCCGCCGTTGCTCGGCGTGCTGATGGTCAACGCCCTCGCGGCGAGCCAGCAACTGGTAATCCCGGTGCAGACCGAGCACTTGGCCGTCAAAGGTCTGGAGCGCATGGTCAACACCCTGGCGATGATCAACCGCTCGCGCAAACAGGCGCTGCCGTTCAGCATCGTGCCGACCCTGTTCGATCGCCGTACCCAGGCATCGATGCATACCTTGCGCGTGCTGCGCGACAAATTTCCCGACGAGATCTGGCAGGGTTATATCCCGGTCGATACCCGCCTGCGCGACGCCAGCCGAGCCGGTGTCACGCCTTCGCAATTCGACGGCAAGAGCCGTGGCGTGCTGGCCTACCGCGCGCTGCTCAAGCATCTGTTGGCGCAACAACTTGTTCCGCAGGTGGCTTGAGATGAACCTGTCCCGATCACGCATGCCTGACTTGCACAAATCCTGTGGGAGCGAGCCTGCTCGCGAAGCAGGCGACGCGGTTTCCCTGTCCGGCGCTGTTGACCGATGAACCGCCCAGTCAAGCTCACATCGCGTCCGCAATTGGCGCTGCAGTCTTATCTGGATAATCTGCTGCAGGACATTCCTGAGGAGCTGCCGCCGGTCATTGAGGCGCAGCCTGAAGTTGTGGAAAGCAGCGAGGCGCTGGACGAGTTCCAGGCAGCGGTACTGGAAGAGCAGGCGCGTGATGCGCAGAAGGCTGCCAAGCCTGTCGCCCCAGTTGTTGCGCCTGCCGCCGCACCGGCCGCCAAGGCACCGCTGGCATTGATCGACGAGGCCGAGCCGGTTCGGGCATCGGTGTCGACACTGGCACCGCTGCTGCAAACCCAACTGCTGAAAACCGCACCGGAACCGGCCGTGGTCGAACCGGCTCCAGCACCTGCTCCGGTTGCACCCGCACCCGTCGAGCAGACGCTGGTGCCGCCGCTGGTGGAAGTGCATCTGCCGCCGAACAACACGCCGCCACCGGTGGAAACCGATGGTCGCCCGGCGTGGGCCTCTGAAGCCTTCGAATGCCTGCTGTTCGACGTTGCCGGACTGACCTTGGCCGTGCCGCTGGTGTGCCTTGGCTCGATCTATTCGCTGGCCGGCCACGAGCTGACGCCGTTGTTCGGTCAGCCGGAATGGTTCCTCGGGATTCTGCCGAGTCAGGCCGGCAATCTGAAAGTGTTGGATACCGCGCGCTGGGTCATGCCGGATCGCTATCGCGATGACTTCCGTCAGGGCTTGCAGTACGTGATTTCGGTACAAGGTTACGAGTGGGGGCTGGCGGTGCATCAGGTCAGCCGCTCGTTGCGTCTGGACCCGAATGAAATCAAATGGAGAAGTCACCGGGGTCAGCGGCCATGGCTCGCCGGCACCGTGATTGAGCACATGTGTGCATTGCTTGACGTTTCCGCACTGGCCGAGTTGATCGCCAGCGGTGGGGCAAAGCACTTCGGCGGCCACAAGCCGCTACATAAACCGACATAGCAGCCGACATAACAATCAGGCGACGGCATTGTTGAATGCCGCCACACAGAACACACACCGCTCAGAGCGGTTTTTTCGAGGGGTCAGGGTATGAGTAGTCAGGCGACGAATGCAAAAGGTTCTGAAGATCCGATCCTGCAATGGGTGACCTTCAAACTGGATAACGAAACCTACGGCATCAACGTGATGCGCGTGCAGGAAGTGCTGCGCTACACCGAGATCGCTCCGGTGCCGGGCGCGCCGAGCTACGTGCTGGGCATCATCAACCTGCGTGGTAACGTGGTGACCGTGATCGACACCCGTCAGCGCTTCGGCCTGAACAGCGGCGAGATCAGCGACAACACCCGTATCGTCATCATCGAAGCCGACAAGCAAGTCGTCGGCATCATGGTCGACAGCGTGGCCGAAGTTGTTTACCTGCGTCAGTCGGAAATCGAGACGGCGCCGAACGTCGGCAACGAAGAGTCGGCCAAGTTCATCCAGGGCGTGTGCAACAAGAACAACGAGTTGCTGATCCTGGTCGAGCTGGACAAGATGATGAGCGAAGAAGAATGGTCGGACCTGGAGAATATCTGATTGATTCTCGAGGTTGCGGTCATTGTCCTGTTCCTCTTCTGGGCAGGCACGCTGGCAATGTTTGTGTCGTACATCAAGGCGCAGCGGGTAATCGCTGCGCAACAGGCTCAGGGCGATGCGCTGCGTGATCAGCGCATCAAGGACCTGGCCAAGCGTGTCGACGATTACCAGAACGGCAACGTGCGCATGGGCGAAGCTCTGCATGAGTTGCGGGCGGTGGTGAGTCCGTTGCCGGACAAGATTGTCGCGCTTGAACAACGCGACCCGTCGAGCCTGTCATTCGCCCAAGCGGCGAAACTGGTGGGGATGGGCGCAAGCGTCGATGAACTGACTCAGTCCTGCGGGTTGACCCAGGCTGAGGCGGAGTTGATGCGCAAGTTGCACAAGAACTAGAAGCAAGATCAAAAGATCGCAGCCTTCGGCAGCTCCTACAGGGAAACGCATTCCAATGTAGGAGCTGCCGAAGGCTGCGATCTTTTGCTTTTAAGGCTTAATAATCATCGCCGCGCAGGGTCACATCTTTCTCGACCATCGGCGCATCCGGATCCTGCCCCTCGGGGAATTTCCCCTTCAGATTCCACGCAAACGCGATGATCTCGGCGATCGTCCGGTACAGCTCTTCGGGAATGCTGTCGCCCAGTTCCATCCTCGCCAGCAAGCGCACCAATTCAGCATTCTCATAGATCGGCACTTCGCAATCGCGAGCGATGCGCAGGATTTCTTCGGCCAGTTCGTCATCACCTTTGGCGGTGAGGGTCGGGGCGTGGTTGCCGTCGTACTTGAGGGCGATGGCCTGGCGTGGGGCAGTGGAATCGTTCATGCGGTTTCGTCGACCCAGCGGTGTTCAAGACGGGTTTGATTGCCTTGCGGCGGGGTGCCGAGATGGCAGTCGATGTCGCCAACGTTGAGTCCGCGATCGAGCAGGCGCTGACGCAGGGCGAACAGGTTGTTGCCGATCAGATCGGCGGTGTACGGCCGTTCGGCCCACAGTTGGCTGGACAGGCTGCCGGCGATCAGTTGCGCCTGAATCTGCATCGGCCCGAGCGGCTCCATGTCAAACGCCAGATCGACGCGCCACAGTTGTTGCTTGGGCTCGCGCTCATCGCGACGTTCGTTCGGCTGCGGTTCTCGCTCTGGTGCTTCTTCACGCTGGAACTTGACCTGCAACGGCACGATGTCTTGCAGGTTGCGCATGGGGATTTCCAGTTGCCAGGTGCTGAGCAGACGGCCGTCGTCGGTGACACCGGTTTGTTCCAGGCTCGACAGTTGATGGCTCTGCAGGCGCGATACTGCAGCGGCGGCGAGGCGCAACAACTGTTCCAGATCGCCTTCGCCGTCCAGACTTTGCAGCAAACGCTCGGGCAGCGGGAAGCTGCTCGGTACCGGTTTGGCGCTGACCTGGCCGAGCATGCCGAGGGCGTTGCGGACGAAACTCGGCAGCGCTTGCGCCAGGGTGTTGGCGGCGATGATCGCGTTGAAACTGGTGCTGCTCGGCAGGCCCGGGGTCAGCTGCGCGATCAGCTTGAGCAGATCGGCTTTCATGTCCGGGGCCAGCGTCGGGTTCTGCCCGGTCAACAGTTTGGCTTCGAGGAACGCGCCGCTGTTGGCCAGCGCCAGCGCCACGCCTTTGGCGGTGCTCAGTTGTTGCACGTCCGGCAGGCTGACAAGGAGTTTGTCGACCACCGCGCGCAAATCCTGCGATGTCTGATCGCTATCCCTCGGCAGATTTTGCAACGCGTTCAGTAACCCCGTCAGGGATGCCTGACGACTTTGCTGGCCGAGCAGTTGCTGACTCACGGCCAATTGTTCCTGACGGCTGCTCATTGGCAGGAATTTCAGGGTTTGTGCGTCTTCGACCAACGCCGACAGCAAAGTGCCGATACGCAGCGGCTGTGGACTGTCGATGGTCAGTGTGCTGCCGGTCTGCGCGGTATTGAGCAGAGTGACCATCGAACGGAACACCGCGGCTTGCCCCGGCGTCTGCGGCAGCGCCTGCGAGGTCAGCACCTTGCCTTGCAGCAGCGTGCCGACAGGCAATTGCGCAGTATCGATGCGGGTGAGGGCGGCGACGCTGCTGGCAATCGCTTGCTGCACGGTAATCGCCAGGTTGCCCGCCGAGGGCTGGGTGATCGCCAGACTGGTGCCTTGCGGCAGCGGCAGATTGCTGGTCGCCTGCACGGTGGTCTGGCGTCCGCCGTCGACGGTCACCTTAAGCAATAACTGAAAGGTCTGATCCGCCTGCTTGAGCGACAACACCTCGGCTTTGGCGCTTTGCCCGGCGCCGATCAGGCCTTCAACCGGGGTCAGCAGCTTGAGCAGCTCACCGACCTGCGGGCGAACGGTCGCCGGGGTGGTGGGCGGGAGCGGGAGGATGTTCATTTCGCCTGTCATACGCGGACACAACCTGAGGAAAATGCACTCTTGAGAGTAAGGCACGACATGTATAATGCCGCCCGTCTTGCGCTTCGAATAAAAAACATAGCAATTGTTTGACCCAGCTCTCTAGATCGAGCCGTCAATGCATCTATGCTGCATCTCTTTAACGGCCGCGCCAGAGCCGACTTGAACCGTATAAGGCCCGTGATCCCTTGACCAGTCCTGTCCTGCAAACCGTTGCCCTCGCGTGTGAACGTGATCTGCGGCTGCTCTTCGAAAATCTCGAATTGAGACTCGCCAGTGGCGATATGGTGCAGATCAGCGGACCCAATGGCAGCGGCAAGACCAGCCTTTTGCGCCTGCTTTCAGGGCTGATGCAGCCGACCGCCGGACAAGTCCTGCTCAATGGCCAGCCGCTGACCGAACAACGCAGCGAACTAGCACGTAACCTGCTATGGATCGGCCACGCCGCCGGGATCAAGGATTTGCTGACCCCGGAAGAAAACCTCTCCTGGCTTTGCGCCTTGCATCATCCCGCCGAACGCGAGGCCATCTGGCAAGCGCTGGCAGCAGTAGGATTGCGCGGTTTCGAAGATGTTCCCTGCCACAGCCTGTCCGCCGGTCAACAACGTCGCGTGGCGCTGGCGCGCTTGTATCTCGACAGCCCGCCGCTGTGGATTCTCGATGAGCCATTCACCGCGCTGGACAAGCAGGGCGTAGCGCAGCTCGAAGAACACTTGGCCGGGCACTGCGAGCGTGGCGGTCTGGTGGTGTTGACCACGCACCACACGTTGAGCCGGATGCCGGCCGGTTATCGCGACATCGATCTGGGGAATTGGGCAGTATGAGTGTGTTTGGCCTGCTGGTTGCCCGTGAATCCCGACTGCTGTTTCGCCGCCCGGCGGAGCTGGCCAATCCGCTGATTTTCTTCGCCATCGTCATCGCGTTGTTCCCGCTGGCCGTCGGCCCGGAAACTCAAGTGTTGCAAAACCTGTCCCCCGGGTTAGTCTGGGTGGCGGCGCTGTTGTCGGTCCTGCTCTCGCTGGACGGGCTGTTCCGCAGTGATTTCGAAGACGGATCCCTGGAACAGTGGGTCCTTTCGTCGCACCCGCTGCCACTTCTGGTCTTGGCCAAGGTGCTGGCACACTGGCTTTTCTCCGGTCTGGCACTGGTTCTGCTCTCACCGCTGCTGGCGTTGATGCTCGGTTTGCCTGCCGCCTGCCTGCCGGTTTTGCTGTTTTCGTTGCTGCTGGGAACACCGGTGCTGAGCTTGCTCGGCGCGGTGGGCGCGGCACTGACGGTCGGTTTGAAACGTGGCGGTCTGTTGCTGGCGCTGCTGATTCTGCCGTTGTACATCCCGGTGTTGATCCTTGGCAGTGGCGCCTTGCAGGCCGCCTTGCAAGGCATGCCGGCGACCGGGTATCT
Organism: Pseudomonas sp. Irchel s3f10; assembly: GCF_900187515.1. Classification (NCBI taxonomy): domain Bacteria; kingdom Pseudomonadati; phylum Pseudomonadota; class Gammaproteobacteria; order Pseudomonadales; family Pseudomonadaceae; genus Pseudomonas; species Pseudomonas sp. Irchel s3f10. Next base: position 21,575 of record NZ_FYDZ01000004.1, read on the forward strand.
GCTGTGGCTGGGTAGCCTGACCGCCCTGGCGATCACCCTGACACCGTTTGCAATAGCTGCTGGCCTGAAGATCAGCGTCGGCGAATAATGAGGTCTGGTTAAAATTTAACCAGCAAAGACCCTGAGACTGCTCACACCGATGAGCGGCACCCGTGATGGAAACAGTATGAACTGGACCTGGTTTCACAAGCTCGGCTCGCCCAAGTGGTTCTACGGCATCAGCAGCAAGTTTCTGCCGTGGTTGAGCATTGCAGCATTGCTGCTGATTGGCGTCGGTGTCGTTTGGGGCCTGGCCTTCGCGCCGCCGGACTATCAGCAAGGCAACAGCTTTCGCATCATCTATATTCACGTACCTGCCGCGATGCTCGCACAGTCGATCTACGTGATGTTGGCGGTGTGCGGTGTGGTCGGGCTGGTGTGGAAGATGAAACTGGCCGACGTCGCTCTGCAATGTGCCGCACCGATCGGCGCGTGGATGACCGCCGTGGCACTGGTCACCGGGGCGATCTGGGGCAAACCGACGTGGGGCTCGTGGTGGGTCTGGGACGCGCGCCTGACCTCGATGCTGATTCTGCTGTTCCTGTATTTCGGCGTGATCGCGCTGGGCAATGCCATCAGCAACCGCGACAGCGCCGCCAAGGCCTGCGCGGTGCTGGCCATCGTTGGTGTGATCAACATCCCGATCATCAAATACTCGGTGGAGTGGTGGAACACCCTGCACCAGGGCGCGACATTCACCCTCACGGAAAAACCGGCGATGCCGGTGGAAATGTGGCTGCCACTGCTGCTGACGGTGCTGGGTTTCTACTGTTTCTTTGGCGCCGTGCTGTTGCTGCGCATGCGCCTTGAAGTGCTCAAGCGCGAAGCCCGCGCCAGTTGGGTGAAAGAAGAAGTGCAGCACAGTCTGGAGGCCGCTCGATGAGTTTTGCTTCATTCGGCGACTTCCTCGCCATGGGCCATCATGGCCTGTATGTCTGGTCGGCTTACGGCATCTGTCTGGCGGTGCTGATCCTCAACGTGGTGGCGCCGATCGCGGCCCGCAAGCGCTATCTGCAACAAGAGGCGCGTCGTCTGCGCCGGGAGAACGGCAAGTGAATCCGCTGCGCAAGAAACGTCTGATCATCATTCTGGCCATTCTGGTCGGGGTCGGCGCTGCCGTCGGCCTGGCCCTCAGCGCCCTGCAGCAGAACATCAATCTGTTCTACACCCCGACGCAGATCGCCAACGGCGAAGCGCCGCAAGATACGCGCATCCGTGCCGGAGGCATGGTTGAAGCCGGTTCGCTGCAGCGCTCGAAGGATTCGCTGGACGTCAAATTCGTCGTTACCGACTTCAACAAGTCCGTGACCATCGCCTATCGCGGGATCCTCCCGGATCTGTTCCGCGAAGGGCAGGGCATCGTCGCCCTCGGCAAGCTTAATGCCGACGGCGTGGTGGTGGCCGATGAAGTGCTGGCCAAGCACGACGAGAAGTACATGCCGCCGGAAGTGACCAAAGCCTTGAAAGACAGTGGTCAATCCGCCCCAACGCCTGCGAAGGAGGGTTGATCGATGACCTCGGCAATTTTTATTCCTGAGCTCGGTCATCTGGCGATGATTCTGGCGCTGTGTTTTGCGCTGGTGCAGGCCGTGGTGCCGTTGGTCGGTGCCTGGCGCGGCGACCGTTTCTGGATGAGTCTGGCCCAGCCATCGGCGTGGGGGCAGTTTGCGTTTCTGCTGTTCGCGTTCGGCATTCTGACTTACGCGTTCATGACCGATGACTTTTCCGTCGCGTATGTGGCGAACAACTCCAATACCGCGTTGCCGTGGTATTACAAATTCAGCGCGGTGTGGGGCGCCCACGAAGGGTCGTTGCTGCTGTGGGCGCTGATTCTCGGTGGCTGGACCTTCGCCGTGTCGGTGTTCTCCCGGCAGTTGCCGCAGGTGATGCTCGCCCGCGTTCTGGCGGTGATGGGCATGATCAGCACCGGTTTCCTGCTGTTCCTGATCCTCACGTCCAACCCGTTCAAACGCATCCTGCCGCAGATGCCGAGCAATGGCGCCGACTTGAACCCGTTGTTGCAAGACATCGGCCTGATCGTGCACCCGCCAATGTTGTACATGGGTTACGTCGGTTTTTCGGTGGCGTTTGCCTTTGCCATCGCGGCGTTGATGGGCGGTCGACTGGATGCCGCGTGGGCGCGCTGGTCGCGGCCATGGACCATCGTTGCCTGGGCCTTCCTCGGCATCGGCATCACCCTCGGTTCGTGGTGGGCTTATTACGAGCTCGGCTGGGGTGGCTGGTGGTTCTGGGACCCGGTGGAAAACGCTTCCTTCATGCCTTGGCTGGTCGGCACCGCGCTGATCCACTCGCTGGCGGTCACGGAAAAACGTGGTGTGTTCAAGAGCTGGACGGTGTTGCTGGCGATTGCCGCGTTTTCGCTGAGCCTGCTCGGTACGTTCCTGGTGCGCTCCGGCGTGCTGACTTCGGTGCACGCGTTTGCCTCCGATCCGGAGCGCGGCGTGTTCATCCTGATCTTCCTGTTGTTCGTGGTCGGCGGCTCGCTGACCCTGTTCGCCCTGCGCGCGCCAGTGGTCAAGAGTCAGGTCGGTTTCAACCTGTGGTCGCGGGAAACCCTGCTGCTGGGCAACAACCTGGTGCTGGTGGTGGCCGCGTCGATGATCCTGCTCGGCACGCTGTATCCGCTGATTCTCGATGCCCTGAGCGGCGCGAAGATGTCGGTCGGCCCGCCGTACTTCAATGCACTGTTCATTCCGTTGATGGCGCTGCTGATGATGGTGATGGCGGTCGGTGTGATCGTCCGCTGGAAAGACACCCCGGTGAAATGGCTGGCCAGCATGCTGACGCCAGTGCTGCTCGGCAGCGTCGCGCTGGCCGTGGTGGCCGGTGTTGCTTACGGCGATTTCAACTGGGCGGTGATCGCGACCTTCCTGCTGGCCGCGTGGGTATTGCTCGCCGGTGTCCGTGACATCGTCGACAAGACTCGCCACAAAGGTCTGATCAAAGGCTTGCCAACCCTGACCCGTAGCTATTGGGGCATGCAGATCGCCCACCTCGGCATCGCCGTGTGCGCGTTGGGTGTGGTGTTGTCGAGCCAGAACAGTGCCGAACGCGATCTGCGTCTGGCGCCGGGCGAGTCGATGGACCTGGCCGGTTATCACTTCGTCTTCGAAGGCGCCAAGCACTTCGAAGGGCCGAACTTCACGTCGGACAAAGGCACGATTCGGGTCATTCGTGACGGCAAGGAAATCAGCGTGCTGCACCCGGAAAAACGTCTGTACACCGTGCAGAACTCGGTGATGACCGAAGCCGGGATCGACGCCGGTTTCACCCGCGACCTCTACGTTGCCCTCGGCGAACCGCTGGACAACGGCGCGTGGGCGGTTCGGGTGCACGTTAAACCGTTCGTGCGCTGGATCTGGTTCGGCGGTTTGCTCACCGGGTTCGGTGGCTTGCTGGCGGCGCTGGATCGACGTTATCGGGTCAAGGTGAAAGCCAAGGTGCGTGAAGCCCTGGGCATGACGGGAGCGGCGGCATGAGACGTTGGTTGATGCTGGTGCCACTGGCGATTTTCCTGCTGGTGGCGGTATTTCTTTATCGCGGTCTTTACCTTGATCCGGCGGAACTGCCGTCGGCGATGATCAACAAGCCGTTCCCGGAGTTTTCCCTGCCCAACGTGCAGGGCGACAAAAACCTGACCAAGGCTGACATTCTCGGCAAACCGGCACTGGTCAACGTCTGGGGCACCTGGTGCATTTCCTGCCGGGTCGAGCATCCGGTGCTGAACAAACTCGCCGAGCGCGGTGTGGTGATCTACGGCATCAACTACAAGGACACCAACGCCGATGCCTTGAAATGGCTGGCCGAATTCCACAATCCGTATGCGCTGGACATCCGCGACGACGAAGGCTCGCTGGGGCTGAACCTCGGCGTCTACGGCGCGCCGGAAACCTTTTTCATCGACGCCAAGGGCATCATCCGCGACAAGTATGTCGGCGTGATCGACGAGCAGGTCTGGCGCGAAAAACTCGCCGCGAAATATCAGGCGCTGGTCGATGAGGCCAAGCCATGAAGCGCTTTTTAGCCGCTGCCGTGTTGGGCTTGAGTCTGGTCGGTGTGGCCCATGCGGCCATCGATACTTACGAGTTCGCCAAAGAAGGTGATCGCGAGCGTTTCCGTGAACTGACCAAGGAACTGCGCTGCCCCAAGTGCCAGAACCAGGACATCGCTGACTCCAATGCACCGATTGCCGCTGACCTGCGCAAAGAGATTTTCCGCATGCTCGGTGAGGGCAAGGACAACCAGCAGATCATCGATTTCATGGTTGATCGCTACGGTGATTTCGTCCGCTACAAACCGACGCTCAATGCCAAGACCGCACTGCTGTGGTTCGGCCCGGCCGGGCTGCTGCTCGGTGGTGTCGTGGTGATCGCGGTGATTGTCCGCCGTCGTCGCGGCCAGCGCGCCGAGATCCCGCAAGCGCTGTCCAGCGAAGAACGTCAGCGCCTCGACCAACTGTTGGATAAAAACCAAGAATGATTGATTTCTGGCTTGCCGCAGGGCTGTTGCTTCTGGTCGCCCTGAGTTTTCTGCTGATCCCGGTTTTGCGTGAGCGTCGCGCCCAGCGTGAAGAGGATCGTACTGCCCTGAACGTCGCGCTGTATCAGGAGCGCGTCGCCGAGTTGCAATCGCAACAGGCCGAAGGCGTGCTCGACGCGGCGCAAATGGACAGCGGTCGTGCCGAGGCTGCGCGGGAGTTGCTGGCGGATACCGAAGGGGTTGCCGCACCGCGTATCTCGAAACTGGGTAAACCGTTGCCGTTGCTGGCGGCGGTATTGGTGCCTGTGTTGGGTCTCGGTCTGTATCTGCATTTCGGTGCTGCCGACAAGGTCGAACTGACCCGCGAATTCGCCCAGGCACCGCAGTCGATGGAAGAGATGACCCAGCGTCTGGAACGTGCCGTCGCGGCGCAACCGGATTCTGCGGAAGGCCTGTATTTCCTCGGCCGTACTTACATGGCGCAAGAGCGCCCGGCGGACGCGGCGAAGATGTTCGAACGCGCCGCCAATCTGGCCGGTCGCCAACCGGAACTGCTCGGCCAGTGGGCGCAGGCGCAGTATTTTGCTGACGGCAAGAAGTGGTCGACGAAGATTCAGGCGCTGACTGACGAAGCACTGAAGGCGGATCCGAAAGAAGTCACCAGCCTCGGCCTGCTCGGCATCGCTGCGTTTGAAGGCGAGCGTTATCAGGAGGCCATCGATTACTGGAACCGCTTGCTGGCGCAATTGCCGCCGGAGGACAACTCCCGCGCCGCGCTGCAAGGCGGGATCAAACGCGCCGCCGAACGTCTGGAAGCCAGCGGTGGCAAAGTCGCTGAGGCACCGGTAGCCGCGAAAGCCGCGCTGTTGAAAGTCAACGTCGATCTTTCCAGCGAACTCAGAAGCAAAGTGCAACCGGGTGACAGCGTGTTCATTTTCGCCCGCGCCACCTCCGGTCCACCGGCACCGCTGGCCGCCAAACGCCTGACCGTGGCCGATCTGCCGGTTACTGTCGAACTGGGCGATGCCGACGCAATGATGCCGCAGTTGAAACTGTCGAACTTCCCTGAAGTCCAACTGGTTGCGCGCATCTCCCGCGCCGGCCAACCGACGGCCGGTGAGTGGGTCGGTCGCAGCGGCCCTCTGGCCAGCAGCACCACTGCGCTACAAAAACTGACCATCGACAGCCCGGACAAATAGCCGGACACAACAGGAAAGCACCGCCATGCACACCATCGCCCGAATCACAGTCCTCACACTGGCCCTGGGCTTGAGTGCATGTGCGGTGCAACGACCGGAACCGACCACCAATCTGCCGCCAATCCCACCGTCGCAGCCAAGCCCGACCCCATCGACTTCGCCGACCCCAGGTAAAAGCATCCCGGCAAAACCGGCCAAACCGGTTCCGCGCACCTCAGCCAGCTTCGCCCCACCACCGGGCGGCAATAGCCACTGGGATCAGAAACTCGGCGTCTACGTCCTCGACGACCAGACCAACACCTTCTACCGCCAGCGCACGTACTACCGCTGGAACAACGGCTGGAGCCGCGCCGTCAGCCCCAACGGCCCGTGGGAAGACACCAACATCCACGGCGTGCCTCCGGGGTTGGGTAAGCAGTTTGGGCAGTAAATGAAAACGGCGATCTTTGGATCGCCGTTTTTTTGTCTGTCGATTGCGTTGGTGATTTCACAGGATCGCGCGGTAGCTGCCGAGCGCTTGAATCGACTTCTTCAACCCCTGACGTTGCAGCAAACTCAGAAACGATTCGACGTCCATCGTGGGTGTTTTCAATTGTTTGCGTTGGTGCTGCGCGGCTGCGACAACGGCTGCCGAATCCAGATGAAACAGGTTTTCGACGAACTCATCCGGGTGTTGCGCCTCAATACCGAAAGGGGCGAGGTATTTGTCGGGAAAATCTTTCAAATTAAACGTCACGATCACGCCAGCATTGCAACGAATCGCTGCTGCCAGAACATGGCGGTCATCCAGATCGGGCAATGACAATCCACTGACCAAATTTTCATAGTCGTAGACGCAGGCATCGGGAATCGCCTGATCCATCAGCTCCGAGGTGCGATCCAATTGCTCGATTGTCAGGTCAGTGCGGTTCTTCAACAGATTGCGTTTCCATTCGCCGTGAATCTCCTTGGTCCATCGTGCCCGGAATAGCCCTGAGAGGGCTAACCACATCAAAAAGTCTCTCAATGGTGCTGGGTACAAAACACATGCATCGTATACAGCAGTGAAAGAGGAATGCCTCACTCGTAACCTGTCCTTAACGCTTGTGCCTGCTCTGCGAGAAGCATCATTGCCTGCTCGCTGGCGCTGTCACGCCGGGTCTTATAATCCATCAGATCGGCAAAGCGCACACGTCGGTGCTTGCCGGTTTTGTGGTAGGAAATCTCGCCACTTTCCAGCAGTTTAATCATGTGCGGGCGTGAGACGTTGAGCAGATCGGCTGCTTCCTGGGTAGTTAGTTGGGCGTGTATTGGCACGACTTTAACGGCGTTACCTTCTGCCAGCGCCGCGAGAATGTCGGCTAGCAGGCGCAACGCGGAGGTGGGCAACTCGACACGATGGGCTTCGTTCTGCTCATCGAAGATCTGGATGTGCTGGGTTTCGAATTGAGTTGCCAAGTAAGCGGCCAGGGCGCGTTGGCCTTCAATGGCTGCTTTGATCTCGCGTTCTACGGGGAGGTTGATGGGGGGATGAACAATGATCGACATGACTTTTCCGACATTTTGAATAAGGAATGTCGGAACGTTATTCGAAATAAACGAAGATCGCAATAAACGAAACGCTTGGTGTTGATGCTCGCTGTTCAGAATCCCCCTGCACAAACTCAACAAACGCCCGCGCCTTGGCGCTCGCCATTCTTCCCGTCGGAAATACCGCCCATAAGGCCGCGAGTCGAGCGCAGGAGCAGGCTGACGGCCAGGCGTTTTTCCAGATGCGCGATGGTTTTCGAGACGGCGGACTGACCGGTATTCAGGCGCCGGGCGGCGGCAGAAAACGAGCCGGTTTCGACGATGCAGACGAAGGTTTCCATGGCGGCGAGGCGGTCCATCAATGCTCCTTTAAAAGTCTGGAAGTTATGGTGGATCCCTGTGGGAGCGAGCCTGCTCGCGAAGCTTTTGCGGCCTTACGCCGTTGCCAATGAACTGCGCTGCGAAGCACTCAAAAACCGCAACAACGCCAGCAGCGGAAACACACTGCCGACAATCACGATCCACAACCAGCCGCCATGCTCATACACCGCACTGGCGACCGACGAGCCAAAGGCGCCGCCGATGAAGATGCTGGTCATGTACAGCGCGTTCAGCCGGCCACGGCTTTTTGCATCCAGCGAGTACACCGCGCGCTGGCCGAGGACCATGTTCATCTGCACGCAGAAGTCGAGCACCACGCCGGTCACGGCCAGGCCGATGACGCTGTAGGCGGGGTGGATGAAGGCGGGCAGGAAGCTCAGGCTGGCGAACAGCATGGCCAGCAGCGAAGCGATGCGGGTGTGGCCGGCGTCGGCCAGGCGTCCGCTGATTGGCGCAGCGATGGCACCGATGGCGCCGACCAGGGCGAAGATCGCGATCTCGCTTTGCGACAAACCATGGTTGCGTGCCAGTTCCAGCGGCACCGCGGTCCAGAACAGGCTGAACGTGGCGAACATGCAGCCCTGATAAAACGCCCGTTGGCGCAATACCGGTTGCTGGCGCAACAGCGTCCACAGCGAGCCGATCAACTGGCCGTAGGTGGCACTGTGATCCGGCTGGCGCTTGGGCACGGTCAGCGCCAATACCACGCTGATCGCCGCCATCAGTGCGGCAGCAATCATGAACATCGCGCGCCAACCCAAATGATCGGCGACCACGCTCGACACCGGCCGTGCCAGCAAAATACCCAGCAGCAGACCGCCCATGATCCCGCCGACCACCCGGCCACGGGATTCTTCCGGCGCCAGATGCGCGGCCAGTGGAATCAGGATCTGCACCGATACCGAACTGAAGCCCACCAGCAACGAAATCAGCAGAAACACATTCGGCTGATCGGTAAACGCCGCCGCCAGCAGGCTGGCAATCGCCACCACGGTGGTAATGATCATCAACCGGCGGTTTTCCAGCAGATCGCCCAGCGGTACCAGGAAGAACAGGCCCAGCGCATAACCGATCTGCGTCAGCGAGACGATGAAGCTGGCCATGGTGTCGGAGAGGCCGATGTCCGGCGCGATCAGGCCGATGATCGGCTGCGCGTAGTAGATGTTGGCAACGATGGCGCCGCAGCAGAAGGCGAACAGCAGCACCATGCCTCGGGTCATTGCGTGAGTGGTGGTGGTCATATCGTTTCTCGATCCAGCGAAAGGGATGCGGTGAGGCTAAGGATTAATCCGCAAGGGCAGAAGACGCCGGCGGTTGATATCAGTTATTCCGTTGCGCAATGACTGGCGGCTTTCAGCCTGTTGTCCATCGGCGGACCTTGCGTCCGACCGTCGGGGTCGATGATACATTCACTTACATCCTGTTCGATAGCGTGCTTATGTTTGCATCGGCTTGTTCAATCTTGATGACTGGAGGATTGCAATGTTTCGTCAAAGGCTTCACCACATAGCAACGATTGCCCTGATCAGCCTGCTGGGCGCGATGAGCGCGCAGGCCGCTGATGCTCCCGGCATGCGCATGGGCGTGCGCGGAGAGATCACCGGGGTCAGCGCCGACAGCCTGAAAGTCCACGTCAACAGCGGCGAGAACGTGGTGATTCAGTTGACCGGCGACACCAAGGTCCGCGCGGTCACCCTGGCCAATATCGAAGACATCAAACCCGGCAGCTACATCGGTTCGGCGGCGATACCGCAGGAGGATGGCACGCTCAAGGCGCTGGAAGTGCATGTGTTCCCGCCGGAACTGGCGGGTAGCGGCGACGGGCATCGGCCGTTCGATCTGGCCAAGGGCAGCAGCATGACCAATGGCAGCGTCGGCGATCTGGTGGTGAGCAACGGGCGGGTGCTGACGGTGAACTACAAGGGCGGGCAGCAGAAGATTCTGGTGCCGGAGGATGTGCCGATCGTCAATCTGCTGCCGGGGGATCGGAGTTTGCTGAAGGTTGGGGTGAAGATCGTTACGTTCGTCACGCAGAGTGCGGATGGCACGCTGACGGCGCAATCGATTTCTGCGGGGAAGGATGGGGTGACGCCACCGATGTAAAAGCCCCTCACCCTAGCCCTCTCCCGGAGGGAGAGGGGACTGATTGGGGGATGCTTGAGAGGTACACCGACCTGAACTTGCTTCAGTGAATCCATAATCGACTCGATATTTCAGGTCGATGTCTGACGCCAGACACCTCGGTCGGCCCCCTCTCCCTCTGGGAGAGGGCCGGGATGAGGGTAAAGCGGCCACAAAAAGGCGACCTTAGTAGGTCGCCCTTTCATACCTGCTTAAACCTTACTGCCCGCTATAAATCTGATCAAAAACCCCACCATCATTGAAGTGAGTCTTCTGCACCGTACGCCAGTCACCAAACGTCTTCTCAACCGACAAGAAATCAACTTTCGGGAAGCGATCGGTATACTTCGCCAACACCGCCGGATCTCGCGGACGCAAGTAGTTTGCCGCTGCAATCTCCTGACCTTGCGGCGACCACAGGTACTTCAGGTACTCATCTGCCGCCGCACGCGAACCTTTCTTGTCGACCACTTTATCGACCACGGAAACCGGTGGCTCCGCCTCAGCCGAAACGCTCGGATAGATCACTTCAAACTGATCACGACCAAACTCGCGGGCAATCATTTCCGCTTCGTTTTCGAAGGTCACCAGCACGTCGCCGATCTGGTTGGTCATGAACGTTGTGGTCGCTGCTCGGCCACCGGTATCGAGTACCGGCGCTTGCTTGAACAGTTTGCCGACGAAGTCTTTGGCCTTGTTCTCGTCACCACCATTCTTCAGCACATAACCCCACGCCGACAGGTAGGTGTAGCGGCCGTTACCCGAGGTTTTCGGGTTTGGCACGATCACTTGCACGCCGTCCTTGAGCAGATCCGGCCAGTCTTTCAGGGCTTTCGGGTTGCCTTTACGGACGATGAACACCGTGGCCGAGGTGAACGGCGCGCTGTTGTTCGGCAGACGCGTGACCCAGTTCTCCGGGACCAGTTTGCCGTTGTCGGCGAGGGCGTTGATGTCGGTGGCCATGTTCATGGTGATGACGTCAGCCGGCAGGCCATCGATCACCGAGCGCGCTTGCTTGCTAGAGCCACCGAAGGACATCTGCACGGTGATGTTTTCGTTGTGCTCGGCTTGCCAGTGTTTCTGGAACGCAGTGTTGTAGTCCTTGTAGAAATCGCGCATCACGTCGTAGGAAACGTTAAGCAGCGTCGGGGCTGCCTGAGCGATGTTGGCCAAGGCCAGGCCGGCGGCGAGAAGTGAGGCGCCAAAGAGTTTTTTCACTGCGCATTCCTTGTTTTATCTGTGTAGGAGCAGGGGGTGATGTTCAATTGCCACTGACTATAACGGGGCGCGCATAGTCGTTTAAAGATTAAAAAGCTCTGTGCTTATTCCAGTTTCTTGAACAACGCATTACCACATCGCGAGCAGAACGCCGCGCCGTGTTCGTGGCTGTTTTTCTTGCACACCGGGCAGTCGTGTTGCAGCTGTTCGCCGCGCATGGCGTTGGCCAGTTCAGCGGTGAAAATCCCCGTCGGCACGGCGATGATCGAGTAACCGGTGATCATCACCAGCGACGAAATCACCTGACCCAGCGGGGTCTTCGGCACGATGTCGCCGAAACCCACGGTGGTCAACGTGACGATCGCCCAATAGATGCCTTTGGGGATGCTGGTGAAACCGTGTTCCGGGCCTTCGATGACGTACATCAAGGTGCCGAATACCGTCACCAGCGTGCAGACACTGACCAAGAACACGACGATCTTCTGCTTGCTGCCACGCAGCGCCGACATCAAATAGTTGGCTTGCTTGAGGTACGGGCTGAGCTTGAGCACACGGAAAATCCGCAACATCCGAATGATCCGGATGATCAGCAGGTACTGCGCATCGCTGTAATACAGCGCGAGGATGCCGGGCACGATCGCCAGCAAATCCACCAGCCCGTAAAAGCTGAAGGCATAGCGTAACGGCTTCGGTGAGCAATACAGACGCAGGATGTACTCGCCGAGAAAGATGATCGTGAAGCCCCACTCGATGTAGGCCAGCACGTTCGCGTAGTTCTGGTGAATGCTGTCGATGCTGTCGAGCATCACGATCACCAGACTGGCGAGGATGATCAACAGCAGGATGCCGTCGAAGCGACGCCCGGCGCGGGTGTCGCTCTGGAAAATCATCACGTAAAGCCGTTCGCGCCAACTGTTGCTGCTGTCCATGGATAACGCCTGAATCGAAGATCAGCGCAGCCTAGGTTGATTCTCCCCGTGAGCGCAAGGCGCACGCTCGACGACGGCTTTGCCGAGCATCTGAATCCCGGCGCGGATCAGCCAGCCCGCGAGGATGAACGGCGCGGTCAACGTGGCGAGACCCACCGCTGCAAACAGCGGTGTAACCAGCAGCGCTAACACGATGCCGACCAGCGGTAGCCACGGTTGTTGGCGTTGCGCGGAGAAGGCGAGAGCGGCGAGCACGGCGTTATAGCTGCCGAGACCGAGCAAAGCGGAGCCGGTTTCTTGATGCAGCAGGCTGGAGCCGAGGCCGATCGCCGAGGCGAGCATTGCCCAGCAGAATGCGCGGCAATCAGCGATCAACAGACCGATGGCGATCAACGCGCCGGCCAGTGGATGACCAAGAAACATCACCTGGCCCAAACCACGCAGTTCAGCGGCGAGCAGGTTCAGCGTGTTCATCTCGATGTGTGCCATCGGCGTCGACGGTCCGGCGAACAACAGCAGGATCCAGCTCAGCGCCACGAACGGCGAGGTGTAGGCCGGAATCGAGCGGCTGCGGTACACATGTTTGAGCCATTGCTGCGTGACCATCGCGCTCAAGCCGCCAGCGGCAAGAATCAGCGGCGGCAGCATCGGCGACCAGGGGAAATACAGGCTCAGCACCAGGCCGAGCAAGATGCCGTTGTAGCTGAACAACCCGGCCTGGCGATCAGCCTTGGCGTAGTTGCGCCGCTGTGCAGTAAGCAGGCCGGCAACGGCACCGAGCAGCGCTCCGGCGAACAGCACCGGTGCTGTCAGCAGGATCGCCAACAGGCACAGCAGGCCGCACAGCGGATGGCGCTGGAGGAATATTTGACTGAAACCGTTGAGCAAAGCCTCGGCCCAGTCGGGGCAGTGGGTGTTGAAATGATTGGCAGGCATGGCAGGTCATTCGATACTGATCGTTCCCACGCTCTGCGTGGGAATGCCTCAAAGGACGCTCTGCGTCTGCTCTTGGGACGCAGAGCGTCCCGGGCCGCATTCCCACGCGGAGCGTGGGAACGATCATGGTGGGCGGTTAAATCAACGTTTCGATCCGCAGCGAGTTAGTCGATCCCGGCTGACCGAACGGCACACCGGCAGTGATCAGCAACGTGTCACCACGCTCTGCCATGCCTTGGGCCTGGGCGATTTCCAGGGCGGTCGAGCAGACTTCGTCAACCTGACGCAGGCGATCGTTGACCACCGAGTGAATCCCCCACGCCACGCTCAAACGCCGTGCGGTTTGCAGGTTCGGAGTGAGGTTGAGGATCGGCGCTTTCGGCCGTTCCCGCGCGGCACGCAGACTCGAGGTGCCCGATTCGCTGTAGTTGACCAGCACCGCCACCGGCAGCACGTTGCTGATACGCCGGATCGCGCAGCTGATCGCATCGGAAACGGTCGCTTCAGCCTTCGGTCGGCTGACGTCGAGCTGGGTCTGATAATCCGGACCGTTCTCCACCTGGCGAATGATCTTGCTCATCATCTGCACGGCTTCCAGCGGGTATTCGCCGGACGCGGTTTCTGCCGACAACATCACCGCATCGGCGCCCTCGGCCACGGCGTTGGCAACGTCCGTCACCTCGGCGCGGGTCGGGGCAGGGGAGAAGCGCATCGATTCCAGCATCTGCGTCGCCACCACCACCGGTTTGCCCAGTTCACGGCAAGTGGTGATGATGTTTTTCTGGATCTGCGGCACGCTTTCCGCCGGCACCTCGACGCCGAGGTCGCCACGGGCAACCATGATCGCGTCGCTCAGTTCAGCGATTTCGCGCAGTTGTTCAACGGCGGAAGGCTTCTCGATTTTCGCCATCAGAAAGGCTTTGTCGCTGATCAGTTCGCGGGCTTCGATGATGTCTTGCGGACGCTGCACAAACGACAGCGCGACCCAGTCCACACCCAGCTCCAGACCGAAGCTCAAATCGCGGCGATCCTTGGCGGTCAGCGGGCTGAGGTCGAGCACCGCTTGCGGCACGTTGACGCCTTTGCGGTCCGACAGTTCGCCGCCATTGAGCACGGTGGTGTCGATCGCATCAGCGTATTTGGTGACCACGCGCAGACGCAGTTTGCCGTCGTCGAGCAGCAGATCCATGCCCGCTTCCAGCGCCGCGATGATTTCCGGATGTGGCAGATTTACCCGGCGTTCATCGCCCGGCGTCGCGTCCAGATCCAGGCGGAAGGCCTGACCGCGGTGCAGTTGCACCTTGCCGTCAGCGAACTTGCCAACGCGCAGTTTCGGCCCCTGCAAGTCCATCAGAATGCCCAGCGGATAGTTGAGTTGGCGCTCGACTTCGCGGATCCACTGATAGCGCTTGGCGTGGTCGGCGTGATCGCCGTGGCTGAAGTTCAGGCGGAAGATATTCACCCCGGCCTCGACCAGTTCACGGATGTCTTCGATGCCATCGACAGCAGGCCCGAGGGTGGCGAGGATTTTGACCTTTTTATCAGGCGTCATGATTTGCAGCTCTCAAGGATCAGAATGGCGCGGAAGTCGTTGACGTTGGTGCGGGTCGGCTCGGTGACGATCAGCGCATCGAGCGCCGCGAAATAGCCGTAGCCGTTGTTGTTATCCAGCTCGTCGCTGGCGCTCAAACCGAGGGCGGCGGCGCGGGCGTAGCTGTCCGGGGTCATGATCGCGCCGGCGTTGTCTTCCGAACCGTCGATGCCGTCGGTGTCACCGGCCAGGGCGTAAACGCCGGGCTGGCCTTTGAGGCTGTCGGTGAGGCTGAGCAGGAATTCGGCGTTGCGCCCGCCACGGCCATTGCCGCGCACGGTCACGGTGGTTTCGCCGCCGGAGAGAATCACGCACGGCGCCGCCAATGGCTGGCCGTGATTGATGATCTGGCGGGCGATACCGGCGTGGACTTTCGCCACTTCGCGCGACTCACCTTCGAGGTCGCCGAGGATCAGCGTGCTGAAACCGGCCTGACGGCATTTCACCGCAGCGGCATCCAGCGATTGCTGAGGACGGGCGATCAACTGGAAGTGGCTGCGCGCCAGGCTCGGATCGCCGGGTTTGACGGTTTCCGATTCCGGACTTTGCAGCCAATTGCGCACGGAAGCGGGAATCTCGATGCCGTAGCGCTTGATGATTGCCAGTGCTTCGGCGGAGGTGCTTGGGTCGGCCACGGTCGGGCCGGAAGCGATGACGGTGGCGAGGTCGCCCGGTACATCGGAAATCGCGTAGGTATAAACAGTGGCAGGCCAGCAGGCCTTGCCGAGACGGCCACCCTTGATCGCCGAGAGGTGCTTGCGCACGCAGTTCATCTCGCCGATGGTCGCGCCGGATTTGAGCAAAGCTTTGTTGATCGACTGCTTGTCGGCGAGGGTGATGCCTGCGGCTGGCAACGCCAGCAGGGCAGAGCCACCACCGGAGAGCAGGAAGATCACGCGGTCGTCCTCGGTCAGGTTGCTGACCAGCTCCAGCACGCGTTTGGCCACGGCCAAGCCGGCAGCGTCCGGGACCGGATGTGCGGCTTCGACCACTTCGATTTTTTCGCACGGGGCGCCGTGACCGTAACGGGTCACCACCAGGCCTGTGACTTCACCTTCCCAGCAGCGCTCGACCACTTGCGCCATCGCGGCGGCGGCTTTGCCGGCACCTATGACGATCACCCGACCGGTACGATCGGCAGGCAAATGGGCTTCGAGGACTTGGTTCGGATGAGCCGCGTCGATGGCTGTGGCAAACAGCTCGCGCAGCAGTTGTTGCGGATCGACCGACATGGCGGGCTCCCGGAATTCTTGTTATTCGAAAGGGCAACTCGGACCCGAGCCTGCTCGCGAAGGCGGTGTGTCAGCCAACATGGATGTTGAATGTGCAGCCGCTTTCGCGAGCAGGCTCGCTCCCACAGGGTTTTGTGCAGGCTTTATTTGTTGTCGCGAATCGAGAAGTTGGCCATGTGTTCCAGACCTTTGATCAGCGCCGAGTGATCCCAGTTGCTGCCACCGATGGCCGCGCAAGTGCTGAACACTTGCTGGGCGTTGGCGGTGTTTGGCAGGTTGATGTTCAGTTCCTTGGCGCCTTGCAGGGCCAGGTTCAGGTCCTTCTGGTGCAGGCTGATGCGGAAGCCTGGATCGAAAGTGCCTTTGATCATGCGCTCGCCGTGCACTTCAAGGATCTTCGAGGAGGCGAAACCGCCCATCAGTGCTTCACGCACCTTGGCTGGATCGGCACCGTTTTTCGAAGCGAACAGCAGGGCTTCAGCGACGGCCTGAATGTTCAGGGCGACGATGATCTGGTTCGCGACTTTGGCGGTCTGACCGTCGCCGTTGCCACCGACCAGGGTGATGTTCTTGCCCATGGCCTGGAACAGCGGCAGTGCGCGTTCGAAGGCATCGGCGTCGCCACCGATCATGATGCTCAGGGTCGCGGCTTTGGCGCCGACTTCACCGCCGGACACCGGTGCGTCGAGGTACTGCGCGCCTTTCTCGTTGATCTTCGCCGCGAATGCCTTGGTGGCGGTTGGTGAGATCGAGCTCATGTCGATAACGATTTTGCCTTTGCTCAGGCCAGCGGCAACGCCGTCGGCGCGGAACAGTACGTCGTCGACCTGTGGGGTATCCGGGACCATGACGATGATGAATTCTGCTTCCTGCGCGACTTCGCGCGGGTTGGCCAGGGCGACGGCGCCAGCGGCGACCAGGTCGGCAGGGGCGGCGTCGTGGTGCGCCGACAGGAACAGGCTGTGACCGGCTTTCTGCAGGTTCGAAGCCATTGGGTGGCCCATGATGCCGGTGCCGATAAATCCGATTTTAGCCATGAGAAAATCCTCTTGTTTTTGTCTTGCTCAAGCAAATAGGGGGAGCTGCTGCTTTTATGTAGGAGTGAGCCTGCTCGCGATTCAGGCGCTGAGGTACATCAGGTGTACCGAGGTGAATTCATCGCGAGCAGGCTCACTCCTACAGGGGATCTGCGTCAGATTGCGTTATGGGTTTTCAGCCAGCCAAGACCTGCTTCAGTGGTGGTCAGCGGCTTGTATTCGCAACCCACCCAACCCTGATAACCGATGCGATCGAGGTGTTCGAACAGGAAGCGGTAGTTGATTTCACCAGTGCCGGGTTCGTTGCGGCCCGGGTTGTCCGCGAGCTGCACATGGTTGATCTCGCCCAGATGCGATTGCAGGGTGCGGGCCAGATCGCCTTCCATGATTTGCATGTGATAGATGTCGTATTGCAGGAACAGATTGGCGCTGCCGACCTGTTCGCGAATCGACAGGGCTTGCGCCGTGTTGTTCAGGTAGAAGCCCGGGATGTCGCGGGTGTTGATCGCTTCCATCACCAGTTTGATGCCCACTGCCTGCAGCTTGTCGGCGGCGTATTTCAGGTTGGCGACGAAGGTCTTTTCCACGGTGGCATCGTCAACGCCTTGCGGACGGATACCGGCCAGGCAGTTGATCTGGGTGTTGCCCAGCACTTGTGCGTAAGCAATGGCCAGATCGACACCGGCGCGGAACTCTTCGACCCGATCCGGCAGGCAGGCGATACCGCGCTCGCCCTTGGCCCAGTCACCGGCCGGCAGGTTGAACAGCACTTGGGTCAGACCGTTGGCGTCGAGCCTGGCCTTGATTTCGGCAGAGCTGAAGTCGTACGGGAACAGATACTCGACCCCGCTGAAACCGGCCTTGGCGGCGGCGTCGAAACGGGCAAGGAAATCCTGCTCGGTGAACAGCATGGACAGGTTGGCTGCGAAACGCGGCATGGTGGTCTCCCGTTCTAGATTCTCGTTCCCACGCTCTGCGTGGGAATGCCTCAATGGACGCTCTGCGTCCGCTTTGGGACGCAGAGCGTCCCGGGCTGCGTTCCCACGCAGAGCGTGGGAACGATCAGCGGTCAGCAGTTAATCAAGCAGCGAAATCGCCGTTGGCGCATCGTTGCCGACCAGCGCCAGGTCTTCGAATTCGTTGACGGCGTTGATCTCGGTACCCATGGAGATGTTGGTCACACGCTCCAGAATGATCTCGACGATCACCGGCACCTTGAACTCTTCGATCATCTGTTCGGCCTTGCGCAGGGCAGGGGCGATTTCCGAGGGTTCGAACACACGCAGTGCCTTACAGCCGAGGCCTTCAGCCACTGCGACGTGGTCAACACCGTAACCGTTGAGTTCCGGCGCGTTCAGGTTATCGAAGGACAGCTGCACGCAGTAGTCCATTTCGAACCCGCGCTGGGCCTGACGGATCAGGCCCAGGTACGAGTTGTTCACCACGACGTGGATGTACGGCAGTTTGAACTGAGCGCCGACCGCCAGTTCTTCGATCATGAACTGGAAGTCATAGTCCCCCGACAGGGCCACGACTTTGCGGTTCGGATCGGCCTTCACCACGCCCAGCGCTGCCGGAATGGTCCAGCCCAGCGGGCCCGCCTGGCCACAGTTGATCCAGTGACGCGGCTTGTAGACGTGCAGGAACTGCGCGCCGGCAATCTGCGACAGACCAATGGTGCTGACGTAGCAGGTGTCCTTGCCGAACACCTGGTTCATTTCTTCGTAAACGCGCTGTGGTTTCACCGGCACGTTGTCGAAGTGGGTCTTGCGATGCAGGCTGGCTTTGCGCTGCTGGCAGTCTTGCAGCCAGGCACTACGGTTCTTCAGTTTGCCGGCGGCTTGCCATTCACGCGCGACTTCGATGAACACGGTCAGTGCCGCAGCGGCGTCGGACACGATGCCCAGATCCGGCGTGAACACACGACCGATCTGCGTGCCTTCGATGTCGACGTGAATGAACTTGCGACCTTCGGTGTAAACGTCAACCGAACCGGTGTGACGGTTGGCCCAACGGTTACCGATCCCCAACACCACGTCGGATTTCAGCATCGTTGCGTTGCCGTAACGGTGCGAAGTCTGCAGACCGACCATGCCGACCATCAACGGGTGATCGTCAGGGATGGTGCCCCAGCCCATCAGGGTCGGAATCACCGGGATGCCGGTCAGTTCAGCGAATTCAACCAGCAGATCGCTGGCGTCGGCGTTGATGATGCCGCCGCCGGCCACCAGCAGTGGACGTTCAGCCTGATCCAGCAAAGCCAGAGCCTTTTCGACCTGAACGCGGGTCGCGGTCGGTTTGGCCAATGGCAGCGGCTGGTAAGCGTCGATGTCGAATTCGATTTCGGCCATCTGCACGTCGAACGGCAGATCGATCAGCACCGGGCCTGGACGGCCGGAGCGCATTTCAAAGAACGCTTTCTGGAACGCGTAAGGCACTTGGCCCGGCTCCAGAACAGTGGTCGCCCACTTGGTGACTGGCTTGACGATGCTGGTGATGTCGACAGCCTGGAAGTCTTCCTTGTGCATACGGGCGCGGGGTGCCTGGCCGGTGATGCAGAGGATTGGAATCGAGTCGGCCGAGGCGCTGTAGAGCCCGGTGACCATGTCGGTACCGGCAGGGCCGGAAGTACCGATGCACACGCCGATGTTGCCGGCCTTGGTGCGGGTGTAACCCTCGGCCATGTGCGAGGCGCCTTCAACGTGGCGAGCAAGGACGTGATCGATGCCACCGACTTTCTGCAAGGCGGAGTACAGCGGGTTGATGGCAGCGCCCGGGATGCCAAAAGCGGTATCAACCCCTTCACGGCGCATCACCAGAACGGCGGCTTCGATTGCTCTCATTTTGCTCATGGTTTTGTGCCTCTTTACGTTTTGTAATTGTATACAAGTGGCTTTGCGCAGAGTGTATTCACGGCGGACGGCGCAGGTCAATCCATTTTCTCAAGCGCCTGTTTCATTCGTCGGAAGCCTGTCTGACTGTGGCTTTTCGTCGCATGTGGCGCTTTTCGAGAATTATTGTATACAAAAAAATAACTCATTGTGTTCTATTTGTTGCATCGGCCTGCGGCAGAAAACCGCAGGCCCACGACTTTCCCTATAACAAAATGAGGACGGCACCATGAGCGCTTTAACCTTGAAAGTCGCAGTCAACCTGGTCAACGAAGCCATCAATACAGGGCGCGGCATCAACGCCGCGCCGCTGACCATCGCGGTACTCGATACCGGCGGCCACCTGATCACCCTGCAACGCGAAGACGGCGCCAGCCTGCTGCGCCCGAACATCGCCATCGGCAAAGCCTGGGGCGCGATCGCGCTGGGCAAAGGTTCACGCCTGCTGGCACTGGATGCACAACAACGCCCGGCGTTTATTGCCGCGCTCAACAGCATGGGCCAGGGCAGCGTCGTGCCGGCACCGGGCGGTGTGTTGATTCGGGATCAGGCGGGGAATGTGCTGGGAGCGATCGGCATCAGCGGGGATTTGTCGGATATTGATGAGCAGGTGGCGATCAGGGCGGTGGAGGCGTTGGAGTTGCGGGCGGATGCGGGGGTGGCTGCTTGATCTTTAGCGTCTGACCGAAAGTCATCGCTGGCAAGCCAGCTCCCACAAGGTTCTCTGTTGTATTGAGATTTTGTAACCAATACAAAACCCTGTGGGAGCTGGCTTGCCAGCGATGGCGGCTAGACTGACACATCATGAAAAAAGACAGATCCAGCCAAATAGATCGCTGAGGTCTAGCCTTTTGATGAACTCATCATGAAGGGGCAATGGATTGCCTGATCTTCCTGCTTCACATCGCCTGCGAGCCGGCCGCTATGCCGAGCCGAATCGAATCTATTTACTGACTACCAACACACTTGGTCGAGAACCGATCTTTGCCGATTTCGCTTTGGGCAGATTGGTCGTTCATCAGTTTCGTCGTGCGCAAAATCTTGGACTAGCAAAATCACTGGCCTGGGTTGTTATGCCGGATCATTTTCACTGGCTGATCGAACTGGAAAATTGTTCGCTCAAAAAACTGATGCGCGAAACCAAGTCGCTGGTTACGCGGGAAGTGAATATGTCCATCCACCGGAAAGGACCGCTTTGGCAGCAGGGTTTTCACGACCGTGCGCTGCGGCGGGAAGAGGATCTGGTGAAAATGGCGCGATATGTCGTAGCTAACCCTTTACGGGCGGGACTCGTCGAAGAGATTGGCTACTATCCGCTGTGGGATGCAGTCTGGCTTTAACAATTTTGAATGGAGTTGCCTCCATCGCTGGCAAGCCAGCTCCCACAAGGATTTGTGTTGGTTGCTAAATCTGAATTCAACACAAAAACCTGTGGGAGCTGGCTTGCCAGCGATGGCGTCTCCGCAAAACTTCAGTCCGGCTCACACCCTTTCAACACCAACCGGATAATCGTCTGCGCCGCGGCCTCATAATCCGCCTCATCCAGCTTGTCTTTCCCGGTGACCGCAGAAATCTGCCAATCAAAGTCGGCGTAGGTCTGGGTCGCGGCCCAGATGCTGAACATCAGGTGATTAGGGTCGATCGGGGCGATCTGGCCGCGGTCGATCCAGCTCTGGATGCAGTCGATGTTGTGCTTGGCCTGGCCGTTGAGCTGCTCGACCAGGTCGGCACTCAGGTGCGGGGCGCCGTGCATGATTTCGCTGGCGAATACTTTCGAGGCGAAGGGCAGGTCGCGGGAGATTCGGATCTTCGAGCGGATGTAGCCGCTCAGCACTTCGCTTGGCACGCCGTCCGGGTTGAACGGGGTCGAGGCCTGCAAAATCGGCACGATGATGCTTTCCAATACCTCGCGGTAGAGGTTTTCCTTGGACTTGAAGTAGTAGTAGACGTTGGGCTTGGGCAATCCCGCCTTGGCGGCGATGTCGCTGGTTTTGGTCGCAGCGAAGCCCTTGTCGGCAAACTCCTCACTGGCGGCACGCAGGATCAGTTCTTTGTTGCGCTCGCGGATTGTGCTCATAAACCCGGTGGTTCCTTGCCTGTTCTGGCGGTTGCGCATGGTAGCACCGGCCTCGCGCGACGCTCAAGAATGCCCCGCGTGGTCTAAGGTCGCGTTATGCTTCGCAACATTCATACATAAAAGGAAACAGGATTCATGGCAGGAAGCAGTTTGCTGGTGCTGGTCGACGATATTGCCACCGTGCTGGACGACGTGGCGTTGATGAGCAAAATGGCCGCCAAGAAGACTGCCGGCGTGCTTGGCGACGACCTGGCGCTCAATGCCCAGCAGGTCTCCGGCGTGCGTGCCGAACGGGAAATCCCTGTGGTCTGGGCCGTGGCCAAAGGTTCGTTCGTCAACAAACTGATTCTGGTGCCATCGGCACTGGCGATCAGTGCGTTCGTGCCGTGGCTGGTGACGCCGTTGTTGATGGTCGGCGGTGCCTATCTGTGCTTCGAGGGCTTCGAGAAGCTTGCGCACAAATTTCTGCACAGCAAGGCTGAAGACGAGGTCGAACATGCGCAACTGACTGAGGCGGTTGCTGATCCGGCGACCGATCTGGTGGCATTCGAGAAGGACAAGATCAAAGGCGCGATCCGCACTGACTTTATCCTTTCGGCAGAGATTATCGCGATCACCTTGGGCACCGTGGCGGATGCATCGCTGACTCAGCAAGTGGTTGTGATGTCCGGTATCGCCATCGTCATGACTGTCGGCGTTTATGGATTGGTAGCGGGTATCGTCAAGCTCGACGATCTCGGTCTGTGGCTGACGCAGAAACCTGGGCAGGTTGCCAGGAAAGTCGGCAGCGCCATCCTCAGCGCCGCACCGTACATGATGAAAACCCTGTCGGTGGTCGGCACGGCGGCGATGTTCCTGGTCGGCGGCGGAATTCTCACCCACGGCGTGCCGGTGGTGCATCACTGGATCGAAGGCGTTGGTGCCGCTGCGGGTAGTGCCGGGTTTGCTGTGCCGATGTTGCTCAATGGTGTGGCGGGAATCATTGCCGGTGCGGTGGTGTTGGCGGTGGTTTCCGTTGTCGGCAAGATCTGGAAAGCCCTGAAAAACTGACATTCAACACAAAACCCTTGTAGGAGTGAGCCTGCTCGCGATGGCGGTGTGTCAGCCCCACAAGTGTCGCCTGACACACCGCCATCGCGAGCAGGCTCACTCCTACAATTTGATCTTTGTTGTGCCATGAAAAAGGGCCATTCGACTCGCATCGAATGGCCCTTTTTTGTGCCTGCCGGGATTACTCGGCAATCTGCAGCTTGCGTGACTCGGTGTAGACGTAACGTACTTTCTCGTACTCAAACGGTGAGTTCAGTTGACCGTAGCGGAAACTGGTCTGATAACGCTTGTCGACCGCACGCAGGGCCCAGATCTCCGGGT
Source organism: Pseudomonas sp. Irchel s3f10 (assembly GCF_900187515.1). NCBI lineage: Bacteria > Pseudomonadati > Pseudomonadota > Gammaproteobacteria > Pseudomonadales > Pseudomonadaceae > Pseudomonas > Pseudomonas sp. Irchel s3f10. Next base: position 44,606 of record NZ_FYDZ01000004.1, read on the forward strand.
GGTTGGAGCTGACTTCCGAGACGTTGAGGAAGTTGATCGCCGATTCGGTGGTGTAATCCACTGCCAGGCCTGCGGTATCGCGGATGTTCGACGGGCCGAAGATCGGCAGTACGAAGTAGGCACCGCCCGGTACACCGTAGAAGCCCAGAGTCTGGCCGAAGTCTTCGCTCTGGCGTGGCAGGCCCATGGCGGTGGCCGGATCCCACAGGCCGGCAATGCCGATGGTGGTGTTGAGCAGCAGCCGCGCGGTGGTTTCCATCGAGCGCTGGCCCTTGAACTGCAACAGGCTGTTGACCAGGTTCGGCACGTCACCGAGGTTGTTGAAGAAGTTGCTCACGCCCGTGCGCAAAAAGCTGGGTGTGATGTAACGGTAGCCATCGACCACCGGCAGGAACACCCATTGGTCGAAGCGATAGTTGAAGTGGTAAACCCGGCGGTTCCACGACTCCAGCGGGTCGTAGACGTTCAGCGCGTTGAGCGTCGAACGCTCGAACTCGCGCTGATCCAGCCCCGGGTTGAATTTGAGTTTGGACAGCGGCTCTTTGAAGCCGTCGCTGTCGACCACCACGGGCGCGTTGGCTTTACTGTTGTCGGCCTGGGCCACGCCTGCGCAGAGTAGCGCTGCAATCAGCAGGAGATGTTTAGCCACGGAAGAACTCCAGCATGGCGTCGCTGTTGACGCGGTAGTTAAGGTTGCCGCAATGGCCGCCCAGTGGATAAACAGTCAGGCGATCACCGAAGGTCTTGCGCAGGAAACCGAGGTCGCCCGGGCCGAGGATCACGTCGTCGGCGTTGTGCATCACAGCGATTTTCGGGCTGTCGTGCAGGTAATCCTTGAGCGCATACAGGCTCACCTGATCAATCAGTTGCAGCAGGCTGCCGCCGTCGGTGCGCGCACGCCACATCGGAATCACCTGTTCGGTCAGGTAGCAGTCGAAATCGCACTGCAGCGCACGCTTGAGGAACGGCGTGAGGCTGGTGCCTTCGGTGATCGGGAATTTCGGCGGGGTGATCAGGCCGCGACGGTTGATCAGGTCCGAGGTAAAGGCAATATCGGCTGCCGAGAAGCGGAACGAAGTGCCGATCAGCATCGCCATTTGTTCGTTGGTCAGGTGTTGCTTGGACTGCTGGAAGTCATAGAGCAGCGCGTCATTGAGGTCGATGTAGCCTTTCTGCTGGAAGTAGCGGGTCAACTTGGACAGCACCAGCTCATAGAATGTGGTGCTGGTGTTGATGCCTTTGACTTCGGTCTGCACCAGCTTGTCGAGGTTGGTGATCGAGGTATAGAGGTTGACCGGTGGGTTGAGCAGCAGGACTTTCTTGAAGTTGAAGCTGCGACGGGTTTCATCCAGGTGCGCGACGAACGCGGCGTCGAGCGCGCCGAGGCTGTATCCGGTCAGGTAATACTCGGTGACTGGCAGCTTTGGATTCTGTGCACGAACGGCCTGCATCACCCGATACATGTCTTCAGCGTCTTCCTTGGTCACGCCCGGCGTGGCGAAGCGTGAAGCGGCGCTGATGAAGTCGAAGCTGGTCGGCGACGACAGCTGGACGACGTGGTAGCCGGCCTTGTAGTAGAGCTTTTTCAGGTACTCGTTGAGCGTGCTGTCATAGCGCGCACCCGTGCCGGCGATCAGGAAGATCAGCGGCGCCGGTTTGTCCTGTTCGGCGATGCGGTAGGTCAGCTTTTTCACCGGCCAGAAATTGTCCGGCAGGATGAACTCGCGCTCCGGACGCAGAGTGACGCTGCGGTCTGACTGATTGATGTCGTCGTCCAGCGGCAATTCCGGGCGCAAGTCCGGCGGGGTCGTGGCGATGGTCGCCTCGAACGGATTGGTCAGGGGATAGCCATAACTGGCGGCGTCGATATCCACCGCCAGTGCGGACGCACTCAAAATAAGGCCGCTGAACAGCGCGGCGAAGCGCAAGGAACGGAGCATGACTAGATCCCTTAGAGGAAGGTGCCGAATGAAGTTCGCAGGCTATGACCACCGGGTGTGCGCCAAAGTGCCATGCTGCGGCACCAAACAGGCAGAATTCGGAGTAATAGTAGCTGGACGATACACTTTGCACGGTGTGAATGAACAGTTAAGTGTTGTTAGCGCTTGCGTATGCATGACGGCAGATTAAGCTGGCCGCCGATTTCTCAAGATTGGAGTGCTTCATGTCCCGCCGCTTGCCCGTGATTGTGCTGCTCGTTCTGTTGCCGTTGTGGCTGGCCGCCAGTTATGGCGCGCGTTATGGCTTTATGGAAGACGGAAAATGGGTCGGTATCTGCGTGGATGAGGCCAGTCGCTGGGAATGCCAGGTGCGTTCCAACCTTGGATTGATGATTCACTTCAAGGTACTGGGCTGGACGGCACTGGGCGCGGCGCTGACCGCTTTTGTCGTGCCGGGGCGGGCAGGGTGGTGGCTGGCGGTGTTGGCACTGGTGGCCGGAGTGCCGGCGCTGGCGTTGTACAACACCACGCTGGCGGTGTTTGCGTTGGTGATTGCCGGGTTGCGGTTGGTCCGTAAGTCCCGCAGCGCCTGACAGTCAGTCGCTCCCACAGGGGATTTGTGAACGTCACAGATCCAATGTGGGAGCGAGCCTGCTCGCGAAGAGGCCTGATGCCACTCTGAAGATCAGAGGCTGCGAACCCGCAGGCAGCGCCACAAAGCAGCCACCATCAACACGCTGACCAAAGCCCAACCCCACGCCTGCTGATTCTGCAAACCTTCCTGATACAACTGCGGCGCAATCCCCGCGCCGACTATAAACGTCAGCAGGGCAATTTCCCGGCGCGGCACACTCACTGGGCGACACAGATAAACCAGCGCCGGCAGCACAAACGCCATGCTCGCAAAACTGCGATAACGCGGATCGAAGACCATCTCGAGCATCATCACCGCCGCGGCAAATCCTGCTGCCGCGACCAGCCAGCCGGCGCGTCGCTCCAGCAGATTGAATGCCCGTTCACGCCAGCCAGTGCGAGCACTCAGCGTCAGCGCCGCATGCGCCAACACCAACAGATTCAACGCGGTCAGCAAGCCGACCCACAGCCACTCACTGGTGAACCGCGTGGTCACCCGCGCCAGATCACCCCAAGCGCCAATCGAACAAGCGGCGAGGGCGCCGAGCAGCGGCAACACCAGCGCCGAACGCGTGGTGCGAACGCGACCGCCAAGGATCAGCGTGCCAAGGAAAATCAACCCGCCGACCGCCAGCCATTCCTTCCAGAACGGCACATTGGTCACCGGTCCGGCCAGCACACCCTTGTCCTGACGATCGGCATCGAACAGTCCCCAATAGCCACCGACCGCGCCTTCACTGCCGCGCTTCCACGGCTGGTCAAACGCTTCGATCAGGTTGTAATGCCAGCCTTCCTTCTCGGCCATCGCGACAAAACCACGAATGAATTTGGCCTCATTGACCCGACTCGGCAGGGCGGTCTCGCGCTGGCGGCCTTCGCTCGGCCAGCCGGTTTCGCCGATCATCACGTCTTTCGGTGCGAACTTATTGCCAAACACCTGGCGCACATCCGCGACATGTTGCAGGGCGACGTCGATGTTCGATGGATCATCTTCCCAGTACGGCAGCAAATGGATGGTCAGGAAATCCACCGCTGGCGCGACTTCCGGATGCTTGAGCCAGAACTCCCAGACATCGGCATAGGTGACCGGCTGCTTGACCTGACTCTTGACCTTGCTGATCAGCTTCGCCAGTTGCGTGCCGGTGACTTCCTTGCGCAGCAAGGCTTCGTTGCCGACGATCACCGCGCTGACCACGTCCGGGTTGGCGTTGGCCGATTTGATCAGCAAATCGACTTCTTTCTCGGTGTCCACCGGGTTGCTGTTGACCCAAGCGCCGATCATCAATTTCAGGCCATGTTTGCGCGCCAGATCCGGCAACGCCTCCAGGCCCGTCATCGAATAGGTACGAATGCACTCAAAGCGAGTCGCCAGCAACGCGAGGTCAGCGTCCATGCGCTCCGGGCGCAGCTTGAACGGCACGTCGAACGGTGATTGGTCTTTATCGAACGGGGTGTAGGAGGCGCATTGCAACTTGTGCGTCGGAGTCGCTGCGTCCGGCAGAATCACCGGTTGGCCGAGGCCGTACCAGAAGCCACTCAGGGCAAACAGCCCAAGCAGGCAGGCGAAGAGGTAAGGTAGAAGGGGAAAGCGGGAAGTCGCGGACATGGTCAGGCCGAGTGGCTGCAAAGCGACGCATGTTACCTGCATTTATAGAGGGTTGGTGGTCCGCATGATTTTGACATGCAAAGTTCGGGCGGATTATTTGGCGTCATTTATATAGTCGCGATTAATGGCCTTGTGATGTCGTTTCTCATTGTCTTGAGGTCGCTGGCAGAGCAGGTCGCGAGCGTCGTCAGGTTGATGATCGAAGCGTCAGCACTCCACTGATGTTCCAGCGAGTTTGCGGTCAGGCGTGATGGGGGCGCTGTGCACCATAACAATACGTTGACGTCGCCCGCCATCCGTCGGGCGCAGCATTTCGGGGAAGTAACGATGAAGATGCGACGACTTTTAGGCGCAGGTGCCGCTCTGGCGCTGGCGATGAGTGCGACACTGGCCAGTGCGGAAACCAAGACCCTGAACATCGGTTACGTTGACGGCTGGTCCGACAGCGTGGCGACCACCCACGTGGCCGCCGAAGTGATCAAGCAGAAGCTCGGCTACGACGTGAAACTGCAAGCCGTCGCCACCGGGATCATGTGGCAGGGCGTGGCCACCGGCAAACTCGACGCCATGCTCTCGGCCTGGCTGCCAGTGACCCACGGCGAATACTGGACGAAGAATAAGGATCAGGTCGTCGATTACGGCCCGAACTTCAAGGATGCGAAAATCGGCCTGATCGTGCCGGAGTATGTGAAAGCCAAGTCGATCGAAGACCTGAAAACCGATGACACCTTCAAAAATCGCATCGTCGGTATCGACGCCGGTTCAGGCGTGATGCTCAAGACCGATCAGGCGATCAAGGATTACGGCCTCGATAAATACAGTCTCAAAGCCAGTTCTGGCGCCGGCATGATTGCCGAGCTGACCCGTGCCGAGAAGAAAAACGAATCCATCGCGGTCACCGGTTGGGTGCCGCACTGGATGTTCGCCAAGTGGAAACTGCGCTTCCTCGATGACCCGAAAGGCGTATACGGCGCAGCTGAAACCGTAAACAGCATCGGCAGCAAAGAACTCGCGACCAAAGCGCCGGAAGTGGCCAAGTTCCTGAAGAACTTCCAGTGGGCGTCGAAAGACGAAATCGGCGAAGTCATGCTGGCAATTCAGGACGGTGCCAAGCCTGACGCAGCGGCCAAGGACTGGGTCGCCAAACACCCGGATCGCGTGGCTGACTGGACCAAATAAAAGCTTCACCGCCTAACCCTGTGGGAGCGAGCCTGCTCGCGAATGCGATCTGTCAGTTGATGCAAATATCGACTGATCTGACGCCTTCGCGAGCAGGCTCGCTCCCACAGTTGTTTTGTGTGTACCGGAAATTGGCAAAAGTGTCATGGCGTTCTACTACTAAGGTCGTCTGTTACCGCGCTCGCAGCCGCATACATTAGCTATGTTCCAACAATAATCTGTGCTGCGAGGATAAAAACAATGAACGACAGCATTTACCTCTCGATTCAAAACAGTCCCCGATTCAAGGAGCTGGTGCGAAAAAGGGAAAAGTTCGCCTGGATACTCTCGGCGATCATGCTCGGGCTTTACTCTGGCTTCATTCTTCTGATCGCTTACGGGCCGCATATTCTGGGCGCGAAAATCAGTCCTGAGTCCTCGATTACCTGGGGCATCCCGATCGGTGTCGGACTGATTCTCTCAGCCTTCATTCTCACCGGTATCTACGTGCGCCGCGCCAATGGCGAGTTTGACGACCTGAACAATGCGATTCTCAAGGAGGCTCAGCAATGATCCGGCGTCTACTGGCTTTATTGAGTGTTGCAGCGTTCGCACCGGGTGTCTGGGCGGCGGATGCATTGACGGGTGAAGTGGCCAAACAGCCGCTGAACATTCCGGCGATCCTGATGTTCGTCGCCTTCGTTGGCGCGACGTTGTACATCACCTACTGGGCCTCGAAGAAAAACAACTCGGCGGCCGACTATTATGCGGCGGGCGGCAAGATCACCGGTTTCCAGAATGGTCTGGCAATTGCCGGTGACTACATGTCGGCGGCGTCCTTCCTGGGGATTTCCGCGCTGGTGTTCACCTCCGGCTACGATGGCCTGATCTACTCGATCGGCTTCCTGGTGGGCTGGCCGATCATTCTGTTCCTGATCGCCGAGCGTCTGCGTAACCTGGGTAAATACACGTTTGCCGACGTGGCGTCCTACCGCCTCGGGCAAACCCAGATTCGCACCCTGTCAGCCTGCGGTTCGCTGGTGGTGGTCGCGTTCTACCTGATCGCGCAAATGGTCGGTGCCGGCAAGCTGATTCAGCTGTTGTTCGGTCTGGACTACCACGTCGCGGTGATTCTGGTCGGTGTGCTGATGTGCATGTACGTGCTGTTCGGCGGCATGCTGGCGACCACCTGGGTGCAGATCATCAAGGCTGTGCTGTTGCTGTCCGGTGCCTCGTTCATGGCGTTGATGGTGATGAAGCACGTAGGCTTCGACTTCAACACGCTGTTCTCCGAGGCGATCAAGGTTCACGCCAAAGGCGAAGCGATCATGAGCCCGGGCGGTCTGGTCAAGGATCCGATTTCGGCCTTCTCGCTGGGTCTGGCGCTGATGTTCGGTACGGCTGGCCTGCCACACATTCTGATGCGCTTCTTCACCGTGAGCGACGCAAAAGAAGCTCGCAAGAGCGTGCTCTACGCAACTGGCTTCATCGGTTACTTCTACATCCTGACCTTCATCATCGGCTTCGGCGCGATCCTGCTGGTCAGCACTAACCCGGCCTTCAAAGATGCGGCTGGCGCGCTGTTGGGCGGTAACAACATGGCGGCGGTGCACCTGGCCAACGCGGTCGGCGGTAGTATCTTCCTCGGCTTTATCTCGGCGGTGGCGTTCGCGACCATTCTGGCGGTTGTGGCAGGTCTGACGCTGGCCGGTGCTTCGGCGGTTTCTCACGACCTGTATGCGAGTGTGATCAAGAAGGGCAAGGCGAACGAGAAGGACGAGATTCGTGTCTCGAAGATCACCACCATTGCCTTGGCGGTGTTGGCGATTGGCTTGGGTATCCTGTTCGAAAGCCAGAACATTGCGTTCATGGTGGGCCTGGCGTTCTCGATCGCGGCGAGCTGCAACTTCCCGGTACTGCTGCTTTCGATGTACTGGAAGAAGTTGACCACTCGTGGGGCGATGATTGGCGGCTGGCTGGGTCTGGTGAGTGCCGTTGGTTTGATGGTGCTTGGCCCGACCATCTGGGTGCAGATTCTGCATCATGAGAAGGCGATCTTCCCTTACGAGTATCCGGCGTTGTTCTCGATGATCATTGCCTTTGTGGGGATCTGGTTCTTCTCGATTACTGACAAGTCGGCGGCTGCGGACAAGGAGCGGGCGTTGTTCTTCCCGCAGTTTGTGCGTTCGCAGACTGGGTTGGGGGCGAGTGGGGCGGTTTCGCATTGATGGTTTGATGGTTTTTTAATGTTGTGCTGAATGCCCCGGTTGAGAGATCGGGGCATTTTTATTGGGCGGTTATCGGACTTGGGGGTGTTTTTTGATTGGGTGTATATCCGTTGCTGCGGTAACGGCGGCTTAGGGTTCCGCCCTTACGGCGGGTCACTTTTTCCAGACGCCGAAAAAGTAACCAAAAAGGCTTGCTCCTACGTGCGGCCCGCTCGCTGAGGGGCTCGGGGTTCCTTCGCTCCGGGATCCATCCGGGCGCATCGCCTACGGTTTGCTTCGCTGCACCTCCTCTCGCTGTGTTTGGCTTCGCCAAACGGTCGCTGCGCTCCCACGCCCGGATCAATCCCTCCACTCAGCCTTCCGACGTCGCCCGTGGAGCAAGATCAAGAGCAGGCGAGCTGACACTCGGCCTATTGAGTGGTTAAGAGCGGATGTTCGGCTTTTGATTTGCGTTGTTGCTGCCCCTCACCCCAGCCTTCTCCCGAGGGAGAGGGGGCCGATTTGTGAGCTTTTCAGAATCTGAGTTCAACGCGGTATCGCACGTCGGCGTATCTCCCCCAAACACCACGATCAGTCCCCTCTCCCTCCGGGAGTGGAAGGAGAGGGTGCTGATTTCGGTGCTTTTCAAAGCCTGAGTTCAACGCGGTATCGCACGTCGGCGTAGCTTCCCCCAAACACCTCAATCAGTCCCCTCTCCCTCCGGGAGAGGGCTAGGGTGAGGGGCTCTTGATCTGGCTTTTGATCTTGCTTTTGATCTTGCTTTGGCTTTGGCTTCGGCTTTTGATCTTTTGCCCCATCGGCAGGCCGAGCGTAGGTGTTCATCCGGGGGTAGGCGCGCAGCGCCGTGCGGCGCAGCCGCATTCATCGAGAGGAGGTGCAGCGAAGCAAACCGTAGGCGATGCCCCCGGATGGACACCGTAGCGAGGGAACACTGAGCCTCAGCGAAGTGCCGTACGCCAGGGGCAAAGCCTTTTGGTTCCTTTTTGGCGTTTGAAAAAGGGACTCGCTGTAAGAGCGAAACCGCCAGCAGCACCACCCGCAGCAACGGATATGCCCCCAATCCAATAAAACTGCCACAGCACAAACAAAAACGGCCCCTATATAAATAGAGGCCGTTCCCGGTACAACTTAAGACGTTATCGCAAGACAGGTCTTATTTGCGGTCTTCCAGCTTGGAAATATCACGCGACTCGTAACCAGTGTACAGCTGGCGCGGACGGCCAATCTTGTACGGGCTGGAGAGCATCTCTTTCCAGTGCGAAATCCAGCCAACAGTACGTGCCAGCGCGAAAATCACGGTGAACATGCTGGTTGGAATGCCGATCGCCTTGAGGATGATCCCCGAGTAGAAGTCGACGTTCGGGTACAGCGAGCGTTCGATGAAGTACGGGTCGGTCAGCGCGATCTCTTCCAGGCGCATGGCCAGTTCGAGTTGCGGATCGTTGTTGATGCCCAGTTCCTTCAGTACTTCGTCGCAGGTCTGCTTCATGACAGTCGCGCGAGGGTCGCGGTTCTTGTAAACGCGGTGACCGAAGCCCATCAGCTTGAACGGATCGTTCTTGTCCTTGGCCTTGGCGATGAACTTGTCGATGTTCGAAACATCGCCAATCTCGTCAAGCATGGTCAGCACGGCTTCGTTCGCACCGCCGTGGGCAGGGCCCCACAGTGCGGCGATACCGGCGGCGATACAGGCGAACGGGTTGGCACCCGAAGAGCCGGCCAGACGCACGGTGGAGGTCGATGCGTTCTGCTCGTGGTCGGCATGGAGGATGAAAATCCGGTCCATGGCCTTGGCGAGTACCGGGCTGATCGGTTTGATCTCGCACGGGGTGTTGAACATCATGTGCAGGAAGTTTTCCGCGTACGTCAGATCGTTGCGCGGGTACATCATGGGTTGGCCCATGGAGTACTTGTAAACCATCGCTGCCAGGGTCGGCATCTTGGCAACCAGACGGATCGCGGAGATTTCGCGATGCTGCGGGTTATTGATGTCGAGGGAGTCGTGGTAGAAGGCCGAGAGGGCGCCGACTACACCGCACATGACGGCCATCGGGTGGGCGTCGCGACGGAAACCGTTGAAGAAGGTTTTCAGCTGCTCGTGAACCATGGTGTGGTTTTTCACGGTGCTGACGAACTGGGCCTTCTGTTCTGCGGTCGGCAGTTCGCCGTTGAGCAGCAGATAGCAGGTTTCCAGGTAGTCCGACTTTTCAGCCAGCTGTTCGATCGGGTAGCCGCGGTGCAACAGAATGCCGTTGTCGCCGTCGATATAGGTGATCTTCGACTCGCACGAGGCGGTCGACATGAAACCAGGGTCGAAAGTGAAGCGGCCCGTGGCCGTCAGGCCCCGAACATCGATTACATCGGGACCAACGGTGCCGGTTAAAATGGGCAGCTCGACGGGGGCTGCGCCCTCGATGATCAACTGCGCTTTTTTGTCAGCCATGTGGCCTCCTATTTATGCTTGAACCATCAGACAGACCCCCCACGCAGGGCCCGCACCACTATAGTGAGATAAATTCGAATGTCAATTTGCCTAAAGTCTTGCTCCAGAAGGCTTTAAGCGTACTTTTTCCTCGAAATTGACTGCCATTTACGCCTTTTATACGACTTGTGCAATCAGCTATTTGGGGTAGGTGATTGCGTTGTCATTAGTAGCCTAACTGTCTATACTCGGCCACCGACCGCCAAGGGCTTTTGGGCCTGCTTTATTGGGGGTCGCATCCCTGGGTGGTGGTTACCTGACCAGTGCACTCCCCAACAACTTTGCCCTGATTGTTAGGGGCTCTTCAGTGTGAAAAAAAAGCCGTGAAAAGCCAACGACCTGTAAACCTAGACCTAAGGACCATCAAACTCCCCATCACCGGCGTTACGTCGTTTCTTCACCGTGTTTCCGGCATCATCCTCTTCCTGGGTATCGGCTTCATGCTTTATGCATTGGGCAAGTCTCTGGGTTCCGAGGAAGGTTTTGCCGAAGTGAAGGCATGCTTGACCAGCCCGCTGGCCAAGTTCGTAGCATGGGGCCTCCTGTCCGCTCTGCTGTATCACCTGGTAGCCGGTGTGCGCCACTTGATCATGGACATGGGCATCGGTGAGACGCTGGAAGGCGGCCGCCTGGGCTCGAAAATCATCATCGCCATTTCCGTGGTGCTGATCGTTCTGGCAGGAGTTTGGATATGGTAACCAGCGTTACGAACCTTTCGCGTTCGGGCCTCTATGACTGGATGGCGCAACGTGTGTCTGCGGTTGTTCTCGCGGCTTATTTCATCTTCCTGATCGGATACCTTGCAGCGAATCCGGGCATTGGCTACGACCAGTGGCACGGCCTGTTCGCTCACAACGGGATGCGTATCTTCAGTCTGCTGGCCCTCGTTGCCCTTGGCGCTCACGCCTGGGTCGGCATGTGGACCATCGCGACCGACTACCTGACGCCAATGGCGCTGGGCAAGTCCGCGACCGCAGTACGTTTCCTTTTCCAGGCAGTTTGCGGCATCGCGATGTTCGCTTACTTCGTCTGGGGTGTGCAGATTCTCTGGGGTATCTGAGTCATGGCTAACATTCCAACGATTTCTTTCGACGCCATCATTATTGGTGGTGGCGGTGCCGGCATGCGCGCTGCGCTGCAACTGGCACAGGGCGGTCACAAGACTGCCGTGATCACCAAGGTTTTTCCGACCCGTTCGCACACTGTATCCGCCCAGGGCGGCATCACTTGCGCAATCGCGTCCGCTGACCCGAACGATGACTGGCGCTGGCACATGTACGATACCGTCAAGGGTTCCGACTACATCGGTGACCAGGACGCTATCGAATACATGTGTCAGGAAGGCCCGGCCGCGGTTTTCGAGCTGGACCACATGGGTCTGCCGTTCTCGCGTACCGAGCAAGGCCGTATCTATCAGCGTCCATTCGGCGGTCAGTCCAAGGATTACGGCAAGGGCGGCCAGGCTGCGCGTACCTGCGCGGCGTCCGACCGTACCGGTCACGCACTGCTGCACACCCTTTATCAGGGCAACCTGAAAGCCGGTACCACGTTCCTGAACGAGTACTACGCTGTCGATCTGGTGAAAAACCAGGAAGGCGAATTCGTCGGTGTGATCGCGATCTGCATCGAAACCGGCGAAACCACCTACATTCGCGCCAAGGCCACCGTACTGGCTACCGGCGGTGCAGGTCGTATCTACGCTTCCACCACCAACGCCCTGATCAACACCGGTGACGGCGTCGGCATGGCTCTGCGTGCTGGCGTACCGGTACAAGACATCGAAATGTGGCAGTTCCACCCGACCGGCATCGCCGGCGCCGGTGTACTGGTTACAGAAGGTTGCCGTGGTGAAGGTGGTTACCTGATCAACAAGCACGGCGAGCGTTTCATGGAGCGTTATGCTCCGAACGCCAAAGACCTTGCCGGTCGTGACGTGGTTGCTCGCTCGATGGTTAAAGAAATCATCGCCGGCAACGGTTGCGGTCCGAATGGCGACCACGTAATGCTCAAACTCGACCACTTGGGCGAGGAAGTGCTGCACAGCCGTCTGCCAGGCATCTGCGAACTGTCGAAGACTTTCGCCCACGTTGACCCGGTTGTTGCGCCGGTTCCGGTTGTTCCGACTTGCCACTATATGATGGGCGGCGTTGCCACCAACATTCACGGCCAGGCGATCACCCAGAACGCCGAAGGCGTGGACCAGATCATCCCGGGTCTGTTCGCGGTAGGTGAAGTGGCTTGCGTATCGGTGCACGGTGCCAACCGTCTGGGCGGCAACTCGCTGCTCGACCTGGTGGTATTCGGCCGCGCGGCCGGCCTGCACCTGGAAAAAGCGCTGACCGACGGCATCGAATACGACGACGCTACCGAAGCCGACATCGAAGCTGCCCTGTCGCGCCTGAACGCACTGAACAACCGTACCGACGGCGAAGACGTAGCTACCCTGCGTCGCGAGCTGCAAAGCTGCATGCAGAACTACTTCGGTGTATTCCGTACCGGCGAATACATGCAGAAAGGTATCGCTCAGCTCGCTGACCTGCGTACCCGCATCGCCAATGTGAAGATCAACGATAAGTCGCAGGCGTTCAACACTGCCCGTATCGAAGCGCTGGAACTGCAAAACCTGCTGGAAGTGGCTGAAGCTACCGCCATCGCTGCCGAAGTACGTAAAGAGTCGCGCGGTGCTCACGCCCGTGAAGACTTCGAAGATCGTGACGACGAAAACTGGCTGTGCCACACCCTGTACTTCCCGGGTGACAAGCGCGTCACCAAGCGTGCCGTGAACTTCTCGCCGAAGACTGTTCCGACTTTCGAACCTAAAGTCCGGACTTATTAAGGGTGACCGCCATGTTGCAAGTCAGTGTTTATCGCTACAACCCTGATCAGGACGCTGCGCCGTTCATGCAGGAATTCCAGGTCGATACCGGTGGTAAAGACCTGATGGTGCTGGACGTGCTGGCCCTGATCAAAGAGCAGGACGAGGGTTTCTCCTATCGTCGCTCTTGCCGTGAAGGCGTCTGCGGCTCCGACGGCATGAACATCAACGGCAAGAACGGTCTGGCATGCATCACGCCGCTGTCCGCCGTTGTAAAAGGTAACAAGCTGATCGTTCGTCCGCTGCCAGGTTTGCCGGTTATCCGTGACCTGGTCGTCGATATGAGCATCTTCTACAAGCAATACGAGAAGGTGAAGCCTTACCTGCAGAACGACACGCCGGCTCCGGCCATCGAGCGTCTGCAGTCTCCGGAAGAGCGTGAAAAGCTCGACGGTCTGTACGAGTGCATCCTGTGCGCTTGCTGCTCGACCTCTTGCCCATCCTTCTGGTGGAACCCGGACAAGTTCCTGGGTCCAGCTGCGCTGCTGCAAGCTTATCGCTTCCTGGCAGACAGCCGTGATACCAAGACCAACGAGCGTCTGGCTTCACTCGATGACCCGTTCAGCGTCTTCCGCTGCCGGGGCATCATGAACTGCGTCAACGTATGTCCGAAAGGCCTGAACCCGACTAAGGCCATCGGTCACATCCGTAACATGCTGCTTTCGAGCGGCGTGTGATTCAGCTGCTGTAACCGCTGCACCGTAGAGGCTGTGGCGCGGGCTTCAACCCGCGTCATGGCTATAACCAGAGCAGTAGCCATAAGCTGCGGCTCTTATTTTGAAGAAATGAGACAAGCAGGGGCATCCGGGCTGGTACCCGGACTATCAGTGTGATCCTAAGTGGCTTGTTTTAGTCGCTGCATTCGGACTTCTGCAAGTTTGCTCGGTGTCGACATCGATGGTGTTCCCCTAACCGAGGGTGACCAAGCATGCAAGAAAGCGTGATGCAGCGCATGTGGAACAGCGCCTACCTTTCAGGTGGAAACGCTGCCTATGTGGAAGAGCTTTATGAGCTCTACCTGCACGACCCTAACGCTGTGCCAGAAGAGTGGCGCACCTACTTTCAGAAGTTGCCTGCCGACGGCAACTCTGCCACTGATGTTTCGCACTCGACAATTCGCGATCATTTCGTGCTGCTGGCAAAGAACCAGCGCCGCGCTCAACCGGTTTCCGCCGGCAGCGTGAGCAGTGAGCACGAGAAGAAGCAAGTTGAAGTGCTGCGATTGATCCAGGCCTACCGTATGCGTGGCCACCAGGCAGCCCAGCTTGACCCGCTGGGGCTGTGGCAGCGTCCTGCACCTGCAGACCTGTCGATCAATCATTACGGCTTGACCAATGCCGATCTTGATACGACCTTCCGTGCCGGCGACCTGTTCATCGGCAAAGAGGAAGCGAGCCTACGCGAAATTCACGAAGCGTTGCAGCAGACATATTGCCGCACCATCGGCGCTGAATTTACGCACATCACCGATTCCGAGCAGCGCCAGTGGTTCCAGCAGCGTCTGGAAAGCGTGCGTGGTCGTCCGACGTACTCCGCCGACATCAAGAGCCACCTGCTGGAACGCGTGACTGCCGGTGAAGGCCTGGAAAAATACCTGGGCACCAAATACCCGGGCACCAAGCGTTTCGGTCTGGAAGGCGGCGAAAGCCTGATTCCGATGCTCGACGAACTGATCCAGCGTTCCGGTTCCTACGGTACCAAGGAAGTCGTCATCGGCATGGCCCACCGTGGCCGTCTGAACGTACTGGTCAACACCTTCGGCAAGAACCCGCGCGAGCTGTTCGACGAGTTCGAAGGCAAGAAGAAGGTCGAGCTGGGTTCCGGTGACGTTAAATACCACCAGGGCTTCTCGTCCAACGTGATGACCGCCGGCGGTGAAGTTCACCTGGCCATGGCGTTCAACCCGTCCCACCTGGAAATCGTTTCCCCGGTGGTCGAAGGTTCGGTTCGCGCCCGTCAGGATCGTCGTAACGACCCGACCGGTGAGAAGGTTCTGCCGATCTCCATCCACGGTGACGCTGCATTCGCAGGTCAGGGCGTGGTCATGGAAACCTTCCAGATGTCGCAGACCCGCGGTTTCAAAACCGGCGGTACCGTGCACATCGTGATCAACAACCAGGTTGGTTTCACCATCAGCAACCCGCTGGACTCGCGTTCCACCGAGTACGCCACCGACGTTGCCAAGATGATTCAGGCGCCGATCCTCCATGTGAATGGCGATGATCCGGAAGCCGTGTTGTTCGTGACCCAGTTGGCCATCGACTACCGCATGCAGTTCAAGCGTGACGTGGTGATCGACCTGGTCTGCTACCGTCGTCGCGGCCACAACGAGGCCGACGAGCCAAGCGGCACCCAGCCTCTGATGTATCAGCAGATCACCAAGCAGCGCACCACCCGTGAGCTGTACGCTGATCGTCTGACCCAGAGCGGTGTGCTGGACGCAGAGCGTGTTCAGGCGAAAGTCGACGAATACCGCAACGCGCTGGACAACGGTCTGCACGTCGTGAAATCGCTGGTCAAAGAGCCGAACAAAGAGCTGTTCGTGGACTGGCGTCCGTATCTGGGCCACGCCTGGACTGCGCGTCACGACACCCGCTTTGATCTGAAGACCCTGCAAGAACTGTCCGCCAAGCTGCTGGAAATTCCGGAAGGCTTCGTGGTTCAGCGTCAGGTTTCGAAGATCTACGAAGACCGTCAGAAAATGCAAGCCGGCGGCCTGCCGATCAACTGGGGTTACGCCGAAACCATGGCGTACGCGACCCTGGCGTTCGAAGGTCACCCGATCCGCATGACCGGTCAGGACATCGGCCGCGGCACGTTCTCGCACCGTCACGCTGTGTTGCACAACCAGAAAGACGCAGGCACCTACATTCCGCTGCAGCACCTGTACGACGGTCAGCCACGTTTTGACCTGTACGACTCGTTCCTGTCGGAAGAAGCGGTATTGGCGTTCGAATACGGTTACTCGACCACCACGCCGGATGCGCTGGTGATCTGGGAAGCCCAGTTCGGCGACTTCGCCAACGGTGCACAGGTTGTTATCGACCAGTTCATCACCAGCGGCGAGCACAAGTGGGGCCGTCTCTGCGGTCTGACCATGTTGCTGCCACACGGTTATGAAGGTCAGGGACCTGAGCACAGCTCGGCGCGTCTTGAGCGTTACCTGCAACTGTGCGCCGAGCACAACATTCAGGTCGCCGTACCGACCACGCCAGCACAGATCTACCACTTGCTGCGTCGTCAGGTGATTCGTCCGCTGCGCAAGCCGCTGATCGTTCTGACTCCGAAGTCGCTGCTGCGCCACAAACTGGCCATCTCGACCCTGGAAGATCTGGCCGAAGGTTCGTTCCAGACCGTGATCCCGGAAATCGATACCCTGGACCCGAAAAAGGTCGAGCGTGTTGTTCTGTGTAGCGGCAAGGTCTACTACGACCTGCTGGAAAAACGCCGTGCCGAAGGCCGTGAAGATATCGCCATCGTGCGTATCGAGCAGCTGTACCCATTCCCTGAGGACGACTTGAAAGAAGTCCTGGCTCCATACACCAACGTCAAAAATGCCGTTTGGTGTCAGGAAGAGCCGATGAACCAGGGCGCCTGGTACTGCAGCCAGCACCACTTGCGTCGCAGCATCGGTAACCTCGACAAGTCTCTCGTACTTGAGTACGCGGGCCGTGAGGCTTCTGCTGCCCCAGCTTGTGGTTACGCATCGATGCACGCCGAGCAGCAGGAAAAACTCCTGCAAGACGCGTTTACCATTTAACGCCTTCGCGCACCTGAAACCGAATTTAAGGAACCACAGATAATGGCTATCGAGATCAAAGCCCCCACTTTCCCGGAATCGGTTGCCGATGGCACCGTTGCCACCTGGCACAAACAACCGGGCGACGCCGTCAAGCGTGACGACCTGATCGTCGACATCGAAACCGACAAAGTCGTACTGGAAGTGCTGGCCACCGCTGACGGCGTGCTGGGCGCAATCGTCAAGAACGAAGGCGACACCGTTCTGTCCGACGAAGTGCTGGGCTCCATCGAAGCGGGCGGCGCTGCTGCCGCTGCTCCAGCCGCCGCTGCTGCTCCGGCCGCTGCTGCCGCTGCCCCGGCTGCTGCTGAAGGCGAAGACGATCCTGTTGCTGCTCCTGCTGCGCGCAAGCTGGCAGAAGAAAACGGCATCAACATCGCTTCCGTTGCCGGCACCGGCAAAGGCGGTCGTGTGACCAAGGAAGACGTGGTTGCAGCGGTTGCTGCCAAGAAAGCCGCTCCGGCTGCCGCGCCTGCCAAGGCTGCTGCTCCTTCGGCCGCCGCTCCTGTGTTCGCTGCTGGCGACCGCATCGAGAAGCGCGTACCGATGACCCGCGTGCGTGCCACCGTGGCCAAGCGTCTGGTTGAAGCGCAGTCGAGCATGGCGATGCTGACCACTTTCAACGAAGTCGACATGACTGAAGTCATGGCCCTGCGTTCGAAGTACAAGGATCTGTTCGAGAAGTCCCACAACGGCGTACGCCTGGGCTTCATGTCGTTCTTCGTGAAAGCGGCCACCGAAGCGCTGAAACGCTTCCCGGCTGTCAACGCGTCGATCGACGGCGGCGACATCGTTTACCACGGTTATGCGGACATCGGCGTTGCCGTTTCCAGCGACCGTGGCCTGGTTGTTCCGGTTCTGCGTAACGCCGAGCTGATGAGCCTGGCTGAAATCGAAGGCGGCATCGCAACATTCGGCAAAAAAGCCCGTGACGGCAAACTGTCGATGGACGAGATGACCGGTGGTACCTTCACCATCACCAACGGTGGTACCTTCGGTTCGATGATGTCGACCCCGATCGTCAACCCGCCGCAGGCAGCGATTCTGGGCATGCACAACATCATCCAGCGTCCTATGGCCATCAACGGTCAGGTCGTTATCCGTCCGATGATGTACCTGGCACTGTCCTACGATCACCGTCTGATCGATGGCAAAGAAGCTGTGACCTTCCTGGTGACCATCAAGAACCTGCTGGAAGATCCGGCTCGTCTGTTGCTGGATATCTAAAAAGCAGCTGCAAGCTTTCAGCTACAAGCCTCAAGCTCAAGGCGAGCGGGTGGGCTTGGAGCTTGTTGCTTGCGGCTTGTAGCTTTATTGCTAAAGAGGATTTTTTGAATGTCGCAGAAATTTGACGTAGTAGTGATCGGTGCTGGCCCTGGTGGCTACGTGGCTGCCATCAAGGCCGCGCAGCTGGGTCTGACCACTGCCTGCATCGAGAAGTACACCGACGCTGAAGGCAAGCAAGCCCTGGGCGGCACCTGCCTGAACGTGGGCTGCATTCCTTCCAAGGCGCTGCTCGACAGCTCCTGGAAATACAAGGAAGCGAAAGAAAGCTTCAACGTTCACGGTATCTCGACTGGCGAAGTCAAAATGGACGTCGCTGCGATGGTTGGCCGCAAGGCTGGCATCGTCAAGAACCTGACCGGCGGCGTTGCCACCCTGTTCAAGGCCAACGGCGTTACTTCGATTCAGGGCCACGGCAAACTGCTGGCTGGCAAGAAAGTCGAAGTCACCAAGCCAGACGGCTCGGTTGAAATCATCGAAGCTGAAAACGTCATCCTGGCTCCAGGTTCGCGTCCGATCGACATTCCGCCGGCTCCGGTTGATCAGAAAGTCATCGTCGATTCGACTGGCGCACTGGAATTCCAAAGCGTACCTAAGCGTCTGGGCGTGATCGGCGCTGGCGTGATCGGTCTGGAGCTGGGTTCGGTGTGGTCGCGTCTGGGTTCGGAAGTGGTTGTTCTGGAAGCGCTGGATACTTTCCTGATGGCAGCGGACACCGCTGTTTCCAAGGAAGCGCTGAAAACCCTGACCAAACAGGGTCTGGACATCAAGCTGGGCGCTCGCGTGACCGGCTCGAAAGTGAACGGCGACGAAGTCGTTGTGAACTACACCGATGCCAACGGCGAACAGACCATCACTTTCGACAAGCTGATCGTAGCCGTTGGTCGCCGTCCGGTGACCACTGATCTGCTGGCTTCCGATAGCGGCGTGACCCTCGACGAGCGCGGTTTCGTGCACGTTGACGATCACTGCGCGACCACCGTACCGGGCGTTTTCGCCATCGGTGACGTGGTTCGCGGCATGATGCTGGCTCACAAGGCATCGGAAGAAGGCATCATGGTTGTCGAGCGCATCAAGGGCCACAAAGCCCAGATGAACTATGACCTGATCCCTTCGGTTATTTATACTCACCCGGAAATCGCGTGGGTTGGCAAAACCGAGCAGGCCTTGAAAGCTGAAGGCGTTGAAGTTAACGTCGGCACCTTCCCGTTCGCCGCTTCCGGCCGTGCCATGGCCGCCAACGATACCGGTGGTTTCGTCAAGGTCATCGCTGATGCCAAGACTGACCGCGTATTGGGCGTGCACGTGATTGGCCCGAGCGCTGCAGAACTGGTTCAGCAGGGCGCGATCGGTATGGAATTCGGCACCAGCGCTGAAGACCTGGGCATGATGGTTTTCTCCCATCCGACCCTGTCTGAAGCCTTGCACGAAGCTGCTCTGGCGGTGAATGGCGGCGCCATCCACATTGCCAACCGCAAAAAGCGTTAACAGACAATAAGAAACCACGGCGGTAACGGCCCGTCGTGAGCCTTGCGAGCAAGTCTCACCGCGGAATGTCCGCTGGACGCAGTCTTGCGTAGCTCAGCTACGCAAGCAGCAGTCACAGGTGGCGCGGCACTCAAACGAGCGCAGCGCCGAATGCGCAGTACCTAACGAAGACGGTAAAAAGCATGAATCTTCACGAGTATCAGGGTAAGCAGCTGTTCGCTGAATACGGCCTGCCAGTTTCCACTGGTTACGCAGTAGACACCCCGGAAGCAGCAGCAGAAGCTTGCGACAAAATCGGCGGCAGCGAGTGGGTTGTCAAAGCCCAGGTCCACGCCGGTGGTCGCGGTAAAGCGGGCGGCGTCAAGCTGGTTCGCAGCAAAGAAGACGCCAAAGCCTTCGCACAGCAGTGGCTGGGCAAGCGTCTGGTGACTTACCAGACTGACGCCAATGGCCAGCCAGTCACCAAGATCCTGGTTGAATCGTGCACTGATATCGCTAAAGAGCTGTACCTGGGCGCTGTCGTTGACCGTTCGAGCCGTCGTATCGTGTTCATGGCTTCCACCGAAGGTGGCGTGGACATCGAGAAAATCGCTCACGACACTCCAGAAAAAATTCTCAAGGCCACTATCGATCCACTGGTTGGCGCTCAGCCATTCCAGGGTCGCGAGCTGGCATTCCAGCTGGGTCTGGAAGGCAAGCAGGTTGCTCAGTTCGCCAAGATCTTCGTAGGTCTGGCCAAACTGTTCAAGGATCACGACCTGGCTCTGCTGGAAGTGAACCCGCTGGTGATCAAGGCTGACGGCGATCTGCACTGCCTGGACGCCAAGATCAACATCGACGCCAACGCAATGTACCGTCAGCCTAAGCTGAAGACTTTCCACGATCCGTCGCAAGACGATCCGCGCGAAGCGCACGCTGCCAAGTTCGAACTGAACTACGTGGCACTGGAAGGCAACATCGGCTGCATGGTCAACGGTGCTGGCCTGGCCATGGGTACCATGGACATCGTCAACCTGCATGGCGGCAAGCCAGCCAACTTCCTCGACGTAGGTGGTGGCGCTACCAAAGAACGCGTAACTGAAGCGTTCAAGATCATCCTGTCCGACACCAACGTCGCTGCAGTACTGGTCAACATCTTTGGCGGCATCGTTCGCTGCGACATGATTGCCGAAGGCATCATCGGCGCTGTGAAAGAAGTCGGCGTGAAAATCCCGGTTGTTGTTCGCCTTGAAGGCAACAACGCTGAGCTGGGCGCTAAAGTACTGGCAGAAAGCGGTTTGAACATCATCGCTGCTACCAGCCTGACCGACGCTGCTCAACAAGTTGTCAAAGCTGCGGAGGGCAAATAATGAGCGTCCTGATCAATAAAGACACCAAAGTTATCTGCCAGGGTATTACCGGTTCGCAAGGTAGTTTCCACACCCAGCAAGCCATCGAATACGGCACCAAAATGGTTGGTGGCGTTACTCCTGGCAAAGGCGGCACCGAGCACCTGGGTCTGCCAGTGTTCAACACCGTTAAAGACGCAGTAGAAGCCACTGGCGCTACCGCTTCCGTGATCTACGTTCCGGCTCCTTTCTGCAAAGATTCGATCCTGGAAGCGGCATTCGGCGGCATCAAGCTGATCGTCTGCATCACCGAAGGCATTCCTACCCTGGACATGCTGGACGCTAAAGTTAAGTGCGACGAGCTGGGCGTAGTCCTGATCGGCCCTAACTGCCCAGGCGTTATCACTCCGGGCGAGTGCAAGATCGGCATCATGCCAGGTCACATTCACTTGCCAGGCAAGGTCGGTATCGTTTCGCGTTCCGGCACCCTGACCTACGAAGCTGTGAAGCAGACTACTGACGCCGGTTTCGGTCAGTCGACTTGCGTCGGCATCGGTGGTGACCCGATCCCGGGTTCGAACTTCATCGACATCCTGAAGCTGTTCCAGGAAGACCCGAAGACCGAAGCGATCGTCATGATCGGTGAGATCGGCGGTTCGGCTGAAGAAGAAGCGGCTGCCTACATCAAGGCACACGTGACCAAGCCGGTTGTTTCCTACATCGCTGGTGTGACTGCTCCTCCGGGCAAGCGCATGGGCCATGCTGGCGCAATCATCTCTGGCGGCAAAGGCACTGCAGACGAGAAATTCGCTGCACTGCAAGACGCAGGCGTTAAAACCGTGCGTTCGCTGGCAGACATCGGCAAGGCCCTGGCCGAGCTGACTGGTTGGGCTGTCAAGTAAGCCTCGCGCTTAGCTGACGCTTTACCAAACAAAGGCCACCTTCGGGTGGCCTTTGTCGTTTCTGGCATTCGCTGATTTATAGGCTTGCCCCCAATTACATGCAAAAACGCGACACGGAAACGTCGCGTATCGGATAGTTCGCCCTCTAACAGTGCGTTTGCAAAGCAAATTCGTTAGGCTAGCAGCCATTTTTGCGTCTGCCGCCCACAAGGCATGCAACGCGCTTTAAGGGTCAGTCCCATACGGATCGACAGCATTTCCCTAATTACACAGGGCAATCCCCCTCTAAATTCCGATTCAGTAGTGTGGTATTACCTTAATGAAAGTTTTGAAAGGTCAGGACATCCTGGCACTTGGCTTTATGACGTTTGCCCTGTTCGTCGGGGCTGGCAACATCATTTTCCCGCCTATCGTTGGCTTGCAGGCCGGACCTCACGTCTGGATGGCCGCGCTGGGCTTCCTGATCACCGCGGTCGGTCTGCCGGTGATCACCGTCGTCGCACTGGCCAAGGTCGGTGGGGCGATGGATGCGTTGAGCAGCCCGATCGGCAAGATCGCTGGCGGCATTCTGGCGGCAGCGTGCTACCTGGCGGTCGGCCCGTTGTTCGCCACGCCGCGTACCGCGACCGTATCGTTTGAAGTGGGTCTGGCGCCGCTGACCGGCGAAAGCCCACTGGCGCTGTTCCTCTACAGCTCGGTGTACTTCCTGCTGGTGTTCTTCATCTCGCTCTACCCTGGGCGTTTGCTGGATACCGTTGGCCGTTTCCTCGCGCCGTTGAAGATCATCGCGCTGGCGGTGCTCGGCATTGCTGCATTCGCCTTGCCGGCGGGTGACATCGGCCACGGCACGCCAGAGTACGTAGCGGCGCCGTTCTCCCAAGGGTTCATCAATGGTTACCTGACCATGGATACCCTGGGTGCACTGGTATTCGGCATCGTCATCGTTAACGCGATCCGCTCCCGTGGCGTCGAGTCGCCGGCGCTGATCACCCGTTACGCGATCATCGCCGGGCTGATTGCCGGTGTCGGTCTGGCGCTGGTCTATGTCAGCCTGTTCCGCCTCGGTTCCGGCAGCCACGAAGTGGCAGCAGGCGCGACCAACGGCGCGGCGGTATTGCACGCCTACGTGCAACACACCTTCGGTTCGTTGGGCAGCGGTTTCCTCGCGGTGCTGATCTCGCTGGCGTGTCTGGTGACGGCGGTAGGTCTGACCTGTGCTTGCGCTGAATACTTCAGCCGTGTGCTGCCACTGTCCTACAAGACCCTAGTGATCATTCTGGCGGCGTTCTCGCTGCTGGTCTCCAACCTGGGCCTGACCAAGCTGATTGCGTTCTCGATTCCGGTGCTGACCGCAATCTATCCGCCGTGCATCGTGTTGGTGGCGCTGAGCTTCTGCAAAGACTTCTGGCATGAGCACGGCCGCATTCTCGGTCCGGTAATGCTGGTGTCGTTCGTGTTCGGTACCATCGACGCGTTGAAAGGCGCCGGTCTGGCCGACTGGATGCCATCGCAAATGTCGCACCTGCCACTGAGCGAGCAGGGCCTCGCGTGGCTGGTGCCGTGCGTGATGACCCTGGTGGTTGCAGTGGTTTGCGATCGTCTGCTGGGCAAGCGCAGCGAAGCGGTTGCCTGACGTTGCCTGACCCGCCAAAAGCGGGTCTTCAACGCTTAAACAGAAATGCCCCGTATCAATCGATACGGGGCATTTTTTATGCGCGTCAGGCAGTGTCTTTTTCCCTGAGCTAACGTCGAAGGGTTGCCGAAATCTCAATGTGGGAGCGAGCCTGCTCGCGAAAGCGTTGTGTCAGCCGCCATCAATGTTGCGTGATACGCCGCTTTCGTCGGAACGCCGCCCGGAGCAGGCTCGCTCCCACAGGTAGCATCCATACTCCACAGGGAATTGCATGTCGTTCATCCAAGCCAACCTGATCCACCTGCTTGCCGCCGTCTGGTTTGTCATCTGCTGGGGCGGTTACACCCGTTATGCCTCGTGGAAGGGGCGTGATACTGCATGCCTGGCCAGTGTGCTGCACTTGTACCGCGAAGACTGGATGCGCCGCATGCTGCTGCGCGACAACCGCATTGCCGATGCCAGTGTGATCGGCAATCTGGAACGCAATGCATCGTTCTTCGCCTCCAGCACGCTAATCATCCTCGCCGGTATTCTTACCGTGCTCGGTGCATCCGAACGGGCGGTGTCGTTGCTGGCAGACATCCCGATGGTGCAGCAGGCGTCGCAGGGCATGTCGGAAATCAAGTTGCTGTGTCTGGCGATGGTGTTCGTCTATGCCTTCTTCACTTTCAGCTGGTGCATGCGTCAGTACAACTTTGCGGCCGTGTTGGTCGGCTCGGCGCCAATGATCGGTGAACGACATGTTTCCGAACAGGAGCGCAAGGCCTTCGCGGCGCGGGCGGCGCGGGTGATTTCGATGGCGGCCAACCAGTTCAACTTCGGTTTGCGCTCCTATTATTTCGGCATGACCATGCTGGCCTGGTTCGTCAGCCCGTGGTTGTTCATGCTGATGAGCGCCGGGGTGGTATTGGTCTTGTACCGCCGCGAGTTTCATTCCGACGTTCTCGATGTAATGGTCTATACCCCTACAGAGGCGCCCATCCCCGAGGCGAACAAAGAGGCTGCTTGATGAGTATTCCGTTCTGGTGTGTGTTTATCAGTGCACTGATGATCTATATCGCGCGTATGCCGGTGGGCAAAGCGATGAAAGAGCAGGGCGGGTACAACAATCACCTGCCGCGCCAGCAACAGGCGCAACTGACCGGTTACGGTGCGAGGGCGCTGGCGGCTCACCAGAACAGTATCGAAGCTTTCATCCTGTTCGCAGTCGGTGTGTTGATGGCGCACACCACGCAAACGGCAGGCTGGCTGATCGATACATTGGCGATCATCTTCGTGATCGCGCGGATCCTCTACTTGTGGTTCTATCTGGCCGATCTGCCCAAGCTGCGCAGTCTGGTATGGCTAGTTGGTTTAGTCTGTTCGCTGTTACTGATGATTAGTCCGACTTTTAGAACTGTCTTGCTCTAAGGCGAGCCTGGCACTAAATGACAGGCAAAAGAAAACCCGCACTTGGCGGGTTTTCTTTTTTCTGCAGCAAAAAGCAAATTATTGCTTCTTGGCAGCTTCTTCTTGAGCAGCGGCGTTCGATTCAGCCTGAGCTTTGGCAGCTTCGGCGTTTTCTTTCGCAGCGTCGTTCACTTTATCCTGAGCTTTGTTCATGTCCTGCTGAGCTTGTTCAGCATGTTGGTTGGCATCTTGAGCTTTGTCCTCGGATTTTTTATCGCAGGCAGCGAGACCGAGGGAAGCGGTCAACATCAAGGCAATAGCAAAAGTCTTACGCATGGGGTGTTTCTCCTTATGGAAAATAACTACTGGCCTTAAGAACTCGGCGCTACAGGTTAAGTTCCTCATTTCTTTCAGATATATAAGTTTGTTTTTACACGGAACTTTTGCTGTTTTGCTTACTACTGGCAAAAGGCTCTAACGAGAGTAATTATCATATGGCCGAAAACCCCGTTTTTGAGCGTGCGACGCGATTTCTATCGGCGTTGCGTCACTGTCAGGTGCTGGGTTTACAGGTGCACAGCGCCTCAAGCGAAGGGCTGACAGTGATCCTGCCGTACAGCCCACAAATCGTCGGTAACCCGGAAACCGGGGTGATCCATGGCGGCGCGATTACGGCGTTGATGGACACCGCGTGTGGCATGTCGACGTTGTGCGTGCTGCCGGAATTCGAGGTTTGCCCGACCCTCGACCTGCGCATCGATTACATGCACGCCGCCGAGCCGAATAAAGCGGTGTATGGCTTCGCCCAGTGCTATCGCGTGACCACCGATGTGATCTTCGCCCGTGGCTTCGCTTACCAGGATGATCCCGAGCAGCCCATCGCCCATGTTGTCGGCACCTTCATGCGCATGGGCAAGGGCCTCAAAGGCAGCAAAGGTTTCGGCGGCGCGATCAAGGGAGAAAGTCGGTGAGCGAAGACCTCAAGCAACAACTGCAACAGGCCCACGCGGAAGGCGACTATGCGCCGTTGCTGAAACTGATCCCGTACGCCGGTCTGATCGGCATTGAATGTTCGCGCGTTGGCGATGAACTGTTGTTCAAGCTGCCGGCGAACAAGGACAACATTGGTAACCCTTTATTACCGGCCATCCACGGCGGGGTGATTGCCGGATTCATGGAGCTGGCTGCTGCCCTGCATCTGTTGATTTTCACCGGCGCGCCCGGCGTGCCGAAGATCATCGACTTCTCCCTCGATTACCTGCGCGCCGGGCAGTTTCGCGATACTTGGGCCAAGTGTCAGGTCTGCCGCCAGGGCCGGCGTGTTGCCAACGTTGCCATCACAGCCTGGCAAAGTACCGAAGGCGAACCGATTGCCACCGCTCGTGCACACTTCAAAATCGATGAGCCCTTGAAATCCTGAACAGCGCCCCAAACTCACAAGACAACCCGCCGCTGACCATTTCGGGTCGCGGCCACTGCCATCTGATTGGAGTTTGATGACCATGAGTGTGGAAACTCAAAAGGAAACCCTGGGCTTCCAGACCGAGGTAAAGCAGCTGCTGCACCTCATGATCCATTCGCTGTATTCCAACAAGGAAATTTTCCTTCGCGAATTGATCTCGAACGCCTCTGACGCTGTCGACAAACTGCGCTTCGAAGCCCTGGCCAAGCCAGAGTTGCTCGAAGGTGGTGCAGATCTGAAAATCCGTGTGAGCTTCGACAAGGACGCCAAAACCGTCACCCTCGAAGACAACGGTATCGGCATGAACCGTGACGATGTGATCACCCACCTGGGGACCATCGCCAAATCCGGCACCGCTGATTTCATGAAAAATCTCTCGGGCGATCAGAAGAAAGATTCGCACCTGATCGGCCAGTTCGGTGTGGGCTTCTACTCTGCGTTCATCGTTGCCGACCAGGTTGACGTATACAGCCGTCGCGCCGGCACCCCGGCCAGCGAAGGCGTGCACTGGTCGTCGAAAGGCGAGGGCGAGTTCGAAGTCGCCACCATCGACAAACCAGAGCGCGGCACCCGTATCGTTCTGCACCTGAAAGCGGCAGAAGACGAATTCGCTGATGGCTGGCGTTTGCGCAACATCATCAAGAAGTACTCCGACCACATCGCTTTGCCGATCGAGCTGCCGAAAGAAGCAACCGCAGCCGAAGGTGAAGAGGCTCCGGCCGTTGAATGGGAAACCGTCAACCGCGCCAGCGCCCTGTGGACCCGTCCGCGCACTGAAGTGAAGGACGAGGAATACCAGGAGTTCTACAAGCACATCGCTCACGACTTTGAAAACCCGCTGGCCTGGAGCCACAACAAAGTCGAAGGCAAGCTTGAGTACAGCTCGCTGCTGTACGTGCCGGCCCGCGCACCGTTCGACCTGTACCAGCGTGAAGCGCCGAAAGGCCTGAAGCTATACGTGCAGCGTGTGTTCGTTATGGATCAGGCCGAGTCATTCCTGCCGCTGTACCTGCGCTTCATCAAAGGCGTGGTCGATTCCAATGATCTGTCGCTGAACGTGTCGCGGGAAATTCTGCAGAAAGACCCGATCATCGATTCGATGAAGACCGCGCTGACCAAGCGCGTGCTCGACATGCTGGAAAAACTGGCGAAGAACGAGCCTGAGCAATACAAGGGCTTCTGGAAGAACTTCGGTCAGGTCATGAAAGAAGGCCCGGCAGAAGACTTCGCTAACAAGGAAAAAATTGCCGGTCTGCTGCGTTTCGCATCGACCCAAGGCGACGACGGCGAGCAGATCGTCGGTCTGGCCGACTACCTGGCACGCGCCAAGGAAGGTCAGGACAAGATCTACTACCTCACCGGCGAAACCTACGCGCAGGTCAAGAACAGCCCGCACCTGGAAGTCTTCCGCAAGAAAGGCATCGAAGTGCTGCTGCTGACCGACCGTATCGACGAGTGGCTGATGAGCTACCTCAGCGAGTTCGACGGCAAGACCTTTGTCGACGTGGCACGTGGTGACCTCGATCTGGGCAACCTGGACTCGGAAGAGGACAAGAAAGCCGCAGAAGAAGTCGCCAAGTCCAAAGAAGGTCTGGTCGAGCGTCTGAAAACTGCGCTGGGCGATTCCGTGGCTGAAGTTCGGGTTTCCCATCGTCTGACCGATTCGCCGGCCATTCTGGCCATCGGCGAGCAGGATCTGGGTCTGCAAATGCGCCAGATCCTCGAAGCCAGCGGTCAGAAGGTTCCGGATTCGAAGCCGATCTTCGAATTCAACCCAAGCCACCCGCTGATCGAGAAACTCGATGGCGAGCAGAGCGAAGAGCGTTTTGGCGACCTGTCGCACATCCTCTTTGACCAGGCTGCGCTGGCGGCGGGTGACAGCTTGAAAGATCCGGCCGCGTATGTGCGTCGTCTGAACAAGCTGCTGGTTGAACTGTCGGTTTAACCAAGTCGTAGAAAAACCCGCTTCGGCGGGTTTTTTCATTCTGGTGTTTAACCAATCAGGAGTCAGAAATGAGCCAAGTCACTGTACGTTCCGTGGTCTATCAGATTGACGGCCAGCCTTATGAAGGTCGCTTGGCGTTCGACGCTGAGCACAAAGGCGCGCGTCCGGGTTTGTTGATGGCGCCGAACTGGATGGGCGTCAGCGCCGGAGCCGAAGAAATCGCCAAGTCGGTCGCGGCCAAGGGCTACGTGGTGTTGATTGCTGACGTTTACGGTCAGGCTGTGCGTCCACAGAACGCCGATCAGGCTGGCGCGGCGATGATGCCGTTGAAGGACGACCGTGCGTTGCTGCGCACGCGTATGCAAGCGGCGTTCGAGCAGTTGCAGAAGCAGGGCGAAGCGGCGGTGGATACTTCGAAGCTGGCGGTGTTTGGGTTCTGCTTTGGCGGTTGCTGTGCACTGGATCTGGCGCGCACTGGTGCGCCGGTGAAGGCTGCTGTGTCGTTCCACGGCACGCTGGATTCGCCGAACCCGGCGGATGCGCAGAACATCAAGGGCTCGGTGCTGGTGTTGCACGGTGCTGCCGACCCGTTGGTGCCGAAAGAGCAGTTGCCGGCGTTTGAAGACGAGATGAATGCGGCGAAGGTGGATTGGCAGTTGCTGAGCTACGGCGGTGCGGTGCACTCGTTTACCGATCCGCATGCCAATGTGCCGGGCAAGATGATGTACGACGCGAAGACCGCCAAGCGCGCGTTCAAATCGATGCATGATTTGCTGGATGAAGTGTTTAAGGGCTGAAGCCTGAAAATCAAAAGCCCCTCACCCTAGCCCTCTCCCGGAGGGAGAGGTGACTGATTGGGGGATGCTTGAGGGTAACGCCGACCTGAAAGGGCTGTGCTGAATCCATAATCGCCAAGATTTTTCAGGTCGATGTATTACCCCAGACACCTCGGTCGGCTCCCTCTCCCTCCGGGAGAGGGCTGGGGTGAGGGTGCTGATGGTGGGTGCTCAACCAATGCGTCGACCTGAAAGTGTCTTGGTGAATCCATAATCGCCAAGATTTTTCGGGTCGATGTATGACGCAAGACACCTCGGTCGGCCCCCTCTCCCTCCGGGAGGGCTGGGGTGAGGGTGCTGATGGTGGGTGCTCAACCAATGCGTCGACCTGAAAGTGTCTTGGTGAATCCATAATCGCCAAGACTTTTCAGGTCGATGTATGACGTAAGACACCTCGGTCGGCCCCCTCTCCCTCCGGGAGAGGGCTGGGGTGAGGGTGGCTTTTCAGCGCGGCAACTCGATCCGCTCAACTTCCCCCGGCACCGTCGGCCAGTCCCCGTCCGCCCATTTGCGCCGCGCCTCATCAATCGCCGCCGGATCGCTCGCGACAAAATTCCAGTTGATCCGCCGCGGCCCGTCCAGCGCCGCGCCGCCGAACACCACCGCGTGCACATCGCTTTCGGCAAACAGGCTCATCTCTACCCCGGCCGGCAGCACCACCAGCGCATGCGGCTCGATCGCCACGCCATTCAACTGCGCATCCCCACTCAGCACATAAACCGCCCGTTCTTCATGCTCGGTCGGAATCAGCAGAGTGGTCGCCGTTTGCATTTTCACTTCCGCATACAACGTAGGAGAAAGCACCGGCACCGGCGATTCCAGGCAAAAGCCTGACCCGGCAATCATGCGGATCTGTACGCCAAGGTTATCGCTGACCGGCAAGGTCGCCGCCGGGTGGTGACTGTAATGCCCCGGACCCTGCTCGTGATCCTTGGGCGAGGCCAGCCAGATCTGCAAGCCGTGCATGGTGAAGCTCTGGTCCCACAACGGTTCCGGCGTGCGTTCAACGTGCGCAATCGCGCTGCCGGCGGTCATCCAGCTGACATCTCCAGCGCTGACCACCTGATTGGAGCCCAGGCTGTCCTTGTGCTGGATTTGTCCTTGGAACAGATATGTCAGCGTCGACAGACCGATGTGCGGGTGCTGTCGGATGTTCATGCCTTTGCCCGTCGGATAAAACGTCTCGAGCATGTGATCAAAAAACACGAACGGCCCAACGCTGCGGCATTTGGCTGACGGCAAGGGGCGCAGAATCGGCTGGCCTTCGACGTCTTCGGCGCGCGGGCGGATGATCAGAGGTTGCGTGTCCATGGTGCATTCCAGGCTGAGCGGGTGATGCCAGAAGCATAACCCGCCGCTGGCATGAGGAGGATTACTGGCTGTCGAAGCCCTGCGGTGCATGGGTTTCGATGGTCACGTCAGTGGTGGTCATCAGTTTGTGAATCGGGCAGCGGTCGGCGACGCGCAGCAGTTCCTCGCGCTGGGCGTCGGTGAGCACGCCTTTCAGGGTGAGGGTGACGTGCAGCACGTATTTGCCTTTCTGCTCTTCACTGTTGTCACGTTTGACGTCGACACCGACGCCGGTCAGCGGGATGTCTTTCTTCTTCGCGTACATCTTCAGGGTCAGCGCTTTGCAGGCGCCGAGGGCCGCATCGAAATAGTCGTGCGGCTCAGGTGCCGAGCCTTCGCCGCCGGCCGTTTTTGGTACATCGGCAAACAGTTCGTGGTCATCAATCTGTACGGTGTGACGAAAACCTTCAGCGGAGACGGTATTGACGGTAACGGTCATGTGAACCTCACTGGCAGTAGGAAAAGTCGCTTCGATCAAAAAAGACCTTGCAGTTATAGAGCATTCCCACCGGTACGCGTTCCACTTTCCTGCGGGATGAACCCTTGTCGTCAGGGCGCGGTCTAGGCTATGCCTACTTCCTGGAGATTACTTGTGTCCCTGTATCGTTTGAGTCTTGCCTGTTTGTTGGTATTTGCCGGCAACGTCAGCGCCCGCGAATACACCTACAGCGATGCACACCTGCATTACGTGGATTTTTTCCAGGAAAGCGCAGGCATGGCGAAATTGCTGACAGCCATGCAGGACAATTCCATCGAGCATGTGATGATTTCCGGCATTCCGGTCGCGAAGAAGTGGCATGAGGACGAACCCAAGCGCCCGCGCTATTACGCCGGGGATGACGCCGATGCTTACTGGTATAGCGCGACTGATGTGATTGTCGCCGACGCCGTGCAAAAACTGAGCGCAGAACAACGCCCGTACTTTCATCCGTTTCTTTCCGGATTCAACCCGAACGACAAGAACTCCGCCGCGCACATCCAGCGCATGCTCGATCTGTACCCAGGGCTGTGGCAGGGCATCGGCGAGGTGTTCACCCGCCATGACGACCTCACAGCGCTGACGTCCGGCGATACGCCGCGTGCCAACAACGAAGCCATGACCAAGATCTACCATCTGGCCGCCGAGAATGATCTGCCGGTGATGCTGCATTCCAACATCACTTCCAAGCGTGAGAGAAATCCGCTGTACCTGAAGGAAATCGAAGAACCGCTGCGTAATCACCCGCACACGCGATTTATCTGGGCGCACGCCGGCACCAGCGCTGAAATCCATCGGCATCAGATGCAACTGACATTCCTGTTGCCCACGCTGACGCGCATGCTTGAGGCGTATCCCAACCTGTTTATTGATCTGTCATGGAGCATGCTCACGCCGTATCTGCTGGACGAGCAGGGAAAACCGCGAGCGGAATGGCTGGCGTTGGTCGAGAAATACCCCGAACGCTTCATGCTTGGCTCCGATGTGGTAGGGCGTTTCAATAAGCTCGGTCAGGAAATGCACAGCTTCAAGCCGTTCCTTGATGCCCTGCCGGAGAACATTGCGCAAAAGGTCGCGAGAGATAACTTCCTGGCTATCTTGCCGCGAACGGTGCTCAAGTCCGGCAAAAGCACGCTGAATCGTTAATGCCGACAGTTCGAAGGATCAAGGCCTCTTGATATCGCCTTTTCGTCTTACGCAATTTTTCGCCGGGCCGATACCTTCTAAAGCAACCAGCTGCAGGGTTGATGCAGCGCTTTTGGAAGGAACCAGAGCAATGAGTATCCGTAGTCTCAATATTGCCCCGCGCGCCGGCCTCGGTTTTGGCTTGTTGGCGCTGATGGTATTTGCCCTTGGGGCGTTCGCTTTATTGCAAATGTCGAACATGCGCGCGCAGTCCGACGAGGTTGATAACAACTGGCTGCCGAGCGTGATGGCGGTCGGTGAGATGAGTCAGGACATGCTGCGCCTGCGCGCGCTGACCATGCGCCTGTTGCTCAATCGCGATCCGCAGGCGCTCGAGCAGAACGTTGCCAAACTCAATGAATTACGCGGTGTGCTCAGTGAAGCGCAGCAGCGTTATGACGTGCTGATCGTGCTGCCCGAGGAGCGCAAGCTGTTCGACCGCTTCAAGGTCGCCGAGCACCAGTACCTGGAGTTTCAGGCGCAGGTCATGCAGTTGTCGGCGCAGAATCGGGTCGAGGAGGCCGCGACCATTCTCAACGGTCAGATGACTCCCTTGGCCGATGAAATTGCAGTGCTTTTGCGCGAACTGGTTGAGCTGAATAAACACAATGCCAATCTCGCCACCGAAGCAGCGCGGCTGGTGTTTACCAGTTCGCGGGTGTGGGTCGGGGTGATGATCGGCGTTACCGCGCTGATCACCATTGGCCTGGCCCTGCTGCTGACGCGCAGCATCGTGCTGCCGCTGGCGCAATCGCTGGGTGTCGCCGAGGTGGTGGCCGGTGGTGATCTGACTGGCGATATCAGCATCAGTGGCAAGGACGAGCCGGCGCGACTGCTGCAGGCACTCAAGAGCATGCAACACAACCTGCGCGACACGATTCGGCAAATCTCCGAGTCCTCCAGCCAGTTGGCCTCGGCGTCGGAGGAGCTGAGTTGCGTCACGGAAGACGCTACGCGCGGGTTGCATCAGCAGAGTCTGGAGATCGAACAGGCGGCCACGGCGGTCAATCAGATGACGGCTGCGGTGGAGGAGGTGGCGAGCAATGCGGTGGCCACCTCCGAGGCTTCTCGTGAATCCGATCGCATAGCCCAGCATGGCCGCGAGCAGGTGCATCAAACGGTGTTGTCCATCGAATCGCTTGCCGATGATGTGACGGCCAATGCGAGTCAGGTGGAAGATCTGGCGCAGAAGGTCTACAGCATCAGCAAAGTGCTGGATGTGATTCGTTCGATTGCCGAGCAGACCAATCTGCTCGCCTTGAATGCTGCGATTGAGGCTGCTCGCGCCGGTGATGCCGGGCGTGGATTTGCGGTTGTAGCGGATGAGGTGCGGGCGTTGGCCCATCGCACACAGCAGTCGACCCAGGAAATCGAGCAGATGATCGGCGGGATTCAGCAGGGCACCGATTCGGCGGTCAGTTCGATGCAGCAGAGTAATGTGCGGGCGCGTTCGACGCTGGAGTTGGCCAAGGCGGCCGGGACTGCATTGGAAGAGATCGCCTCGGCGTTCACGCTGATCAACGAGCGCAATCTGGTGATCGCGAGTGCTTCAGAGGAGCAGGCGGCGGTGGCGCGGGAGGTGGATCGCAACCTGATGAACATTCGTGATCTGGCGATGCAGACCTCGGCGGGGGCCAATCAGACCAGTGCGGCGAGTCAGGAGTTGTCGCGGTTGGCGGTGGATTTGAACAGCATGGTGGCCAAATTCTCGGTTTGAGTTTTGCCTTCAAAAGCCCCTCACCCTAGCCCTCTCCCAAAGGGAGAGGGGACTGACCGTGGGAGATTGGCGAGTTACACCGACCTGATCTTGCTTTGGTGAATCCATAATCGACTCGATTTTTAGGTCGATGTATGGCGCCAGACTCTCTGTCGGCTCCCTTTCCCATTGGAAAAGGGGACTGACCGTGGGGGATTAAAGAGTTACGCCGACCTGAGTGTTCTTTGGTGAATCCATAATCGACTCGATCTTGCAGGTCGATACATAGCGTCATACATCTCGGTCAGCTCCCTCTCCCTGGGGAGAGGGCTGGGGTGAGGGGCGAGCCTGGCACAAATCTCCAATCCAGCAGGCAAAAAAAAGCCCCGCATTTCGCGAGGCTCTTTGGTATAGCGGTGGATCAGCTGCCTTTAACGGTTTTACCGTTGACCGTGCCGTCCTGGAGCATGATGTTGTACTCCTTGCCGTCGGTTTCAACCTGTTGCAGGCGAACCAGCAGGTAATCCCAATCCTTGGCGAACCAGAGGACGGTGATGCGCTTGCTTTGTGTCGGGTCGCGTACGCGCTCGACCTTGATCGCATCGATCTTGCCAGCCTTGGTTTCGACTTTTTCCGGACCCAGTACGCGGAAGTCATAGGTATCGACTTCGCCGTCATCGACTACTTGATAACTCATGGTCTTTTTGCCAGCAGCCACATCATGTTGCAGTGCCAACTGATAGGTGGACTTGTCGACCATGCCACGGTTCAGCGGGATTTTCACCGCGTCGCCACGGTCGGTGCCGGTGACCATTTTGCTGTTCCAGTCGAAATCCAGATCAGCCTTTTTCGCTTTGCCCAGGCCACCACGTTCGAAGTGGTAGGACTGCGGCAGCAGCGTGTCCTTGTCGAGGGTCAGGGTGCTTTCTTCAGTCAGGCTGGCGATCATCATCGAGGCCTTGAAGCTGAGCTTCCAGACGCCGTTGGCTTCCTTGACCAGACTGCGCTCGGCGGTGCCGCTCATGGGCAGCTGCTTCCAGTCGGCGGTGTAGCTGGCGGAGAACGGTTGAAGTTCCGCTGCCTGCGCGAAGGGCAGGGCGAGCAGAGCGCAAGCGAAGAGCAGGGCGCGACGCATAATATCTCCTAGTTTCGAATCAAGTGGCCGCTGGCCGCGAGTAACTGGCCATCCAGTAATGCACCGTGTTCACCGAGTGCCAGCCTGCCTTCGGCAAACCAGCGTACTGCCATCGGGTAGATCAGGTGCTCCTGAACGTGGACTCGCTGCGCGAGACTCTGCGGCGTGTCGTGCAACTCTACCGGTAATACTGCCTGTACGACCAGTGGTCCGCCATCGAGTTCCTCGGTGACGAAGTGCACGGAGCAGCCGTGCTCAGTGTCGCCGGCCTCGAGCGCGCGCTGATGAGTGTGTAACCCTTTGTATTTGGGCAGCAGCGACGGGTGGATGTTGAGCAGGCGACCCTGGTAGTGGCGAACGAAATCAGCGCTGAGAATGCGCATGAAACCGGCCAGCACCACAAGTTTCGGATTGAATTCGTCGATCAGTTCGATCAGAGCAGCATCGAAGGCCTCGCGACCTTCGAATGCCTTGTGATCCAGCGAGCGGGTGGCGATACCCGCGTCACTGGCGCGTTGCAGGCCGTAGGCGTCGGCGCGATTGGAAATCACTGCAGCGATGCGGACCGGGCTGTCGCCGGTCCGCGTGCTGTCGATCAGAGCCTGCAAGTTACTGCCGGTGCCGGACAACAGCACCACGACATCACAGGTTGCGGACATTAATGAGCCTTAAGGTTCTGCAGATCAACCTGAGCAGCGCCTTCGGCAGCGGCAGCGATCTGACCGATGACCCAAGGCTGTTCGCCGGCGTCACGCAGGGTGTTCAGCGCAACTTCAACGTGTTCCTGAGCCACGCAGATAACCATGCCAACGCCGCAGTTCAGCACGCGGTGCATCTCGGTTTCGTCAACGTTGCCTTTCTCTTGCAGCCAGTCGAACACGGCAGGGCGAGTCCAGCTAGCCACGTCAACCACCGCTTGAGCGCCTTTTGGCAGAACGCGCGGGATGTTGTCGAGCAGGCCACCACCGGTGATGTGGGCCATGGCTTTGACGGCACCGGTGTCTTTGATCAGCTTGAGCAGCGGCTTCACGTAGATGCGGGTCGGGGCCATCAGCAGGTCGGTCAGCGGTTTGCCGTCAAGCTGGATGTTTTCGATGTCGGCACCGGAAACTTCGATGATCTTGCGGATCAGCGAGTAGCCGTTGGAGTGCGGGCCGGACGATGGCAGCGCGATCAGCGCATCACCGGTGGCGACTTTCGAGCCGTCGATGATTTCAGCCTTTTCCACGACGCCGACGCAGAAGCCGGCCAGGTCGTAGTCTTCGCCTTCGTACATGCCAGGCATTTCAGCGGTTTCGCCGCCAACCAGCGAGCAACCCGACAGTTCGCAGCCAGCGCCGATGCCGGTGACCACTTGGGCAGCGGTGTCGACATTGAGTTTGCCGGTGGCGTAGTAGTCGAGGAAGAACAGTGGCTCAGCGCCGCAAACGACGAGGTCGTTCACGCACATGGCAACCAGGTCGATACCGATGCTGTCGTGCTTGTTCAGGTTCAGCGCCAGGCGCAGCTTGGTGCCGACGCCGTCGGTGCCGGAAACCAGTACTGGCTGCTTGTAGCCGGCCGGGATTTCGCAGAGGGCGCCGAAACCGCCCAGGCCGCCCATGACTTCCGGGCGCGCAGTGCGCTTGGCGACGCTCTTGATGCGTTCGACCAATGCTTCACCGGCGTCGATGTCTACACCGGCGTCCTTGTAGCTCAGGGAGGGTTGCTTGCTCATGATCCAGGCCTTTAGGGGAGGGGATTCAGGGGTAACGACCGAGTTCAGCGGGAACTTCGAAATCGACGGGGCGATGGCCTCACGCGAGTTTCGAGGTGCCCGGCTGTT
This sequence comes from Pseudomonas sp. Irchel s3f10, assembly GCF_900187515.1. Taxonomy (NCBI): domain Bacteria; kingdom Pseudomonadati; phylum Pseudomonadota; class Gammaproteobacteria; order Pseudomonadales; family Pseudomonadaceae; genus Pseudomonas; species Pseudomonas sp. Irchel s3f10. The sequence continues at coordinate 81,263 of NZ_FYDZ01000004.1, forward strand.
GCCGGTCTGCGAAGGCGCGCGATTTTATCAGGCTTGAGGGGCAGCGGCCATCCTCGCACCGACGGGCAGGGCCATATCCACGGAAATTTTTTGCAATTGAGGCGAATGAACGCCTGTATAAGGTGGGGCAATTAACCGTCTATCGTTACCACTGTGCAAAAACTTACCGCTGTCGTGTGAATGTTTGGTGCTGGCAGATTGTCACAGCCTTGCTCAACCGATTCACGCGGCCTGTTCCAGCCGCTCCTGTCGACGGGAATTCTCCATGCGTTTGTGTAAATTGTTGTTTGTGGGCTGTTTGTCTCTGATCAGCCTGGCGAGTCACGCCGAAAACCTCAAAGGCCTTTATCAAGTGCGCGAGCCGGTCAACGGTCAGGCGCCGGAAGAACGTGATCGCGCCACGCAGGCGGCACTGGATACGTTGGTGCTGCGTTTGACCGGCGATACGAAAGCTGCGCAAAACCCGGGGCTGGCGGCGATTCGCAAGGATCCGCAGCAGATCATCAGTCAATTCGGTTTCGATGCCGGGCCGCCGGAGGTGCTGAAGGTCGATTTCGATCCGGCGACCACCGAGCAGGCGCTGCGACGTGCCGGGTTGTCGGTGTGGGGCGCCAGTCGCCCGTCGATTCTGAGCTGGTGGCTGAATGATTCGGCTGAGGGCTCGAGTCTGGTCGGCGACGGTCAGTCAGCTGCTGCGCCGTTACGTCGGGCTGCGCAACATCGCGGCTTGCCATTGCGTCTGCCGTTGGCAGACCTGAGCGAGCAATTGGTTGCCACGGCGCCAGCGCTGGAAGGCACGGATCCGGCACCGTTGCGCGGCGCTTCCGAACGTTACAACGCTGACGCCCTGCTGGCGGTGCATGCCCGTGAAGAAGGCGGGCAGTGGCAAGCCAAGTGGCACTTGTGGCTGGGCGATCAGAAAGAGGCGGGCAGCGTGCAGGGCGCCGATCAGGCTGCTGTCGCTGACGCAGTGATGTTGGCGGTGGCTGAGCGTCTGGCGCCACGTTTTGTCGCAAAGCCCGGCGCCTCGGGGCAGCAAACCCTGGAAGTGCAGGGTATGAATCTGGAGCATTACGCGGCGCTGTTGCGGTTACTCGAACCGTTTGGCGTGCGTCTGCAAAGTGTTGACGGTGATCGCATCGTCTATCGGGTCAATGGCAGCGCCGATCAGATGCGTGCGCAGTTGTCGCTGGCGAAGTTGCAGGAACTGCCGGCCGAGGCGCCGGCGCAGGTTTCAGCGCCACAGCCTGCGGTTGCAGGTGCAGCCCCGGTCGCGGCTCCGGCCCCGACACCGGCAGCACCATCGTTGCGGTTTCGCTGGTAAGTCTTTCCTTATATATAAGCAACAGGAGTGGTACATGGCCGATACGCGGCGTTGGTTCTGGCTCGGTGGGGTTGTCCTGCTTTGCGCGTTTGTATGGTTGCTGCACCCGATCCTTACGCCGTTTCTGGTAGCACTGCTGCTGGCCTATCTGTTCGATCCGTTAGTGGATCGCCTGGAACGGCTTGGTTTGTCGCGTACTTGGGGCGTGATCGCGGTGTTTGCTTTGTTCACCCTGATCGTCACGGCGCTGATGCTGGTGCTGGTGCCGATGCTCGCCAAGCAGTTGCTGCGACTGTACGAACTGGCACCGCAGATGCTCGATTGGCTGCAGCACACGGCAGTGCCGTGGGCACAGTCGAAGCTGGGACTGTCGGACGGTTTCTGGAAGTTCGACAAGGTCAAGGCAGCCATTAGCGAGCACATGGGTCAGACCACTGACATTGTCGGCGTGGTACTGAGTCAGGCGACGGCTTCGAGTCTGGCGCTGATTGGCTGGCTGGCCAATCTGGTGCTGATCCCGGTGGTAAGTTTTTACCTGCTGCGCGACTGGGATGTGATGATGGCCAAGATCCGCAGCCTGCTGCCGCGTGATCGGGAAGAGACCATCGTCTCGCTGGCCGGTGAATGTCATGAGGTACTGGGCGCTTTTGTTCGCGGTCAGTTGCTGGTGATGGTGGCGCTGGGCGTGATCTACGCAGCGGGCCTGATGATTGTCGGGCTGGAGCTGGGGCTGTTGATCGGCCTTATTGCGGGGCTGGCGGCGATCGTGCCTTACATGGGCTTCGTGATCGGTATTGGCGCTGCGCTTATTGCCGGGTTGTTTCAGTTCGGTGGCGATCTGTATCCGATGGTCGGGATCGTCGCGGTGTTCATAGTCGGTCAGGCGCTGGAAGGCATGGTGCTGACGCCTTTGCTGGTGGGCGATCGTATCGGTCTGCATCCGGTGGCGGTGATTTTCGCGATTCTGGCCGGCGGCGAACTGTTCGGTTTCACCGGCGTGCTGCTGGCATTGCCGGTGGCGGCGGTGATCATGGTGCTGGTGCGCCATGTGCACGACTTGTACAAGGACTCCGACATCTATAGTGGCGTTGACGATCCGCAGTTGTAATGGCACAGGGGCGGCCCGGCGAATAGCCGGGTTGGCCCGTGTCCTGCAGGCGCTGGCGCCAAAGAATCTGTCATAAAACCAGCGTGTTAACGCAAACCTTTGATTTTGCTTGGACTCTGTCGCATTGTGCGCTCAGCTTCACGGGTATAAACTTCGCAAACTTTACACAGAGGCCACTAACGGTTCCTTGAGAACTGTTCAGTCAGCATGAAACCGATTCAGCTGCCCCTAGGTGTGCGTCTGCGTGACGACGCCACCTTCATCAACTACTACCCAGGCGCCAATGCCGCTGCACTCGGCTATGTCGAGCGTCTATGCGAAGCCGACGCCGGCTGGACAGAAAGCCTGATCTACCTGTGGGGCAAACACGGCGTAGGGCGTACGCATCTGTTGCAGGCAGCGTGTCTGCGTTTTGAGCAAATGGGTGAGCCGGCGGTGTACTTGCCGTTGGCCGAGTTGATGGATCGCGGTGTCGAAATCCTCGACAACCTTGAACAGTACGAACTGGTTTGCCTGGACGACTTGCAGGTGATCGCCGGCAAGGCTGACTGGGAAGAGGCGATGTTTCATCTGTTCAACCGTCTGCGTGACAGCGGTCGGCGTCTGCTGATCGCCGCTTCCACTTCTCCGCGTGAACTGCCGGTCAAACTGGCTGACTTGAAATCGCGCCTGACCCTGGCGCTGATTTTCCAGATGCGTCCGCTCTCCGACGAAGACAAATTGCGTGCCTTGCAGTTGCGCGCATCGCGTCGCGGTCTGCACCTGACCGATGAAGTCGGGCATTTTATTTTGACTCGCGGCACCCGCAGCATGAGTGCGCTATTCGACTTGCTTGAACAGCTCGATCAGGCTTCGTTGCAGGCTCAGCGCAAGCTGACCATTCCCTTCCTGAAAGAAACGCTAGGCTGGTAACGGCGCGGCTTTCAGCGTGTCTCGGCATATTTCAGGCGCCAGAAAATCCGCTTTCCTGCAGGGTGTGCAGGCCGCGTATCGGTTCAAATGGGCTTAAGCGCTTAGATGTAAACGAGAAACCGAGAAGTCACAAAAAGATCGATTGAATTTGCAAATGAGGTTGATAGCGGGCATAGTCTCGGCTTCTTTACAACTATCAGCCACGGTCGTGCCCATGCTAAAGCGCTTCGCACCCCTCGTGCCTCTCGCACTCGTCACCCTGTTGTACGGTTGCGCTGCTCATTCTCCAGTTCAAGAGCAGCCTCAACAGGTTAAAAATTCTGCCACGGCTCAGTCTTCCGTTATTTACCAGGAAGAGCTGGACACCGAAAAAGAACTCAACGAATTCAATGGCAAGAAGCCTTATCAACTTCCTGTTCTGGCCGATAGCATCCTCGAACGCGGCATGTCCCTGATCGGTACCCGTTACCGTTTCGGCGGTACCTCTGAAGCCGGTTTCGATTGCAGCGGTTTCATCGGTTATCTGTTCCGCGAAGAAGCTGGCATGAATCTGCCGCGCTCGACACGCGAAATGATCAACGTCGATGCGCCGCTGGTCTCGCGCAGCAACCTTGAGCCGGGCGATCTGCTGTTCTTCGCCACCAACGGTCGTCGCGGTCGTGTCAGTCACGCCGGGATCTACCTCGGTGACAACCAGTTCATCCACTCCAGCAGTCGTCGCAGCGGCGGTGTTCGCATCGACAGCCTGGGTGACAGCTACTGGAGCAAGACTTTCATCGAAGCGAAACGCGCATTGGCCAACGCTCCGACTGTAGTTACTGCTCGCAAGTAATTCCCTCGATGTCGCTGCGTTCGCGGCGACAATCAGGCTCCCGGCAACGGAGTAGGCGTAGACTTTACAAGGTGAAGTTAAAGTCTTACTTGAAGTTTGCCGCGTAGCCGCTAGAATCCTGTATCTATATTGATGGCAAACCGCCTGCGTGCTCACGCAGGCGGTTTTCTTTTCTGTCCACCGGCAGAAAAAGCCGCAGCCAGATCAGGATGTTCTGCTTATGACGATGACGGCCCGCCTCACCTTGATCTTCTTCGCAGCGCTGCTCAGCGCCTGCGCCAGTCGTACACCGCCGCCTGCGCCGGTTGTTCGCGCGCCGGTCGTGTTCGGCCCATCCCAAGCTTTTTCACCGGCTGCTGAAGACGTGCTGTTTCGCGCGCTCGGTCTGGTCGGCACGCCTTATCGCTGGGGCGGCAACACGCCGGATTCAGGCTTTGATTGCAGTGGGCTGATCGGTTTTGTCTACCGTGATGCGGCGGGCATCTCTTTGCCGCGTTCGACGCGTGAGCTGATCGTTATGCAGGCGCCGAATGTCGGCAAGGAAGGCTTGCAGACCGGCGATCTGATCTTCTTCGCCACCAATGGCGGCTCGCAGGTCAGTCATGCGGGAATTTACGTCGGCGAAGGGCGATTCGTGCATGCGCCGGCTACCGGCGGCACGGTCAAGCTGGACAGTCTGTCGAAGGCGTATTGGCAGAAGGCTTATCTGAGTGCCAAGCGAGTGTTGCAGCCGGAGCATCTGGCGCATAACCCATAATTCAAGTTGCCCAAAATCTAATGTGTAGGAGTGAGCCTGCTCGCGATGACGGTGTCACATTCAACATCAATGTTGAATGATCGACCGCTATCGCGAGCAGGCTCACTCCTACAGTTGTTTGTGCATGGCGAAAACTATTTGCTGGCTGAGACTCGCCAAACCTTGTTGCCAACATCATCCGCCACCAGCAGACCACCCTGCTGATCGATCACCACGCCCACCGGCCGACCCAAAGCATTCTCGTCCTTGTCGAGGAAACCGGTCAGTACATCTACCGGTTTGCCGCTCGGCTTGCCGCCGGTAAACGGCACGAAAATCACTTTGTAGCCACTGTGCGGTTTGCGGTTCCATGAGCCGTGCTGGCCAATAAACGCGCCTTCCTTGAACTGCGCCGGCAACGTGTTGCCCTCGGCAAAGCTCAGGCCCAGCGAGGCGGTGTGTGGCCCGACCGCGTAATCCGGGGCAATGGCTTTGGCCACCAGCTCTGGGTTTTGCGGCGTAACGCGCACATCGACATGCTGACCGTAGTAACTGAACGGCCAGCCATAGAAACCACCGTCCTTCACGGAAGTGATGTAGTCCGGCACCAGGTCACTGCCGATTTCGTCGCGCTCATTCACCGCCGTCCACAACGCGCCACTGGTGGGTTCCCAGGCCAGACCGTTTGGGTTTCGGATGCCTGAGGCGAAAATCCGGTGATTGCCGGTCGCCCGATCGACTTCCCAGATCGCCGCGCGACCTTCTTCCTTATCCAGACCATTTTCGCCAACGTTGCTGTTCGAGCCGACCGTGACATAGAGCTTGCTGCCGTCCTTGCTGGCGATGACGTTTTTGGTCCAGTGATGATTCAGCGTGCCGCCGGGCAGATCGACAACCTTGATTGGCTGCGACTTGATCTCGGTCGCGCCCGGTTCGTAGTTAAAGCGCAGCAAGCGATCGGTATCGGCGACGTACAGATCGTTGCCGATCAGGGTCATGCCGAACGGCGAGTTGAGGTTTTGCAGAAACACCGTGCGTGTCTCGGCCACGCCATCGTGATCAGCGTCGCGCAGCAAAGTGATGCGATTCGGGCTTGGCACGCCAGCGCCGGCCTTGCCCATAACCTTCTTCATGACCCAGCCACGAATGCCGCTGCTGTCATCCGGTTTTGGCGGGGCATTGGTTTCCGCCACCAGCACATCGCCGTTGGGCAGCACGTAAAGCCAGCGCGGATGGTCGAGGCCTTCGGCGAATGCAGCGACTTGCGTGCCAGTCGCTGCCGTCGGTTTAGCGTCCTGGGGCCAGCCGATCGCCGGGGCGATGTTCACCGTCGGGATCAGGGTCTTGTTCGGTTCGGGCAGCTTCGGCGACGGGCCGGTGCCGTCGGAGACTTGCAGGCTGGAGGTCTCACCGCAGGCGGCGAGCCCTCCGGCGAAGGCGATGACAAAAACGAGCTGGGGCTTGCGCATTGCTGATCTTCCCTATGAATGCATTCCTAATCATAGAGGAGGGCGCAAGCCCGATGGTTCAACTGCTCAGCCGCGTGCTTCCTTGAACAGCATGGCGATGCCCGGGTGATAGTTGCCGGCTTCGCTGCGCAATTTGCGATAGGCGTAGGGGAAATACCAGGCGACGGCGCAGGTGTGTTCCTTTTGCAGATCGTCGACCATGTCCTGCAGCTCTTCGGGGCTGGCGCTGTGCTGGGCTTTTTGCGGAGCGACGAACAGGCAGCCGAGCTTGAGATCGCTGGCGTAGCTGATGCGTTTGGCGTCGTTGGTGATGTCGAGCAGGGCTTGGGTCAGATTGAGGTTGGTAACCTTCGGCCAGCGCTGAGTGGCCTGGATAAAGGCGCGGTCTTCGGCGCCGGCCAGAAACAGATCGGCGCGAGCGTTGCGCTCGCCTTCTTCGTTCTGCTTGCGCGTGGCAGTGTCATTCAAAGTCACCAGCTCAGCCATCCAGGCCGCCGCCGAGAGCAATCCGAGATTGGCTTTCTCGTCATGCCAGTAAGGGGTGTCGCTGTCGCCGCGCACGGCGTTGTAGCGGTCGATACAGTCAAACCAGCGTTCAAGCACCGGGCGCAGAAATTCCAGGCGCGGGTTGCTGATGATCATGCCTTGCATCGTCATCATCCTTTATTGTTGTAGTGGGCTTTTCGGGAAAAGCATGGCTCTTTGATATCATTTGTATCAGTGTGGCACAAGATTGGCGGCAGATAATTGATCGGCGGCAGTTATTCGCCCGATGGCCGCCTCTTTAATTGACGCTCCACCCCCAACCCTCTAACCTTCGCGGCTTGTTTCAGGTGCTCTGTGACCGCTGTCGACAGAGTGAAACAGGGAAGCCGGTGAGGGTTGTCTTCAAGCGAAGAACCACCACGATCCCGGCGCTGCCCCCGCAACGGTAAATGAGTGAAAACTGCGCCTTGAGCCACTGCCTCGAAAGAAGCGGGAAGGCGCGCAGTCAGGCCAACGCCGCTCATGAGCCCGGAGACCGGCCTGATCCATCCAGCGGCATCACGGTGGGCGATGCCAGGCTTTTTGCCGTCTATTCTTGTGCCTGCCCGCCGTTATCCAGCCTCAACGGAGAGCTCCCCCATGACTGATTCCCCCGAGCGCGACGAACGCCATCTGGCGCGTATGCAGCGCAAAAAAGCCGTGATCGACGAACGCATCGCCAACTCGCCCGACGAGTGCGGCCTGGTGCTGGTGCTGACCGGCAACGGCAAAGGCAAAAGCAGCTCGGCGTTCGGCATGCTCGCCCGTGCCATGGGCCACGGCATGCAGTGCGGCGTGGTGCAGTTCATCAAGGGCCGCAACAGCACCGGCGAAGAGTTGTTTTTCCGCCGCTTCCCCGAGCAGGTGCGTTTCCACGTGATGGGCGAAGGTTTCACTTGGGAAACTCAGGATCGCCAGCGTGACATCGCCGCCGCCGAGGCTGCGTGGGCAGTCTCGCGCGAACTGCTGCGCGATCCGTCGATTGGTCTGGTGGTACTCGACGAATTGAACATCGCCCTCAAGCACGGCTATCTCGATCTCGATCAGGTACTCAGCGATTTACAGGCGCGTCCGCCGATGCAGCATGTGATTGTCACTGGTCGTGCGGCCAAACCGGAAATGATCGAGATGGGCGACACGGTCACCGAAATGGGCATGCTCAAACACGCCTTCCAGGCCGGCATCAAAGCGCAGAAAGGCGTCGAACTTTGAATCAACCACGTCACTGCCCGGCGGTGCTCATCGCCGCGCCGGCTTCCGGTCAGGGCAAGACCACCGTCACCGCCGCGCTCGCCCGTTTGCATCGCAATCAGGGGCGCAAAGTGCGCGTGTTCAAATGCGGCCCGGACTTTCTCGACCCGATGATCCTCGAGCGCGCCAGCGGTGCGCCGGTGTATCAACTGGACATGTGGATGGTCGGCGAGCAGGAAAGCCGTCGCCTGTTGTGGGAGGCCGCTGCCGAGGCGGATCTGATTCTGATCGAAGGCGTGATGGGCCTGTTTGACGGCACGCCGTCGAGCGCTGATCTGGCGCGGCATTTTGGTGTGCCGGTGCTCGGTGTGATCGACGGCACGGCCATGGCGCAAACCTTTGGTGCGCTGGCACTGGGCTTGGCGAAGTATCAGCCGGATCTGCCGTTTGCCGGCGTGCTGGCCAATCGTGTCGGCACCTTGCGCCATGCGCAATTGCTGGAAGGCAGCCTTACTGAAGGTTTGCGTTGGTACGGCGCGTTGTCCCGCGAGACCGGTATCGAACTGCCGAGTCGCCATCTCGGCCTCGTACAGGCCAGTGAATTGAATGATCTGGATGTGCGCCTCGACGCCGCCGCCGATGCATTGGCCAGCAGTTGTGAGGTAGCGCTGCCACCGGCCGTGGAGTTCGCCGCGCCAGACGTCATTGCGGTAGAGCCGCTGCTGAAGAATGTGCGAATCGCCGTCGCCCGTGATGAGGCGTTTGCCTTCACTTATGGCGCGAGTCTGGATCTGCTGCGTGCGATGGGCGCTGAGTTGAGTTTCTTCTCGCCGATCCGTGATTCGCAATTACCTGAAGCGGACAGCGTGTATCTGCCCGGTGGTTATCCGGAGTTGCATCACGTCGCGTTGTCGCAGAACACCGCGATGCTTGAGGCGATTCGTGCGCATCATGCTGCGGGGAAACCGTTGCTCGCTGAGTGCGGCGGGATGCTGTATTTGCTGGATTCTTTGACTGACGTTGAAGGCACTCGCGCCGAGCTGGTCGGGCTGCTGAAGGGCGACGCGGTGATGCAGAAGCGTCTGGCGGCACTGGCCCTGCAAGCGGTCGATCTGCCGGAAGGTTCGCTGCGTGGGCACACTTATCATCATTCGCTGACGACTACCGAACTGGCGCCGATTGCACGGGGTTTGAGCCCGAATGGTGGGCGTGGGGCCGAGGCGGTTTATCGGGAAGGGCGGATGACGGCGTCGTACGTGCACTTTTATTTCCCGTCGAATCCTGCGGCTGTCGCTGCACTGTTCGCGCCGGACTTTGAGGACGCTATCGCGAGCAGGCTCACTCCTACAGTGGGCGATGTCGTGCCTGACGAAATGCAATCCCCTGTGGGAGCGAGCCTGCTCGCGAAAGGGCCATGACCGACAACGCATTCTCCGAAGCCGAGCGCCAAGCCGTCTATAAAGCCATCGCCGAACGCCGCGACATGCGCCACTTCACTGGCGGCACCGTCGCGCCGGATTTGTTACGCCGCCTGCTCGAAGCCGCCCACCAGGCCCCAAGCGTCGGCCTGATGCAGCCCTGGCGCTTCATCCGCATCAGCGACCGCAACCTGCGCGGGCAGATCCAGAACCTCGTGGAAGAAGAGCGCATCCGCACCGCCGAAGCCCTCGGCGAACGCAGTGACGAGTTCATGAAACTCAAAGTCGAAGGCATCAACGATTGCGCCGAAGTGCTGGTCGCCGCGCTGATGGATGATCGCGAAAAGCACATTTTCGGGCGCCGTACGCTGCCGGAAATGGACATGGCCTCGCTGTCCTGCGCGATCCAGAATTTGTGGCTGGCCTCGCGCGCCGAAGGTCTGGGCATGGGCTGGGTTTCACTATTCGAGCCTCAGGCACTGGCTGATCTTTTGAAGTTGCCCGAAGGCGCCAAACCTCTGGCGGTTTTATGCCTGGGCCCGGTCAAGGAATTCTATCCGGCGCCGATGCTGGTACTCGAAGGGTGGGCGCAGACGCGTCCGCTCAATGAGTTGCTGTATGAAAATTATTGGGGAGTGAGTCAATGAGTGTGGCGTTGTTGAGTGTCGCCGCGGTGGCGCTGGATGCGCTGCTCGGTGAACCGAAACGCTGGCATCCGCTGGTGGCGTTCGGCAATTTTGCCGGGCGCATCGAGCAACGTTTCAACGCCGGTGGTCGTGGCTGGCGCAGCCATGGGGTCACCGCGTGGGTGATCGCGGTGCTGCCGCTGACCTTGCTCGCCACGGCGTTTTCCTGGGCGCCGTACGTGGGCTGGGTCGTCGAGATTCTCGCGCTGTATTGCGCACTTGGCATGCGCAGCCTCGGTGAACATGTCGCGCCCGTCGCTGCTGCCCTACGCGCGGATGATCTGGACGAGGCACGCAAGCGTGTTGGTTATCTGGTCAGCCGTCAGACCGATGAACTCGACAGCACCGCTGTCGCCCGCGCCGCCACTGAGTCAGTGCTGGAAAACGGCAGCGATGCGGTGTTTGCCGCGCTGTTCTGGTTTGTCGTCGCCGGTGCGCCGGGCGTGGTCCTCTATCGCTTGAGCAACACGCTCGATGCGATGTGGGGTTATCGCAACGAACGCTTCGAACGTTTCGGTTGGGCGGCGGCGAAAATCGACGACGTGCTCAACTACATTCCTGCGCGTCTGGTGGCATTGACCTACGCGCTGCTGGGCAAAACCCGACTGGCGTTGAAGTGTTGGCGCACACAGGCGCCGAAGTGGGACAGCCCCAACGCAGGTCCCGTGATGGCGGCCGGCGCCGGTGCGCTGGGCGTGGAATTGGGTGGGCCGGCGATTTACCACGGTGAACTTCACGACCGTCCGCAGCTTGGCGAGGGTGCGGCGGCTGACGCAGATTCCATCGACCGTGGCTGGCAATTGGTCCAGCGCGGCGTATGGTTATGGCTGCTGATTCTCTGCGTGGGGGCTGAATTCTATGCTTGAGCACGGTGGCCGGCTGCGCAAGGCGGCACTCTATTACGGCATTGCCGAAGCGGATTGGCTCGACCTGTCCAGCGGCCTCGCGCCGTGGCCGTTCCCGATCCCGGAAATCCCGCTGCGCGCCTGGGCGCGTTTGCCGGAAACCGATGACGGCCTGGAGCAAGCTGCGTGCGATTACTACGGTGCCGCGCAAGTGCTGCCTGTGGCCGGTTCGCAGATGGCCATTCAGTTGCTGCCGCGTTTGCGCCGGGCCGGCAAGGTCGGCGTGTTGTCGCCGTGTTATGCCGAACACGCTGAAGCGTGGCGGCGCAGCGGCTACATCGTGCGCGAAGTGCTGGAGCAGGAAGTCGAATTCTTTCTCGACAGCCTCGACGTGCTGGTGGTGGTCAACCCGAACAACCCGACCGGCCTGAGCCTGACCCCGGCACGATTGCTCGACTGGCATGCGCGGCTCGCCCGGCGCGGTGGCTGGCTGGTGGTCGATGAAGCTTTCATGGATAACACGCCACAACTGAGTCTGGCGCCGCATGCGCATCAAGTCGGGCTGATCGTGCTGCGTTCGTTCGGCAAGTTTTTCGGTCTGGCCGGGGTGCGTCTGGGCTTTGTCCTGGCCGAGCGCAAGTTGCTCAAGCTGCTCGCCGAACAGGTCGGGCCTTGGGCGGTGAGTGGGCCGACGCGGGTGCTCGGGCAAGCGTGTCTGCAAGACACCGAAGGGCACACACGCCAACGGATTCGCAGCGATGAGGCCAGTGAGCGGCTGGCAGCGCTGCTTGAACGCTACGGCTTCAAGCCGCAGGGCGGTTGCGCGCTGTTCCAGTGGCTGATCACCGAGCATGCCGAAGCGATGCACGCATTCATGGCCCGTCGCGGCATTCTCCTGCGCATCTTTACCCACAACAGCAGTTTGCGTTTTGGCCTGCCTGCCGACGCGGCTGAAGAGGCGCGTCTCGAACAGGCTTTAATCGCTTTCGCCAAGGACCACGCATGACCACCCTGATGGTGCAGGGCACCACTTCCGACGCCGGTAAAAGCACACTGGTGACGGCGCTGTGCCGCTGGGCGACGCGTCAGGGCGTGGCGGTCGTACCGTTCAAGCCGCAGAACATGGCGCTCAACAGCGCCGTGACTGCCGACGGCGGTGAGATCGGTCGCGCGCAGGCGGTGCAGGCGCAAGCGGCGTTTCTTGAACCGCACACCGATATGAACCCGGTACTGCTCAAGCCGAACAGCGACACCGGTGCGCAAGTGATCATTCATGGTCGCGCGGTGACGTCGATGAATGCCGTGGCGTATCACGACTACAAAGCCATCGCGATGCAAGCTGTTTTGGCTTCTCACGAGCGACTCAGCGCTGCCTATCCGCTGGTGATGGTCGAAGGCGCGGGCTCGCCGGCCGAGATCAATCTGCGCGCCGGCGACATCGCCAACATGGGCTTCGCCGAAGCGGTGGATTGCCCGGTGTTGCTGATTGCCGACATCAATCGCGGCGGGGTTTTCGCGCACTTGGTTGGCACGTTGGAGTTGCTGTCGCCGAGTGAGCAGGCGCGGGTCAAAGGTTTCATCATCAACCGTTTTCGCGGTGACATCGCGTTGCTGCAACCGGGCCTCGACTGGCTGGAACAGCGCACCGGCAAACCGGTGGTGGGCGTGTTGCCCTATGTGATGGATCTGCACCTGGAGGCCGAGGACGGCATCGATCAGCGCCAGACCGACAAGGCCGAACAAGTGCTGAAAGTGGTGGTGCCGGTGTTGCCGCGCATCAGCAACCACACCGACTTCGATCCGCTGCGTCTACATCCTCAGGTCGATCTGCAATTTGTCGGCCCGGGGCAGGCGATTCCTGCTGCCGATCTGATCATCCTGCCGGGCTCGAAAAGCGTGCGCAGTGATCTGGCTTATCTGCGTGCCAATGGCTGGGATACGGCGATCTCTCGGCACTTGCGTTACGGCGGCAAACTGCTGGGGATCTGCGGCGGTCTGCAGATGCTCGGCGAGCAGGTGCATGACCCACTCGGTCTTGAAGGTGCGCCGGGCACGAGTGCCGGTTTGGGCTTGCTGGCGTTCGAAACCACACTTGAGGCCGAGAAGCAGTTGCGCAATGTGCGTGGACGGCTGGCGCTGGAAGATGCTGCAGTCAGCGGCTATGAAATTCATGCCGGCGTGACCAGCGGACCGGCGCTGGAGAATGCGGCGGTGCATCTGGATGATGGCCGTTGCGACGGCGCGCAGAGTGTTGATGGGCAGGTGTTTGGCACGTATCTGCATGGCTTGTTCGAGTCGCCGACGGCGAGTGCAGCGTTGCTGCGCTGGGCCGGGTTGAGCGATGTGCAGGCGGTGGATTATCACGCCTTGCGCGAGCGCGATATCGAGCGGTTGGCGGATCTGGTGGAGAAGCATCTGGATACCGAGCTGTTGCGTCGGCTCTGTGGGATTTGAGGTGAATTTAATGGCCTCATCGCGAGCAGGCTCACTCCTACAGGGTTATGTGTTTTACACAGAACTCAGGGTTGCTCGAGATCCCTTGTAGGAGTGAGCCTGCTCGCGATAGCGCCTGTGGCTTCAACATATAATTTTCAGGATGTCCCCCCATGCTCCAACTGATCCTCGGCGGCGCCCGCTCCGGCAAAAGCCGTCTGGCCGAAAAACTCGCCAGCGATAGCGGCCTGGCCGTGACTTACATCGCCACCAGTCAACCGCTGGACGGTGAAATGAGCGATCGCGTCGCCCATCACCGCGCCCGCCGTCCCGCCGAATGGGCGCTCATCGAAGAACCCTTGGAACTGGCCCGCGTCCTGCGCGAAAGCGCCAGTGCCGAGCGTTGCCTGCTGGTCGATTGCCTGACCCTGTGGCTGACCAATCTGCTGATGCTCGATGACGCCGAACGCCTCGCTGCCGAGCGCGAAGCCCTGCTCGAATGCCTGGCCTCGCTGCCGGGAGAAATCATTTTTGTCAGCAACGAGACCGGAATGGGTGTCGTGCCGCTGGGCGAATTGACTCGCCGCTACGTCGATGAAGCCGGTTGGCTGCATCAAGCTCTGGCCGAGCGCTGTCAGCGTGTTGTCCTGACCGTCGCCGGCCTGCCCCTGACTCTGAAAGGACCTGCGTTATGACTCAAACCTGGTGGCTGAACCCGTGCAAACCGGTCGATCTCAACGTCGTTGAACAAGCGACGGCGCGGCAACAGCAACTGACCAAACCGGCGGGTTCGCTGGGGCGTCTGGAATCGGTCGCGGTGCAATTGGCCGGCCTGCAAGGCCAGGTCAAACCGACGCTCTCGCAAGTGTGGATCGCGATTTTTGCCGGTGATCACGGCGTGGTCGCTGAAGGTGTTTCGGCGTTCCCGCAGGAAGTCACCGGGCAGATGCTGCTCAACTTTGTCAGCGGCGGTGCGGCGATCAGTGTGTTGGCGCGGCAGCTTGGCGCGCAGCTGGAAGTGGTCGATCTGGGCACGGTGAATCCCGCGCTGAACCTGCCGGGTGTGCGTCATTTGAACATTGGCGCGGGTACGGCGAACTTCGCTCAGGGTGCGGCAATGACTCAGGCTCAGGGCGAACTCGCCTTGCAGGCCGGTCGCGACAGTCTGTTACGGGCGAAAGCGGCGGGCGCGCAGTTGTTCATCGGCGGCGAAATGGGTATTGGCAACACCACCGCGGCGAGTGCCTTGGCCTGCGCCTTGCTCGATTGCCCGGTGGCGCATCTGACCGGCCCCGGCACCGGGCTGAATGCCCAAGGTGTCAGCCATAAAGCACAAGTGATCGAGCGTGCGCTGGCATTGCACGCCGGACAGCGTGGCGATGCGTTGCAGACCCTGTTCAATCTCGGTGGTTTCGAAATCGCCGCACTGGTCGGTGCCTATCTGGCAGCGGCTCAAGAAGGCGTTGCGGTGCTGGTCGACGGCTTTATCTGCACGGTCGCGGCGCTGGTCGCGGTGCGTTTGAATCCGGCCTGTCGCGAGTGGTTGCTGTTCGGTCATCGTGGCGCGGAGCCGGGCCATCGTCATGTGCTGGAAACGCTGAAGGCCGAGCCGTTGCTGGAACTCGGCCTGCGTCTGGGCGAGGGCAGTGGCGCTGCGCTGGCGGTGCCATTGTTGCGTCTGGCCTGCGACCTGCACGGGCAGATGGCGACGTTCGCTGAAGCGGCGGTAGCGGATCGTCCGGCATGACTCTGCAACTGGATCTGCTGCGCCATGGTGAGACTGAGCTCGGCGGTGGTCTGCGTGGCAGCCTCGACGATGCGCTGACTGAAAAGGGTTGGTTGCAGATGCGTGCGGCGGTGGTCGAGGGCGGGCCTTGGGCTCGGATTGTCAGTTCGCCGTTGCAGCGTTGTGCGCGGTTCGCCGCTGAGCTGGGTGAGCAACTGAACCTGTCAATGCATCTGGACAAGGATCTGCAGGAACTGCATTTCGGCGCGTGGGAAGGGCAGAGCGCGGCAGCGTTGATGGAGACCGATGCCGAGGCCTTGGGGTTGTTCTGGGCCGATCCGTATTCGTTCACGCCGCCGCAGGGTGAACCGGTCAGCGAGTTCGCGGCTCGGGTGCTGGCGGCCGTTGCGCGCCTGCACAATGCATACGCTGGCGAGCGGGTTTTGCTGATCAGTCACGGTGGTGTGATGCGCCTGTTGCTGGCGCAAGCGCGCGGGTTGCCGCGCGAACAACTGCTCAATGTCGAAGTCGCTCACGGCGCGTTGTTTGCGCTGACGGTTCAAGCGGATGGTTCGCTCAAGGAAGGTCGCTGACATGTTGCCGCTGTGGATCGCCCTGCAATTTCTCAGCAGCCTGCCGATTCGTTTGCCGGGGATGCCCGAACCGGAACAGCTTGGGCGGTCGCTGCTGTTTTATCCGCTGGTTGGGCTGCTGTTTGGCGTGATCCTGTGGGCGTTGAATCTGGCGTTGGCGGGCGCGCCGTTGTTGTTGCATGCGGCGCTGTTGCTGACGGTGTGGGTGTTGCTCAGTGGCGCGTTGCATCTCGATGGCCTGGCCGACAGCGCCGATGCCTGGCTCGGCGGTTTTGGTGATCGCGAGCGCACGCTGACGATCATGAAAGATCCGCGCAGCGGGCCGATTGCGGTGGTCACGCTGGTGTTGGTGTTGTTGCTCAAGTTTGCTGCGCTGCTGGCGCTGATCGAACAGCAGCAAGGTCTGGCATTGATCATCGTGCCGTTGCTCGGGCGGGCGGCGTTGCTTGGGCTGTTTCTGACTACGCCCTATATGCGGGCCGGCGGGTTGGGGCAGGCGTTGGCGGATCATTTGCCGCGCAGGGCTGGATGGTGGGTGTTGGGCATGAGTGCGCTGGCCTGCGTGATGATCGCCGGGTTGGGCGCCGTCGTTGCGCTGGTGATTGCTCTCGGAGTGTTTGTCTGGCTGCGGCAGGTGATGATGCGGCGGTTGGGCGGGACGACGGGCGATACGGCGGGGGCGTTGCTGGAATTGCTGGAGATGGTGATATTGGTTGGATTGGTTTTGGTCTGACAGTTTTGGATTGTTTGTACCGGCCTCTTCGCGTGCAGGCTCGCTCCCACAGGGGATCGCATTTTCAAATGTGGGAGCGAGCCTGCTCGCGAAATCGATCTGTCAGGCAGCACAAATGTTATGGGTAAACTCATCTGTAACTTGATTTAACACAGTCGCGGGTATATACACGCATCATGCTTCCTTCTCAGTGTTTGTGCACCAACCTGCGTCGCGCCGCTCGTGGCGTCAGCAGGCATTACGATGGCGCTCTCGATGGCTTCGGGATCAACGTTGCCCAGTATTCTTTGCTGTGCAACCTGCAGCGTCTGGATCAACCGAGCATCTCGGAACTGGCCGAAGCCATGGGTCTTGATCGCAGCACTCTCGGGCGCAATCTGCGGGTGCTGGAGGGTGAGGGGCTGGTGGCGTTGGCCGAGGGCGAGGACATGCGCAATCGCATCGTCAAACTCACCGAAACCGGCGTGCAGCGCCTGGCAGCGGCACTGCCGGCCTGGGAGGCGGCGCAGCAGCGGTTGATCGATCGACTGGGTGCCGAGAAGCGTGAAACCTTGCTCAGATTGCTGGATGAACTGGCCTGAGGCCGGTTTTTCCAAACTCAAGCGGGTATATACCCGCAAGCGGAGAATAACAATGACATCGATGTGGCGTACGTGCGGTTGGGTTTTGGTCGGAAGTGCGCTGATTTTGGCGTTGTCATTGGGCGTGCGGCACGGTTTTGGCCTGTTTCTGTCACCGATGAGCGCGCAGTTCGGCTGGGGGCGCGAGGTGTTTGCCTTCGCCATCGCTTTGCAGAATTTGATCTGGGGCCTGGCGCAACCGTTTACCGGCGCATTGGCTGACCGCTTCGGCGCGGCAAAAGTGGTGCTCATTGGTGGGCTGCTCTACGCGGCGGGTCTGGTGTGCATGGGCCTGTCGGACTCAGCGGTGACGCTGTCACTGAGCGCCGGTTTGCTGATCGGTATCGGTCTGTCCGGCACTTCGTTCTCGGTGATTCTCGGCGTCGTCGGCCGCGCCGTGCCGCCGGAGAAACGCAGCATGGGCATGGGCATTGCCAGCGCCGCCGGTTCGTTCGGCCAGTTCGCCATGTTGCCGGGCACCCTCGGGTTGATCGGCTGGCTCGGCTGGTCGGCGGCACTGTTGGTCTTGGGGCTGCTGGTGGCGATGATCGTGCCGCTGGTGAGCATGCTCAAGGACAAGCCGTTACCAGTGCTCGGCCATGAACAAACCTTGTCCGAAGCCCTGCGCGAAGCCTGTTCGCATTCGGGTTTCTGGTTGTTGGCATTCGGCTTTTTTGTCTGCGGTTTTCAGGTGGTGTTCATCGGTGTGCACCTGCCTGCGTATCTGGTCGATCAGCATCTGCCCGCCAGTGTCGGCACCACGGTGCTGGCGTTGATCGGCCTGTTCAATATCTTCGGCACCTACACCGCCGGTTGGCTCGGCGGGCGTATGTCCAAACCGCGTCTGCTGACAGCGTTGTACCTATTGCGCGCGGTGGTGATTGTGCTGTTCCTGTGGCTGCCGGTGACGACCACGTCGGCCTACCTGTTTGGCATGGCCATGGGCTTCCTGTGGCTGTCGACGGTGCCGTTGACCAACGGTACGGTGGCGACCTTGTTTGGTGTGCGAAACCTGTCCATGCTCGGCGGCATCGTGTTCCTGTTCCATCAGCTCGGCTCGTTTCTTGGCGGCTGGCTGGGCGGGGTGGTGTATGACCGAACCGGGAGTTATGACTTGATCTGGCAAGTGGCGATTCTATTGAGTC
Organism: Pseudomonas sp. Irchel s3f10; assembly: GCF_900187515.1. Lineage (NCBI taxonomy): Bacteria > Pseudomonadati > Pseudomonadota > Gammaproteobacteria > Pseudomonadales > Pseudomonadaceae > Pseudomonas > Pseudomonas sp. Irchel s3f10. Next base: position 99,559 of record NZ_FYDZ01000004.1, read on the forward strand.
TGCTGGCGGCGGCGCTGAACTGGCCGGTGCGCGAACGGCCGGTCGCGCGCCTGCAAGCCGCTGCGAGCGCCGTATGAGTCAACTCTGGTCACGAATCGTCATCACCGCACTCGGCGCCGCATTGCTGGCGCTGGTGTGGTGGGGCTGGCATCAGGGTGGTCTGGCGTTGATGCAGTTGGGCATGAGCATTTGCTAGAAACAGGCATGGCGAGTAACGTCAAACTCTGACGACTGCTCAAGGATGCTCGACATGCTGATGCGCTGGTGTGCTGTTCCCGCGTTGCTGATGGCGTTGACTGGTCTGGCCCAGGCCGCCGACTGTCCCGAATTGCTGCAAGGCTCGCTGCCCAAACTGCGAGCCAAGGAATCCATCGATCTGTGCAAACAGTACGCCGACAAACCGTTGGTGGTGGTCAACACCGCAAGCTTCTGCGGTTTCGCGCCGCAGTTCGAAGGCCTGGAGGCGCTGCATAAGCGCTACGAAGGGCAAGGGCTGGAAATGCTCGGCGTGCCTTCCAATGACTTCAAGCAGGAGTCCAAGGACAGCGCCGAGACCGCCAAGGTCTGTTACGCCAATTACGGCGTGACGTTCGCCATGACCGAGCCGCAGAAGGTTCGTGGTGATGATGCTGCGCATCTGTTCCAGGTGCTGGCCGCACAGAGCAGCGCACCGAAGTGGAATTTCTACAAGTATGTGGTCGATCGCCAGGGCAAGGTGATCGCCAATTTCTCCAGCCTGACCAAGCCTGATGATCCGGAATTTATTGCCGCGATCGAAAAGGCTATCGCCTCGAAACCCTTGAAGCCCTGACCTGTAGGAGCTGCGGCACGCTGCGATCTTTTGATTTTAAAAAAACAGATCAAAAGATCGCAGCCTCGTTGCACTCGACAGCTCCTACAGGTCGCACAAATTTCAGGCATTAAAAAGCCCCGCCTCTGCAAAGAGAGCGGGGCTTTTTGTGGGCGAGGGGTTAGCCTCGCCACACAGCATCAGAAGCGGTAAGTAGCGCCGACACCGAAACCGTTTGCCGAGTTTTCATACTTGGCGTCGTAGCTCTGGCCACGGTTGTTTTCGTTGCGGATCTTCACTGACTCTTCTTTCAGGTACGAGTAAGCGACGTCGATGGTCAGGTCGTCGGTCGGGCTCCAGCCAGCACCGATACTGAAGATGGTGCGGTCGCCAGTCGGAATGCGTGGCGAACGGTCTTCGTTATTGGTCGGCGACTGGTCGAAGGTCAGACCGGTACGCAATACCCATTCCTTGTTCAACTGATACGACGTACCCACGGCGTACGCCCAGGAGTCATGCCAGTTCTGGTCTTCGTTGATCGAACCGAACTGGCCGGCCAGCAGCGGCTGAACGCCAGAGTTCTTGACGGTGATTTTTTCCAGCTGGCTCCAACGGGTCCAGGTGGTACCGGCATACACGTTCCAGCGATCGTTGATCGCCTGGGTTACCGAGAGGTCGACCGATTCAGGTGTGGTGATCTTCAGCGAAGCGTCGTACTTCTGGCTGGCGCCCAGACCGACTGCGGCCAGTGCGCCGTAGTTGACCTTGGTGTTGCCTTCGAGCTTGTAGTCGACTTTCGAGTGATAGGTCAGGCCCACGCGAGTGGAGTCGGTGGCTTGTACCAGCAGGCCGACGTTGTAGCCCAGTGCAGTGTCGTCACCCTTGATCTTGACCTTGCCGTCCGGCAGGGCTTGAGTGATCGACAGATTGGATTCCAGTGCACCGTCAATGCGGTTGATGGTTGGGCCGAAACCGATCGAAACTTTGTCGTTGAAGGCGTAGCTGACGGTCGGTTGGAAAGTGATGACTTGCACTTCGGACTTGCTGCCGAAGTAACGGCCGGCAAAGCCGTTTTCATAATCAGTGATCAGGCCGAACGGCACATAAACACCGAGGCCGAATGCCCAATGCTCATCGATCGGTTTGACGTAGAAGCCCATAGGTACAGCGGTGAAGGGCACCATGTCGCCTTTGTTGCTGCCGCCATTGGGGCTGGAGCTGGCATTGCTGATATCGGTATGAGCATCGACAACGGCTACACCACCGGTAACTTGTTCACGCTTGATGCGCGACATGCCGGCAGGGTTGCCATAAACAGTACTTGCGTCGTCAGCAGAAGAAGATCGCCCGGCAAAACCAGTCCCCATCCCACTGATGCTTTGTTCGTTGAGGGCAAAGCCGGCCGCGAAAATTTGAGTGGAGGCAAGGGTAACGGCGAGGCTAAGGGTGGTTTTGAGCATGACTTTTTTCATTATTAGAACTCCTGATGATCACCGGGGCGAAAATTACCAACATTTTCGTCCCAGCGCTATAGTCCGTATGCCTTGAGTTAGAGCGGTTTTGTAGGACAATCCGACCAAAATCGCGACCTGTTGTGCGATCTTCTGAAACCGGTCGGTCAGCAGGCGACCTGATTCACCGTTGAAACACAGGTGTGCCAGGCGTAAGTGAAGTCGCGCAGGCGACCTTGGGGTTGAAAGGTCTGACGCCAGATACGCGCCATTCCCAGCAAGTCATTCGAATCGGGGAGGGTGGGGTTTTGCTCTTCCACAAGGAGCCAGGCAATAGCCGTGGCGTAACGCAGATTCACCGTCAGTTCCAGATGCGGGCCAGTCAGGAAAGCATGCTGGCTGGCGAGGCCGCGAACCAGGCTGGCGCGCTCCGGATCGAGTGCCAGGTAATCATCCCAAAGGGCTTGATGGCGCTGCTCGGCGATGCGGTAAAGCCCGTGGCCACGGCGGTCATGCAGGGCGGAACCGAGGGCTGACTGGCTGGCGGCGATGCCCAGCAGCAGAGATTCGGCAGTCGCGCTGTGACGTCCCAGGTAGATCAGCGTGGGACGGATCACGTAGCGGCACAGTTCGCTGGCAGCGATACCCATAAAACCCTCGGTTCTTGTTATTGATGGCGAGTCCTGAAGGGGGGGGCTTGGCAGCAGTGGATCGGTTCAGGCTCGCCGCAAGCGGATCACGCCGCTTGAGTTGAAGTGTAGTGTCATATTCGCGACGTAAAGGCCTGTTTTTAAAATATTTCCGGCTTCGAGTTATAACCGTTATATCCGTTGGTACTTAAGCGCCAACGGCTAAAAGTGAAACATCAGGCAATAAAAAGCCCCGCATTTTGTGCGGGGCTTTTGCTTTTGCAGCCTTTTCGGCTCTCAGGCAATCAATGCCTGACGGGTACGGTCGATCACGGCCTGCAGCGGTTCGGCGCTGGAGTACTGATCGGGGTACAGACGCTCGCTGTGGCGGGCGATACCGTGTTCGTTGACCAGTGTGAAGCTGAAGCAGCCTTTGCGAGCGGCCATGATCAGGCAGTTCATTGGTGCAAAAGCGTTGGTTAGGGTGCGAATGGCATCCTGAGTATGGATTTGAGTAGACATAGTTATTAGGTGTTCCTACAAATGACACGGATAAGAACCGTGCAACGTTAAAACGTTCCAGTAACGTCGACCACCATTGGTCGAACGAAGAACCCGACTGGAACAAAGCAGCCAGTTTGAAGCGCAATTAAGTTGGCGCGCTTGGGCTGGCAGGTAGGTACTTAGGAGGGCAGGCAACACATCAAGGGCAAAGGTTCTGGGCCCGGGGTGAAGATCCTGATCAATTTGCAGGTTGGTTCGGTCAGAGTAAGTGGTCTTCGCAACACCCTTCGCATCATTCGAAGGCAGTGTCGTCGCAAGATTTACCTGGAAACCATCGAGGGGTCGTTCCCGCTTTTTTCGGTAGGGCTTCTTGGTAGAAGGCTGACCGTGGGGATGTGTTCGACCGGAATTGACTTTCAGCTTGGTACTAACGCCGCGGATACTAACGGATCGAAATGCTTAAAGCAAACCCTGGTTTGAAAAAGACTGAAATCGACCACTGCTTCAGCTCCGCTGATCTGCAGATTCAGGCCAGATGGTGCAGATTGCTACCGTCGGTCGGTGTAGCTCCACTCACAAAACTGTGTGTTTACGCCGCTTATCCCCAGAGTCATGGTGAAAACGCTCGGAAAAAGTGCATCGATATAACCCAGTAACAGGTACTTGTGCACATTAGTTGCGCGACCTGTAACGGCACTGTCACATCAATCCTGACCCCGATGGCTGCCTGTAACGAAAGTTTAAGTCAATGAAAAACATCGCTTTTTTTTGTTGGTGAAAAAATCGTCAGTTTGACTGCGGGCCCCATTCCATAAGGCTTTGCGAGGGTTGGAGGGCGGTTGTCCACTGAGTTATCCACAGCTTCTGTGGATTGTCCCGAGCGCTTGCTCTAGGACGGGCGTGCCGGGTTGTTTTTCGACTTTACCTGTAAGAAAAAGAGAGTAGAGTGGCGCGCCTTCCGATTCGTCCCACAGTGCTTTATGAAGTTTCGCTCAGTATCAGACTCTGTAACCTCAGAACCTCCCCGTGTTACTCCGCCCAAGCGCTTTACCGTTCGCGTTGCCGAATGGCTGCTCGACAGCCCGCGCCTGAGCGCCAGCCACAATGCCAAACACCTCGCTGGCCGCCTGCTCAAGCAACCGGCGCGTGAAGGTGTCGTCGCCGCGCAAAGTCGTCTCGGTCAACTGATGTGCCGCGAGTGCGGTAACGCTCGGGATCGGCGCATCGGTCAGGATCTGCTGCGCCAGGCCGCCCGCGCTGGTGATCGTCGCGCGCAGCAGGAACTCGGTCTGCTCGAAGACTGAGCTGTCCAAGACCTGACACCTTGGTTAACCTTCAGGCTTTATCGAATCGGCAGGAGTCGTTATGGCGATGGACTTGACCAGCGTGTTGCTCGGTCTCGCAGGGGCAGGGCTGCCATTGTTGGCACTCGCCTGGCAACTGCAGCGTCGGGCGAGCAATGGCCAAGCCGAGGTCGCCTTGCTCGAAGAACGGCTGGCCATGGCCCAACTGGCCCAGGACGGACTCAACGCGCAACTCGACGCCAGCCGCGATGAAGTGGCCGATCTCGGCCAGGCCAATGCCGCCAAGCAGGCTGATCTGGCCGCTCTGCGCCGGGAAGTCGAATTGCTGCAGATCGAGCGTGACGACGCCCGCGATGCCTCCCACGCCTGGAACCTCGAACGCGCCAATAAGGAAGCTGAACTGCGCCGCCTCGACGCACAGGCCGCTTCGCTGAACGCCGAACTGCGCGAGCAGCAGGAAAGTCATCAGCAACGCCTCAGCGACTTGCAAGGTTCGCGCGATGAACTGCGCGCGCAGTTTGCCGAACTGGCCGGGAAGATCTTCGATGAGCGCGAGCAGCGTTTTGCCGAGACCAGTCAGCAACGGCTCGGCCAGTTGCTGGATCCGCTCAAGGAGCGCATTCAATCCTTCGAAAAACGTGTGGAAGAAAGCTATCAGGCCGAGGCCCGCGAGCGCTTCTCGCTGGCCAAGGAGCTTGAACGGTTGCAGGCGCTCAACCTGCGTTTGAGCGACGAAGCGACCAACCTGACCCGCGCCCTCAAAGGCCAGAAAACCCAAGGCAACTGGGGCGAGCTGATTCTTGAACGTGTGCTCGAACACGCCGGTCTGGAGAAGGGCCGCGAGTACCAGACGCAGGTCAATCTCAAAGGCCCGGACGGCGAGCGCTTCCAGCCTGACGTGATCATCTATCTGCCGGGCGACAAGCAAGTGGTGGTGGACTCCAAGGTGAGCCTCACCGCCTATCAGCAATACGTGGCTGCCGACGACGACAGCCTCGGGCAGATTGCGATCAAGCAGCACGTCCTGTCGTTACGCAATCACGTCAAAGGCCTGGCCGGCAAGGACTACAAGCGTCTGGAAGGGCTGCACAGCCTCGATTTCGTTTTGCTCTTCGTGCCGATCGAAGCGGCGTTTTCGGCGGCGTTGCAGGCGGAGCCATCACTGTTTCAGGAAGCCTTCGACCGCAACATCGTCATCGTCAGCCCGACCACGTTGCTGGCGACTTTGCGCGTGATCGACAGTCTGTGGAAGCAGGAGCGTCAGAGCCAGAACGCCCGGGAAATCGCCGAGCGCGCCGGGTGGCTGTACGACAAGTTTGTGCTGTTTATTCAGGATCTCGACGAGGTCGGCAATCGTCTGCAACAGCTGGATAAAGCCTACAGCTCAGCGCGCAACAAGCTCACAGAGGGGCGCGGCAATCTGGTCAGTCGCAGTGAACAGCTGAAGTTGCTCGGTGCGCGGGCGAGCAAAAGCTTGCCGGCGGATTTGCTGGAACGGGCGATGACCGATGTCGATGGTCTTGTCGAACTCCCTGAATAAAGTTCAAAAGATCGCAGCCTCCGGCAGCTCCTACAGGATGTACGCCGTACCAATGTAGGAGCTGCCGGAGGCTGCGATCTTTTGCTTCTACAACGGCAAATACCGACTCAACAACGCCCGCAACGCCGCCGGCTTCACCGGTTTGGCCAGATAATCCAGCCCCGCCGCATGCACCTGCGCGACCATCTCCGGTCGCCCGTCAGCACTGATCACCACCCCCGGCACCGGCTCACCCAGATGCGTGCGCAACCACGCCATCAACTCGGTGCCGGTATCCCCGTGATCGAGGTGATAGTCGACCAGCGCCACTTGCGGTCGCACCCCGTCGTTCAACAACGCCGCGCATTCCTCACGATTACGCGCCGTCCATACCTGACAGCCCCAGCGGCTCAGCAGGCTGTTCATGCCGATCAGAATGCTGTCTTCGTTGTCGATGCACAGCACTTGCGCGCCGCTCAGCAATTTGCCACTCAATTCAACCGCGGCGCTCGCCGGCACGGCTTGTGAGCGAGCCAGCGGCACGCTGACGCTGAACACACTGCCGCGCCCCGGCCACGAACGCACACGCAAGGTATGCCCGAGTACACGGCACAAACCATCGGCAATCGCCAAACCCAGCCCGAGACCTTTTTCGGCGCGGGTCTGATGGCTGTCGAGGCGCTTGAACTCCTCGAAAATCACCTGCTGTTTATCTTCCGGAATCCCTGGTCCGCGATCCCACACCTCCAGGCACAACTCGCCGCCACGTCGACGCACGCCCAGCAACACCGGGCCTTTGGCGTAGCGAAATGCGTTGGTGAGGAAGTTCTGCAGAATACGTCTGAGCAATTTGATGTCGCTGTCGATGCGCAGATGACTGCCGCGTACACGGAAGGTCAATCCTTGTTCCTGGGCCAGCGCCTTGAACTCGGCGCCGAGAATGTCGAACAGCTCATTGACGGCGAACGGCTTGCGATCCGGGTTGATCTTGCCGTTTTCCAGTCGGGAAATATCCAGCAGATCGCTGATCAGATCCTCGGCCGAGCGCAAGGAACTGTCGAGATGTTGCACCAGTGTCTGCGCCTCGCTGCTCAAGCCGTCATCCTGATGGGAGAGGGCGGCGGAGAACAGGCGGGCGGCGTTCAGCGGTTGCATCAAGTCATGGCTGACCGCCGCGAGGAAGCGGGTTTTCGACTGGTTGGCCGCCTCGGCGGTGCCCTTGGCTTCGGTCAGCGCGACGTTGAGTTGCGACAGTTCCTGAGTGCGTTCGCTGACCCGTTGCTCCAGCCCTTCGTTGGCTTCGGTCAACGCCTGCTCGGCTTCGCGGAACGCGGTGATGTCGGTGAAACTCATGACGAAACCGCCACCGGGCATCGGGTTGCCGATCAGCTCGATCACCCGGCCGTTGGGGAACAAACGTTCAGAGGTATGCGCGCGGCCTTGACGCATCCAGTGCAAACGCCGGGCAACGTGGACTTCCGCTTCACCGGGGCCGCACAAACCGCGCTCGGCGTTGTAGCGGATGATGTCGGCAATCGGTCGGCCAACGCTGATCAAACCGTCCGGGTAGTTGAACAGTTCCAGATAGCGCCGGTTCCAGGCCACCAGTTTCAGCGACTGGTCGACCACGCTGATGCCTTGGGTGATGTTCTCGATCGCACCTTGCAGCAGAGCGCGGTTGAATTGCAGTACCTCGGAGGCTTCGTCGGCGATTCGGACGACGTCTTCCAGTTGCATTTCCCGACCTTCGATGGCGGCTTTTACTACAGCACGCGTCGAAGAAGCGCCAAGCACACCGGCCAGCAAGCGCTCGGTATGGGCAATCCATTCGCCGTCGGCATTCTGGTTCGGGTTGAAGCCTTTGCCCTGTCGATAGGCGAAGCGAATAAAGCTCTGCCGCGCACGTTCCTCACCGACGAAACGCGCGGCCAATTGCAGCAAATCGTCGATCTGCACCGCCAGCATCGAGCGTGCACTCGGCCGTGCGCTGATCTCCTGTCCGATGAAGCGCCCGGCCTGCCAGTGCTCCGACACGCGCGTGCGGGATAACACCGAAACCCAGGCAAACAGGGTGAAGTTACCGGCCAGCGACAACACCACACCTTGGGTCAGCGGGGTGATCGGCAGGTTCAGTGGATTGCTGTGCAGCCACGCCAGCCCCGGAAAACTGCTCAGCGACCAACCGAGACTGTGCGCGGCAATCGGCAGGATCAACGTGTAGAACCAGAGGAAAGTGCCCGCAGCCAAACCTGCGAAAACGCCGCGACGGTTGGCCTGTTTCCAGTACAAGGCACCGAGCATGGCGGGTGCCAGTTGAGTCACGGCGGCGAAGGCGATCTGGCCGATGGTCGCCAGACTCGCGGTCGAGCCGAGCAAGCGATAGCTGACGTACGCCAGCAACAGAATCACCACGATGCTCACGCGCCGCACCGAGAGCATCCACTGGCGGAATACTTCGAACGGGCGCTCGGCGTTATTTCTGCGCAGCAACCACGGCAACAGCATGTCGTTGGAGACCATGGTCGACAGCGCAACACTGGCGACAATCACCATGCCGGTCGCCGCCGACGCGCCACCGATAAACGCAAGCATCGCCAGTGCCGGGTGGGCTTGCGCCAGTGGCAGGCTGATCACGAAGGAGTCGGGCAAGACGTCACTTGGCAACATCATCTGACCGGCTAAAGCGATCGGGACTACGAACAGTGCAGCCAGGGCGAGGTACGCCGGAAATACCCATTTGGCCAGGCGCAGATCCTGCGGATCAATGTTCTCCACCACCGTGACGTGGAACTGCCGGGGCAGACAGATGATCGCCATCATCGCCACGCCGGTCTGCACCACCATCGACGGCCAATTGATGGTTTCTTTCCAGTATTCCTCAAGCCGCGGGGCGAGCATGGCCTGGTTGAACAGGTCATCGAAACCGTCATACAGGCCATAGGTGACGAAGGCACCGACGGCGAGAAAAGCGAACAGTTTGACCAGCGATTCGAAGGCAATCGCCAACACCATGCCACGGTGGTGTTCGGTGGCATCGAGGTTGCGCGTACCGAAGACTATGGTGAACAGTGCCAGCACCAGTGACACGATCAGCGCGGTGTCTTGGGCGCGAGTGCCCATGGCGTCGGCACCGGCGCCGATCAACAGATTCACGCCGAGAACGATGCCTTTGAGTTGCAGGGCGATGTAGGGGAGGACGCCGACCAGACAGATCAGCGCTACGACCACCGCCAGCGATTGCGATTTGCCGTAGCGTGCAGCGATAAAGTCAGCGATGGAGGTGATGTTCTCCTGTTTGCTGATCATCACCATTTTCTGCAGGACCCACGGCGCGCCCACCAACAGCAGGATCGGTCCGAGGTAAATCGGCAGGAATGACCACAGTTGTTCGGCTGCCTGGCCGACCGCACCGAAGAACGTCCAGCTGGTGCAGTAAACCGCCAGCGACAGGCTGTACACCCAGGCACGCACGCGCGGCGGCAACGGCGCGCTGCGTCGGTCGCCGTAAAAGGCGATGGCGAACATGATGGCCATATAGGCCAGGGCGACGGCGGCGATCAGCCCGGTGGACAGCGACATGCAACACTCCCGACAAAAGACTCCCCGGCACTCCTGCCCGGGCGGACAGTCTCGCATGCGCGGGGCGGTTAGTCAGTGTCGACCAAGGTCGTGGCGTGGCGGGGTGTCGCAGTTTTGAATGGAGGCGTTGTGCGTTGACATTGCCAGGCATCGAACCCTGTAGGAGCTGTCGAGTGAAACGAGGCTGCGATCTTTTTATTTTTCAAAATCAAGATCAAAAGATCGCAGCGTGCCGCAGCTCCTACATGAATATCGGCGTCAGTCCTGACGTAGCGCAATATCGATCAGCCGATGCAGCTCATCCACCTCCAGCGCCGCCGCCGAAAACAGGATACGGAACACCACCGGCGCCACCACCAGATTGATCAACCGATCAACACTCGGCGCCGCCTCATCGGGATGTCGCGCGATGATCGTCTGCAATTGCGCGCCAATGATCGTCACGCAATACCCCGGCGTAGCGCTCGCCTGCACGTCGCGCATCATGTTGCGCCCAGGCTCCGAACTCATCTCATCGAGATACTGCTCGGCCCACGCACGAATATCACTGCGCAGGCTGCCGGTTTGCGCCGGTTCGCTGTCCGGGCGCATGCGGGCGAGGGCGACGTCTGCTAGCAACGCGGACAGATCACCCCAACGCCGGTAAATCGTCGATGGCGTCACCCCGGCGCGAGCGGCGATTTGCGGGACGGTCACGCTCGAGCGCTCCTGTTCTTGCAGGAGCGCACGGACTGCCGAATGAATTGCATCTTGCACCCGGGCACTGCGGCCGCCGGGGCGTAAACCTTCTTTAATAGCCATGCGGCAGACCTTAACACAAAGAATTTGCTTTAAGCGCGAGGCAGTAGCACACTCCGCAAAAGCAAAAAATTAGCTTTTGCGGAGTGTGCCCATGATCAGCCTTGCTTCCAATCGATCCAGCCTGTGGTTTCTGGCGATCACCTTACTCAGTTTTCTCGCTGCTTCCACGGCGCCGACACCGCTGTATCACTTGTATCAGGATCAACTGCATTTCTCGGCAGCCGTTCTGACCCTGATTTTCGGCGTCTACGCCCTCAGCCTGTTGGCGGCGCTATTAACTGTCGGCTCCCTTTCCGATCACCTGGGACGTAAACCGGTGATCTTCACCGCCGTGCTGCTCAACGCGTTGGCGATGTTGCTGTTTATCTACGCCGACAGTGTGGCGTGGCTGATCAGCGCGCGTGTTCTGCAAGGATTTGCCACCGGCATGGCCACCGCTGTTTTAAGCGCGACCCTGCTCGACACGGATCGCCAGCAGGGGCCGTTGATCAACAGTGTGGCGCCGTTGCTCGGCATGGCCTTGGGCGGCATGGGCTGCGGTTTGTTGGCCGAATTTGCGCCGGCACCGCTGCAACTGACCTATTGGCTGCTGCTCGCACTGTTTGTATTGCAGGGCATTTATGTCTGGCGCTTACCGGAAAGCGTCACCCCGCAAGCCGGGGCGTGGGCATCGTTGCGGCCGACTTTGCATGTGCCGGTGCAGGCACGTTCAACGTTGTGGCGAGTGTTGCCGCTGAACACCGCAACCTGGGCGCTCGGCGGTTTCTACGCCTCCCTCGCGCCATCGCTGGTGCGCACCGCCACCGGTTCGACTTCCAATCTGATCGGCGGCGCAACCGTGGCTGCCCTGACGGTGACCGGTGCATTGATGATTTTCACGCTGCGCAATCGTCCCGCGACAAGGGCATTGCAGTTGGGCGCGAGCCTGTTGCCGATCGGCCTGGTGTTGATTCTGCTGGGGGTGCACAGCGCCAGTCTGTCGGTGTTTTTCCTCGGCACGCTGGTCGCCGGTTGCGGCTTTGGTTCGGGATTTCTCGGTGCCGTGCGTAGTCTGGTGCCACTGGCCTTGCCTCATGAGCGTGCCGGATTGATGGCGGCCTATTACGTACTCAGTTATCTGGCGTTCTGTCTGCCGGCGTTGCTCGCCGGGCACTTGTCGCGCAGCTACGGTCTGCTGGCGACCACCGATGGTTACGGGGCAATTCTGATCGTGTTGGCTTTAGGCGCCCTGTTGCTGAGCCTGCGTCCAGCGCCATCCAAAGTGTGCCGCGTTCCATAAACGGCGCGCTTTCGGTTAGCCTTGCCCCGCCTCTTCGCACGGATCGACTCATGAAGATTATTCGCAGCAAGACCTTCACCGCCGAGCGCGCCTGGGGCGCGCTGGACATCGCCAACATGAACGGCATCACCACGCGCCTGCACTGGACGGATCAGCCGTACAAATGGCACGTCAACGACGGCGAAGAAGTGTTTGTGGTGCTCGATGGCCAAGTGCTGATGCATTACCGCGAGTCAGGCGAAGAAAAACAGGTGCAGCTGGATGTCGGCGACATCTTCTATGCGAGCGTCGGCACCGAGCACGTCGCCCATCCGCAAGGTGCAGCGCGGATTCTGGTGATCGAGAGCGAAGGCAGCGTCTGAATGCTTATTGGCAAAACAGATAACAGTTAGAGATATTACCCGTTATATAGATATTCGATTCGGTTCTACCATGGACTCAACCTCACCAGAGGACAGGAGTTCATGATGATTTGCCCCAACAGTGCCAAACCCGGCATCAAGCCGCTCAGTCAGCTTCAGCATCCGCGCGAAGTGATCCGCCAGTTCACCCCGAACTGGTTCGCTGCCACAATGGGCACCGGTGTGCTGGCGTTGGCGTTGGCGCAACTGCCGTTGGCCATTCCAGGCCTGCACGCCATTGCTGAAGGTTTGTGGTTGTTCAACATTCTGTTGTTCAGCCTGTTTACCGCTGCCTACGCCGCGCGCTGGATTTTGTTCTTCGATGAAGCGCGGCGGATTTTCGGCCACTCCACGGTATCGATGTTCTTCGGCACCATTCCCATGGGCCTGGCGACGATCATCAACGGCTTTCTGTTGTTTGGTCTGTCGCGTTGGGGCGACGGTGTGATTCATCTTGCCGAAGTGCTGTGGTGGATCGATGTGGCCATGTCGCTGGCTTGCGGCGTGTTGATTCCGTACATGATGTTTACCCGTCAGGAACACAGCATCGACCAGATGACCGCCGTTTGGCTGCTGCCGGTAGTCGCAGCCGAAGTGGCGGCGGCCAGCGGTGGTTTGCTTGCACCGCATCTCACCGATGCCCACTCGCAACTGGTGGTGCTGACGACAAGCTACGTGCTCTGGGCCTTTTCCCTACCGGTAGCGTTCAGTATTCTGACGATTCTGCTGCTGCGCATGGCCCTGCACAAACTGCCCCACGAGAACATGGCTGCCTCGAGCTGGCTGGCCCTCGGCCCGATCGGCACCGGTGCGCTGGGCATGTTGCTGTTGGGCGGTGATGCGCCAGCGATTTTCGCGGCGAACGGTCTGCCAGGCATCGGCGAGATCGCTTCTGGTCTGGGACTTATTGCCGGCATTACCCTGTGGGGCTTCGGGTTGTGGTGGATGCTGATGGCGCTGCTGATCACCGTGCGTTACTTGCGTGACGGCATTCCGTTCAACCTCGGCTGGTGGGGATTCACCTTCCCGTTGGGCGTGTATTCGCTGGCAACCCTGAAACTGGCGAGCACTCTGAACCTGACGTTTTTCAGCGTCGTCGGCACGCTGCTGGTGATGTTGCTGGCGGTGATGTGGCTGATTGTCGGCAAACGCACCGTGCAAGGTGCGTGGCGTGGCGAGCTGTTTGTCTCGCCATGTATTGCAGGTTTGAAGAAATAACCTGAAAGTTTTAGGTAAGGTGTGGCCTGGATCGCGGTTCGAGAATCCAATAAGCAGTACCCAGGCCTCTCTACCTTAAACATCAGGGAAACACGGAAGATGAGTCACCCCTCACAGTTCAACCTGCTGCGCACCCGGCGCTTCTTGCCGTTCTTCATCACGCAGTCGCTCGGCGCGTTCAACGACAACGTGTTCAAGCAGTCGCTGATCCTCGCCATTCTTTATCGGCTGACCATCGAGGGTGACCGTTCGATCTGGGTCAACCTGTGTGCGTTGCTGTTTATCCTGCCGTTCTTCCTGTTCTCGGCGCTGGCCGGGCAGTTTGGGGAAAAGTTCGCCAAGGACGCGCTGATCCGTCTGATCAAACTCGCGGAAATCGCGATCATGGCCGTAGGATCGGTCGGTTTCCTGTTCGATCATTTGTCGCTGATGCTGGTGGCGCTGTTCGCCATGGGCACGCATTCGGCGCTGTTCGGGCCGGTGAAGTATTCGATCCTGCCGCAAGCGCTGCGCGAGGATGAGTTGGTGGGCGGCAACGGCCTGGTGGAAATGGGCACGTTTCTGGCGATTCTCGCCGGGACGATTGGTGCCGGGGTCATCATGTCCTCTTCGCACTATGCGCCGTTGGTGTCCTGCGCGATCGTCGGGATTGCCGTGCTGGGTTATCTCGCCAGTCGCAGCATTCCCCGCGCAGCGGCAGCGTCGCCTGAGATGCGTCTGAACTGGAACATCTTCAGCCAGTCCTGGGCCACCTTGAAACTCGGTCTGGGCCAGACCCCGGCGGTGTCACGCTCGATTGTCGGCAACTCGTGGTTCTGGTTTGTCGGGGCGATTTATCTGACGCAGATTCCAGCCTATGCCAAAGAGTGGATGCACGGTGATGAGACCGTGGTCACCCTGATTCTGACGGTGTTCTCGGTCGGTATCGCGCTCGGCTCGATGCTCTGCGAGAAACTGTCCGGGCGCAAAGTCGAGATTGGCTTGGTGCCGTTCGGCTCGTTTGGTCTGACCGTGTTCGGTTTGCTGTTGTGGTGGCACTCCGGCGGAATTCCCGACAGTGTCACTGGCCACAGCTGGATCGAGGTGCTGGGCTTCGTGCACACCTGGGCGGTGTTGATCGATATTCTTGGCCTCGGCATCTTCGGTGGTTTCTACATCGTGCCGCTGTATGCCTTGATCCAGTCACGTACCGCTGAAAACGAGCGCGCGCGGGTGATTGCCGCCAACAACATTCTCAACGCGTTGTTTATGGTGGTATCAGCCATCGTCTCGATCGTGCTGCTGAGCGTGGCCAAGCTGTCGATTCCGCAGTTGTTCCTCGTGGTGTCGCTGCTGAATATCGGCGTCAACGCCTACATCTTCAAAATCGTCCCCGAGTTCAGCATGCGTTTCATGATCTGGCTACTCAGCCATTCCATGTACCGCGTCGAGCACCGTAACCTTGAGGCGATTCCCGATGAAGGCGCGGCATTGCTGGTGTGCAACCACGTGTCGTTCGTCGATGCCTTGCTGATTGGCGGTGCGGTGCGTCGGCCGATTCGCTTTGTCATGTACTACAAGATCTACAACTTGCCGGTGCTGAACTTTATCTTCCGCACGGCGGGGACAATTCCGATTGCCGGACGTAATGAAGACATCCAGATTTACGAAAAGGCGTTCACCCGGATTGCTCAATATCTGAAGGACGGCGAGCTGGTGTGCATCTTCCCGGAAGGCAAGTTGACCGCCGACGGCGAGATGAACGAATTCCGGGGCGGGCTGACGCGGATTCTCGAGGAGACGCCGGTACCGGTGATTCCGTTGGCGTTGCAGGGGTTGTGGGGGAGTTTCTTCAGTCGCGATCCGAATAAAGGTGTGTTTCGGCGGTTGTGGTCGCGGGTGACGTTGGTGGCGGGTGCGCCGGTAGGCATTGATGTGGCTGAGCCGGCGAAGTTGCAGGGGTTGGTCGGGGAGTTGCGCGGGGCTGTCAGATAGCCGCTGATTGTGTTGGCGTTATCGCGAGCAGGCTCACTCCTACATTTGAAATGCGTTTCCCTGTAGGAGTGAGCCTGCTCGCGATTGCGGTAGATGCCTAAGCGCTGACCTTAAGCCCAATCAACCCGGTAATGATCAACGCCACACTGGCCAGCCGAATCAACGCCATCGACTCGCCAAACAGGATGATCCCGGCAATCACCGTGCCCACCGCACCGACTCCGGTCCAGATCGCATACGCCGTGCCCAACGGCAATTCTTTCATCGCCAGGCCAAGCAGGCCAAGGCTGATGGCCATGGCCGCAACGGTCAGTACGGTGGGTAGCGGGCGGGTGAAGCCGTCGGTGTATTTCAGGCCGACGGCCCAGCCGACTTCGAACAGGCCGGCGAAAAACAGAATGATCCAGGACATGCAAGACCTCCATCGATAGACGGGGTCGTCCCCAGATTAATGACTCGATCGAGCCGCAGGGTCGTCCCCGCGTTGCGCGCTAGTTTGACCAGCATTAACCCGGGGATCAAGTTTGCGCCTCAGTCGGCCGCTTGTTGCGCCAGCGAATCGCGATCTTCCTTTTCACTCATGCGCCGGAAGTACGTCGACAGCAGTGCCCCGGAAATATTGTGCCAAACGCTGAACAGCGCGCTCGGCACTGCCGCCAATGGCGAAAAATGCGCACTGGCCAATGCCGCGCCCAATCCCGAATTCTGCATGCCCACTTCCAGCGCCAGCGATTTGCGCTGGGCCAGCGGCAACTTGAACAGGCGCCCGGTGAAGTAACCCAGCAAATAACCGAAGCTGTTGTGCAGCATGACCACAGCCATGATCAGCAGCCCGGATTCGGCGATTTTCGCCTGACTGGCGGCTACTACGGCGGTGACGATGATCACGATGCTGACCACCGACACCAGCGGCAACACATCGACGGCGTGACGAACCTTGTCGCCGAGCAAACGCTGGGCAACCACGCCTAGGATGATCGGCAGCAGCACCACTTGCAGGATCGACCAGAACAACTCCATGAACGACACCGGCAGCCACGCCGAGGCCAGCAGCCAGATCAGCGCCGGGGTCAGCAGCGGGGCGAGGAGGGTGGTGACGGCAGCAATGGCCACCGACAACGCCAGATCGCCGCGAGCCAGCCAGGTCATGACGTTGGAAGAAGTGCCGCTCGGGCAGCAGCCGACCAGAATCACCCCGACGGCGATTTCTGGCGGCAGATGAAACACCTGGCAAAGCAACCACGCCACACCGGGCATGATTACGAAATGGGCAACCACGCCCAGTGCCACGCGCCATGGATGGCGGGCAACGGCAGCGAAGTCGTCGAGTTTGAGGGTCAGGCCCATGCCGAACATGACAAGTCCGAGCAACGGTACGATCGCGCTTTTCAGGCCGAGGAACCACGCCGGTTGCAGGAACGCAATCACAGCAAAAATCAGAACCCAGTAAGCGAAGGTGTTGCCGACAAAGCGGCTGAGTGCAGCCAGTGCGCGCATGGCTTGATCCTTATTATTAAATGAACACCACAAAACAAATGTAGGAGTGAGCCTGCTCGCGATAGCGATCTTTCAATCAACATATAAGTTGAATGTCAGTCCCTCATCGCGAGCAGGCTCACTCCTACAGTTTGGACATCACACGGATTTAGATGCCTTGAGGAGTCTCTTCCCCACCCAACGCTTCCACCAGCGCCGGCAGGAAATCACCGAAGGTCAGCATCATCAGGGTGAAGCTGGCATCCAGTTGACCCAGTGCCTCATCACCACCGTCCTGTTCCGCCTGATCCTGCAACAGATCTTCGAACTTCAGACGTTTGACAGTCATCTTGTCGTCGAGCATGAACGACAGTTTGTCCTGCCACGCCAACGACAACTGAGTGACCACTTTGCCGGTGCTCAGGTGCAGCTGGATTTCTTCGCTGGTCAGGTCCTGACGCTTGCAACGGACGATGCCGCCGTCTTCGTGGGTGTCGCGCAGTTCGCACTCGTCCAGTACATAGAAGTCGTCGGCAGCTTTTTGCGTGGTGACCCAATCGGTCATGACTGCAGTCGGTGCCATTTTCACGGTCAGCGGACGGACGGGCAGGGTGCCGATCACTTCACGCAGGGTCGACAGCAGGTCTTCGGCACGTTTCGGGCTGGCCGAGTTGACCAGGATCAGGCCCTGTTTCGGCGCGATGGCGGCGAAGGTCGACGAGCGACGGATAAAGGCGCGCGGCAGGAACGCCTGGATGATTTCATCCTTGATCTGGTCGCGTTCCTTCTTATAGACCTTGCGCATCTGCTCGGCTTCGATCTCTTCGACCTTTTCCTTGACCGCGTCACGCACGACGCTGCCCGGCAGAATGCGTTCTTCTTTACGCGCAGAAATCAGCAGGAAGTCGCCGCTGACGTGCACCAGCGGAGCATCTTCGCCTTTGCCGAACGGCGCGACGAAACCGTAGGTGGTCAACTCCTGGCTTGCACATGGACGCGCCAGTTTGGTGGCCAGTGCAGTTTCCAGCGCCTCGGCATCGACAGGCAGGTCTTGGGTCAGGCGATAGATAAGCAGGTTTTTGAACCACATGGGGTGAGTCTCTCCTTTATACAAAGGGGGGCATTATTGTCTTCGCCGTCTCATAGGCCAACCCTTCTCTAAGCCTTTGGAAGGCCTGAGAAAATTATTTAAAAAAGTGCTTGCCAGAGGTTGGGTCGCTCCGTAGAATGCGCGCCACACCGAAGCGAAGGGTGATTAGCTCAGCTGGGAGAGCGTCTGCCTTACAAGCAGAATGTCGGCGGTTCGATCCCGTCATCACCCACCATTCGTTTCAAGTGTTTAGCGCAGCGGTAGTTCAGTCGGTTAGAATACCGGCCTGTCACGCCGGGGGTCGCGGGTTCGAGTCCCGTCCGCTGCGCCATATTCGGTAACCTGGACCACTGAACGCCAGGTCACCACGGAAGAACCCGCCAAGGCGGGTTTTTTTCTGCTCCAAGGTTGTACCCGCGGGATGTGTCGTTTTACTGGTTTTCGGATTTATTTGAAAAAAACTTCAATTAAATCAACACTTTACGAAAACTTGTGGCATAATGCGTCCCGTAACGAAGCGAAGGGTGATTAGCTCAGCTGGGAGAGCGTCTGCCTTACAAGCAGAATGTCGGCGGTTCGATCCCGTCATCACCCACCATTCGTTTCAAGCGTTTCGCGCAGCGGTAGTTCAGTCGGTTAGAATACCGGCCTGTCACGCCGGGGGTCGCGGGTTCGAGTCCCGTCCGCTGCGCCATATTCGGTAATCTGGAACACTGAACGCCAGATCACCACAGAAAGCCCGCCTTGTGCGGGCTTTTTGCTGTCTGGGATTTGGGTATTTTTCGCGACCCATAACTATGTAGTGCCTGCCGGTTCCGTCGCTTTCGGACAATGAGCAATGTTCTTCATGACGCTTTTACGTCATAGAGCCAGCCAATTGCCCGACGAGAGCCAATCCAATGCCAAATCTTGCTGAAACTTCTGCCGCCGATGACGGCCAAGCGCTGTCGTTCCTGTCATCCAGTCCAGCCTTTCTTTCCAGCGATGACGCCGCTGCCTGCCTGCACGGCCTGTTGAAGGCCCCACGAAACGGCGAATTCAAAGGGTTCATTCTGAAAACCGTTGATGCACGATTCATTTGCGCAGAGCGTATAGATGCGCCGATGGCCGGCGACAAGAACCAGCAGAGCGACGCAACCACCGGGCAACATGGCATACCCGCTGTACTCGTCAGCGCGGCGGGGGAGCTGATTGTCCCGAGCGGCCTCACCCTTGAGGCGAGTTTTCACGCCCGCCCGGTGAAAGCGCAAGGTGCCGATGAAGCCACAACCGAATGGATTCAGCGTAATCGTTTCTTCGCAATCTCGGATTTGTCGGAAGTGATGAATACGCACCGAAAATTCGCGAAATGCTATCTATCCGCGCGTAATGGGGGGCTTCTGTCATACACGTCGAAAGACTCGCCGTTTGAGCAGGAGCTTTCGCCGCGACTTACCAGGAAAAGTAACGGTCAGCCTCGACGATTCGAGGAGTTGTATGAAGATGGTTCGATTCCAAGCAGCCTGTGGATCTTGCTGACGTTGGCCGCCGGAACAACAACGGTCATCGTAACCGGTGATCTCTGGCGGCACCGGGGCCATCTCAATGCCAGTTGGAGGGCGGATATCCTGCAAGTACAGCCGGCAAACTCAGCAATGCCGATCTTCGGGCCGATCTTTCGGGATGCCAAGGATGTTGCGCTTTATCTGCATACCAAATTACCTGAGTCGACGGCAGCGCAGCCAAATGTCGGCTTCATCCTCAAACATAATGTCAGTGATTTTTTTATCCTGACCGAACCGGTTTCCAGCCCTTACGCCAGCTTCGACCGGGCACTACTGTTTCCCAAGGATCAGCACGGCAATCCATTGATCCCCCGCGAATTTCGTGTGCACGGCATTTACCATTCAATTCAGCCATTACCAACGGCACGTCTGGCTCCGAGCGAAGTGGACCTTCAGCAGAATTTCTTCTCTGTAGCGGACCTCAAGGTCAGTCTGGACCATGTAATCGTGGCACCTCATCAACGTGTTTTCGCCATCACCCGTGATGGGGCGGTGCTACGTTTCGCCAAGCCGGTCATGCCCAAGGTCCGCACGCTGCTTGTCGAACTGGCGCAAGGCCTTGAGCAGAAGTTGATCACTGGCGGGATCACGCCAACGATATTTGTCGACAAAGTTGCCGACGCCGGGATCCTCAGTGTTCTGTTCCCGAGCAAGACTTGGCCCACCATGGGAAGGATCACGGCATCGACCAGCGTTGTTGCCAGCAGGCGCCATTCGGATCATTCGCCGTTGCGTTGATGGCGATAGTCGCTAATTGCCTCGTACACCGCTTTGCGCAGCCGGTTGATGCCGCCGATCGGGCGATGCGCCTCAACGCCAAACCAAGGATTGAACGACAGGTTGTCGCATTGCAGATTCAGCGCCGGATCATCGAAGTCCTGCGGCGGCAGCGTGATTCGCGCTACGGTTTCGAAAGGCGAATCCTGCTCACGCCATTCGATGCTGGTGTCTTCGATCGGCATGTATTTATTGGCATCCTGGCGCTGGATTTGCAGCATAAAACAGGCCGGCACCCGATCCGCCGACAACTGCTGATTCAACGCGCTGCGCAGGAAGTTCGGCAGGTCGTGGTTCTGTTTGGGCAATGTGTAAGCGGGGCAATTGTCCGGATCGGGTGCTACACGAAACTTTGCATTCGCGTCGCCGAATTTGTAGGGCGAAACCGAAAAGTATGTAGTCGCCGTCGGGCTGTCCGGCGGCGGCGACAATGTTGCCAGGGCAATAAACAAATGACGGATCTGCCAGCTGCGCGGGTCCCACCCGGGGAAAAACGCCATGACCTTCTTGCCCTCAGCCTGCGCTGCCACATTCTGACGATACTCGGCGACATCGCTGACAAAGAAGTTCGGATGGCTGAACATCACGAAATCCTGTTCATGCGCTGCCTGACGGTTGTCGAGCAACTGTTTTCCCGAAACGTCCAGCAGTTTGATCGCCATGCCCCTGGCGTCGCGGATGCTGTCGAACTGCGGGTAGGCATTGCCGTTGGACAGGCGAATCATTGCCTGCCAGGTTTTGCCTGGCTCACTGAATACGCCTTGGCGCAGCGACTGCGCCAGTTCCGGCAGAACCTGCACCTGAGCCTTGACGCAGCCATGCGCCTTGGCATGTGCGTCGCGCAGATACCGTGTGCTTTCGCGATGTTGATCGACGATGCGCACGGCAGTCTGAATCACGTCCTGAGTCATCGCAGCTTCGCCGGGCGGAATCTGCTCCAGCGTCGAAACCGGGCCGTGGTGCTGCCAGGCAAACCATGCCGTGGCAGTGGCCCAGCCGAGCAGGCCGATGACGACCATTATCAGCAGGACTTTGCCAAGCAGGCGTCCAAGCCACAACCAGACTCTGGCCAACAGCGGCAGTTCTTTCTTGAAGGCCGAGATCATGGCAGTTGCGCCTCCAGTGGGCCGCCGAGGACTTTCAGGTATTCAAGCAGCGCCCAGCGTTCTTCGGGCTGCAATAGCCGGCCAATCACGCCGTTGCCGCGTTCGCCAGCGCGGAATTCATGGCCACTGTTGTGGTTGCCAGTGATGCGCGTGTCGAACAGGAAGCCATTGGTGAAGGCTTCGGTGCGATAACCCAGATGTCGCGGATCGTATTCGAATGTGCCTTTGAAAAAGGTCGTGGCGCGCTCATCTTGCGGCGACAGCAACTGATAAATGCTCGGCACCGAGCCGTTGTGCAGAAATGGCGCAGTAGCCCAGACACCGGCCAGAGGGCGCGCCTTGTAAGCGACTTTTTCGCGCACGCCGATGGGCAAGCCGAAGCCGTCCAAGCGTGGTTTCTCCTGTGCGGTGACGTTGGCGTCGCGGTAGGCGCGGTCTTCGACGAAGGCGGTGACATAAGCCAGGCCCCTGGCCACCGACAGTTGGCTCAGGTCCAGAGGTTCCTTGGGCGTCGGATGCAGTTTGACGTCCAGGGTTTCGAGTTCCTTCAGATCCCATTGCAGGGCGGTCAGGTCGAAACGGTGGGTGGCGATATTGTTGGCGGCGGTCGGGTCGGTGCCGATGACATCGACCGGCAGCATGTGCAAATGCTGCACCCAGCGCTGACCCTCCTGCGTCTGGCGCGGTACGTGACAACCGGCGCAGTTCTCGGCAAACAGCGTGCGCCCCTTGGCTGCCATTGGTTTGTCGATGACGCCAAGCAGCTCCTCTGGCCAGGCGGGCGGCTTGAGCTTTTGCAGGGTTTCTTCGATCTTGTGCAAATCACGCACGCGCACGCTGGAGGCATAGCGTGCAGTGCCTTGTAACGGCTGACCGTTGGCATCAAAAAAATTCAGGGTGGCGCCGACGCCCAACGCTTCGCCGATGTTGCGCGCCATCGGCTGCTGCGCCGAGCCGTTCCACTGCACCCAATCGAACGTCCACATGTCCCAGAGCTGCGGGTAATCCACCGGGGCATTGGCCACGCGGTAGTTGGCGGGGGAAATTGCATCGCCAAATGTCGCGTTGGCGATGCGTCCAAAGGCGTCGGCGCGGCCGGGACCTTCTTCGGTCGGGTAGAGGCCGCGATGGGTATCGTTCCAGGCGACTTTAAGGAATGTGTTCAGTGAAGTTTTGAAGTCTTTGCGCAATTGCTCGTGGCGCGCGTCGTATTCGTCGCCCAGCACGGTTCTGGCAAAGCGTTCGAATTTCCATGGGTTGTAGTAAGTCGAGGTCAGACTTGCCACCAGAGCTTGTCCGAAACTTCCGCCGCGCAAAGTAGGAACACTGGAAGGCAACACATGTTGCGCGGTACCGCCGTCGATCCGTACGGCCTGGCCTTTGAAACGCAATTCGCCGGTGTGGCAAGCGGCGCAAGTGATGTCCAGATATTGCTCGGAGCTGCCGGGATTCTGGTGCCGGGCAAAACCGACGGGGAGGTTACCCGGATTGTTCGCCGTGGCTTTCTGCTGCGGATCAATCAGAAAACCGAAACGCGCGAGGTAATCGGGCGAGGCGAAACGTTGCGCCGAGAAGGGCAGTTCCAACGCCTGGAACCACTCATAGCGCAGGCCTTTGACCTGCGTACCCTGAGGCGTGAAATAGTAGGTTTGCCGGTCTTCGTCACTCCACTGATCGAGGTAATGCACCTGCTCGGCGGGGGTATAGGAAGGCAATTTCGGGTTGGCGACGTAATACAGCACCACTGCGAGCACGAGTCCCAGCAGCACGACGATCAGGGTCAGCACACGGAATAAAAGGCGCAAGATAAACATCCTTGTCGAATTGTTCCGCTGTTATGCCTGAGCCTGCACTATGCGGCAAGTGGCCATTACGCCAGATGATGCAAGAAGAAACGACGCTGATTGTCGGGACAAGATGACAGAAGCTTCATCGTCGCTTCGCGCCAATGCGTTTTAATCCCTGAACTTATCGGAAGTTTCCTGCTCTCATGCCGGTAGCCATTGGTCGTGGCGGCCTGATAAGCTCGCGGCTTTACTCGATTGCCCTTTCGGCGCATGAACAAGGAAATAGCATGAAACAGCATCGGTTGGCGGCGGCGGTTGCCCTGGTTAGCCTGGTCCTCGCGGGTTGTGATTCGCAGACCAGCGTAGAGCTGAAAACCCCGGCGCAAAAAGCTTCCTACGGTATCGGCCTGAACATGGGCAAGAGCCTGGCTCAGGAAGGCATGGATGATCTGGACTCCAAAGCGGTAGCCCAGGGCATCGAAGATGCCGTTGGCAAGAAAGAACAGAAGCTGAAAGATGAAGAACTGGTCGAAGCCTTCGCTGCACTGCAAAAGCGTGCTGAAGAGCGCATGGCCAAGATGAGCGAAGAGTCGGCAGCCGCCGGCAAGAAATTCCTCGAAGAAAACGGCAAGAAAGCCGGTGTGACTACCACCGCTTCGGGTCTGCAGTACGAAGTGGTCAAGAAAGCCGACGGCCCACAGCCTAAGCCGACTGACGTAGTGACTGTTCACTACACCGGCAAGCTGACCAACGGCACCGTATTCGACAGCTCCGTCGAGCGCGGCAGCCCGATCGATCTGCCGGTAAGCGGCGTGATCCCGGGTTGGGTTGAAGGTCTGCAACTGATGCACGTTGGCGAGAAGTACAAACTGTACATCCCTAGCGATCTGGCTTACGGCGCTCAGTCGCCAAGCCCGGCAATCCCGGCCAATTCGGTTCTGGTCTTCGACCTTGAACTGCTGGCCATCAAGGATCCAGCCAAAGAAGCCGCTGCTGCCAAGTAATTGGTCAAGGCTTCAACAACAACGCCTCGCTTATGCGGGGCGTTGTTGCATCTGGAGTCTGGCAAGGGTAAACAGAGCGAACCGATGTCGGTCGCGAGAGTCATAGCCATTGAGGCTGCCCGCGCTAGCCGCCCTGAGCAGCCAAGTCAATGAAATATTGGGGTTTTTTATGTGAGTAAAAAACGCCCGATCTGAGCGCAGCCCTTATGAAACGGGGCTTTCAGCGCTGAAATGCAGCTCTGTTCACAAGGTTATCCACAATTTGTGTGGATAACATTTCAACGGGAGGAATAGATGAAAGCTCCGTGGAATTTCGCTCGATTCCTGCCCCTGGCCGGTCGCCTGCTGGCACGCGGCCGCTTGCCGACCTTATTGTTTGCGGTCGCCAGCAAAGGCGCCGCGCAAGGCAATCGCCTCGGTAAACTCAAGGACGACTTACGTTTACTCCAGGCGTTGTGCCTGGCCTATTGGCGCGGCGAGTATCGGGCCATCAGTGGCAAAGCATTGATTTCGGTCGTGGCGGGGTTGATGTACTTCCTCAGTCCGGTCGACGCGATTCCGGACTTCATTCCGGTTTTCGGCATGCTCGACGACATTGCCGTCCTCGCCTGGCTGATGAAAACCCTCGACGATGAACTCAATGCTTTTCGTCTTTGGCGCAACCGTCAGCAGCCGGAAAAACTCGCCGTCGTCGAACGCCTGCCGGATACCCCCGAACAACTGCAACTTCAGGGGCCGAAAAAAACCTGATTATCAATACCCTCGTACAGATAGATACCCCCCGCGACCTTGGCCGCTGTTAGGATTACACTTCTAGGGAAAAGTGCCGACTCGCTAAGTGTTGTTGTCCTACGGGGTAGTCATGGATATTCAGATAATTGCACGCGATGGCGAACCCGAATACGCGGTTCTGCCGTGGGCTCAGTATCAGGCTCTACTAAAAGCAGCAGGCATCAACGAAACACCGTCGCGTCCGGCAGTCACGCCGCTCGCGGCCACACCAGACCCGATTCTTCCAGGCCTGGATCAACTACGCAGTTTGCGCGAAGGGAAGGGCATCGCCATTGAGGCGCTGGCCCGCACGGTAGGCATCAGCCCGTCTTATCTGGCCATGATCGAAAGTGGCGAGCGTCAGCCTGACGCCGCGATTCGCCGCAGCCTGGCCTGGGAACTGACGGTGCCAGGGTGGAGGGATGAATCGTGAGCGTACGCATCAGTCGTCAACATTGGGACGGATTGCTCGGAGAACTGGATCAGGCGCGCCGTCAGCGCCATCTGCTGACTTATCGGGCCTTGCTTGAACGGTTGCAATTGCCGACACCGGCCATGCAAACCTTGACTGCCGCGCTTGAGCATCTGGCCGCGCTGGATGCCAAGGCCGAACAACCGTTGCGCAGTTCACTGGTGATCAGCCAAGGCGCGAGTCGCCTGCCACGCACCGGTTTCTTTGAATGTGTTGAACGTCTGGGACGTTTTTCAGGGCCGTCGGATGGTGTTGCTGCGGCCTCTTGGCATGCCTCGGAAGTGGTCCGCGTTTTTGAATACGAGTACCCGGAATCGGCGGAGGCCTGAGTGTTTTTACGACTCAAGGCGCGAGCCAGTTACTGGCTGGCCCGCAGGCTGTTTCACTGGTCATGGTTTGTTCGCCAACCGCGCGGCTGGCGCTGGCTCGAAGGTCAGTTTGCGCGTATGGCCAACTTCGGCGATGTCGATGCGCAAAGCTTCTATGGGCACATCCTGACCTTTCGTGGTGTCGGCCTGGGTGCACGTGAAGAAGGTGTGCGCCTGTTGCGGCTGGCGGCACTTGCGGGTGATGGCAAAGCGGCTTACCAGATCGGTGTGATCAGCCTGGCGGGAACACCGAGCAAGTCGCCGGATCCTGTCGAAGCTGCACGCTGGTGGGGCATGGCCGCCAAGGCCGGGCATCCGTTGGCTGAGCTCAAATTGAAAGAGCTGAGTACTCGCGATTCAACACAGTAAATCCATTTATGTCCGCTCAAATAAACGCGGCGTGAGGTTTT
The DNA here is from genome assembly GCF_900187515.1 of Pseudomonas sp. Irchel s3f10. NCBI lineage: Bacteria > Pseudomonadati > Pseudomonadota > Gammaproteobacteria > Pseudomonadales > Pseudomonadaceae > Pseudomonas > Pseudomonas sp. Irchel s3f10. The sequence continues at coordinate 125,813 of NZ_FYDZ01000004.1, forward strand.
CCTCTCGCCGCGTTTGCGTTTTTGCGCGCTTGTTTATCTATGAGCGATTTATTACAGACAAGTCCTACAGTTATCGCCTACTTGCCTGACTTCTTTCCTGATTGATCCCCCGCACAGTTCCCGCGCCTAATTTTTGCGCGAGGGAACGCTCATGTTTGATCTGCTTATTCAGTCCACTTCGCACATCCGCGTGCGCTGATGGAAGCCGTCAGCCGCATCGAGCAAGCACTCGACAGCTTTCCCGCCACCCTCAGTATTTACCGCGAACAGCTCAAGCATTGGGCCAGTCGAGCGGCGGACAAGGTCAGCCACGCCGCAGATCTGCCGTCACTGATGGGTATGGAGCGGATCATTCGCTTCGGCTCCGACAGCACTGCGGTCAGTAGCACTGACAACGAATTTTTCTCCGGCGTCGTCCAGTGCCCGGAGAGCGGCCCGATGCTGATCGAAAGCAAATTCGAGTCGGCCTACGACATCCCGCTCGGCAACATCGTGGTCGATGTGATCGCCATGGACGGTGGGGCAACCACCCCCATCACCCTTGATGCGCAAGGCAAGGGCTCTTTCAAAGGAGTACCTGGAAAGTTCTATCGGGTGCTGGTGCACAGCGATGTCACTCCGGATCAGGTCGAGGATCTTTTCAAAGCCTATGACGGCCTGACCGCTGAGCTGGATGGCTGGCTGCGCAGCGAGTGGCAGGGTTTCAAGCCGCAGTGGTCGCAGTCGGTGGCGACGGCAGCGGGCAACGGCATGCTCGCCGGGAGTTGGGCGGCGATCGAGGGGGTGTGGGACAGCATTGGTTTGCTGTCGGACATTCTCAAGGATCCCGGAGCGTTCGCCGAGCGGTTGGGTGAGGGCGCCACGCAGTTGATGGCGCTGGCAGCGACAGCCCCCGACGTCATGGAAAAGCTTCAACTTCTGGTCAGTGACGAAGCTGCACTGTGCTTGTTGCTGCGTACGGCCAGCCTTTGGCTGGAGATGCTCCCGCCCAGTGAAATCGCCGGCAAAACCGCTGAAGCGGCATCGATGATGATGGTGCAGTTGCTTATCGATGTGCTGATCAGCGTCGTCTTGACGTTCGTCAGTGGTGGCGCAGGCATCGCTTATCTGACGCTGCGTCTGGCGGATCGCGCCGTTCAGTTGCTGTCGGCGGTGAAGCGTTTGGTGCAGGCGATGTTCAGCATCGTCGAGGGCTTCATCAAATACGTCGATCAATACAAAAGCGTTGCCGCCCGAGGCATCGCCGCCGGGGTGAAAAAGGGTCGGATGCAATTGCGCTGGAATGCGCAGCGCAACACCTTGTTGAAGAAAGACGAGCCTCACGACGACTCGCCGGATCAGGCGAAAAACCCCAACGGCGACAGCGCCGATTGCGTGCCCTTCACCTGCACCAATGGTTGCCCGGTGTCGATGGTCACCGGCGAAGAGCTGCTGACCCTGAGCGATGCGGTGCTTGATGGCGTGTTGCCGTTTGAGTTCACACGGTTGTATCGCTCGAGCGCCGTCGAGATTGATGTCGGGTTGGGGTTTGGCTGGAGTCATTCGCTGGCGCATCGGCTGGTCTTTGAAGGCGACTTTGTGGTCTGGGTCGACCACGAGAACCGGCGTACGCGGTTTCCGTTGCCGAGCGTTGAACGACCGGCAATTCACAACAGCCTGTCACGGGCGGCGATTTTCCTTGGCGATGAACCGGAGGAGCTGATCCTCGCGCTGGCCGGGGACACGGCGCGGTTCTATCACTTTCGCGCAGGACGGCTGACGGCGATCAGCGATGCCTATGGCAATCGTCTGACGGTACAGCGCGATCGATCTGACCGGGTGCAGCGCCTGGACAACGGTGCCGGGCGCTCGCTGCTGTTGCGCTATGACCGGGCGCAGTTGCTGGGTGTGGATTACCAGGTTTTTCAGAACGCGGAGTGGGTAACTGAACAAGCGCTGGTCAGTTACCGCTACGACGCTTACCAGCACCTGATCGAAGCGACCAACGCCGTCGGCGACAGCGAGCGTTACGACTACGACGACGCTCACGTGATCCTGCAGCGGCAACTGGCTGGCGGCGCGAGTTTCTTCTGGGAGTGGGAACGGTCGGGGAAAGCCGCGCGTTGCGTGCGTCACTGGGCGTCGTTTTCGCAGATGGACACCCGTTACGCCTGGAAGGACGACGGCAGTGTCGCGGTGCATTACGTCGATGGCACCGAAGAGGTTTACGTGCACGACGAGCGTGCGCGGCTGGTGCGTAAAGTTTCGGCGGACGGTGGCGAGCAGCTCAAGGCCTATGACTCTTCGGGGCGGTTGATCGCCGAGCAGGATGCCTTGGGCGCCGTCACCGAATACCGCTACGACGAGGTCGGACGGCTGATCGCGCTGATTCCGCCGGACGAGGCACCCACGTCCTACGAGTATCGCAACGGTTTCCTGCATAAACGCTCTTGCGGTGACGCGGTGTGGATCTACCGACGCAATGCCGAGGGCGATGTCACCGAAGCGGTCGATCCTGACGGTCAGGTCACCCATTACTACTACGACACCCGGGGTCAGTTGCTGTCGATCCGCTACCCGGACAGCAGTCGGCATCGCTTGGTCTGGAACAGCCTTGGCCAGTTGACCGAAGAGACCTTGCCCGACGGCGGCGTGCGGCGTTTTTCCTACGATGCCTTGGGGCGGCGGACCACGACAGCGGACGAACACGGTGCGGTCACCCGTCAACACTGGGATGCCATCGGCCGACTGATCCAGACGACATCTCCTAACGGCAGCACCCGCGCCTACAGCTACGGCGCCTACGGTCAGGTCACCGCCGAGCGCGATGAGCTCGGGCGCATTACCCGCTATGAATACGACGACGACCTGCACCTGGTTTCGCGGCGGATCAACCCCGACGGCACGCGGGTGCAGTACCGCTACGACCATGCGCAACTGCTGCTCACCGAGATCGAAAACGAATCCGGGGAAAAATACCGGATCGACTACACGCCGACCGGGCTGATCCGTCAGGAAAGCGGTTTTGACGGCCGCCGTACCGCGTACGCCTATGACCTCAACGGCCATCTGCTGGAGAAGACCGAGTTTGGGGATGACGGCTCTTGTTTGCTCACCGCTTATGAGCGCGATGCTGCCGGGCGTCTTCTGGCCAAAACCCTGCCCGACGGCCTCAAGGTCAGCTATCAATACGACCGCCTCGGCCGACTGATCAGTGTCGACGACGGTCAGCAACACCCGCTGGCCTTCGAGTACGACCGTCAGGACCGGCTGATCACCGAACATCAGGGCTGGGGCACCCTGCGTTACCGCTACGACGTCTGCGGCCAGCTCCAGCGCATGCGCCTGCCGGACAACAGCCAACTCGACTATCACTACGCCAAGGGCGGTGCACTGGCCGCCATCGACCTCAATGGCGCTTCGCTGACCCGCCATGTCTTCCAGTCGGGCCGCGAACAACAACGCCAGCAAGGTCTGCTGCTCAGCGAATATGCCTACGACGACCAGGGCCGTTTGCTCGCCCACGCTGTAGGCCATCAGCATGATTCACTGTACCGCCGCGATTATGCCTACAGCGCCAACGGCAATCTGGCGCACATCGCCGACAGCCGCCACGGCCAGCGTACCTACGGCTACGACGCCCTCGATCGCCTGATCAGCGTTCGTCACTCACGCGACGAACTGCCGGAAAGCTTCGCCCACGACCCGGCCGGCAACCTGCTGATGCAGGACCGTCCTGGCCCGAGCCAGATCAAGGGCAACCGCCTGCTGATGCAGGGCGACCGCCATTACGACTACGACGCCTTCGGCAACCTGATCCGCGAACGCCGTGGTCGCGGACAAACACTCGTCACCGAATACCGCTACGACTGCCAGCACCGCCTGATCGGCCTGACCCGCCCCGACGGCCAGACCGCGTCCTACCAATACGACGCCTTCGGCCGACGCATCCGAAAAACCGTCAACGGCGAGACCACCGAGTTCTTCTGGCAAGGCGACCACCTCGTCGCCGAAAGCAGCGAACACGAATACCGCAGCTACGTCTACGAACCCGGCACCTTCCGCCCGCTGGCATTGCTCGACGGCAAAGGCCCGAAAAAAGCCTGCCCCTTCTACTACCAACTCGACCACCTCGGCACCCCGCAAGAACTCACCGACTACAGCGGCGACATCGTCTGGTCCGCGCAATACGACGCCTACGGCAAAGTCGCCGCGCTGACCCTGGCCGGCGAAGACTACCTGAACCAACCGCTGCGCTTTCAGGGGCAGTATTTCGACGGCGAAAGCGGCCTGCATTACAACCGCCACCGGTATTACGACCCGAGATTGGGGCGGTATCTGACGCCGGATCCGATCAAGTTGGCCGGTGGGCTGAATCAGTACCAGTACGTGCCGAATCCGACGGGGTGGGTGGATCCGTTGGGGTTGAGTTCTAACTGCCCGCCACCCAAAAAAAATAAGAACCAGAAGTGCTCAGTACCAACTCAGGCTAACAAGCCTAATGTAAATCAAGGGTTACCTGTCGTTCCGGCTGTTGGCAAAGATGGGCCGCAAAATGAAGCTGAAGCTAAGCGTCAGGTATTAGCTTGGAACAGACAATACAGAATGCACTCAGTAGAAAAACATGGGCCAGAGATTGATGATGCAGCTTTAAAGCAGAGGTCAATAGACGGCTCGCATCCAACAAAAAAAGGCGTTAGAGGGATGGTGGGCCCGAGTTCTCAATTCAGTAGTTGGATGATGCAATTTCGAGCGTTGCATTTTGCTTTATCTAGAATGCATAAAAAAAATCCTGAGCCGACAGGATATGATGCTGACCAAAACCCTATTGTTAGGATGAAACTGCCAGGGGCAGGCCGTGGCTACAAGCCCAATACAAGAGATCTAAGCAATCCTCGTTATATAGATAGCTTGGATGGGGCAGAAGTGAAGTTTGATAAGCGAGATGTTACACGACCATTTACTGGCTTTCCAAGATAGGTGAACTTATGTTGATGCTACCATTTACAAAGTTGCCATATGAGCCCCGGCTCTCTAACGTTCTGAGTGGAATATCGATTTATGATCGGGAAGAGACGCTTGGTCAGGCATTGTGGAATTACGATCCAAATAAGTATGATGATCGACAAGAAATAATTAAAAACTTCATTGTTCCTGAGTTTGATTATTTAACCTATCGTCATAGATATTTGATTTACAATCTCATTGAAAGCCATTTGCAGGATGCTTGTTTTGATTTTTCTGGAGAGTTTGAAAGTGACTATGAAGATCCGAGAGTGCTTGCATGGGACGAAACACAAATAATAGACGCTCGTGGTTTTTTTGAACATATATACGAAGTCGTAAGTGAGTCATGGAAGGATGATTTACTTCGAGCGAGTCTTGAAGATCAAGCACAATGGTGATTTTGATTGATCTAGCTAAATCGCGAAGTTGAAGAAATCAACGTTGGCCGACTAGTTGCGATGGATGGAGGTCTGAAGCGATGAGACTATCAATCACATGCACGCTATACCCCGGAACATTCTTCGCATGATGCTTCGCTTGGGAAGCCATTTCCGCGAGTTGGCTGGCATCGAGGTGCGCGCAGGCTTCGGGATGTAGATGCACGACGCCGATGGACAGTGACAGTAGCGGAAACTCCTGCCGCACCCCTTGGCGATTCGGCGCAATAAAACATCCCGCCTCAAGGTGTTCGGGGCGGTAGAAGCGTCGGCATTGGCTCTGAAAGTCATCAAGCAGTTGATTGAGTCGTTTGCGCCAGTCTTCGGGGCCCAAGACGAGCAGGAAGTCATCGCCGCCGATATGCCCGACGAAGTCGCGGGACGGGTCTACCCGCTCGTTGAGGCATTGCGCCAGACACAGAAGGACTTCGTCGCCGCGACCATAGCCGTAGATGTCATTGAAGGGTTTGAAGCTGTCGATGTCGACGTAGCAAATGACCGACTCGCGGCCTTGTTGCAGCAACCGCGTCAGGCATTGCTGAATCGGCACGTTGCCGGGCAGCAGGGTTAGCGGGTTGGCGTAGCGCGCCTGCTGGATTTTCAGTTCGGTAATCAGTTTAAGTACGTCGATCACCCTGCCAAGGCCGAGGTAGCCGCCGTTAAGGGTGATGATGAAGTCCTCTTCGATGCGTTGGCGGGCGCGGCTGGTGATCAGGCGGCTGACTTGTTGCAGCGACTGGCTCATTTCCACGGCGAGGAAATCGTCGTTCATCAGGCGGCTGATCGGTTTGCGCGCGAACAGGTCGGTGGCGAACGGTTTGAGCAGGGCATCGGACAGGGAATGACGATGGACGATGCCGCAGGGTTGGCCTTGTTCGTCGAGTACCGCCAGGGAGTTGAGGTTGGCCTGACGGCGGAAGGCTTCCAGCACGTTGGCGGTGGGTGTGTCGCGATGCACGGCCGGTTGGTCGTTGAGCAGGGCGCTGAGGTCGCTGCCTTCGTCGTTCAGCGCAACGCTGCTGCTGTCGTGTTTGGGCATCAAGGCGCGGGCATCGCGCGGTGGGTGTTCCTGGGGGCGGCCAAGCAGATAACCCTGCACCAGATCGACGCCCATTTCAGTCAGCACTGCGAGTTCTTCCGGCAACTCGATGCCTTCGGCAATGACTTGTGCGCGTGAGGCTTTGGCGATTTGCAGGATCGAGCCGACGAACTCGCGCTTCAGCGCGTCCTGATGAATGCCATCGATGAAGTGCCGATCGATCTTCACGTAATCCGGGCGCAATTCCGACCATAACCGCAAGCTGGAATAGCCGGCACCGAGATCATCCAGCGCAATGGAAAAACCCATCGCCCGATAGTGATGCAAGGCCGTTTGCAGCAACTGGAAATCGTCGATGGGTGTTTGTTCAGTCAGTTCGATGACCACCTGACTCGGCGGAATGCCGAAGTCCTGTAACAACTGCAACGTGCGCCCCGGTTGATGCGCGGCTTCGAGCAAGGATTCGGGGGAAACGTTGAGGAACAACTTGCCCGGCAGTTGCTGCTCGTTGAAGCGGCGGCAAGCGCTCTGGCGGCAGGCGATTTCCAGTTCGCTCAAACGCCCGGCCTGACGGGCCACGGCGAACAGTGCGATCGGCGAGTGAAGAGGGCTGTTGGACGGGCCGCGCGTGAGGGCTTCGTAGCCGAGAATGCGCCGTTCCGAGAGACTGATGATCGGTTGGAACAGGCTGTGTAAACCGCTTTGAGTCAGGATCGAGCTCAAGGCACTCAGCTGTTCGGTCGTGGTCATGGCAATCTCTGGCGATAAAAAAAGGACTGGGAGCGCTCTTTTTCAAGAGAAGCTCCCAGTCCTTTATTGCACGACAGAATGATGACTGTTTGATGACGATCCGGGGATCGTCAGCACTAAATTGCCATCACCTTACTTCTTGGCCACCTGATTGCTCAGCTTCAGGTAATCCAGCAGGACGCGCCCGGTTTCGCTCAGGTAGGCATCGTCTTCTGGTTTGACCTTGTCCGGGTCGGCGGCCGCGAGGGCGTCTTCGTCTTCTTTCTTCAGCTCTTTAAGCGGCTCTTCGCCTTTGGCCTTGCGACGAATGTTTTCCATCGTCAGCTGTTTGGCGTCGATGTCGTTGTGCTGGGCACGGCGCTCGGCTTCGTTGAGGCTGACGGTTTTTTCTTCCATCAGTTTCTGCGCCAGGGCCAGCTTGTCACGGATGAACACGAACTCGGCATCCTTGGCGGTGCGGGTGTCATGTTCGGACTTGAGCTGGGCAAGGAATGGCTTGAACGGATCGGCCGCCGGTTTGATCGCCGCGCGGATGGTGTCCCACGGCATGGCTTCCGGCAGTGCGCTCTCGCCGATTTCCTTGGTGTCGATCAGCGACGGGTAGTCGATGTCCGGCAGCACGCCCTGATGCTGGGTGCTCTGCCCGGAAACCCGGTAGAACTTGGCCAGCGTCAGTTTCAGTTCGCCATGGTTGAGCGGCTGAATGGTCTGCACGGTGCCTTTACCGAAGGTCTGGCCACCGATGATCAGCGCGCGGTGATAGTCCTGCATGGCGCCGGCGAAGATCTCCGAAGCCGAGGCGGACAAGCGGTTGACCAGCAACGCCATCGGACCTTTGTAGAACGCGCCCGGGTTTTCATCTTCGAGTACGTCGACACGGCCATCGGCATTACGTACGAGTACGGTCGGGCCTTTGTCGATGAACAGACTGGTCAGCTCGGTGGCTTCCTGCAGGGAACCGCCGCCGTTGTTGCGCAGGTCGATGACCACGCCGTCGACTTTGTCTTTCTGCAGTTCGGTGAGCAGCTTCTTGACGTCGCGGGTGGTGCTCTTGTAGTCCGGATCACCGGCACGGAACGCCTTGAAATCCAGGTAGAAGGCTGGAATCTCGATGACACCGAGTTTGTAGTCCTTGCCGTCCTGTTTCAGGTTGAGCACGGACTTCTTCACGGCCTGGTCTTCGAGCTTCACCGCTTCCCGGGTGATCGGCACGATCTTGGTGGTCTGGTCGTTCGGCGCATTGCTCGCCGGAATCACTTCCAGACGCACCACGGTGCCTTTCGGGCCGCGGATCAGCTTGACCACTTCGTCCAGACGCCAGCCGACGACGTCGACCATCTCTTTGTTGCCTTGGGCAACGCCGATGATCTTGTCGGCCGGGGCGACCTGCTTGGTCTTGTCGGCCGGGCCTGCCGGCACCAGACGCACGACTTTCACCTGGTCGTTGTCGCTCTGCAACACGGCACCGATGCCCTCGAGGGACAGGCTCATGTTGATGTCGAAGTTTTCCGCGTTATCTGGCGACAGATAGTTGGTGTGCGGATCGTACGACATGGCGAAGGTGTTGATGTACGCCTGGAAGATGTCTTCCGGACGGGTCTGGTCCAAGCGCGCCAGCTGGTTCTTGTAGCGCTTGGTCAGGGTTTCCTGAATCTGCTTCGGCTCTTTGCCGGCAATCTTCATCCGCAATACTTCGTCCTTGACGCGTTTGCGCCACAGGTCGTCGAGTTCAGCGGTGGATTTGAGCCAAGGGGCGTCCTTGCGATCGATCAGCAAGGTCTCCCTGGTGGTGAAGTCCATCTTGTCGACGCCTTTGTTCAGCTCGGCAAGGGCGAAGTCCAGCCGCGACTTGACGCGGTCCAGATAGCGCTTGTAGATGGTGAACCCGGCGTTGAGGTCGCCGCTTTTGAGGAAGTCGTCGAACTGCGTCTTCCACTTGTCGAATTCGGTGATGTCGCTGGCCATGAAGTAGCTGCGCGACGGATCCAGCAGCTTGAGGTAGCTGTCGTAGATGATCACCGAGCGCGCATCGTCAAGCGGCGGCTTGCTGTAGTGGTGACGCTTGAGCAACTCGACGACGTTCAGGCTGGCGATGACTTCATCGCGATCAGGCTGCAATTTGTCCCAGCTGTTGGCTGCGAATGTATTGCCCGACACCGGCAACAAACCGATACCGATGAAAAGAGCGAGGGCGGTGCTGGGGAGCAAATGCTTCATGCTGATTCGACGCGGGGACAATTGATAACGCATATTAGGCCGTCTTTGAAGTCGCCGGTTCTACGAGAGCCGGTCGCATAATGCAAAAAGCCCGGCGCTACAGCTTCGGGCTCAGTCCAGACTCACTATGGAGGCACTGTGAAGGCATTGCAAGGCGTTGACGGTCAAGTGGCATGGGTTGAAGAGCCGAGTCCTACGTGCGATGTAGGACAAGTCCGCATCCGAGTGGCGGCGGCAGGCCTCAATCGCGCCGATTTATTACAGAAAGCAGGGCTTTATCCGCCACCGCCAGGGGCCAGCCAAGTGCTCGGTCTTGAGTGCTCCGGGGTCATCAGCGAGGTTGGCGCGGGCAGTGCCTGGCAGGTCGGCGATCGGGTTTGCGCCTTGCTGGCCGGGGGCGGCATGGCTGAAGAGGTGGTCGTCGACGGGCGGCACGTGCTGCCGGTTCCCGAAGGCGTCTCGCTGATCGAGGCCGCGGCATTGCCCGAGGTTTATGCAACAGTCTGGCTGAATGTGTTTCAACTTGCGGCGCTCAAACCGGGTGAGAAAGTTCTCCTGCATGCCGGCGCAAGTGGAATCGGTTCAGCCGCCATTCAGTTGTGCAAGGCGTTCGGCAATCCGTGCTGGGTCAGCGTCGGTTCGGCCGAGCGTTTGGCCTACTGCGAGGCTCTGGGCGCCCAGGGCGGGGTAGTGCGCACCGATGATCTGGAGAGTCTGCGTGATTTCGGGCCGTTCAATGTGATTCTCGACCCGGTTGGCGGCAATTACTCGGCGCTGAACCTGAAGCTGATGGCGCTGGATGGGCGCTGGGTGTTGATCGGTTTGATGGGCGGGCGTGAGGCCAAATTGGATCTGGCGCAGGTCTTGGCCAAGCGCGTGCAACTGCTGGGCTCGACGTTGCGCAGCCGGGATGATCAGTTCAAGGCGGATCTGTTGAGTGATCTGGGCCAGCAGGTTTGGCCGTTGTTTGCTGAGGGGCGCTTGAGTCCACAGTTGGCCAAGGCGTTTGCGGTGAAGGATGCCGAGGCGGCGTTTGCGGAGTTGGCGAGTAATACCGTTTCTGGAAAATTGGTATTGGTGATTGACGAAAGTCTGAGCTGAGATCAAGGCGAAAAGCCCCTCACCCTAACCCTCTCCCAAAGGGAGAGGGGACTGACCGGGTTGTTCTGCCGAGCTACATCGACCTGACACATGGAGTCGAACTCAGGTTCGGGGTGTCAGCCTGCAATTGCAGATTAAATCTTTGTCATTTCCAAAGATGGATTGGCCAGTTGGCCTTTTCGGCGTGCTCCAGCAACACCGGATCCGGATTCACCACGTGTGGGAAATCCACCTTCAGCAACAGCGGCAGATCATTGCGCGAGTCGGAATAGAAACTCGCACCTTCCAGGTTCTCTTCTTCAGCATCCAGCCATTCCAGCAAGCGGGTGATCTTGCCTTCGCGGTAGGTCAGGGTGCCAACGGTATGCCCACTGTAAACGCCGTGGGCGACTTCCAGTTCGATGCCCAGAATTTCATCGATGCCCAGTCGATCGGCAATCGGTCTGACCAGATGCGTGCCCGACGCCGAGATCACCAGAATCCGGTCGCCGGCCTTGCGGTGGGCGGCGATGGTCTTGGTCGCGTCGCTGAAGATGATCGGTTCGATAAAGTCTTCAACCCATGGCCCGACCAAGTGCTCGACTTCTTCCGGCGTACGCCCGATCAACGGCTCCAGGCTGAATTCCATGTAGTCTTCCATGCGCAATTTGCCATGGCTGTAGGCGTCCATCAGTTCGTTGTTCTTGCGCATGAACGACTCGGGATCGACCCAGCCCAGGCGCCCCATCTGCTCGCTCCAGAGGGTGGCGCAGTCGCCGTGGATCAAGGTTTCGTCCAGATCAAAAATTGCCAAAGCCATCGGTTCTCTCCGAGAACAGCTGCGAGCTACAAGCGTCGAGCTGCAAGAATTGAAATCAGTTACGCCGCAGTCTACAACTTGAAGCTTGTAGCTCGAAGCTTGCAGCTGCTTTTAAGCTACTTCACACAGGGCCGTCGGATCGATGGAAAGCGCCAGACGCTGACCGTCGGGATGCAAATCAGCGGCCGAACGATTGAGCACATCCACCACCAATTCCACGCCGCGCGCTTCGATCCGGTAGCGGATGACGTTGCCGAGCAGGCTGTGGCTGCGGATCTGCGCGTCGAGTTCGCCGTTAAGGCTCAGTTCGATGGCTTCCGGGCGAATGGCGATGCGGTGGTTGATCGGACGCTGCAACAACTTTGAAGCGTCGTCGGCATCGAGCAGGTTGTAGTTGCCGATGAAGCCGGCGGCGAACACATCGACCGGCGCGGTGTACAGGGTTTCGGCATCGCCGCTCTGTACGATTTTTCCCTGATTCATCAGGAAAATGCGATCAGACATGGTCAGCGCTTCTTCCTGATCGTGGGTGACGAAAATCGTCGTCAGGCCGAGTTCGCGCTGAATCTGGCGGATCTGTTCGCGCAGGTGTTTACGAATTCGTGCATCGAGTGCCGACAGCGGCTCGTCCAGCAGCAACAAACGCGGGCGCGTGACCAGCGAACGGGCGAGGGCCACGCGCTGGCATTGGCCTCCCGACAACTGATGCGGATAGCGACTGGCGAAGTCGTTAAGTTCAACCAGTCTCAACACTTCCGAAACGCGCTTATGGCTGTCGTCGGCATTGACCTTTTGCATGCGCAAACCGAAGGCAACGTTCTGTTCCACGGTCATGTTTGGGAACAGCGCATAGCTCTGAAACACCATGCCGATCCCGCGTTTCTGCGGACTCAACGGCACGATATCGACGCCATCGAGGAGGATCTTGCCGCCATCGACCGGTGTCAGGCCGGCGATGCAACGCAGCAGTGTGGATTTGCCGCAACCGGAGGGGCCGAGCAGGGTGACGAATTCACCCTTGTTGATCTCGCAGTCGATGTCGCTGAACACGGTCGTGCCAGCGTAGCTTTTCTGCAGGTGTTGGACGCTGACATAGCTCATTCGCTTTTGTCCTTGTTCAAGATGTTGGCGATCCAGGTCAGGACCAGCACAAAAAAGAAATACGAGATGACCAGCGCACTCGTGAAGTGACCGCTGCTGTTACGCATATTGTTCAGGTAAACCTGCAGGGTTTCGTAGCGCGTGCCGACCAGAATGTTGGCAAAGACGAACTCCCCGAACAGGAACGAGAACGACAGCAGCAAGGCGACCATCAGGCCTTTGCGCAGGTTCGGCAGCACCACCAGAACGGCTGCTTGAAAGGTGCTGGCGCCGAGCAGTTGCGCGGCGTCCATCAGGTCGCGCAGGTTGATCGCTTGCAGGTTGTTGGTGATCGCCCGGTACATGAACGGCAGGGCCACGGTGAAGTAGCAACCGATCAGAATCCACGGTGTACCGACCATGGCCATCGGCCCGGAACCGTAAAGTTGCAACAGTCCCACCGACGACACCACTGGCGGCACCGCGAAGGGCAGCAGGATGAGGATGTTCATCAGCGCATCGAGTTTCGGGAAGTGGTAATGCACCACGAACAGCAGCGGCAGGATCAGCACCACCGACAGCACCAGCGCGCCTACGCAGACCAGCAATGACTGGCCGAATGCGTGAAGAAAGCGCGGATCGCTCCACAATTGGATGTACCACTTGAAGGTGAAACCGCTGGGCAGGATGGTCGCTGACCAACTGCTGGCGATCGAATAGACCAGCGTGCCCACGAGTGGCAGCAAGAGGATGGCGAACAACAGATAAACCACGACGCGGTGGTAGAGGCCGGCCGGGCCGGATTCAGCGCGAGACATGGTAGCTCCTCTTCAACAGCAGTTGATGCACGACGGTGACGATGGTCATCAGCGCCACCAGCACCACGGCCAGGGCGCTGGCCAGATTCGGGTCGAGGGAAATATCGCCGGAGACCATCGCCGCGATACGGATCGGCAGGACGTTGAAGTTGCCCGTCGTCAGCGCATATACCGTGGCATACGCGCCGAGGGCGTTGGCCAGCAGGATCACGAACGTACCGAGCAGCGCCGGGGTCAGCACCGGCAGACCGATGTGCCGCCAGAACTGCCAGCCATTGGCACCAAGCAGTGCGGCAGATTCGCGCCAGTCTTCACGCAAGGCGTCGAAGGCGGGGTAGAGCAGCAGCACGCCAAGCGGAATCTGGAAGTAGGTGTAAAGGATGATCAGGCCGGTTTTCGAGTACAGGTTGAAATCCTGAATGATCCCCGACTGCTTGAGCATGATGGTGATGCTGCCGTTGAAACCGAGCAGGATGATGAACGCGAAGGCCAGAGGCACCCCCGCGAAGTTGCTGGTCATGTTGGCGAAGGCGTTCACAAAGTTGCGCAGTTTTGAATCGACCCGGCGCAAGGAATATGCACCGAGTACGGCAATGATGATGCCGAATACGCTCGACCAGAAACTGATCTCGAGACTGTACTGGATCGCCTGCAAGTAGAACTTCGAACTGAAGATCTTGCTGAAGTTGGCGAAGCCCCAGCCGAACTCTTCCGATTGCAGGCTGTTGATCATCACCCAGACCAACGGGGCGATTTCGAAGACGATAAAGAACAGCGCGAAGGGCACCAGGCACAACGCCGCCAGCCATTTGCCGCGAGTCATCGAGTTCACTTGAGCAACTCCCGGCACACAGGTTTGTCGTGGGGCACGCCGAGCAGTTCGCAAACAGTGCCGCAGATGTCGGTCTGCTTGGGTGCGGCGCCAGCGTCGAAGCTGAACGCGTCACCGAGGACAAACAGCGGCACCTGACGTTCTTCCGGCAGCAGGCCGTTGTGCGAGCGGTCGTTGTTCATGCCGTGGTCGGCAGTCACCAATACCTGATAGCCAGCGTCGACCCAGCTCTGCAGATAATCGGCGAGGATGATGTCGGCGAAGCGCGCGCTGTTGCGGTACTGCGAGGAGTCGAGGCCGTGCTTGTGCCCGGCGTCGTCAATGTTCATCGGGTGAATCAACAGGAAGTCCGGATCGTGGCGCAGGCGCAGGTTTTCGGCGTCGGCGAACAGGTGCGAATCCGGGTAGTGATCGCTCCAGTAGAAATGCCCGTGCTGGATCGGCAGCGAAAGATTGTCGGTGTGCCGGTCGCGTGCCGCAACGAACGGCGAACGGTTATACAACTCGCTGACCCAGTGATACGCCGCCGCCGCGGTTTTCAGACCGGCGTCGCGGGCGTAGTGATAAATGCTGCGCTGGTTAGACAGGCGCGAGACGTTGTTGTGGACGATGCCGCTGTCGATCGGCGGCACGCCGGTGAGGATGCATTCATAAAGCGGTCGGGACAGGGCCGGCAGTTCGCACTCCAACTGGTAGAGCGCAGCGCGTCCTGCGCCAACATAAGCCTGCAGATGCCCCATGGCGTGACGCGCGACCTCGTAGTTGAGGCCGTCGAGCACGACAAGGATGACGTTGTGCTTCATAGGGGCAAAAACTCCGAAAACAAAACTGGAACCAACCCCTGTAGGAGCTGCCGCAGGCTGCGATCTTTTGATGTTGCTTTTAAAGGGCAAGATCAAAAGATCGCAGCCTGCGGCAGCTCCTACAGATGAAGGATTACTTCATCTCGACGATGACTTCCTCGTTCCACTGCTGTGGCAGGGCCTTGGAAGTCTTTTCCCACGCATCGGCGTCCTTGATCGGAGTGACCTTTTTGTACTGCTCGTTCGGCAGCAGTTTGGCCTTCACGTCTTCCGGCAGTTGCAGGTGCTCGGCGCGGATCGGGCGGGCGTTGCCGCGGGCGAGGTTGGTCTGGCCGGCGTCGCTGAAGATGTACTCGCGGGTCAGCTTGGCGGCGTTCGGGTTTTTCGCGTACTTGTTGATGATCGTGGTGTAGCCGGAAATCACCGAACCGTCGGACGGGATCAGCACCACGTAGTCATCCGGGTTGGCCATTTTGGCTTTGTAGCTGAGGCCGTTGAAGTCCCAGACCACACCGACTTCGATCTCGCCTTTTTCCATGGTGGCGATGGTCGGGTTAGCCATCGACAGACGACCTTGCTTGGCGATGTCGGCGAACAGCAGCAGCGCAGGCTTGATGTTTTTCTCGTCGCCACCGTTGGCCAGTGCTGCAGCCAGAACGCCGTTGGCGGCTTGTGCGGCGGTGCTCACGTCACCGATGGAAACCTTGTATTTACCGCCCTTGAGGTCAGCCCATTTGGTCGGTACTTCGGAGCCGTGCAGGAGTTTTTTGTTGACGATGAAGGCGATGGTGCCGGTGTAGGCCAGCGCCCAGTTGCCGTCCTTGTCCTTGGCCCAGTCCGGGACTTGATCCCAGGTGCTTGGCTTGTACGGTTGCACCACGCCTTGCTTGACCGCGATCGGGCCGAAGGCGGCACCGACGTCGCCGATGTCGGCGCTGGCATTGTCTTTCTCGGCGGCGAACTTGGCGATTTCCTGGGCGGAACTCATGTCGGTGTCGATGTGCTTGAGGCCGTAGGTTTTGGCCAGGTCTTCCCAGGTGCCTTTCCAGTTGGCCCAGTCATCGGGCATGCCGACACTGTTGACGGCGCCTTCCGCTTTCGCAGCGGCTTCGAGGGTTTTCAGATCGGTGCCGGCCGCCATGGCGGAGGTGCACATTGCAATGGTCGAGCCTAACAGTGTTGCCAGGAAAAGCTGTTTCATTCCGAAGCTCCTTGGTCGTGTTCAACGCTGCGATTGCGGTGTGTGTTGGTCTAGGTCAGCAATACCTGAGCCAATTTAGGCGGGCTGGATGACACTTTGATGTCGGCGGCCCTGCGGCAGGTCTTTTGTTTGCTCGGTATCAGCGGTTGCCAGATAAGCGTAGACCATGCCCAAGCCCCGGCGGACAAGGGACTTGGCCGATGTATTGCAAGTCATGAGGACGACCGTTCGGTAGTTTTGTCATCTCTCGGTCATCTGCACTGCCTAGGCTTGCAATATCACGCAACGGCTCGATTGCCGTGCGGTTTTGCCCTGAAACAGTGCTGGTCTAGTCCAGATAGGTAACGTTGATGCGCGATGAGGCAACAAAAGCGGTGACAGCGATTGGCCAGGTGCTGCAGGAACAACTCGATCACGGGTTGCTGGCGGCGGGCAGCAAGTTGCCGGCCGAGCGCAAGCTCAGTGAGTTGTTCGGCACCACACGGATTACTGTGCGTGAGGCGTTGTTGCAGTTGGAGGCGCAGGGGCAGATTTATCGGGAGGAACGGCGTGGCTGGTTCGTCTCGCCGCCGCGTCTGGCGTACAACCTGATGCAACGCAGTCATTTTCACGCGATGGTCAGTGCGCAGGGGCGGGTGCCGTCGACCGAGGTGATTTCGGCGCGGTTGCAGCCGGCTTCGGCGGCGGTTTGCGCGTGGTTGCAGTTGCCGGCGTTGTCGAGCGTGATTCAGATTTGCCGATCGCGGCGCATTGATGGGCGGTTGGTGCTTTATGTTGAGCATTATTTGAATCCGCAGTTTTTTCCGGGGATTCTGGGGTTTGATTTGAATCAGTCGATGACCGAGTTGTATGCGCGGCATTACGATTTGCACTATGGGCGGGTGCGCTTTGAGATTGTGCCTACGTCACTGTCTGTGGATGCGGCGGCGGCTTTGCGGGTGTCGGTGGGGAGTCCGGGGTTGCGGATTGCTCGGGTCAATTATGATCAGCATAAGCGGTTGATTGATTGTGATCTGGAGTTTTGGCGGCATGATGCGATTCACGTTGGGGTTGATGTTGTTTGAGGCTTTGGCCTTGGCGGCCTGTGGGCCGACCAGGCTATTGGGTTCTGGGTGAATATCCGTTTCTGCGGGTGTCGCCGCTGGCGGTTTCGCTCTTACAGCGACTCACTTTTCCAGACGCCGAAAAGTAAGCAAAAGGCTGGGCCCCGGCGTTCGGCCCGCTCGCTGGGGCTCGGGGTTCCTTCGCTCCGGGATCGATCCGGGCGCATCGCCTCCGGTTTGCTTCGCTGCACCTCCTCTCGATGTGTTTGGCTTCGCCAAACGGTCGCTACGCTCCCACCCCCGGATCAATCCCTCCACTCAGCCTGCCGAAGGGGCCAGCACGGCAAGATCAAGAGCGGTACTCGAGCTTGCGCTCATTGTGTTGAGTGGTGAGAAGCAGAAGCGATATAGGTTTACCGGTTGGACTCAATCCCTGTGGGAGCTGGCTTGCCGGCGATGGCGGCCTGACAGCCGACCTGTTTCTGACAGGCTGCACACGGTCCAAATGTGGGAGTGAGCCTGCTCGCGAAAGCGCCCCCACAGTCACCTCATCCCTACTTGCCTGTCCCCGCATTGGCATACAAATAATCCGTCGCCAACGAGGCCAATGTCCTCACGCCTACCACCAACGCCGACTCATCCACAAAGAACCCCGGATTGTGATTCGGCGCGGCCTTGCTCATGTCCTGATCCCGCGGTGTCACGCCGAGAAACACAAACAACCCCGGTACTTCCTTGGCATAGAAAGAAAAGTCTTCCGCGCCCCCCACCAGCGGCGCATTCACCACATCATCCTTGGCCGCCCACTTCAACGTCGGCAGCATCTTTTCCGTCAGCGTCGGGTTGTTGATGGTCGGGTCGTATTTTTTGATGATGGTGACATCGGCTTTCGCGCCACCGCTTTCGGCGATTTTTTCCACGGTCTGGCGGACGTCGGCGTGCAGTTTCTGGCGGATGCCGTAGTCGTAGGAGCGGATCGTGCCGGTCATGTCCACGGATTCGGGAATGATGTTGTAGCGCGTTCCGCCGTTGATGGTGCCGATGCTGACCACTGACGGGTAAGAGGATATGTCGGTGCGGCGGCTGACCACGGTTTGCAGGCCGACGATGGTTTGCGCGCCGACGGTGATCGGGTCGATGCCGTCCCATGGGCGGCCGGCGTGGGTCTGTTTGCCGAGGATTTTGATACGTAGATCGTCGGAGCTGGCGAGGGTGGCGCCGGGGCGGTAGGCGATCTGGCCGGCGGGGATGCCGGCCCAGACGTGCAGGCCGAAAACGGCGTCGGGTTTTGGCGATTTCATTACGCCTTCCTCGATCATCATTTTTGCGCCCCAGGTGTTTTTGCCGTCGGGGATGAAGTCGCTTGGGCCTTCCTCGGCGGGCTGGAAGTAGAACACCACGGTGCCGGGCAGGGTATCGCGCATGCCTGTGAGAATTTTCGCCGTGCTCAGCAGGATCGCGGTGTGGGCGTCGTGGCCGCAGGCGTGCATGACGTCGACTTCTTTGTCGAGGTAGGTGCCTTTGGCTTTCGAGGCGAACGGCAGATCGGAAACTTCCTTGACCGGCAGCGCGTCCATGTCGGCGCGCAGGGCCACGGTCGGGCCGGGGAGGGCGCCTTTGAGCACGGCGACCACGCCAGTGCGGGCGACGCCGGTTTTGACTTCCAGGCCCATGGCTTTGAGTTGTTTTGCGACCAGCTCGGCGGTGCGTTTTTCCGTGTTGCCGAGTTCCGGGTGGGCGTGGATGTCGCGGCGGGTTTCCAGTAATTCCGGTTCGAGTTTTTGCGCCTGTTCGGCGATTTGCGTGCGGGTGCTTTCCAGCGTGGCGGCGCCGGCGTGGCTGGCGAACAAGGTGAGCAGAATGGTCTGGGCAATGCGCGTCAGTTGCATCGGTTTCTCCTTGATTATTGTTGTCGGGCTTCCCTGCCTGTGACTGCAACCGCGCGCCTGAGTGCTATTCCTTCGGCTGACCGCCACCGGCAGTGATCACTTGCACGCTCATGCGTGGCGTTGCCAGATCGAGTCCGGCTTCGTCGAGATGGCGCTTGAGCGACAGGTTGAAGGCTCGGGACACTTCCCACTGTTTGATCGGCGCGGTCTTGAACCGCGCGCGCAAAATCGCGCTGCCGGACTCGAAACTTTCGACGCCCTGAATCTCCAGCGGCGACCAGATGTTGCGCCGTTGCAGTGGATCGGTACGCATCTTCTGACCGACTTCGCGCATCAGTTTGATCGCGTCATCGATTTCCATGTTGTACGGCACCGCGACGCGGAAGATCGCGTAGCCGAACTCCCGTGAGTAGTTCTTGATGCTTTTGATTTCGCTGAACGGGATGGTGTGGACGATGCCGTCGATGTCGCGCAGGCGCACGGTGCGGATGGTCAGGCCTTCGACGGTGCCGAGGTGGCCGCCGACGTCGACGTAGTCATCGATGGCCAGCGAGTCTTCGATGATGATGAACAGACCGGTGATCAAATCCGCAACCAGCGACTGCGCGCCGAAACCGATGGCCAGACCGATCACACCGGCACCGGCCAGCAGTGGCGTGACGTTCATGCCCATGTTCGCCAGCGCGACGATCAGCGCAATGATGAAGATCGCCACGAACAGCACGTTGCGGATCAGCGGCATCATCGTTTGCGCACGGGCATTCGCCAGGCCTTTGCGCGAACGGGTGAGGGCGTGATGCACGGCGGTGTCGGCGAGGATCCAGATCAGCCAAGAGAAAATCAGTGTGCCGATCAGGCTGAACAGTTTGACGCTGACATCATGCCCTTCGCCCTCGGCGAAACCGATCAGCGACTGGCCCCACACGCGAAGGCCGAGTTCGATGAAGACCAGCCAGACCACCAGGTGCGCGAGGGTGTAGAAGAAGTTTTTCAGGCGTTCGGAGTACAGCGCGTGGCGTTTCGGTCCGCGTTGCGGTTTCAGTGAGTGGCGGCGCACGAGGCCGTTGATCACCATGCACATCACCAGCAGCACGGTGCAGATCAGCGACTGGCGCAAGGCGGTGCTGGTGTCGCCAGCGGAAACGAACGTGGCGAACAGCGAGATGCCGACCAGCACCAGCGCCGGCACGTACCAGAAGGTGCCGAGGATTTCGATGGTGTCGCTGAGGGCGCGGCGGGTCAGGCGTCGCGACAGCGGCTGGTTGCGGATCAGGTGCGCGATCGGTCGACGGAAACGCAGGATGAACAGACCGGTCGACAGTGCCGCGAGGACATTGGCGATGGTCGCGGCGGTGTGGGCCAGATGCACGCCCAGACTTTCGATCAGGCGCGGATCATTCAGCGCTTCACCGAACGCGGCGAAGCTGCCGATCAGCCACAACGGCCGGAACGCCTGATGACGGAGGATGTACAGCGCGCGATGACGGTGCGGGCCATCGAGCAGGGAAAACGCGATTACGCAGATCGCCGAGAAACAGGTGCCGACCACCAACGCATAGGCGAGCACCATCGCCAGGCTTTTGCCCAGTGAAGACGGCAATGCGTAGCTCATGTAAACCGTCATCACCAAAGCGATCAGCCACGGCCCGAGCTTGCGCAAAGCGAAGCGCAGCATGTCGAGGGCTTTGGGATGTTGCGGCAGTTCTTCAGTGAGGCCAAAGCGCATGCGTACCCGATGGCCGAGCCAGATCAGCGCCGCGGCAAGCAGACTCCACACGGCGAGGATCATGGCGAAGCCGAAGATGATCGGCAGCCATTCGTTGGCCGGCAACATCATGCTGCTCAGCTCTTCCTTGGCCAGGTCGAACTCGTTGCCCCAGCGATTGAGCGGGCTGTCGGCGCCGGTAAATTGTTTTTCGAAGTTGGACAGGGTGCCGCCAATCAGGCCGAGCACGCCTTCTTCAGGGCTGGCCTGGGCTTTTTTGGTGGCGTCGCGCAGCTTCTTCAGATCGGTCAGCAACTGTGCGCGTTGCTTGTCGTTTTCCAGCGACTTGATGACTTCGTCGAGGGACTGGCCGAGCGGCTCCTGCGCTTCGGGCTGGGCTTTGTTGGTGTTGAGCAGACCGGGCAAACCGACCGCGTGGGCGGGGGCCAGCGGCAACAGCGTCATCAGGCAGACGAGGAACAGGCTGGGCAAAGCAAAAAGACGAGCGAACACTAGGCGGTCAACCTCGCAAGGGGCGGATTCGCTGGAGTGTACGAGGCCCACTAATGCATTGCGAGCCGGGCGCGGATTTATTCGTTGAGTTTGGCGAGGATCTTGTACACCACGGTGGCGAGGATCGTCAGCATGCCGACCCACATGGCAAATACCCCGGCGTTCTTGTCACGGAAGTTGAAACCGATCGCCAACAGGATCATTCCGCACAGGATGGGAATGAGCATGGCGTGGAACGAAGACATCGAGATCATGGAGACTGCCTTGTCGAAATGAATGATGTAAGTCTAGGTCGGTTTTGGCGGAGCGGTTCTGATGTGTATCAGAATTGAGCCGGTTTCAGGATGAAATTTGTAGGGTCTGAACTGGCGCTTTCGCGAGCAGGCTCGCTCCCACAGTTTGGAATGCATTCCAGGGTGGGAGCCAGTCTGCTGGCGAAGTTTTACGGCAATTCGCGGCAGGCGTAGAACGCGCTCAGCACTTTGACCAGATGCGCCAGGTCGTGGCTGCCGCACAGTTCACGGATCGAATGCATGGCGAAGGTCGGCAGGCCGATATCGACGGTGCGCACACCGAGGTGGCTGGCGGTGATCGGGCCGATGGTCGAACCGCAGCCCATGTCGCTGCGGACCACGAAGCTTTGCACCGGTACTTCTTCGGCCATGCACAGGTGGCGGAAGAACCCGGCGGTTTCGCTGTTGGTGGCGTAGCGCTGGTTGCTGTTGACCTTGATCACCGGGCCTGCGTTGAGTTTCGGGCCGTGGTTGGCATCGTGCTTTTCCGCGTAGTTAGGGTGCACGCCGTGGGCGTTGTCGGCCGAGACCAGCAGAGATTTCTGGATGGTGCGGACGAACTCGTCACCTTCCGGCAGCAGGCGGCGCAGGGTCTGTTCGAGCATCGGGCCATCGGCACCGCAGGCCGAGCAGGAGCCGACTTCTTCGTGGTCGTTGCACACCAGCACGCAGGTTTCGTCGGTTTCGGCGGTGAGCAAGGCTTGCAGGCCGGCGTAGCACGACAGCAGGTTGTCCAGGCGTGCGCCGGCGATGAAGTCGCCATTGAGGCCGATGACCGCAGCACTTTGCGTGTCGTAGAAGCTCAGCTCGTAATCGAGCACGACGTCGGCGTTCAAACCATGTTCGCGGGCCAGTTGATCAGTGAGTACGGCGCGAAAATCGACGCGCTCGTCACCGGCAAATTGCGCGAGGATCGGCGGCAGTTCGGTCTGCGCGTTGATCGCCCACCCCTGATTGGCTTCACGGTTGAGGTGAATGGCCAGGTTGGGAATGATCGCGATCGGTGCCTTGAAATCGATCAACTGGCTTTCGACCTTGCCGTCGCGGCGGAAGGTTACGCGGCCGGCCAGCGACAGGTCGCGGTCGAACCACGGTGCCAGCAGCGCGCCGCCGTAGACTTCAACGCCCAGTTGCCAGAAGCCCTGAAGCTGCAACTCCGGTTGCGGCTTGACCCGCAGGCACGGGCTGTCGGTGTGCGCGCCGACCAGGCGGATGCCGCCGTGCAGTGGCGAAGTGCGGCCCATTTTGATCGCGACTATCGAGGAGTCGTTGCGGGTGACGTAATAGCGGCCGTTCGGCTCGGTGGTCCATGGCTCGCGCTCGTCGAGGCGCACATAACCGGCAGCCTCCAGACGCTGCACCAGGCTGGCGGTGGCGTGGAATGGGGTAGGGGAGGCCTTGAGAAAGTCGATCAGGCCTTGGTTCAACTCTTCGCGCATAAGAAACTCCAGACAGCAATGGGCGGGAGTTTAACGCATCGGCCGGGGAATTGAATCTGCACCGGATCCCTGTAGGAGCAGCCTTCGGCAGCTCCTACATGGTTTCGGCGGTGTCCGTCAGAACGGCGCAGGGCACTCGAAGCGCAGGCGTTCGCCGGTTTGCGGGTGGGTGAAGCTGAGCATGCTCGCGTGCAGGCACAGACGCGGCCATGCCGCCAGCGCTTGCTCATGGGCGTAGAGCCCGTCACCAAGCAGCGGATGCCCGATCGACAGCATGTGCACGCGCAACTGGTGCGAACGACCAGTGATCGGCGTCAGCTCTACACGACACCAGTCACCGCAACGCTCCAGTACACGCCAGAAGGTCAGCGCATGCTTGCCGAATTCAGGGTCGACCACATGACGCGGTTTGGTCGGCGGGTCGTAACGCAAGGGCAAGTCGATGCTGCCACTGTCGAGTTCCGGCTGACCCCAGGCCAAAGCGGTGTAGGCCTTTTCGGTTTCGCGGTCGTGAAACTGGCGCGACAATTCGCGGTGCGTGTCGGCGTCACGGGCGAGCAGAATGATGCCCGAGGTTTCCCAGTCCAGGCGATGGACGATGCGCGCTTCCGGGTAGCCGTTTTCCTGCAAACGGGTAATCAGGCAATCCTTGTTGTCGTCAGCGCGACCGGGCACCGAGAGCAGCAACGTCGGTTTGTTCACCACCAGTACGGCGGCGTCCTGATGGAGGATGTGGATGTTGGACAGCGGCATTAAAACAGCCTCGTAACAAATGCCAACGGCGGCTCGGAACTGCTGATAACCCTGTAGGAGCTGCCGAAGGCTGCGATCTTTTGACGTTGAAGATCAAAAGATCGCAGCCTTCGGCAGCTCCTACACAAGCATCAATAGTCCGAGCCGCCGTAGCGACTGCCAAATCGACTCAGCGATCGGGCAGGGTGATGTTGAGTTCCAGAATCGAGCAACTGCCCTGGCTTTCCAGTGCAACATGTACGTCGTCGTTGCCGATGTTGACGTACTTGCGGATCACGTCGACCAGTTCCTTCTGCAAGGCTGGCAAGTAATCCGGCGTGCTGCGCTGGCCGCGCTCATGCGCCACGATGATCTGTAGACGCTCTTTCGCTACCGAGGCGGTACTTGGCTTTTTGTTGGCACGAAAGAAGTCAAAAAGGTTCATTACCTACCTCCAAACAGGCGCTCGAAGAATCCCTTCTTCTCGACATCGAGGAAACGGTGGGCTTTTTCTTTGCCCAACAGGCGGTCGACGGTATCGCTGTAAGCCTGACCGGCATCGCTCTGGTCGTCGAGAATCACCGGTACACCCTGGTTGGATGCCTTGAGCACCGCCTGGGATTCCGGGATCACGCCGAGCAGCGTTACCGAGAGGATTTCCTTGACGTCTTCAACGCCGAGCATTTCGCCCTTTTCAACACGCTCCGGGTGGTAGCGGGTGATCAGCAGGTGTTCCTTGATCGGGTCTTCGCCACGTTCGGCGCGACGCGATTTGCTCGCCAGCAGGCCGAGCATGCGGTCCGAATCTCGTACCGAGGACACTTCCGGGTTGGTCACGACGATCGCTTCGTCAGCGAAGTACATGGCCAGGTGAGCACCTTTTTCGATGCCGGCCGGGGAGTCGCAGACTACGAACTCGAATTGTTCCTTGAGCTCCATCAGGACTTTTTCCACGCCTTCGACAGTCAGCGCGTCTTTGTCGCGGGTCTGACTGGCGGCCAGTACGTAGAGGTTTTCCAGGCGCTTGTCTTTGATCAGGGCCTGTTGCAGGTTGGCTTCGCCGTTGACCACGTTGACGAAGTCATACACCACGCGGCGCTCGCAACCCATGATCAGGTCAAGGTTACGCAAGCCCACGTCGAAGTCGACGATCACTGTTTTGTGGCCGCGCAGAGCGAGGCCGGTACCGATAGCGGCGCTGGTGGTGGTCTTACCCACACCACCCTTGCCGGATGTAACCACGAGAATCTTGGCCAAGGTGTTTCACCCCTAAGGAAGAAGGACTTTTTAGCCCCTGAAAAACATCTCTTGAAAACTACTGCAGTCGGACAGCCTTGGCTGGAATTCGGCGTTGAGCCTTTTTCCTACTTCGTTTGAGCCGTTTTCGCTACGTTTTAGAGATGCTTGGAAAATGCGGCAGTATCCGTTAAAGCCGAATGATGTTCAACACGTCGCCCGACAGGCTGACCTGTACGCCCGAGCCCCACATAGGGTCGCGACGCAAATCTTCGGAAACCTTGTAATGACCGGCGATGGAGATCAGTTCAGCGCTCAATTGCTGACAGAAAATCCGTGCCTTGGTGTCACCCTTCACGCCGGCCAGCGCCCGACCGCGCATCGGGCCGTATACATGGATGTTGCCATCGGCGAGAAGTTCCGCCCCCGGACTGACCGAGGACACCACGACCAAATCGCCACCCTGCGCATATATCTGTTGGCCACCACGTACTGGCGTGGTGATGACGCGGGTCGGTTTGACCGTTGGTTCAGGCGGTTTTTCCGGTTTCTTTTTGACTTCGGCTTCGGCTGTTTCCAGCGGCCGCTCACGGGCGCCGGAAGGCGGCAGCACCGGAATGTCGATGGCGATGGCGGCGGCGATGTCTTCGATGCGGCTGGCGCGAATCGCCAGGGTGCGCAGGCCATGTTGACGGCAGACGCGCATCAGGCCCGGCAGATCGACGGCACCTTCACTCGGCGGCAGTTTGTCCAGCGCCAGAACCAGCGGCGCGTTGCTGAAGAAGTTCGGCGCCTGGGCGACTTTGGCGGCCAATTGCCGATCGAGGCTTTCGAGGTCGTTACGGGCCAGTTCCAGCACAGTAATGGCCAGCATGCTGCCCTTGAGCTGGAATACGGGATCTTGGTCTAACGGTTCGGTTTGGCTCATGTCGGCATACAACGGCTTGTCACTAAAAGTGCCGAGACTTATAACGAGAACGCCCGCAGGCCGCAAGCCGGGTCGAACGATGTAGAATGCGCGGCCACTGTATTTACGGAAGCTTTAATGGATCGCCCGCGTTTTCGAAAAGCATTTCTTGCTCCACGCTTCTGGCCGCTCTGGTGCGGTCTGGGGCTTTTATGGCTGATCGTGCAGTTGCCGTATCCGGCCTTGCTGACCATCGGTCGAGTTTTGGGCGCGTTGATGTATCGCGTGGCCGGCGACCGGCGGCGCATCGCCAAGCGCAACCTTGAGCTGTGCTTCCCGGAAAAATCCGCCGCCGAGCGCAAACGTCTGCTCAAGGAGAATTTCGCCTCCACCGGCATCGCTTTCTTTGAAATGGCCATGAGCTGGTGGTGGTCGCGTGAACGTCTGGCCAAGCTGGCCCACGTCGAAGGCCTGGAGCATTTGCAAAAGGCCCAGCGCGAAGGCAAAGGCGTGATCCTGATGGCGGCGCATTTCACCACGCTGGAAATCGGCGCGGCGTTGCTCGGCCAGCAGCACACCATCGACGGCATGTACCGCGAGCACAAGAATCCGTTGTTTGACTATGTTCAGCGTCAGGGCCGCGAGCGGCACAACCTCGATTCGCTGGCGGTGGAGCGTGACGACGTGCGCGGCATGCTCAAGCTGCTGCGCTCCGGTCGCGCGATCTGGTACGCGCCGGATCAGGATTACGGCGCCAAGCAGAGCATCTTCGTGCCGCTGTTCGGCATTCAAGCCGCGACCGTTACGGCGACGACGAAATTCGCCCGTCTCGGCAAGGCGTTGGTCGTGCCGTTCACGCAGGAACGTCTGGCCGATGGCAGCGGTTATCGCTTGGTGATTCATCCGCCGCTGGAAGATTTCCCCGGCGAAACCGAAGAAGCCGACTGCATCCGCATCAACCAGTGGGTCGAGAGCGCTTTGCGTGCCTGCCCCGAGCAATATCTGTGGGCGCACCGTCGCTTCAAGAGCCGCCCACCGGGCGAGCCGAAGTTGTACGCCAAGCGCCGCTGAACCAATCACTGACAAGCACCATGGAGTGTTGCGATGAGCCCAACTGAACCGGTCACAGGTTTGATTCTTTCCGGCGGCGGGGCTCGGGCGGCGTATCAGGTGGGCGTGTTAGCGGCGATTGCCGAATTGCTGCCGTTGGGTTCGGACAATCCGTTTCCGGTGATCGTCGGCACCTCGGCCGGGGCGATCAATGCGGTCAGCCTTGCCAGTGGCGCCACGGATTTTCGCGCCGCGATCGAGCGTCTCACCTTGTTCTGGCAAGGCTTTCGCAGCCATCGCGTGCTGCGCAGTGACTGGCCCGGGGTTATCCGTCAGGCCAGCCGCTTTGTCAGTCACAGTTTGCTCGGCATTGGTCGGCAATTGCCGGTGGCGCTGCTCAACAGTTCGCCGCTGCGCGAACTGCTCAATGAAAAACTGCACATGCCCGGCATCGCCGAATCGATTGCGCGCAAGCAATTGCATGCCGTGGCGGTGACTGCGTTCGGCTATGAGTCGGGGCAAGCGGTGACGTTCTATCAGGGTGGCGGCACGATCGATTCATGGCTGCGCCATCGGCGCATTGGCGTGCCGACGCAATTGTCGGTGGATCACTTGCTGGCCAGTTCGGCGATTCCGTTGCTGTTCGCGCCGGTGAAAATTGGCGATGAATACTTTGGCGATGGCGCGGTGCGGCAATCGGCGCCGATCAGCCCGGCGCTGCACTTAGGGGCGAGCCGGGTGCTGGTGGTGGGTGTCAGCGGCAACCCGCGCGGGTTTGATCCGCAGCAGCCGCTGGAGCGCGCTTATACGGGGCAACAGCCGACGCTGGCGCAGATTGGCGGGCACATGCTCAACAGCACGTTCATTGACAGCCTCGAGAGCGACATCGAGTTGCTGCAGCGTCTCAACCAGTTCAGCCACTTGATGCCTGCCGGCACGCCGACGCGCGAGTTGGGCGTGGCACCGGTGGAGGTGTTGGTGATTTCGCCGAGTCAGCCAATTGATGAGATCGCGGCGCGGCATCGCCAGGAATTGCCGGCGGCGTTGCGTCTGTTTCTGCGTGGGCCGGGAGCGACCAAGACCAGTGGGGCTGGGGTGTTGAGTTATCTGCTGTTCGAGGCGGGGTATTGCAGCGAGTTGATTGATTTGGGGCGCAGGGATGCGTTGGCCAAGCGCGAGGAGCTTTGCCGGTTTTTGGGGCTGTCCGAAGCGGTGATTCCGGCCTGAAATCTGCGGTGAGGCCTTCGCGAGCAGGCTCGCTCCCACATTGGAACTCGGTCGAATGTGGGAGCGAGCCTGCTCGCGAAGCTCTTGAAATCAGAAGTGGAACTTCACCAGGAAGCTCGTGGTGCTCTGATTGGTCTTGAACGCACCGGTGTCGTCGATGCCGTACTTGTCTTTCCAGTAGTCGTATTCAACACCGACATACAACTGCTTCTCGCCGAAACTCAGCGCCTTGCCCAGGTCGTATTTGACCTGTGGGTTGAAGTGCAGGTTGGCGTGGTAGTCGCCTTTGGAGTTGGAGTCGTTGTCGGTGACCCAGTCCATGAAGCCGTCGATCAGGATGTCCGACTTGCCGACCGGGATGGTGTAGGACCAGACCGGAGTGATCTGCCAGACGTTGTCACCGGCGCGAGCACCTTGGGTGTGACGCTGGTAGAAGTTCAACTGGAAGTAGTCGAAGCCCGGGATCGCCAGGTCGAAGCCTGGACCGATCAGGTACGACTCGGTGTCGCCTTCGCCGAACTCGTAAGTCATCGCCACCAGCACGTCTTTGATCGGGCCGAACTCGATCTTCTGGTCGAGCACTTTGCCCAGCGAGATGCGCGGGCTGAACTCACCGTAGTAGGTGTTTGGACCGTTGCTGAAGTCCTTGCCACCGTTGTAGAAGATCTTGTCGAAGAAGAAGAAGTTGTCGCCGTACGTCCACGCGTCGGCGTGTTCGAAAGTGACGGTCTGCTGGATGCGCGGGTTGACCTGGAAGTCCTTGCCATACAGGTAGGTCAGGCTGTTGTTCTGCCACTGCAGCAGGCCCTCGGCCATGGCCTGGCCGCCGGCCAACATCGATCCCGCGAGCATCAGGCTGGTGCACATACGTTTCATTCGGTTGCTCCCAAAGTAGGTGTTCCACGTTTATTTTTTTAAGATCGGCGCTCTGGTGTGGCGCCTTTTTTCGTTGCTGCAAAAGTCATCCGATCGGTCAGCTTCGTTGCTGTTAGCAAGAGCCGAGCCAAGGCTTTCGAAAAGCAAAAAAACACCCGCTCGGCTGCTGAAAAACAGTCGATTGAGTGTGTTTTCGGGATGCCTCGGTACTGACCGGGGCCGGGATAAGTTGGCTTTTCGGTCAGGAATTAAATCCGGGCTTTTTTTTAGACCGAATTCATGAGGCCGCGGAGAATACTGACTCAACGGCCAGGCCTCAAGTGCCCCGCAACAGAGCACCGACGACAGGCATGGGGCACGGTTGCGGGCCATCTTAGAAGTGCACCTTGACCAGCAGGCTGGCGGTGTTCTGATTGGTGTCGAAGTTGTGGGTGTTTTCGACGCCGTATTTGTTTTTCCAATAGCTGTATTCGGTGCCGACGTACAGCTGCTTGTGGCTCCAGCCCAGGGCTTTGCCCAAGTCATATTTGATCTGCGGATTGATGTGCAGGTTGGCGTGGTAGGTGCCGCGCGAGTTCTCATCGTTGTCGACCACCCAATCGAGATAGCCGTCGATCAGCACATCGGAATTGCCCAGGGGAAAGCTGTAGGACCAGCCGGGGGTGATCTGCCAGACGCCATCGCCGGGGCGCGGGCCCTCGGTCTGGCGGCGGAAGATGTTCAAGGTGACGTAGTTGAAGCCGGGCACCTTGAGGTCGAAACCGGGGCCGATCAGATAGGCCTCGCTGTCGCCTTCGCCGTACTCGTAAGTCATCGCCAGCAAGACGTCTTTGATCGGGCCGAACTCGAGTTTCTGGTCGAAGATCTTGCCGAACGAGAAGCGCGGGGTGAATTCACCGTAGAAGGCGTGCGGGCCTTTGTTCGCGTCTTCTTTGCCGTTGTAGAAGATCTTGTCGACGAACAGGAAGTTGTCGCCGTACTTCCACTTGTCGGCGTGCTCGAAGGTCAGCGTCTGCTGGATCGACGGGTTGATCGCGAAGTTCTTGCCGTACAGATAGCTCAGGCTGTTGGTCTGCCACAGCAGTAAATCGCCGGCCATGGCCTGACTCGCGGCCAGCAGGCCGCCACTCAACAGAACGTTGGTTTGCGTGCGAATCATCTGTTGCTCCCTCTTGTTTTTATTGTTTGAGGCGCAGAGCTGTTGCGCGCCCTTGTAGGAGTGAGCCTGCTCGCGATAGCGGTGAATCAGTCAACGAATCTGTTGAATCTGATAACGACATCGCGAGCAGGCTCGCTCCCACAGGGTTTTGTGGTGACTTCGTTAGTGCTGGTGGGCGTGGCAGTCGTTGATCGCTGCGCGCTCTTTGCCGCCGAGAATGTTGAACAACAGGTTCAGCGTCAGCGCGCTGAGCGTGGCCATGGCGATGCCGCTGTGAGTAATCGGACTCATCCACATTGGCAGGTGCGCGAAGAACTCCGGACGTACCACCGGGATCAGGCCCATGCCGATGCTCACCGCGACCAGCAACTGGTTGCGACGGTCACCGATGTCGGCTTCCTGAAGAATCTTGATGCCCGTTGCGGCGACCATGCCGAACATCGCAATCGCTGCGCCGCCCAAAACCGCTGGGGGAATAGAGGCAACAAGGAATGCGGCTTTCGGCAACAGGCTCAACACGATCAGCAAGCCACCGGCAACGATGGTCACCGAGCGGCAGCGCACGCCGGTCATCTGCACCAGGCCGATGTTCTGCGCGAAAGAGGAGTGGGTAAACGTGTTGAAGAAACCCGCCACGAACGAGGCGCCGGCATCGCACAGCAAGCCGCGACGCAGCATGCGTGGGCAGACTTCCTGGCCGGTGATCTTGCCCAGCGCCAAAAACATCCCGGTCGACTCGACGAAGATGATCACCACCACCAGACACATCGACAGGATCGGTGCCAGTTCGAATTTCGGCATGCCGAAATGCAGTGGAGTGACGAATTGAACCCATGGCGCGTTGGCCATGCCACTCAGATCGACCATGCCGATCGCACCGCACAGCAGGTAGCCAAAGCACATGCCGATCAGTACGGAGATGTTGACCCAGAAACCGCGCATAAAGCGGTGAATCAACAGAATCGTGCCCAGCACCAGAGCGGCGATGGCCAGATAAATCGGTGAACCGAATTGCGCAGCGGCAGCGCCGCCACCGGCCCAATTCACGGCCACGGGGAACAGCGACAAACCGATCGAGGTGATGACCGTGCCGGTCACCAGCGGCGGGAAGAAGCGTACGACCTTGGACATGAACGGCGCGATGATCATGCCGAAGAAACCGGCGGCGATCGTCGCACCGAAGATGCCTTGCAGGCCGATACCGGGCATGCCGGCCATGGCGACCATGCTGCCGACCGCGGCAAAACTGGCGCCCATCATCACCGGCATGCGAATGCCCATCGGGCCGATGCCCATGGATTGCACGATGGTGGCGATACCGGCGACCAGCAGGTCGGCGTTGATCAGGAAGGCAATTTCTTCACGACTCAGGCCAGCGGCCTGTCCAATGATCAGCGGCACCGCGATGGCACCACCGTACATCAGCAGAACATGTTGCAAACCGACCAGGATCAGTTGCAAAAGGGGCAATCGCTGAATGGCGGGTGCGTCGGGGATGCGCGCTTTGGACAGCTCGGACATGCAACACCTCGGATCTTTTTATTCTTGTGATTGAACAGCTGCCGGGTTGCTCACAGCTGTTTCTGTGCATCAGGTAAACCGCGTTAAGGCGATTCGCGAGCAGGCTCGCTCCCACAGGGATTGAAGGTGTCCTTGTGGGAGCGAGCCTGCTCGCGAAGCTTTGTTGCTTAGTTGGTCTGTGCTCCCTGGGCAATCCATGCACCGATCAGGTCACGTTCCTGCTGGGTCATCTGCGTGATGTTGCCCAGTGGCATGATCTGCGTGGTGATGGCTTGCGCCTGGATGCGCGCCGCGTTCTGACGGATCTGCTCAGGGGTGTCGAGCATCACACCCGCTGGAGCTGCGCTGAACAACGGGCTGGTTGGTTTGGCCGAGTGGCAAACCGCGCAACGTTCTTGAATCACGGTGTGGACTTTGTCAAAGCCAGGACCGGCGTTGGAAGCTTGTGCTGGTGCAGCAGGTTCAGCAGGGGCTGCCGGTGCTGCTTCAGCCGGTTTCGCGCCACCACCCAGTGCCGTTTCCGGCAGCGGTTGGTACTCGATTTTCGCTGGTGCCTTGGCCACTTCCGGCGCGGTCGACATCGGCATCGGGCCGGTGACGTACGCCAGACTGATCATGCCCACCGCTGCCACAGGCAGCGTCCAGGCAAACTTGTGGCTGTCGTGACGGGTGTTGAAGTAGTGACGCACCAACACCGCCAACACCGCTATCCCGGCGAGGATCAACCAGTTGTACTGGCTGCCATAGGTGCTCGGGAAGTGGTTGCTGATCATGATGAACAGCACCGGCAGGGTGAAGTAGTTGTTGTGACGCGAACGCAGCAAGCCTTTGGCTGGCAGCGCCGGGTCCGGCGTACGGTTCTCGGCAATCGCCGCGACCAGTGCGCGTTGCGCCGGCATGATGATGCGGAACACGTTACCGACCATGATGGTGCCGATGATCGCGCCGACGTGCAGGTACGCACCACGACCGCTGAACACTTTGCTGAAGCCATACGCCGCGCCGATGATCAGCACGAACAGAATGAAACCGAGCAGAGCAGGGCGTTTGCCCAAGGCCGAATCACAGAGGAAGGAGTAGATGAACCAGCCGATAAACAGCGAGCCGATACCGATGGCCACGCCTTCCGGGCCGCTCAGGGTGCTGCCCGGAGCCAGCAGGTAGAGCGTTGGATTGGAGTAGAACACCACGCACAGCAGCGCGATACCCGACATCCAGGTGAAGTAGGCTTCCCATTTGAACCAGTGCAGGTTCTCCGGCATCGCCGGTGGGGCCAGTTTGTATTTTTCGAGGTGATAGATACCGCCACCGTGGATCGCCCACAGGTCACCGGCCAGACCGGTTTTCGGGTTGACGCGGTTGAGGTTGTTCTCCAGCCAGACGAAGTAGAACGACGCGCCGATCCAGGCCACGCCAGTAATCATGTGAACCCAGCGCACGCTCAGGTTCAGCCATTCCAACAGATGTGCTTCCACAGTCTTTACCTCTCGCCTGTCACTCTTGTTGTCGAGTGATCAGACCTTCTCTTATTGGTGGGGGGCGAGGATCAAACGCTCATCCTCTTTGAAAAAATGCTCATCGCAGTTATTGCCTGTGCCACTGCGATCAACCACCAGGAAGTCATCCCGCTTTTCGATCGTCAGCACCGGATGGTGCCAAACGCCGCGATGGTAATTAATGCCCTGCCTGCCGTTGGTGACGAAGGCGCGGACCAAGCCTGATACAGGTTCATCGCCAATTGGCGCGACCACGATCAGAAAGGGGTTGCCGAGCAGCGGTATGAAAGCCTGGCTGCCCAGCGGATGGCGTTCCAGCATGCAAACGGTCAGCGGCATGTCCTGCGCGTCGGCGCGGAAAATGCTGATGATCGCGTTGTCCTCAGGCTGAGCGGTTTCGACCGTCGCCAGTTTGTGGAAGCGCATGGTCGAACCGTTGTTGATCATGAAGTGATCGCTGCCGTCGGTTTCGATCACGTCACCGAAAGGGGCGAAGGCTTCTTTGCTCAGCGGTTCAATCGTTAGTGTGCGCATGCTGTTCTTCTTATCCGAATTCTGTGTTGACTGTTCTGACGCCTTCGCGAGCAGGCTCGCTCCCACAGGGGATTGCATTCCAAATGTGGGAGCGAGCCTGCTCGCGAATGGGTTCAACCTTATTTAGCGACCTTGCCGAGAACCCGCAGGCGGCTCACACCACCGTCCGGGAACACGTTCAGGCGGATGTGGGTGATCGGGCCCAGCGCCTTGATCTGCTCGACGAAAGTGTGTTCGGCGTGCATCTCCAGCTTCTGGCTTGGCAGCAGTTCACGCCAGAACAGCGACTGGGTTTCGATCTGGCTGTCAGTACCGCCCTTGACGAACGCGCCCTGGATCGAGCAGGTGTCCGGGTAGTTGCCTTTGAAGTGCAGGGTGTCGACGACGATCTTCTCGATCTCGCCCGGGTGACCCAGCGCGACGATGACCCAGTCATTGCCCGGCGTGCGACGACGTGCAGTTTCCCAGCCGTCGCCCATGTTGATGCCACGGCCCGGGTTGAGGATGTTGCTCATGCGGCCAAAGTGTTCGTCGGAGCAGGCGAGGGCGCGGCCACCATTGAGGGCTGCTGCCAGATCGACTTGCTCGTTGTCGCCAACCGCCGACCAATCGCGGTGCGGCACACCGTACACGCGCAGACGGGCAACACCGCCGTCCGGGTAGATGTTGAAGCGCAGGTGGCTGAACGCTTGGTCGTTGCTGATTTCGTGGTAGTGGTGGCTGTTGCCCTGCAGCTCGACGGCCGACAGCACTTCCGTCCACTGGGTGTTTTCATCAGGCTCGCCCGAGGCCAGGAAGCACGCTTCCAGAGAGGCCGATGGCGGGAAGTTGCCGGTGAAGAATGAAGTGTCGATGTCCACGCCTTTGATCGAGCCCGGTACGCCCAGACGGATTACGGCGCTGTCGAAGCCTTCGAAGCGCTTGCGGCGCGATTCCCAGCCGTCCATCCACTTGCCGTTGTCATCGAACACGCCCTCCTTCCATACGGCCGGGGTCGGTTGGAACAGACGATTGGCGTCTGCGAACCAGTCATCGGTGACCGAGATGATTTTGGTGCCCAGACGGGCATCGGCCAGGTTGACGAATTTTTCGAAAGGTACGGCGTAAGCTTTCATTCTTCTTGTCTGCCTTTAAATAAGTGGCTGGGGATGCTTGCAAGACCCTGGGTGCTCTCCGCGTCTGATGCACTCGGGTCAGGCTTCGCTAAAGAGTCAGTAAACGGAACAGGGCGATCTTGTTGATCTCCGCCAGCGCGCATTTGAACTCGGTGTCTTGCGAGTTGTGAATACGCGTTTCGAACGCCGCGAGGATCTGATGCCGGTTGCTGCCTTTTACCGCCATGATGAAGGGAAACTTGAACTTGGCTTTGTAGGCGTCGTTCAGCTCGGTGAAGCGCTGGAACTCTTCGGCCGTGCATTGGTGAATACCGGCGCCAGCCTGTTCATTGGTGCTGGCTTCGGTCAATTGGCCCTGGACGGCGGCTTTGCCGGCCAGGT
Source organism: Pseudomonas sp. Irchel s3f10 (assembly GCF_900187515.1). NCBI lineage: Bacteria > Pseudomonadati > Pseudomonadota > Gammaproteobacteria > Pseudomonadales > Pseudomonadaceae > Pseudomonas > Pseudomonas sp. Irchel s3f10. The sequence continues at coordinate 160,992 of NZ_FYDZ01000004.1, forward strand.
CCGGGTGAGCGTTGATCAGGGCCAGTTGACTGGCGTGATCGGCGCTCAACAGGATGTCGCTCATGCGCTGGTGCAGGGTTTCGATCTCATCGATCGAAGCGTCCGCGCCGAGGTCGTAGGCCTTCTCGGCCACCCATGGCGAATGTTCGTAGATGTCAGCGAAGGCTTTGACGAAAGCGTCGCGGCTCAGGCTCGACGGTTGCAGGGTTTGAAAGCGGCTCATTGGGCGGCCCCTTGGTACGGCTGGGTTTCGTGCCAGTGACGCGCGATGTCGACGCGACGGCTGAACCACACCTGTTCATGACTTTTGGCGTATTCGATAAAGCGTTTGAGCGAAGCGATGCGACCCGGACGGCCGATCAGGCGGCAGTGCAGACCGATCGAGAGCATTTTCGGTGCTTCAGCGCCTTCGGCGTAGAGCACGTCGAACGCGTCTTTGAGGTATTCGAAGAAGTCGTCACCCTTGTTGAAACCCTGCACTTGGGTGAAGCGCATGTCGTTGGTGTCGAGGGTGTACGGGATCACCAGATGCGGCTTGCCGGTCGGGTTGTTCGGTTCCCAGTAGGGCAGGTCGTCGTCGTAAGTATCGCAGTCGTAGAGGAAACCACCTTCTTCCATGACCAGACGACGGGTGTTCGGCCCGGTGCGGCCGGTGTACCAGCCCAGTGGGCGCTCGCCGGTGATTTCGGTGAGGACGCGGATCGCTTCGAGCATGTGCTCGCGTTCCTGCGCTTCGTCCATGTACTGGTAGTCGATCCAGCGGTAGCCGTGGCTGCAGATCTCGTGGCCGGCATCGACCATCGCGCGGATCACGTCCGGGTGGCGCTGAGCGGCCATGGCGACGGCGAAGATGGTCAACGGAATGTCGAATTCCTTGAACAGTTTCAGGATCCGCCAGACGCCGGCGCGGCTGCCATACTCGTAAAGCGATTCCATGCTCATGTTGCGCGCGCCTTGCAGCGGCTGAGCGGCAACCATTTCAGACAGGAAGGCTTCGGATTCTTTGTCGCCGTGCAGAATGTTGCGCTCGCCGCCTTCTTCGTAATTGAGTACGAACGACAGGGCGATGCGGGCATTGCCCGGCCAGTGTGGGTGAGGAGGGTTACTGCCGTAACCGATCAGGTCGCGTGGGTAGTCAGCGCTCACTGCAGTCTTCCTTCTTGTTCGTTGACAGATGTATGTGGCGGCCTGGCAGGCTGGCGTCACAGCGATGGGCTGATTGTATACAACTTTATTCGCAATTTGTAAGCCTGAATTTTCGCATTTTTCACCGACTGTCATCTTTTACTGTTATTGGCGTGAGCCTGCAAGAAACCTGCCTGACCAGTCAGCTAATGGATAGGAGGTTCAATGAATAGGCGTATCGCTGGCTCATCGGCAGGAAACCCCCGAATGGCGGGGGTGGTAAGAAAAATGTCGTTTTTATTGTGTACAATTTTTTTGAAAAGTGTCTTAATCAAACGCTCGCCGCAGCGTTTCGTGCTCCGAATCGGTGCGGTCTCCTTTTTATCTGACTTCGGGAGGCGCGAGGTCTGACTGCTCCACGCAGGCAGGCGCGCAGAATCAATGGGACGTTTGACAACACACGTTTTGGACGCTGCACACGGTTGCCCGGGCAGTTCGATCAAGGTCGAGCTGTACCGCGTTGAAGGTTCGCAACTGGAATTGGTCGCCAGTGCGGTCACCAACAGCGATGGCCGGGTCGATGCGCCGCTGCTGCAAGGCGATGATTATCGTACCGGCGTTTATCAGGTTCAGTTCCACGCGGGCGATTACTACCGCGCCCGTGGCGTTCAGTTGCCGGAACCGGCATTTCTGGACGTGGTTGTGCTGCGCTTCGGCATCTCCGCCGAACAGGATCACTACCACGTGCCATTGCTGATTTCGCCTTACAGCTATTCCACGTACCGGGGCAGCTGACCCCCAAGCAGCTGCCCCCACCGGGAAGCGACTGCGCATATAGCTTCTTTGGTCTTTCGCCCGCTCACACTGCGGGCTTTTTTTTGTCTGCGTCAGGCTGATGTCAGACCTGGCCAGGCTGAAGGCTTGAACCTGACGCGCTCGTTATTTTTGTCGGAAAACAAAAAGACTCGGTTGGCCCGAAGAATCTCTTTCCAGACCGCCGATCAAATATACGACCTTGTCTTCGGCGAGTGCTTTGTTCAACAGGGCCTCGTCGGAAGGCTCATGTTTGTTGACCAGCGCTTTGGTTCGCAGCCAGTTCGTGACATCGAAATCCAGGTAGTTGCCCTGCATCAAGGCCGGGAAGCGCAGGATGAATACAAGGTCGACACCTTGCTGCTGAATCATCAACGCATCTTGCTGGGCCGCCGATCCCCGAAAGCTAGAGGAAACCTGATAACCCTGTTCCGTCAGAACGCTCTGGAACAGGGTTCGCAGTTTTTTGCTGCGATACTCGTCGTTGATCTTGCGCAAATGCTGAGGCACGCGCTGCAAATCGAAGTCGATACGTTGCAGGCCTTCGGTGAACCCTGACGGTTTGGCAATGTAACTCTCGCCGGGTCTGGAAAGCGCAGGCAATAACAACAACGGGTCGACCAGATCGTATCGGCTGACTTTTTGATCCCATATGTTTTGCGGCCTGACTGCCCAATACTGGAAGGTTTCAAACAAATCGTTCAGCCCGTAACCGGTGAGCGTTTCGGCGTGATTGGCGCGATTGAACATGGCGCGGGCGACGGCACTCGCCGAATGCTCTGCCATGTATGGAAAAGTATCGGCCACGTACTGCGCGAGGGGGTTTTTAAATGGAGGGCCAGCGACGACCTCCCATTTGTCGTTGATCGGTATTCCCCATCTTTCCTTCAACTTCACTGCGCCCTTGGGCTGCAACTGCGGGGTGGTGCGTAACATCTGCTCGAAAGCCTCGAAGCCTTCGGCGGCGAACAGTGGGGGTTTGATAAAGACCAGGGCGTCAGTGGCATGTCCCGCCTGCGAAACGATCGAATAGTGTTGTCCGTCGATCTCGATAGAGTCTCCGGTGCCTGGTTTTACGGCGCTTCCCCAGGCATGCCAGTCGCTGGCAGATAGCACAGGAGCAGACGGCCCGGTAGCGTCCGGTTCAGCCTCCAGGCGTGGCCGTTTGCTTGGCCCGGCTGTCGGCTCCTCGGCGGCGGGGGCTGGTCGGCGATTGTCCGCTTGCACCGCGCCGCTGACCTTGCGACGCCAGAGCGTTGTTTGCGGTATCTGCTCGACCAGATCGCCGGTTGACCGCTGTCCGGACCACGCCAGTTCAAACTGGCCATCATCGTTGCGGCGCACCATGGCAGTGCCTTCTGCCATGTTGACGTAGGCATTTTTGTGCTTGTCGTAACGGATACCGTTCGTGGTGTCTGGCGCAATGGTCAGCAGCGCCGCGAGGTGCGGGGGCAGAAAGAGTGACGTCTGTGAGGGAGGCGCGGGTGCCAGCACTGGCGGTAACCGGGTTTCAGACGTTGGCGGGCGGGAATACCAGTCGGCCTCGAGACGCCAGCGTGGCTGACCGGCGATTTTTTTCAGCAGGGGAGGCGTTACACCCGGAGCGGCGGGCCAGGGAATCTGCAAGTCGCCATCGACGTTGTGTTCGGCGCGGTAATAGCCACCTTCACCAAGATGCGCATAAAGGTGACCTTCGGGACTGAAGAACAAACCGTCCACGGATTCATGCGGTCGCAGCAGATGACTCTGCAGAGGGGGCCAGGAAATCTCCCTGAGTTTCGCATTGAGGTCGGTAGTCACTGGATCGGTTATGTACGTCACCGTTACTTGTGGGCTTGTATCCCTCCCTGAACTTGCGGTGGGAACGTTGTCGAGGAACGAGGCAAGCAACGGGCCAGGCATAGGGCCAATCATAAGGGCGGGCGAATGGGGCGGCCCCTGATCCTGCACCGGTCGGGTCGTAGAAGTATCAGGTGTTCGATTGCCCATCGGGGGCTTGGGTGGTTTAGTCATTGGCGTATCTCTAAGTGATCGATCGTTGAATGTTGTCGGGCCATGGGTTGATTGAACGGGCCGTGCAGCGTTTGTTGCCGGGTGCCTGTAACGGTCGTCCCGCAGGCAACAAATGGCCATCGTCGCCTTGCGACGTTGGGTTATTTCATTGGTTGTACTTGTCCTGAAAAGACTCAGCCCTCCCTGACGATAAACAGCGTTGCCAGACGTTGCGTGCGTTTATCAATGCCACCCAATAGATGGACCAGCCGCTGTTCCTCTCTATAAGTGGCCAATGTTTGCTGTTTTTCACCCATACGGATTTGCAGGTCGGTATCGCTCCAGGCAATACCGGGCGTTGCGTTGCGCTGTATTTGCTGACCGCTGACTGCAGGGAAGGTCAATACAAACAGGCTGTTGATCTTTTCCCGGTGAAACAGCAGCGTGTTTTCACCAGTGCTGAGCGTTGCAGGCTCGAGGCGGTAGCCGTTTTTCGTCAGTACGGCGCTGAACAGTTTTCGCAGTTGAGGTGTCGCCGGCAGCACGGCATGATCGATCCAGAGCTGAGCAAATTGCCCCGGATCGAAATCCAGTCGCTGCAAACCTTCACCCAGCGAGGAAGGAAGCGCTGATGACCGTTGGGCCTCATTCAAGGGCGGCAGTTTGCGCAACAGGCAAAGTGGCTCGGCCAGATCCTGTCGCTGCACCTTGTTGTTCGTCCGGTCGGCCCAGAAGCGCAACGTCTGATTCAATACCGCCAGACCGTGGCCGTTGATGATTTCGGATCTGTTGGCCTGGTTGTACATGGCTCGGGCGAGGAAACTGGTCGATTCCTCGGTGAGATATTTGAAATGGGCTGAAATGTATTGCGTCAGCGGCAACTCGAACGGCAAGCGCTGGCCCAGAACTCTCCAACGATCATTGATCTTGACCACCCATCGGGGTTGCAAGGCGGGTTCGGTGACAAGCATGCGCTCGAAACTGTCATACAGATCCGGTGAAAACCGTGGGTGTTTCATATAGGCCATGGGGGTGTCGGCGATTAGGGTCTGAGTCACCACCGGGTAATAAAGGTTGTCGATTTCAATGTGCGTTTCCAGCGGCCAGGGGGTTGTCTTGCCCCAGTCGCGCCATGCCCCATGAGACAGATCAAGCGTGCCATCGCTGGACGAAATCAGGCTTTCGGCAAGTGCCTGCGTATCGCTGGCACTGTCTGCGTCGTTGCCCATGAACGAGCGTTTACCGGGGCTTGGTGCGGAGTCGGTCGGCGTCGCAGGTCGGCGCCTGTCCTGACGTGGATTGTCGTGGCGGGCAGAGGTTTGCGGATTTTTTTGCCGCCAGTAGAGCGTTCCGGGCATCCGTTCCAGAAATACGCCAGAGGGGTGGCGATCTGCGGCGGAGGTTTGCTGATAATCGCCCTTGTCATTTTTCCCCACCATGACCGTGCCTTCGGCGGTGTCCACATAGGTTTTTCGGTAACGGTCATACCGAATCGCATCGGGTGAGTCTGTTGCTGGAGAAAGCCGGGCCGCCAGATGCGGCGCCAGGTATGTCGGCGTGTGATCGGTAATCGGGCCAGGCGGGGGCGTAAAGAGGGCCGGTCTGCCTGAGTTTTCGACAAGCCAGTCCGGGATCTCGAAACGCCACAATGACTGGTCCCTGATTTTGCTGACGAACGGGCCGGGCACACCGGGGGCAAAATCGAAGGGAATCTGATAGCGACCGTCGGATTGGCGCTCGACCAGCAAATGGCCTTCGTTCTCGACAGCGGCATAAATCCTGCCATCGGCGCTGATGGACAGGCCGCTGTCGATATCCAGAGGAATCAACAAATGCAGGTTTTCAGCGGGCCAGGTGAGCGAGCGCAACGCTGTATTGGGTGACAATGGACGGTGGGCAGGCAGGTCGCTGACCAGCACCGATGGTGGGGGTGTCAATTCGCCGGTCGGCACATGGGGCGTGAGGTCAGCCATGCGCTGTTCACCCACCCGCACGGTGTCGATAGCCGCGCCAGGGACGGGACTGATATCAGCCGACTCCGCCGCCGGTGAACGAGGCCCCGTGGTGGAATCGGCTACGGCGGTACCCGGGATTTTTTTTGGTGGTTTGGCCATGCAGGTCATTCTCGATGGGGTTGGTTGGGGATGGACATGGCGCTCAACCTTCTCTGACGATGAACAGCAGCGTCTGCTGCGCAGAGACGGTTTGCGTGCCGCCGACCAGATAAACGACCTTGTCGGGTTCGAGCATTTGCCGCCATCTGGATCGCGCCAGGCGGGCCCTGAGTGTCGGTACCAGCAGTTCGTCGCCAGGATCGCTCCTGCGATTCACCCTCCCGTCCGGGGTGCTTGGACGCAGACGCAAGACGAACACCACGTCCAGAGTGCTGCGCTGAAACAGCAAGGCATCCTCGCTGAACAGTCGACTGGTGCGATCCACGGCATAACCGTTGTCCTGCAGAAGCTCGCTGAATAACGCGCGCAGGCTGGAGCCGGGGGCGTGCACGGCCTCACGCCATCGTTGTTCGAACAGCCGGGTATCAAAGTCGATGCGTTCCAGACCCGTGGCAAAGGGCGAGGGCAGCAACAGTGTCTGTCCATTCAGATGGGCGGAGGGTTGGGTGGGCAACACGGGAAGCATCATCAGCGGGTCAGCGAGCTCGCGTCTGGAGGCGAGGGCAAGGGTTCGGTTTTCCCAGTGATAGAAGGTGTCGAACAACACGCGCAGTCCATCACCGTTGATGACTTCGCTGTGGTTGACCTCGTTGAACGCTGCTCTGGCGATGGCGCTCAAGGAGTGGTCGGCCAAGTACCGGAAAGAGGTGGCTACAGACTCAGTCAGCGATTTTTCGAATGACGGGAGTTCCACCACTGTCCATTGGTCATCTTTCCTGATGGCCCACTTCGGTTGCAGTGACGGATTGTTCTTGAGCATCTGCTCGAACGCGTCGTATCGGCCCGGACTGAACAGCGGGTGTTGAAGAAAGACCAGGGTAGTGTCAGGCAGTACGCGTTGCGGCACGATCACGTAGTGCTGACCGTCTATGTCTATGGAGTCATGCCATTCGGGTTTGAGGGTCATCCCCCAGTGCCGCCATTCCCCGGCAGACGTGGCCGGTGCCAGCGGTCTGGCATCGGCTGTCGTCCCGGATATTGACCCTGTGTCGTCTGGTTTTTGCTCCTCTGCCAGGCGGGGACGTTTGCCGGGTGCGGGCGAATTTTCGTCGGCCTCGCTCGCAGGCCGTTTGTGCACGGGCTGCGGTAAATCATGCTGCGATGATGATTGCGGCGTTTTTATCCGCCACTGTCCGCTGCCCGGAATCTGTTCAACGTCTGCGCCGAGCCAGTTTCGTTCGTGGGCGGAAGCCTGCCGGTAGTGCCCCTCGGGTTGCCGACGCACCAGACAGAGCGTGCCGTCTTCCATCTCGACATAGGTCGCTCCGCGTTTGTCGTGACGGAGGCCGTCCGGGCTGGCTGCGGTATTTCCTGTTCGCCAGTTGGCCTGGTCGGCCGTGAGGTGACTGGGCAATTCGCCGCCTGATGCGCCTGCCCTCGCACGATCTGCCTCGGGGGAGAGCTCCGCTCGATCAACCGAATCGGGCCTCCACAAGGGCTGGCCGTCGATCTGTTGCAGAAACGGGCCGGGCTCCCCTAGAGACTCAGGCCAGAAAACTCGATAACGCCCGTTCGTTTGACGCTCGACTTGCAGGTAACCCTCGCCGATGACCTGCGCATACGTGCCGCCCTGCGGGCTGTGAAACAGGCCATTGTCGATCGCGCGCAACATATGAGCATTGGCAGCGGGCCAGGTAATGGAATTCATATTGCTCTCCAGCAACCTGGCAATCGATTCAGGCGATGCGTTGACCACTACCGATGGCAGGCGCCCGGTCGCGTCTGGTGCAACATCCGCCGACGGTTCTGGGGGGCGGACAGCGTTGCCTGCCGCGAGATCGGGAGTGTCGGTGCCGGAACGGGGGCCCGAGGACTGATTCGATCCCGGTCTCGGCGGGGTCGACAAGGTGTCGGGCGGTGTGGTCAGTGGAATTGTTTTGGGTGGCTTCACCATCCTTGGTGCTCCATTGGGTTATTGGGTTGCGAACGGCTTTCAGCCTTCTCTGACGATGAAGAAACTCTTTTTGCCCGGCTCGGTTGGTTGCACGCCGCCCACCAGATAGATGACCTGTTTCTGGGCCAGGTGAATGTTCAATTCGCGCTGGGCCGCGGGGGTCAGCCTTGCCTGAAACGCGGAACCGGAGATTTCGCTGCCTGGTAACGTGGGGCGAGGAATCGAGTGACCGGTGATGCGCGGCAGTTTCAACACGAACACCGCAGCGACGCCTTCGCGGTGAAAGATCAATGCTCCTTCCTGCAATGCGCGCGAGGACGGATGGAGCGTGTAGCCGTTGTTGCGCAGAAGCGTGCCGAACACGTTGCGCAGATTGGCAGGGGTGGGTGCTGCTGCGTATTCGGCCCATTCACCGGGAAACTTCTGTGGATCGAAATCGATCCGCTGAAACCTATGCGCGTTGGACGGGGGCAAGGAAAGGAGGCCGCCGGGATACAGTGGGTCGGGCTGTACCGACAGTCTGGGCAACAGCATCAACGGGTCGAGAAGGCCGCGTGTGGTCGGCGCTTCGTTGTTGATGCGGTCGTGCCAGTGCCGAAAGGTCAACACCATCATCGACAACGCATGGTTGTCGAGGGCTTTGGATTGTCTGCTGTGATCGAATACCCCGCGTGCGAGGGCGCGCTCGGTATGTTCCGACAAATATTTGAAGGCACTGGAGACGTATTGCGCCATTGGCATTTCGAACGGCAAATGGTTTTCCACGACGTGCCATTGGCCGTCGCGCTGGATTGCCCACTTCGGCTGATGTGAAGGCTCATTGATCAGTACCTGTTCAAAACCGTCGTAGCCCTCGGGCGAAAATCGCGGATGTTGTACGTAAACCAGGCCGGTGTGCGGTTGACCGCCAGTGGAGACAATCGAGAAGTGGGCGCCGTCTATTTCTATCGAGTCGCCCTGTTCCGGTTTGCTGGTTTTCCCCCAGTTTTTCCATTGGCCAGCAGACAGATCCAAAACATTCGGCTGTCGCGAAATCAACGACTCCATCAATGCGTCTGCCCGAGCGGTGTCGGCCTGTTCATGACGCGGCCGTTTGCTCGGCCCCGCCGTTTCAGCAGGCGGGAGCTCTGGATCTGCCTGCGGACGTTTTGCCGTCGTGGATGTCGGCTCTACTCGCCGCCAGAGTTTGCTGGCGGGAATCAGTTCAACCTCAGCGCCGAGCCAGTTTCGGTCATGGGCCGAGGCTTGCCGGTAATGCCCCTCGGGTTGTCTGCGCACCAGCCAGAGACTGCCGTCCTCCATATTGATATACGACGCACCACGTTTGTCGTGACGAAAACCTTCCGGCGTGTGCGGGGTATTCATCAGCAGTGCCGCCAGCTCAGGTGCAATGTTGAGGTTGCCGGCCCCCTCCACAGCACCTGCGTGCGGCGGCGTCGAGTCTGCTGCTCCCGGCGCCGCTTGCGTGGGTTGGACGGGTGAGTGGGGCAGCGGTTCGGGCAGGGCGTTGACGATGACGCTTGGGCGCTGGCCGGGCACATCGGAGACGATCATCGCTGAGGATGAACCCGGCGTCGGACTCCCGCCTGCCGTGTCGGGGATGGAAAGCCCGGTGCCTGCGCGCGTATCCGCCGGGGTGTCTGGCCTCGGCGGAGGCAGTGATGTATCGGCTGACGTTGAAGCCGGAATTTTCCTGGGTGGCTTAGCCATTGAAGTGCTCCGATAAAGCGGCATCCGAGGCTCTGCAGCGGACGCGCCAAAATGATCAGGCGAACTTGCGCCGCAACGATTCTGAAATCGCGCGGCGGGTTTCAAGAGCACTTATGTTCGGCAATCGGCAGTCGTGGCGTGCGGTATATACGTCTTGCTTTGTGGCCAGATGATGCAAGGCATTTCAGTGATATCGAAGAGTATCCGTGGCCGCTTGGGAACCCTCGAGGCGCGAGACACAGGGGTTCCCGGCGGGCTTCAACGCTCTCTGAGAATGAACACCGAATCGGCGGCCGACTCGGTCTTCAGCACGCCGCCGATCAACCACACCAGATTCTTTTGTGCCTCGGCGCTCGTCAGCGCGAGGTGCGCGGCACTGCCGATGCGTGCGGGCAGATCCGGATCGGCCAACTCGGTACCCGGCAGGGTGTTATGCACCACCAGTTCATGGTTGAGCACCCCAAGTTTCAGGAAAAATACCGTCTGCTGATCTGCGCGTTTGAAGACCAGCGCCGGTCTGCGGTGATCGTGCGTCAGCGGGAAAACGTCATAGCCACTGCGGATCAGCAGGGCGCCGACCAGACGCCGCAGGTTGTAGTCAGAAGGGTCAGCCGAGTAGTGCCGCCATTCGAACGCGAAATGCTGCGGATCGAAGGTGAGCCTGTGCAGTTCACCCTCGATCTGCGGGAGCAGTTTGATGACTTTCCTGCCCGCGATTTCGCTGGTGGAAGCGACGGGCAACAGGTTGAGCGGGTCGGCATAGGCAGGCACCGTGGGGAAGGGCTTGTGGTTCCACTGATGCAACACGGCCTGTATGTTCATCAGTCCGGTGGCCGTGATGGCTGGTGGGTAATCCGACAGTTCGAACAGTCTTCTGGCGACGGCCCGTGAAGTGAACGCGGAAAAATCCACGAAGGTCTCGGCGACGGATTGCGACAACGGCTTCTCGAAGAAGCGTTTGCCCGGTCGCGCCTCGCCCGGCTCATACCCGATGCGAAAGGTTGCAACCGGCTGCAAGTCAGGTGCGTCGCGCAACATCTGTTCAAAGGCATCGAAATACGCCGGCGCAAACTCCGGGTGCTGCAGGAAGTACACCTTGGGAACCCGGTTGGGGGCCGTGCCGATTGGCACGATCGAGTAATGAAGCCAGCCCAATTGCACCGACTCTCCCGATGACGGTGGGTTCAAATGGCCCCACGGCAACCAGAAATATGGTGTTTGATCCGCGTCAGCGGAGGTTGGCTGTTCCGGAATCGCGCCTGCGTCGAGCCGTGCTCGCTTGCCTGGGCCAGGCTGGGCAGCGTCTGACCCGGCAGTGGGACGCAGGCCTGATGGCGAGGGGATCGGTTCAATCGGACTGACCGGGGCTTTCCGGCGCCAGAGTTTCGTGCCCGGAATCATTTCCACCTCGGCACCGGAGGACGATCGTTCGCTGGCGGATATTTCCTGGTAGTGCCCGTCGCGGCGCTTGCCCACCAGAACCATCCCCCCTTCCATTTCGACGTAGGCTTTATTGTGCTTGTCGTAACGGATTCCGTCCGTCGAAAGTGCCGGCTCCAGCAGAGCAGTCAATTGAGGGGCAAGGTAGGCGGGTGAGCGTGAGCTTGGGGGATACTCGGCCGAGATCGGTGGTGATTGCCAGCCTGGGCGCTCGATACGCCAGCGTGGCTGGCCGTCGATTTTCGCCAGGACCGGCCCGGGAACCCCGGGCGCGAAGGAAAGAGGTACGTGGTAGATCCCCTGTGCGTTCTGCTCGACCTGAAAGCGGCCTTCCGTACCTATTTCTGCGTATATGCGCAAATCCGGCCCCTCAAACAGTCCGCTATCCGCGGCTCCGAAAGGCGCCAGTTCCGCATAGCGACTGCGCGGCCAGGCGATTTCGTTCCTCGCCGATTCGACGGCCGGTTGCGGCATGTCGCTCACGATCACGGCGGGTCGACTCAGATCAGCGTCAACCTGCACATTCGGTAAATGCGCGATGGGCGTCGGATCGCCAGGCAGTCGCACGGTGGAAGGGCCGGCTGCCTGAAGACGATTTGTCAGGGGCTCTGCCTCGGGTAGTCGTGTGGTGGCGGGTGTATCGGTACTGGCGGAACCAGCGACTTTCTTTGGGGGCTTGGCCATGAACAACATCCTGTTGATAGGCGTTTCTGAATAAGGAAATGATCTGTTTGCATTCGCCGGACGCACACGCTGCCAGCCCCGATGAGTCGGGCCTGGGAAGGTTTCGAGGCGTCAGTGATCGTTCTTGCGGATGATGCAGATTTGTCGGGCGTTACCCGGCACGGAGGCTCACGCCGCCGGAACCTCGATCAGTGGAGGTGCCGGGGTTAACAGGCTTGGTCGTTGATGCGTGCAATATCTGAAAACCTGCAGTTGCGAGTAATCGATGACTCGGCGCTTGTCGCTGTCCAGAATCCATCGCCGCATCGGCAAGCTGTAACTCAGTGTCCCGGGCTCATTGTCGGCCAGGGCGATGTACCTGACTTTCAGCACTTTGTCGGCGACCGATGCGAATTCGTCCGGCAACGCCGCCGTCGCATCGGGCTCTTCAAAGAACCGCGCGTCCAGTCCATCCTGATACACCCAGTCAAAGGAAAGGTCGACGGTGTGGACGATGCCCTTTTCGGTGATCACACGCACCTGGTCGATGAGGTCTTCGCTGTCGTAAGTCGGCAGGTGAATAACGCAGGTGCCGATTTGCAACTGGTTGTTTTCGAGGGTGATGTCGACTTTGCCGAGTTCCGTGGCGTCCAGGTCCCAGGTGGATGCAAATGGCAGGCGCAGGCTGGAGCTGGCAAGGGCGCCCGGCGTACACAGACGGATATGCATGTTGGCGGCAAGGTGAACCAGGTACGTCGAGCCCTGGCCTTCCAGAGTGTCCAGCCCGGGCTGGAGCGCATAAGCGTAGAGCTTGGCGCATCCGGCATTGGCCTTCAGTTGGTACGGCTCATTCTGCGCCAGGTCGTAGGCGTAGTCGCCGGGCAGCAGTTGCAGCGGGAGTGAAATCGGAGTGGTCCATTCGGTGAAGGCATACACGGCAAATTTGGCATCAGCCGGTTGTGCCTCGGTTTCCGGTGTCAGGCGTAAATTCGCTGCGACGCCATCCTTGAAGACCAGTGTCACTTTATGATCGAGATAAGTGTCCATGGCTCTCAGGATCTTCAGCAGATTCATCGGGTCCATGCCGCCACGCTTGGTCGAGTAGCCTTTGATGAGTAACGATTTATCTGCAAAGTGGCAGGACAGATCACACCCCACCACCAGGTCGCCATTGGCGTCGGATATTCTGGCGCCGAAGCGGGCCTCGACTTTGCTCAGTTCTGCGCTTGCATAGTCCACAAACAGACGGGTTACCGAATTGCGTTTTTTCGCTAGATAAAGCGTGGTCAGGTCATGGGTTTTCGGGATGAACAAGTCCAGCGGTCTGTCGTCTTTGATGATATGTGTATCGGCGTTAAGAATAATCGGGCCTTGTCGTCTCCCGACTTTGCTAATCACTGCATGTACATCAATGTTCTTGTTGTGTTCGATGGTTTCCGGCAAGTCCGGCACCAGGTGAAAGTCATCCTTGGTGATAAACGTCAGCTGATTGTTTTTCAGCGTGAGCCTGCTATCCACTTGCTGATAAATGTCATGGACGGAAACAACATTCCTGGGCATCTCATAAAAGTCGAATCGTGATGTGATTACCAGGCTGTTTTCTTTGATGGCCCAGCTTTCAATCTGATCCGCTCGCCAGTTCAACGCAATAACGCTGGCCTGTTCACCGTCCTCGAAGATGGCCAGATCGCCAGGGATGTGGGCAATGATGTAAGTATCCATTCCCGCGTTTCCGTGTGCAGAGGCCCCGGTGTGAGACAGGACTATCTGGTCATCGCCACCGCCTGCGGTGATCGTGTCCCTGCCTTGGGATCGGATGATATTGGGGCCGTCCGTACCGTTGACGGTTGAAGTGGCGCCAGGCACGGTCTCAATGTTTTCAATACTTTCGAGCAAACTATGGAAGGTATGTTTTTTCCCGTCCTCTGCTTCACTGTCTGTCACGCTGACATGCAACGTACCGAACTGCAGGTCGACGTCATAACCGGAGCCTTCGGGCAATCTTGAGATGTAGTTGCCTTCCAGCACCAGCGTATCGTTGCCAGAGCCGCCCCTGATCTTCGAATACCCGGGCACGTCGGCGCCCGTCTCGATCAGCTTCCCGGCCGCTTCGAAGACAAACCGGTCATCCTTTTCGCCTCCCGTGAGATCTTTTTTTCCCGCGCCGTAATGAACCGTGTTGGGTTTTTCTTTCACTCCTTTGATCACGTCTTTACCGTCGCCGATGAACCAGATGACGCCTTTGTGCGCTGCGGCGGTTCCCAGTTCTGCGCCGGGAGTATCAGGTGTGACGCCGTCTCGGGCATCGATCGTGTCATCCCTGCCTTTGATTTTTGGCACATCGACCGTTTCCCAATTGTCCTGCTTGGTCCACCAGTTTCTGATCAGCCTGCGGCTCGGCTCGAGTTCAACTTCGAATGCGCCGTTGACGACAGCTTCGAGCTTTTTCTCCCAGGTCCCATCGAGCAATCTTCGGGCGGTCCGTTTTAATTGCCGGCTATGTTCAACCGTGGCTTTGGCTATGGAATAGCGGTCCTGGACATCTTTGTCGGGACTCTTTCCCACGAACGAAAACCAGCCTGTACGCCAGCGCTCCTCGTCGGTGAGTTCGATGTAATCATCAATGTCATCGACGATCCGTACGGCGCCATAAATCTGTGAGCCGACGGCAAGCAACGCACCAGCGAGAAGGCCGACCGGCCCGGCGAATGAAAAACCGGCCAGTGCGGCCAGGCCGAGAATCACTGTCATGCCGGCACTGGCGATACTCAAGCCAGCGCTGACGTAATGGTCTATGGCCTCTTTGCCTTTGGCATTGTCGGCAGCATTGAATGACCTGACGGCGGTATAGATATCGAAAGGCAGCGTCAGGGCGCCACCGACCAGGCCTCCGGAGCGGCTCAACCTGATCGCAAATCGGGTTTTGACAAAGTCGGTGTAGGCACTGTGTCCGGCTTTGAGCATCTGCGTCGCGGACCGGGTCACGGCGATATCAACGGCAATGGAACCCAGCTCGGAGGCGAGGCCGGTGGTGTTGATCACGATCTCGTCGGTATTGTTGGTTCTTATCCCGTCATAAATTCCGCGCAAGCCCATGTAAATTCCAAACCCCTGAATACCGAGGCTCGAACCCAGCGTCGTCGTACTTTTGGCGATATTGACCCAGCGATGTGTTTTGCGGGGTAATTGCGCGTGTCTGAGATCGAGTCTCTGTGCCGCATTCAAGAGTTTCTGCAGTTTGCCGCGATAGCCGTCCGCATCGATCTCCTCGCCAACTGCTTCTTTCATTACAGGAGGCGCCGTCAGTGGACGTCGGCTGGCAACTTCGAATAGCAGCGACGGCAATAGATAACTGTCTGTACCCGCCGATTGCCGCATCTGCAGTTCGACATTGGCCGGGTTGAACTGTAACGAGTTGATGAAAGAGCGCTTCGGTGTGCGGAAAAAAGTGTTTCGACCGTTCAAGGACTGACCGTCGATCGTGGCACCCAATATATCGAGGGAAACGCGGGTCACCGACAGCGAACCAATCTCGATCGGACCGAACAAGTCATCGACCATTTTCAGTTGAGCGGTCTTTGCAGGGTTTTTAGGCAGCGCTGAATTGTCCGACTGACTGTTCAAATCCAGAGTCGAAGTTGTTTTTTCATTGGTATGAATATCGATGTCGTTAATGACGACGGTGTCATGGTGTATGACGGAGTCTTGAATCAATGTGGCCATTTGAACATCCTTGTTCAGGGCAATTTGTTGTACGGAATAGACGCGATGTTATGAGCAAATCCTTGTTGCTGTACATCGATGGGGTATTGCGATGTATTACGATTGGGCGCTAGTCAGGCCGGGCAATTAATGCCGCTACGCCGTACCGGGGATGAGAAACCACCCTGCATATTTAAATGCTCAGGGTGGTTGTCATTGGCGGTTGTTCAATGCACGGGTTTATTTCAATCAATGGCTGCTGAGCAAAGACGCGGCGCCTGCTCCACCAAACAAACCGGCGCTGATCCGGTTGAACCAACTTTGTCCTTTGCCGCTACGCAAGTAGCGTGCTGCGCCATGGGCGCCAAGGCCGTATGCCAGCTTGCACAGCAGATCCAGCACGGTCCAGGTAGCGATCATGACCAGTAACTGCGACAGGAATGGTTGCTCGGCGTTGAGAAATTGGGGCAGGAAGGCGGCGAAGAACAGGATGTCTTTCGGATTGCTTGCACCTAGCACGAAGGCGCGCCCGAACAGTGCGCGGAAGCGTGGTACGGCCGCTGTTTGCGGGACTTCGGCCCCCGTCGATGGCTGGCGCGATTGCTGCCAGCTCTGCCAGGCGAGGTGGAACAAGTAAAGAGCGCCGACAATCTTAAGGGCGCTGAACAGCTGTTCCGATGCCAGCAGTAGCGCGCCCAGGCCCAGCGCCGAGGCACTGAGCAAGCAGATCGATGCTGTTACCCCGCCAAGAAACGCCGGGTAAGAACGGCGCAAACCGTAATTCAGACTGTTGCTGATCATCAGCAGTGACAGTGGCCCCGGAATGAGGATCACCACCAATGCAGCGCCGCTGAACAGCAGCCAGGTTTCCAGACTCATCACTTTCCTCCTTTTTTGTTGGTATCGAGAATGTGCAAAAGCCCCACCCGCGAGGGTGAGGCCGTTTTGAAGCTTGAACCGCGGGCCGCTTACAAGAAGATGAACTTGGCGATGAAAATCGCGCAGAGCACCCACAGGCTGACGGAAATTTCCTTGTACTTGCCGGTACCGGCCTTCAACGCCACATAGGTGATGAAGCCCAGCGCGATGCCGTCGGCGACCGAGAAGGTCAGTGGCATCATGATCGCGGTGACGATGGCCGGGATGGCGTCAGTGGCTTCGTCCCATTCGATGTGGGCCATGCCGCCCATCATCAGCATCGCCACGTAGATCAGTGCACCGGCGGTGGCGTAAGCGGGAATCATGCCGGCCAGCGGTGCGAAAAACATTGCCGCTATAAATAGCACACCTACGGTGACTGCGGTAAGACCAGTCCGACCACCAGCGGCTACGCCGGCAGCACTTTCTACATAGCTGGTGACAGGTGGAACACCGACCACGGCGCCGAATACGCTGGACGCACTGTCGGCTTTCATCGCCCGGGAGAGGTTTTCGATACGGCCGTCAGCGTTGACCAGATTGGCGCGCTGGGCAACGCCCATCAGGGTGCCGGCGGTGTCGAACATGTGCACAAAGAGGAAGGCCAGGACCACGCTGATCATGCTGACGTTGAACACGCCGGCAACATTCATGGCCATGAACGTCGGGGCCAGGCTCGGCGGAGTCGACATGATCCCTTCGTAATGCACGATACCCAGGCCCCAACCGGCCAGGGTCACGGTGATGATGCTGATGAGGATTGCGCCGAAGACACGGTGATAACTGAGGATCGCGATCATCAGAAAGCAGATGGCCGCGAGCAGCGGACCAGGTTCACGCAGGGAGCCGAGTTTGATCAGCGTCGCCGGACTATCGACGACGATGCCGGCGGTTTTCAGGCCGATCAGGCCAAGGAACAGACCGACACCGGCACCCATCGCAAAGCGCAGGCTGACCGGAATGCTGTTGAGCAACCACTCACGAATCCGCGAGAAAGTCAGAATCATGAACAGCACACCCGAGACGAACACCGCGCCCAGCGCAGTTTCCCAGTTGTAGCCCATGGTGCCGACCACGGTGTACGTGAAAAACGCATTGAGGCCCATGCCCGGCGCCAGACCCACCGGCCAGTTGGCGTACAGGCCCATCAACAGGCAGCCCAGTGCAGCGGCGATACAGGTGGCGACGAAGGCTGCACCGTGGTCAATCCCGGCATCGGCCATGATGTTCGGGTTGACGAAGATGATGTAAGCCATGGTGATGAAGGTTGTCAGACCGGCAATCAACTCGGTCTTCACCGTGGTGCCGTGCAAGCTGAGTTTAAACAGACGTTCCAGCAGACCACTGCGTAATGGTGGCGAGAGGTCCAGCGTCGATGCTTCGGATTTGCGGCTTTCCACAGCGAGTACTCCTCAAGAGTTTTATTGTTATTTCCAGGGCCGGACCCATGAGGGGTGGCAGCGACCCTTTGAGGCATACGCGAATTTGTTGACCATGCGGTCAGGAACTCGCACGCTGTGGATTATGCTTTTGTGTACAAATAAAGCAAATATTGTTTTTGTTTTTGTTTACGAAAGTTCCGTCGATAGGGATATATCGGCTGTACTGGCCCCTTCGCGAGCAGGCTCGCTCCCACAGGGAAATGCGCTCTTATGTGGGAGCGAGCCTGCTCGCGAAGAGGGCGCACCTGTCAGTCGAGATGTGTCTGACTTTTCCCCAATGCCAGATTCACCGCCAACCAGCCATTCACCGCCGCCTCCCCAGCCTCGGCAAACACCCGCTCCAGCAATTTCACCTGCTCACGCCGCAACGCCTGCTCAAATTTCGCACCTTCCGCCGTCAACTCCAGCAGCCGCTTACGCTTGTCAGCCTCGGACGCCACGCTGTCCACCAGATGCATTTCCTGCAACTGCCGCAACGGCATGTTCAACGCCTGTTTGCTTACGCCGAGTAATCCCAACAATTCCTTCACGCTCAAATTCGGGTATCGCGCGATGAAAAACACAATGCGCTGATGCACCCGCGACAGCCCACGGCGCTCGAGCATTTCATCAGCCTTGGCGGTGAAGGCCTGATAGCCGAAGAAAAACGCTTCCATCGCCTGTTGTTGGCTTGCAGGGTTTTTAAGGTCAAGCATGTTGACGTACTCACTCAAGCTGTCGTAATTTCAGTCAACCAGTTTGACTCATTTTTCGCACCCCTTGCTACCGGTGACCGCCATGGCTTTTTCCGAACGTGTCTCGCGCCTTAAAAGTTCTTTGATCCGTGAAATCCTCGCCGCCGCCCAGCGTCCGGAGGTGATGTCGTTCGCTGGCGGCTTGCCCGCCGAAGCCATGCTGCCGAAAGTCGAATGGGCGGACATGCCGCTGGCGCTCGGCCAATACGGCATGAGCGAAGGCGAACCAGCGTTGCGCGAAGCGTTGGCGGCGGAGGCGAGGGCGCTTGGCCTGGAATGCGAGGCGGGTCAAGTTTTGGTGGTCAGTGGTTCCCAGCAGACCCTTGATCTGGCGGCCAAGCTATACATCGACAAGGGCACGGAAATTTTGCTGGAGGCGCCGACCTATCTCGCCGCATTGCAGATTTTCCAGTTGTTTGGCGCCGATTGCCTGACCGTGCCGCAAGAAGCCGACGGCCCGAATCTGGCGCAATTGCGCGAGCGTTTGGAGCAACATCACCCGGTGTTTATCTACCTGATTCCAACGTTCCAGAACCCGTCCGCCGTGCGCTATAGCGAAGAAAAACGTGCAGCGGTAGCGGCGTTGCTCGACGAGTTTGGCGTCACGCTGATCGAAGATGAGCCTTACCGTGAACTGACTTTCGATGGCGGCAGCGCCAAGCCGATTGCCGGGCGCCTGCAGAAATCCAGCTGGATCTACACCGGCACCGTGTCGAAAACCTTGCTGCCGGGTTTGCGTGTCGGCTATCTGATCGCCAGTCCCGATCTTTTTCCGCACTTGCTCAAACTCAAGCAATCGGCGGATCTGCACACTAATCGCATCGGCCAATGGCAGGCGTTGCAGTGGATTGGTACTGAAAAGTATCAGCAGCATTTGAGTGAGTTGCGCGGCTTCTATCGGCAGCGGCGCGACGCTTTTCAAACAGCATTGGAAAGGCATTTTGCCGATCTGGCCGAGTGGAACATGCCACAGGGTGGGCTGTTTTTCTGGCTGACGTTGAAGCAACCGCTGGATACGCGAACGTTGCTTAACGAGGCGTTGGCCAATGATGTGGCGTTCATGCCGGGCGAGCCGTTTTTCCCGGATCCGGATAAGCATCACGGGCATTTGCGCCTGAATTTCAGCCATATCGATCCGGCGCGGCTGGATGAAGGGTTGAAGCGACTGGCGGCGGTGGTGCGCCAGGCGCAGCTGGATAAAGCGGCCTGAAAACAAATAAACCGGCTCGAGGGCCGGTTTATTTTTGACTGGGATTTTTGGTGCCTGGAATGGCCTCATCGCGAGCAGGCTCACTCCTACAAGGGAACGCATTCCAAGTGTAGGAGTGAGCCTGCTCGCGAAGGGGCCATCAGCCCCAATACAGAAACATCAGACCGCAGCAAACCGCTTATCCAGATAATCAATAATCACCTTGGACTCATACATCCAGGTTGTCTGGCCATTCTCTTCAATGCGCAGGCAAGGCACCTTGATTCGGCCACCCTGTTCCAGCAGGGCCTGACGATCCTGCTCGTTGTTCTTCGCATCCTTCAGCGCCACCGGCACATTCAAACGACGCAGAGTACGGCGAGTTTTCACGCAGAACGGGCAAGCATGGAACTGATACAGGGTCAGGCCTTGCGCGGCGGCATTGACCTGGGCCTGAGTTTCGGCAGGGCGCTGTTTCTTGCCCGGACGGGTAATGAAGTCGATGAAGATAACCAGTTGGCCGAGGCCGACACGAAGCGCTTTGACGAACACGTTGAAAGCCTCACGGTGCAAATAAAGAAAGTCGCGCAGCTTACCCGATTTTTCACGGGCGAAAAAAAACCGGCGATGAATGCCGGTTTTCTTCGTGCAGCAAATTACTTGATCAGGCTGAGAAACTCGCTGCGAGTCGCGGCGTTTTCGCGGAACTCACCGAGCATCACCGAGGTGATCATCGACGAATTCTGCTTCTCGACACCGCGCATCATCATGCACATGTGCTTGGCCTCGATCACCACGGCTACGCCCAGCGCGCCGGTGACTTGCATCACTGCATCGGCGATCTGCCGGCTGAGGTTTTCCTGAATCTGCAAGCGGCGGGCGTACATATCAACGATCCGCGCGACCTTCGACAGCCCCAGCACTTTGCCGCTCGGGATGTACGCAACGTGCGCCTTGCCGATGAACGGCAGCAGGTGATGTTCGCACAACGAGTACAACTCGATGTCCTTGACCAGCACCATTTCGCTGTTGTCGGAGCTGAACAGGGCACCGTTGGTGACCTCTTCGAGCGTCTGTTCATAACCGCGGCAGAGGTACTGCATGGCTTTGGCGGCACGCTTTGGCGTGTCGAGCAGGCCCTCGCGGGACACGTCCTCGCCCAATTGGCCGAGAATCGCGGTGTAATTCTGTTCCAGGGACATGAAACTACCTGTGGGGATTTTCGCAAAGGGCAAGGGTACGGTGGCGGACACAACCCTGCAAGTTCGGTGTAACGCGATTATTCGTCGCGACCTTCCATCATGGTGCGTTTAAGCATCACGTAAACCGCACCGGCCCCGCCGTGTTTGGCCTGGCACGAGCAGAAACCCAGGACCTGCGCATGTTGACGCAGCCAGGTGTTGACGTGGCTTTTGATCATCGGCCGCTTGCCGTCCAGGCGCACAGCCTTGCCGTGGGTGACGCGCACGCAGCGGATTTCGAATTTGGTCGCTTCGGCGAGGAACGCCCAGAGCGTTTCGCGGGCCTTTTCCACGCTCATGCCGTGCAGGTCGAGGCTGCCTTCGAACGGAATCTGGCCGACCTTGAGCTTGCGCATCTGACTTTCCTGCACGCCGTCACGGGACCACATCAACTCGTCTTCCGGGCCGACATCAATCACGAACTGATCGGACAGGCCATCAACGGTAGCGGTGTCGGTGCGCACGGTGGCGGACTGGCGCAGCTTGGCGATCTGTGCGCGGTCAGCCTTGGGTTTGCCGGTGTCGGCGCGGTCGTGCTTGATCGGCTTGACGCCTTGGATCGCACTTTTGAACAGGGAAAAATCGTCGTCTTGCATGTCAGCCTCCGCGAAGGGCGGCCAGTTTACCCAAGTCGAAACAAAACGGCCCGGCAAAAAGCCAGGCCGGTGAGTCAGTCGTGTTTTTTCATCAGGTGCGGGGACATGTTCAGTTCCCGCGATTGCCGTGCGCGACGGCGGCAGCGGCGCCACAGGGCGACACCGAAATACAGAAACAGCAAACCGACCGCCAGAATGATTGCCGAGCCCATCGGCGTAGCGTTCAAGTCACCGAGCGCCGGCGGGCGTCCGAGCAGGCTGGCCGCCCCGGCCATCGCCAGCAGCACGCCGAACGTCGCCAGAATGGCGGCGATCGCTGCGCCGAATCGAAAACGCCAGTTGCTTTGGCCTTTGGGCCGCAAGCGGCGTGCGTCAAATCCATCGGATAACTTCATTCCGACCTTCCTCAATGGGTATCGGCCCTTCGACCGGGAGTTGACCGGGTTGTTCCTGAGGCTATGGCATTTGCGGCAAATGAGAGGATTTTGCAGATGAGCGGCGCCGCGAGCCGCCCATCAGAGCCGATCAGATCAGGTCTTGCGTCAATGCCAGCGTGGCGAAATTGTCCGCCATGATCGCCATTTCGGCTTCCTGCACCACGGCGGCGCTGAGCACGCGGCCCTTGAACGGCAAGTCGCGGGTGGCGCAGGCGTCTTCCACCAGAGTGCAACGGAAGCCCAGGTTCTTCGCTGCACGTACGGTGGTGCTGACGCTGGAATGGCTCATGAAACCGCAGACGATCAAGTCCAGCGAGCCAAGGTTTTGCAAACGATCGAGCAGCTCGGTGCCGTGGAACGCGCTCGGCAGCAGTTTGCCAATAATGGTTTCATCACCTTGTGGCTCAAGGCCGGGGATGAATTCGCCGCGTTCGCCCTGCGGGTCGAACAGGCCACCGACGGTGCCGAGGTGACGCACGTGCACGATCGGCCGACCGGCTGCACGGGCTGCGGCAACCACTTGTTTGATGTTCGCGACGGCCGCGTCCATGCCGCTCAGGGCCAGCGGGCCACTGAGATACTCTTTCTGGGCATCGATGATGACCACGGTGGCATGGCTCAGTGTGGCCGCTGCATAACCGCGACCGCTGAGTTGAAACATCGTTTTTGGAACGGACATTCTGGGGCTCCTTGGGGTGGGGCTTTTGCGACATTGTCCTCTGGCTGAGCGGTTCTGTGAATCGCTACCATCGTAGGCACCGTCGTTATTGGCCTGCAGCCTTGTCAAGTTACACGTTCTGTTCAATAGCTGATGCAAAAAACAGAAAACTCCTACCGTCGCTGCGATGTTTTTCCTGCGTCGTCGTCAGGCGTTTTGGCTGGTAGAATCGCCAGTCGTTTTTTCTGGAGTTCTGCCCCGTGATCACTTCCCGACTTCGTACCCTGCGCGACCACATCCGTTGGGCCGTCAGCCGCTTCCATGGGGAGGATCTGTTTTTCGGCCATGGCACCGACAATGCCTGGGACGAAGCGCGGCAACTGGTGCTCGGCGCTTTGCACCTGCCGTGGGAAATCGCCGACAGCTACCTCGATTGCGCGCTGGAAGACGATGAGCTGGTCAATTTGCAGCGTTTGCTCAAGCGCCGTATCGAAGAGCGCATTCCCACCGCTTACCTGTTGGGTGAAGCGTGGTTCTGCGGCATGTCGTTTATCGTCGATGAGCGTGTGTTGATCCCGCGTTCACCGATTGGCGAACTGATCGAAAACCACTTCGCCCCGTGGATCGGCACCGAACCTGCGCGCATTCTCGACCTGTGCACCGGTTCCGGTTGCATCGGTATCGCCTGCGCCTACGAGTTCCAGAACGCCGAAGTGGTGCTGGCGGATCTGTCGTTCGAAGCGCTGGAAGTGGCCAACCAGAACATCGAGCGTCATGGCGTCGATGAGCGCGTTTACACCGTTCAGGGTGATGGTTTCGATGGTTTGCCGGGTCAGCGTTTCGACCTGATCGTGTCGAACCCGCCTTACGTGGATGCGGAAGATTTCGCTGACATGCCGGACGAATATCAGCATGAGCCCGAGCTGGGTCTGGCCTGTGGCGATGATGGTCTGAATCTGGTTCGACGCATGCTGGCTGAAGCGGCCGATCATCTGACCGAGAAGGGCTTGTTGATCGTTGAAGTGGGCAACAGTCAGGTACACGTTGACGCGCTGTACCCGGAAGTCGATTTCGCCTGGCTCGAATTCGAGCGCGGCGGGCATGGCGTGTTCATGCTGACGGCGGAGCAGTGCCGCGATCATCAGGCGTTGTTCGCTTCCCGCGTCTGACCCGTTAAAAGCAAAAGATCGCAGCCTTCGGCAGCTCCTACAGGGATTACCGCATTCCAGTGTAGGAGCTGCCGAAGGCTGCGATCTTTTGATCTACCGGTGTGTGGCGATCCAGATCAACAACCCCGCCTGAAACACCGCAAACGCCACCAGACAGGTAATGGTGAAACGCAGCCCAGCGTCTTCACGCTTGAACTTGCTGACCTTGTCTTCCTGCTTCTTCAGCTTCACTTCCTGCTCGGCCAGATTCTGCTCGGCCTGCTGAAGCATCTGCGCCGCTTCAAGAATTTCGACGATCTGCAGCTTTTCGCTGTTCCAGTCACCTAGCAAATCGCCAACCTGCACTTCCTTGACGCTACCCTTCAAATGCTGGGCATCGGCGTACACCACATCAAACCCGTGCACGCGCAGGAAATGATCGCGACGCAGGCGCGTGTCTTCGTTCAGCGCATCCTTGTTGTTCAAGTCCATGCCGTCGACGGTGTAGGTCGGCCAACGCTTTTTCGCCCAATTGATGCCTTGCGCGGCCATGTAACGGCCGATGCCACGGTTCATCGGTTCGATCTGCAAGCCGCTGTCGGGGCCGAAGTGCACACGCTTGGTGGTGTGATCGACCCACACGTCCAGCTGATTCTGCTCTTTGCGCACACGCTGGCCGGGCAGTTTGATCGTCATGCGCATCAGGCTTTTTTCTTTGCTGTTGCGCTCGGCATAGCCGAATTCGACGAAGCGCAAGGGGCGTCCGCCGGTGTTGCGGTCGGTTTGCAGCGGGGCCAGGCGGAGCATCTTGTGGTGCTCGACGTGGACATCCGCCCACGGCAGCTCGACCGCTGGCGGTGCGTCTTTTTCAGCGGTGGTGTCGGGTGAAGTCTGGGTATCAGTCATAACGGCGAGATCCTGTCCAAGCCCTGCTTGTCGCCAGCCGTTGCGCTGGCGACAAAGGCTTATCGGCCGTTTTTTGCAGGACTAGAGGGCAAACAACGCTTAACTGGCGCGAAGTCCGTCAATAAACTCAATGATCTTCGCGCCGAGTTCCGCCGCCAGTGGCAAATTTGGATCCTTGTACGAAGCCAATTGCCGCTTCATATCGTTGTGGACGATGCGCATGACGTGGTTCATGCCGTCGATCACCGCCAGTTCGGCGTCGGGTTTGGCGGCCTTTAGCGCTTGCGCATCGCCAACGCCGACCTGCATGTCGTTGCTGCCCTGAACGATCAGCGCCGGCATCTGCAGTTGCGCGAAGGCTTTCGCCGGGTCCTGACGGAACAGCGAAATCAGATACGGCTGCACGCTCGGGCGGAAAATCACCTGCAACGGTTGCGGCACATTGTCATCGGTGTGGCCAGCCTTGAGGCTATCGAGCAATTCATTGCTGCGCAGCATCAGCGGTGGCGGCAGGCTGCGGGCCAGTTGTTCGCGGATCACCTGATCGACCGGGCGGGCGCTGCCGGACAGGGAAATCACCGCCGCCGCATCGACTTTCGGCGCGGCGAGGCTGGCAATCAGCGCGCCTTCACTGTGGCCGAGCAGGATCAATTTGCCGAAACGCGGGTCGGCTTTGAGCTTCTGCCCCCACGCCACCGCGTCCGCCGCGTAGGCTTCCACCGACAAATTGCGCTCATCCGGCGTCGCCGCCAGGCTCGCAGCCACCCCGCGTTTGTCATAACGCACGCTGGCGATATTGTGTTTAGCCAGCACCCAGGCCAGGCGCTTGAGGCTGTCGTTGCGCCCGCCGTCGGGGTTGTTTCCGTCGCGATCCGTAGGACCCGAGCCAGAAATAATCAGGACAACCGGCACCGGGTTGTCAGACTTTGGCAGCAGCAGCGAACCGAAAAGTTCGCCGGTGCCGGTATCCAAAGTAACCGGGCGTTGTAGGACCGTCGCTTGGGCAAAGCCCGTAAAGAGGGTAAGACTCAAGATCAAAACTCGCAGCATCATCACGCCATCATTCGCCAAGGTGCCGGTTGGACTCGCCAGCACCACTAAGGTTCGAGGATGAACTACTCGGTTAGCCTGCGTATACTGGCGCGCATCACGAATTTGGGTTTGATTTCACGGAGCGTCCTGCATGTCCGGCAATACCTACGGCAAGTTGTTCACTGTCACCACCGCTGGCGAAAGCCATGGTCCGGCGTTGGTCGCCATTGTCGACGGCTGCCCGCCGGGCCTGGAGATCTCCCTCGAAGACCTGCAGCGCGACCTCGATCGCCGCAAGCCCGGCACCAGCCGCCACACCACCCAGCGCCAGGAAGCCGACGAAGTCGAAATCCTCTCTGGCGTGTTCGAAGGGCGCACCACCGGTTGCTCGATCGGCCTGCTGATCCGCAACACTGACCAGAAGTCCAAGGACTACTCGGCGATCAAGGATCTGTTCCGCCCGGCCCACGCCGATTACACCTACCACCATAAGTATGGCGAGCGCGATTACCGTGGCGGTGGCCGCAGCTCGGCGCGCGAAACCGCGATGCGCGTGGCGGCCGGTGCGATTGCCAAGAAATACCTGGCAACCCAAGGCATCGTCATCCGTGGCTACATGAGCCAGCTCGGCCCGATCGAAATCCCGTTCAAGACCTGGGATTCGGTGGAAGAGAACGCCTTCTTCAGCCCGGATCCGGACAAAGTCCCTGAGCTGGAGGCCTACATGGACCAATTGCGCCGCGACCAAGACTCGGTCGGCGCAAAAATCACCGTCGTTGCCGAAGGCGTGATGCCCGGTCTGGGCGAGCCGATTTTCGATCGTCTCGACGCTGAACTGGCGCATGCGCTGATGAGCATCAATGCCGTCAAAGGCGTGGAAATCGGCGCCGGTTTCGCTTCGGTTGCCCAGCGCGGCACCGAACATCGCGATGAAATGACTCCGGAAGGTTTCCTCAGCAACAACGCGGGCGGCATCCTTGGCGGTATTTCCTCCGGTCAGCCGATCGTTGCCCATTTGGCGCTGAAGCCGACGTCGAGCATCACCACCCCGGGCCGTTCGATCGATATCCACGGCAATCCGGTCGATGTGATCACCAAGGGCCGTCACGACCCGTGCGTCGGCATCCGCGCCACGCCGATTGCCGAAGCGATGATGGCCATCGTGCTGATGGATCACTTGCTGCGTCACCGTGGCCAGAACGCCGATGTGCGCGTGAGCACGCCGGTGCTGGGTCAGCTTTGATGGCAGGCCTGAAAGCCGTCGCGGCATAACCGTGGCGGCGCTCCCTTACTGGCGGCTGTCCAGTTTCTATCTGTTCTATTTCGCCTTGCTCGGTTCGACAGCGCCGTTTCTGGCGCTGTACTTCGATCACCTCGGCTTCAGTCCGGCGCGGATCGGTGAGCTGGTCGCCATCCCGATGCTGATGCGCTGTGTGGCGCCGAACATCTGGGGCTGGCTCGGCGATTACACCGGCAGACGCCTGGCCATCGTGCGCTTCGGCGCGCTGTGCACGCTGCTGACGTTTTCGCTGATTTTCGTCAGCAAGACCTACGCCTGGCTGGCGATGGTCATGGCGCTGCATGCGTTTTTCTGGCACGCGGTGTTGCCGCAATTTGAAGTGATTACGCTGGCGCATTTGCAGGGGCAGACCTCGCGTTACAGCCAGATTCGTTTGTGGGGCTCGATCGGTTTCATCATTACCGTGGTGGCGCTGGGGCGCCTGTTCGAATGGCTCAGCCTCGACATCTACCCGGCGGCGCTGGTGCTGATCATGGCCGGCATAGTCCTCAGCAGTTTGTGGGTGCCGAATGCGCAACCGCCGCAAGGCAATCGGCCGAGCGGCGAGGGTTTCCTCAAGCAACTGCGCAATCCCGGCGTGCTGGCTTTTTACGGCTGCGTGGCGCTGATGCAAACGAGCCACGGCCCGTATTACACCTTTCTGACCTTGCACCTGGAACGACTCGGTTACACACGCGGCACGATCGGCATGCTCTGGGCCGTGGGTGTGGTCGCCGAAGTGCTGATGTTCATGGCGATGAGCCGGATTCTTGCGCGGTTTTCCCTGCGCCGCGTATTGATGGCAAGTTTTCTGCTGGCGGCGCTGCGCTGGTTGCTGCTAGGTTCGTTCGCCGAGTTCCTGTGGGTGCTTTTGTTTGCACAGGTGCTTCATGCGGCGACCTTCGGCAGTTTTCACGCCGCTGCCATCGCCTTCGTGCAACGTAGCTTCGGCGCGCGCCAGCAAGGGCAGGGCCAGGCGTTGTACGCCGCACTGGCCGGCACCGGCGGTGCGCTCGGCGCGTTGTATTCCGGTTACAGCTGGAATGCCCTCGGCGCGACATTGACCTTTAGTATTGCCAGTCTCGCGGCGCTCGCTGCTGCCGTTATCATTGCCACACGTATGCAAGAGGACAGGCCATGAGCCTTACGCGTGAACAACTCGCCCAGCAAATCGTCGACGCCGGGCGCTTTCTTTATGGTCGCGGCTGGTCGCCGGCCACCAGCAGCAATTATTCGACGCGCCTGTCGGCCAGCGAAGCGCTGCTGACCGTGTCGGGCAAGCACAAAGGCCAGTTGGGTCTGGACGATGTGCTCGCCACCGACCTTTCCGGCAACAGCCTGGAGCCAGGCAAAAAGCCGTCCGCGGAAACCCTGCTGCACACCCAGCTGTATAGCTGGCGGCCGGAGATCGGCGCAGTGCTGCACACCCATTCGGTGAATGCCACGGTGCTGTCGCGCCTGACCCCGCAAGACTTTATCGAGTTCGAAGACTACGAATTGCAGAAAGCCTTCAGCGGCATCTCGACTCACGAATCGCGGGTGCGCGTGCCGATTTTCGACAACGATCAGGACATTGCGCGCCTCGCCGCCAAGGTGCAGCCTTGGCTCGACACCCATCCCGATTGCGTCGGTTATCTGATTCGCGGCCACGGCCTCTACACTTGGGGCGCGCAGATGAGCGACGCGCTGCGGCAGATCGAGGCCTTTGAATTTCTGTTTGAATGCGAGTTGAAAACCCGCAGCGTCATGAACCGCCAAGGCTGACTTCACCAGAAGTAGCCCATTTGCCTGATGAAATGCTGTGCCCGACCGGTCTGCAAGAACCGGACGGCAAGGCCGATACCGAGGAATTGCCCCAATGAGCAGCCTGTCCGTCTATCACGTTTCCAGCCCCGACATTCCGAACAAGGTGCTGACCCATTTCGAAGACATCGCCTCGACCCTGGCCGAGCAGGGCGTGCGCTTCGACCGCTGGCAAGCCGCCGCAAAGATCCAGCCCGGCGCCACCCAGGAAGAAGTGATCAGCGCCTATAAAGAGCAGATCGACAAGTTGATGACCGAACGCGGTTACATCACCGTCGACGTCATCAGCCTGAACAGCGATCACCCGCAAAAAGCCGAATTGCGCGCCAAGTTTCTCGAAGAACATCGCCATGGCGAAGACGAAGTCAGATTTTTCGTCGCCGGCCGTGGCCTGTTTACCTTGCACATCGATGATTACGTCTACGCCGTACTCTGTGAGAAGAATGATCTGATCTCGGTGCCGGCCGGTACCAAACACTGGTTCGACATGGGCGAGCATCCGCACTTCGTGGCGATTCGTCTGTTCAACAACCCGGAAGGCTGGGTTGCCAATTTCACCGGCGAAGACATCGCCGGTCGTTTCCCGCGCCTGGAGGACTGATTCGATGTCGATCAAAGCCATTGTTACGGACATCGAAGGCACTACCAGTGCGGTGAGTTTCGTCTTCGACGTACTGTTTCCATACGCGGCCAAGCATCTGCCGGATTTCGTCCGCCAGAACGCCGAACGCGCCGATGTCGCCGAGCAACTCGACGCCGTGCGCCGTGACAGCAACGCACCGCAGGCCGATGTTGAACGGGTTGTCGAGATTCTCTTGAGCTGGATCGAAGAAGATCGCAAAGCCACGCCGCTCAAGGCCTTGCAAGGCATGGTCTGGGCCCAGGGTTATCACGCCGGGCAGTTGAAAGGGCATGTTTATCCGGATGCCGTTGAAGCGCTAAAACGCTGGCACGCGGCGGGTTATCAACTGTTTGTGTACTCGTCGGGATCGATCCAAGCGCAGAAGCTGATTTTCGGCTGCTCGGAGGCGGGGGATCTGACGCCGCTGTTCAGTGGTTATTTCGACACCACGTCGGGACCCAAGCGTGAGGCGCAGTCCTACACCAATATTCAGCAAGCCATCGGCGTCGAACCCGAAGAAATCCTGTTCCTCTCGGATATCGTCGAAGAGCTCGACGCCGCGCAAGCAGCCGGCCTGCAAACCTGCGGCCTCGCCCGTGAAGGCGGCGAGCTGGGCAGCCACATCACCGTCGACACGTTCACCGGCATAGAACCCGAAGCCTTCTAACCCACACAAATCAAATGTGGGAGCGAGCTTGCTCGCGAAGGCGGAATATCAGATAAAAAATTTCTCCCTGACACACCGCTTTCGCGAGCAAGCTCGCTCCCACAGGGGATTGGCGTCAGGCACAAAAAAACAGGCCGTGAAGCGCATGCTCCACGGCCTGTTTCGTTTAAAGCGGTTTAAGCGTTACAGCGAGTGATAAGTCGGCAGCGCAAAACGCTGCTGGCTCTGCAGCATGGCAATTTGCGGCAGTTCACTGGCTTGTTCAGCCAGGTCGCGGCGAATTGCACTGATCGCCCACGACAATTGGTCGCCGGCATGCAGTTGCTGATAGGTCAGTGCGCGTTTGAACACTTTGCCGTCGCTGCTGCGCAGGGTCAGCAGGATCCCGCCATCGGGACGTGGCGCAGTGGTGACGTCGAAGTTGGAGAACAGGGAGGTAAATTTTTCTTGGATCAGGCTCATGTCTTTCAGCTCCGTATGCACTTGAATGGCAAGCATGCAGAGGAGGTTGCAGCGATTGTGCCAGCATTTGAAAATAATAAATTCCTTGTAAATCAATGAGTTAAAAAATATGAAAATTCCAGGCGTCGTGCAAACTGCATGAATGGCCATCGTGCATCCTGCATTTTGCGGGATCGTTGTCGAAACAACGGAACCAATCGCTTACCCGATGATCATCGCCGCCGTCGGCCGATCAGCGGATACAAAACATTGCAAAAACCGCGTGTACAGCCCGAGAAGCGCTGACGTATTTTCGATCTCGACCCGCGCTTGAGTGCGCTGGTTGCTTCAAGCCAAAGCCCGAAAAATAAAAACATCGACCTGCACGCCAAGGTCGGACGGGGAGCTTTCATGAGCCACGCGCCAAGCGACACGATTACCTGGGGCATGATGCTCCGCAAACTGCCGATGATTGCCAAAGCCATTCCGCGAGTGGTCAAGGGCATGAAGGTCGCCAATGTCACGGATCCGACCCAAAGCTGTGGCCTTGGCTGGACATTCGAACAAGCGACGCTGCGCAATCCCGAGGGCCCGGCGTTACTGCAGGGCGATGTGCGGCTGACCTATGCGCAGGTCAACCAGTGGGCCAACCGCATCGCGCACTATCTGAACGGGCAGGGCATCGGCAAGGGCGATGTAGTCGCGGTGTTTATTGAAAACCGCCCGGAATTGCTGGTGACCATTCTGGCGCTGGCCAAGGTCGGCGCGGTCAGCGCGCTGCTCAATACCTCACAGACTCGCGACACGCTGATCCACAGCGTGAATCTGGTGGCGCCGGTAGCGATTGTGGTCGGCGAAGAATTGCTTCCGGCTTATGCGGCGATTCGCGAGCAAGTGGCGATTACCGCGCCGCGCACCTGGTTTGTCGCCGATCAGGACACCTATAGCCATCCGGGCATTGCGCCCGAAGGCTACGTCAATCTGATCAGCGCCAGTGCCGATGCCTCCAGCGAGAATCCACCGAGCAGCCAGCAGGTGTTTTTCGACGATCCATGTTTCTACATATACACCTCGGGCACCACGGGCCTGCCGAAAGCCGGGGTGTTCAAACATGGTCGCTGGATGCGCAGTTCCGCCAGTTTCGGCATGATCGCCCTCAATATGGGCCCCGACGATGTCGTCTACTGCACCTTGCCGCTGTATCACGCCACCGGTCTTTGCGTGTGCTGGGGCTCGGCAGTCAACGGCGCCTCGGGCTTCGCGATTCGTCGCAAGTTCAGCGCCAGCCAGTTCTGGAACGACGTGCGTCGTTATCGCGCGACCACCATCGGTTATGTCGGCGAGTTGTGTCGTTATCTGGTCGATCAACCGGCCAGCGCCGATGACAGTCGGCACGACGTGCGCAAGATGATCGGCAACGGCTTGCGTCCCGGCGCCTGGGCCGAATTCAAGACCCGTTTCGCCGTCGAGCACATCTGCGAGCTGTATGCGGCGAGTGACGGCAATATCGGTTTCACCAACATCCTCAACTTCGACAACACCATTGGCTTCTCGCTGATGGCGTGGGAGCTGGTGGCCTACGATCATGACCGCGGTGAACCGCTGCGCAGCGCCGACGGTTTCATGAGCAAGGTTGGCAAAGGTGAGCAGGGCCTTTTACTCGCGCGGATTGACGAAAAAGCCCCGCTGGACGGTTACACCGATCCGCAAAAAACCGCCAAAGTTGTCCTTCACGACGTGTTTAGCAAAGGCGATCGTTTTTTCAACACTGGCGATCTGCTGCGCAACATCGGTTTTGGTCACGCGCAATTTGTTGATCGCCTCGGTGATACGTATCGCTGGAAGGGCGAAAACGTCTCGACCACTGAAGTCGAAAACCTGTTGCTGCAACACCCACACATCTCCGAAGCAGTGGCTTATGGCGTGGAAATCCGCAATACCAACGGCCGTGCCGGGATGGCGGCGATAACGCCTGCCGAATCCCTTGCGACGCTGGATTTCGCCGAGTTGCTGACCTTTGCCCGGGAGCGTATGCCGGCCTATGCCGTGCCGTTGTTCCTGCGAGTGAAGGTCAAGATGGAAACCACCGGCACCTTCAAATATCAGAAAACCCGCCTGAAAAATGAAGGCTTCGACCCCGGCCAGACGGGCGATGACCCGATTTACGCCTGGCTGCCCGGGACGCAGACTTATGTTCGGGTCACTGACGACGTATTGGCCGAAATTCATCAGGGCAAACATCGTTATTGAATCTGGCTATGAGACGGCTTGAGAAAAAGGGGGTGACAGCCACCGTCGCGCTCGGGAAACTGTCGGCTTTCCGATTGACCGAAAGTGGAGTTGCCCCATGTCCGACCAAAGCCGCCAGATGACCCCTGAAGAAGCTGCCGAATTCACCGAGCAGGTTTTCAACAAGGCGCGTGACGGTGATGCTGAGATGCTCGATCGCCTGGTCAGCGCCGGTTTGCCGGTCAACCTGAAAAATAGCAAGGGTGACACGCTGCTGATGCTGGCGAGCTACTACGGCCATGTCGATGCGGTGAACGTGCTGCTTAAACACAAGGCTGACCCGGAAATGCGCAATGGCAACGGCCAGAGTCCGATTGCCGGTGCCGCATTCAAAGGTGACCTGGCGGTGGTCAAGGCGTTGGTCGAGGCGGGTGCCGAGATCGAAGGCTCGTCGTTTGATGGGCGTACCGCGCTGATGATGGCGGCGATGTTTAACCGTGTTGCAATCGTTGAATACCTGATCAGCAAAGGCGCCAACGCGCAGGCCAAGGACGCCAACGGCGTGACCGCGCTCGACGCTGCACGGACGATGGGCGCGGTTGATACCACTGCGCAGCTGGAAAAATTGTTGGGTTGATAAGATCAGAAGATCGCAGCCTGCGGCAGCTCCTACACTGATTGCGTTTGTGGCCCGTTTCGCGGTCGAACGCTGAACTTGTAGGAGCTGCCGCAGGCTGCGATCTTTTGCTTTGTGCGCTATCCTCCGCGCCCTCGAAATTCACCTTCGCCACAGGATCCGCCCTCATGAAAGCCGCACTCGTCGAACTCATCAGCAAAATCAGCTCCGGCTGCATGGGCGAGGACGAGATCGTGAAAGTCGCCGACGAAGCGGCGCAGGCCTACGGCGATGCTGATGCCTTTCTGGCAGCCAACCCCGACATCAACTACGACGACACCTTTCCGATTCCGCTGGGCGAGTGGGTGGTGGTTGGCAGTCTGCCGGAAACCGTGCTGTTCCAGGCTGACACCTACGTTGACCTGTTCGCGCAGATCGTTGCCTCGTTCGGCCCGGGTGTGGATTTCAACCTCAAACCAAAGCAACTGGCCAAGACCGAAGCGCTGGTCGCACTCAACCGCATCCAGGTGCAGATGAGCAGCATGAACAAGGAAAACGGCGGTTACACGCTGATGAACTTCAGTCAGTTGCTCGACGACGAGCTGCAGATGGTTTTGGTCTACGGCAACGACGTGCCACGGGTACTGGAGTTGTGCGCCGAAGTCGGCATCGCCGCCGCGCCATCGCTTGAAGCCCTGAAGATCGCTGTTCACGTCTGAACGCAATAAAAGGGAACCCTGCGCGCGACCGTCTATCCTAAAAGTGCATGCCACTATTCTGGAGCGACACCATGGGTTCCACGTTCAACGGTCTGATCGGCCTGATCATCCTTGCCCTCGACATCTGGGCCATCATCAACGTGTTGAAAAGCGGCGCGACCACCGGGATGAAAATCGTCTGGGTGCTGCTGATCATCCTCCTGCCGGTGCTGGGCCTGATCATCTGGGCGATTGCCGGACCGCGGGGCAACGTGCGGATCTGACACTGATCCCGAGAACACCGCAATACCCTGTAGGAGTGAGCCTGCTCGCGATAGCTATCCGTCAGTCAATGAGTCAGTGACTGAAAAACCGCTATCGCGAGCAGGCTCACTCCTACAAGGGATTGCGGGTTGCCGATGAAGTGAGGTTCGACCTGTCATCTTCGGCAACGTAGAATGCGCGCCTTTCCCGGGCAATCGTCCCCACGATTGACGCCCGCGCATTCACCGGAGCACTTCACCATGACCGTCACCAAAACCAGCGAGTACCTGGAAACCCTCTACGAAGGCTACGGCCAGCGTTTTCGCATGGAAAAACTGCTGCACGAAGTGCGCACCGAACACCAGCATCTGGTGATTTTCCAGAACCCGCGCATGGGTCGTGTAATGGCGCTGGACGGCGTGATCCAGACCACCGAAGCCGACGAATTCATCTACCACGAAATGCTCACCCACGTGCCGATCCTCGCCCACGGCAGCGCCAAGCGCGTGCTGATCATTGGTGGCGGTGACGGCGGCATGCTTCGTGAAGTGACCAAGCACGCCGGTGTCGAGCACATCACCATGGTCGAGATCGACGGCACCGTGGTCGACATGTGCAAAGAGTTCCTGCCGAACCACTCCAGCGGCGCCTATGACGATCCACGCCTGAACCTGGTGATTGACGACGGCATGCGTTTCGTCGCCACCACCACGGAAAAATTCGACGTGATCATCTCCGACTCCACCGACCCGATCGGCCCGGGCGAAGTGCTGTTCTCGGAAAACTTCTACCAGGCGTGCCACCGCTGCCTGAACGAGGGCGGCATCCTCGTGACCCAGAACGGCACGCCGTTCATGCAAATCGACGAAGTGAAAACCACTGCCGGTCGCCTGAACAGCCTGTTCCCGGACTGGCACTTCTATCAAGCGGCCGTACCGACCTACATCGGCGGTTCGATGACATTTGCGTGGGGCTCGACCAACCCGGCCTACCGCAAGCTCAGCCGTGAAACTCTGCAACAGCGCTTCATCGGTAGCGGCATCGTCACCCGCTACTACAACCCGGAAATCCACATCGGCGCGTTCGCCTTGCCGCAATACGTGCTGCAAGCGATCAACAAGCCAAGCAACGACTAAAAGAACACCGCAATACCCCCTGTGGGAGCGAGCCTGCTCGCGAAGGCGTCAGGTCAGTCAAGGAATATGTTGACTGGACAGGCCCCTTCGCGAGCAGGCTCGCTCCCACATTAGTTTGCGCCACACGATAGATATCGTTTTTTTCATCTTTGTCCGCTGTAATCCTTTTGAACCAACTTTCGGCGTTCACAGTCGAGATAGTGGTAAGCCCATTTGCGGGTTTGATCGAGGAGGCACCGATGCAAAAGTGGAAAGTCACTTTCGTGGACGATCATGGTGAAATTGTCGATGAGGTGTTCGAGCGCGCGGAATGCCCCAGCGACGATGAGGCCGCTCGATTGATCAAGGAACGGCTCCTGCCCGTCGCCGCCAAACTGGATCTCAACGATCTGGAAGGGCGAACCCCCGATGCTGGCGTCAAAAGCCTCGAAACCCAAAACAGCATCAAGATCCGCAGCATCACTCCAATCTGAAAATCTTCCTTCATCCGAAGCAACCAGGCCTTGGCAGCGGCTCTAACTTGGGGCTACTCTGCAAGCGAGATCAGCGAACGGATCGCTAAGGTCTGGTCTTGTCAGCTACATGCTTGTTCCCGCGTGCAACCACGTTGCCGTCGTACTTTGGCCTAAGGCCCGGGGCGGGAATACGGAAAGTCTATCCATCTATGCGAGGGGGACGATTCATGAGCACAGCCTATCAAGAAGACATCAGCAGCAATGTTCTGCGCCGCATGAAAGAAGGCGGTTTCGATTTTTCCCGATTCCATCCCATCGAGTTCTACGCGATTTTCCCGGACGAGGAGCGGGCGCGCAGGGCGGCAGGCAAATTTCGCGGTGAATCCATCAATGCCCAGGTCAGCGTGCGTGATGACGGTGCGTGGGCGCTGGAATTGAGCAAAGTGATGTACGCGACCTACGACGATATCGGCGACTTCGAGCAGGGTTTCTCTGCCGTGGTTGAACCTCTGGGCGGCATTATCGAAGGCTGGGGTGTGAAACAGGAGGTGCGCAACCGCCACCGTTTGAACTGATCTCTCGTTTCATTTGTTGAACAACGGCTGACCTTCGGGTTGGCCGTTGTCATTTCCGGCGTAAGCAAAACCCTGAAACAAGAAACCGAGGCAAAAAAAAGCCACCGGAGAGGGTGGCTAAAAGGGAAGACCGATAAGGAGAGGAAACCGGTCAGGGTTAAAGCGGGGCGGGCTGCGAGGGCAGTCCAGGTCAGTTGAGCTGGCGGCTTCGCGGCGCTGTGCGCGGGGAAGTTTTGCAGCGGATGCGCGGATTATCCGCAGGCAGCGCCGGGCAGTGAAATCAACTCTGACTATGCTGGTGATAGGCGATGCAGTGCGTCGCAATGAAGCGGGGGCAATCCGGCTGGGGCAATTGCCGCACAGGAATGGTGCGGTGCTTGCGGTGTGTATTTCCAACCGATTGAAATCAAAGCGTTTATGCCGATGGCACGGGCCTTGCGAAGGCCTGTATGTCCGGGTGACAAGGAGTACGGCATGATCCGCACCTATTTTGATGAGATGTACGATGCCGGCGGCCAGGTTCGCCCGCATTATCGGGAGTTCGCCCGCTGGCTGGCCGACACGCCTGACGAACTGCTGGCCCAACGGCGACGCGAGGCTGACTTGCTGTTCCATCGCGCCGGGATCACTTTCACGCTCTATGGCGACGAGCAGGGCACCGAGCGCCTGATTCCTTTCGACACCATCCCGCGCAGCATTCCCGCCAGCGAATGGCGAATCGTCGAGCGCGGCTGCATCCAGCGGGTCAAGGCATTGAATATGTTTCTCGCCGACCTCTATCACGAGCAGCGCATCATCAAGGCCGGGATCATTCCTGCCGAACAGGTGTTGGCCAACGAGCAGTATCAGCTGGCGATGCAAGGCCTGGATCTGCACCGCGATATCTATTCGCACATCTCCGGCGTCGATCTGGTGCGCGATGGCGACGGCACCTATTACGTACTTGAAGACAACCTGCGCACCCCGAGCGGCGTGAGCTATATGCTCGAAGACCGCAAGATGATGATGCGCCTGTTCCCGGAGCTGTTTGCCGCGCAGCGCATTGCGCCGATCGATCACTACCCGAACCTGCTGCTCGACACCCTGAAAAGCTCAAGTCCGATCGACGACCCGAGCGTCGTAGTGCTGACGCCGGGTCGCTTCAACAGTGCATTCTTCGAACACGCGTTTTTGGCGCGGGAAATGGGCGTGGAGCTGGTCGAGGGCGCGGATCTGTTCGTGCGTGACGACAAGGTCTTCATGCGTACCACCGACGGCCCGAAAGCGGTGGACGTGATCTACCGCCGCCTCGACGACGCGTTCCTCGATCCGCTGGCGTTCAATCCCGACTCGATGCTCGGTGTGCCGGGGCTGCTGTCGTCCTATCGCTCCGGCAACGTGGTGCTGGCCAACGCCATCGGCACCGGTGTGGCGGATGACAAATCGGTGTATCCGTTTGTTACCGACATGATCCGTTTTTATCTCGACGAAGAACCGATCCTTAAGAACGTGCCGACCTGGCAGTGCCGCAATCCGTCTGAACTTTCCCATGTGCTGGCCAATCTTCCAGATCTGGTGGTCAAGGAAACCCAAGGCTCGGGTGGTTACGGGATGTTGGTGGGGCCAGCATCGACGAAGGCCGAAATCGACGCCTTCCGCGAGCGCATCAAAGCCAAGCCACACGCGTACATCGCGCAGCCGACGTTGTCGCTGTCGACCTGTCCGACCTTTGTCGAAAACGGTATCGCGCCGCGCCATATCGACTTGCGTCCGTTTGTGCTGTCCGGGCGCGAAACACGCGTGGTGCCCGGCGGTTTGACCCGTGTCGCGCTGCGCGAAGGCTCCCTGGTGGTGAATTCCTCCCAGGGCGGCGGAACCAAGGACACCTGGGTGGTCGAGGATTGAAGGAAGCTTGCCATGTTAAGTAGAACTGCCTCGGATCTGTATTGGATGTCGCGTTACCTGGAGCGGGCGGAAAACCTCGCCCGGATGCTCGACATCAGTTACTCGCTGTCGTTGATGCCGCAGGACGGTCGCGGCGACGGTTTGCACGAATTGGCCATGCCGCTGCTGATCACCGGCACCCTCGACGATTATCTGGAACGTCACGGCGCGCTGCATGCCGAGCGCCTGCTGCACTTTTTTGCCCTCGACGCCGCCAACCCGGCGAGCATCTACAGTTGCCTCGGCGCGGCGCGGGCCAGTGCGCACGCCGTGCGCGGGCGCATCACGGCGGACATGTGGGAGAACATCAACTCGACGTGGCTGGAGATTCGCGGGATCGCTGAACAGGGCCTGAGCCGCTACGGCATGAGCCGTTTCTGCGAATGGATCAAGGAGCGTTCGCACCTGTTCCGTGGTGCGTCGTACGGCACGATCATGCGTAATGATGCGTTTCGTTTCATTCGCCTCGGTACGTTCATCGAACGCGCGGACAACACCCTGCGATTGCTCGATGCCCGCTATGAAATGGCTGGCGATCAGGCTGAAGCGGTCAGCGATGGCACCGCCCACGCCTATTACCAATGGAGTGCGTTGCTAAGGGCCTTGTCGTCGTTTGAGGCGTACACCGAAATCTACCGCGATGCGCCCGGCGCCCGGCATGTTGCCGAGTTGCTGCTGTTGCGCGCCGATGTACCGCGCTCACTGCGGGCCTGCACCGAAGAGATCGATCAGATTCTCGCGCAGTTACCCGGAGCCAACGGTCGACCGGCGCAACGTCTGGCGGCAGAGATGGACGCACGCTTGCGCTACACCGGCATCAACGAAATTCTCGAGGAAGGCCTGCACGCGTGGCTGACCGAATTCATCCCGCTGGTGCGCCAGTTGGGCAACGCCATTCACAGTTCCTACCTGGAGGCTGCATGAGACTTTCCATTAGCCACGAGACCACCTATCACTACGAAGATCAGGTGCGGGCGAGCATCCAGTACCTGCGACTGACACCTCACGACAGCGAGCGTCAGCACGTGTTGAGCTGGCAACTCGACCTGCCGCGCCCGGTGCGCGCGCAACTCGATCCGTTCGGCAACATCCTGCACGTGCTGACCATGGATGAACCGCACGAAGCGATCATCATCGGCGCGCGCGGCCAGGTTGATATCGATGAGTTGCGCGAGGCCGAGCATGAGAGCCAGTCGGCGCTGCCGTTCCTGCGTTTTACCCGGCTGACAGAGGCAGATGAGGCGTTGCGCGCGTTTGCCGAGAGGTCCTGCAAACAGCGGCGCGATCGCACCGCGCTGATCGATCTGATGCACGGTTTGAATCAGCAGATGACCTACACGCCGGGTTCCACCGAAGTCGACACCAGCGCGGCGGAAGCCTTCGCCGGGCGTGCCGGGGTTTGTCAGGATCACGCTCATGCGTTTCTGGCTTGCGCACGCAGCCTCGGGATTCCGTCGCGTTATGTGTCGGGCTATTTGTACAGTGAGGATTGCGAGCATCTGGCCAGCCACGCTTGGGCAGAAGCCTGGCTGGATGACGCTTGGTACAGCTTTGACGTGACCAATCAACTGGCGCGGCCGGAGCGGCACTTGAAACTGGCGGTGGGCCTCGATTATCTGGATGCCTGCCCGGTACGCGGCATGCGCCGGGGCGGTGGGTGTGAGCAGATGCATGCGAAGGTGTTCGTCTCGCCAACGCCGATCATCTCCGTCCAACAACAGTAACGGGTTCACGCATAACCCATGTAGGAGTGAGCCTGCTCGCGATAGCGGTCTGACAGTTACAAATGTCCTGACTGATACACCGCTATCGCGAGCAGGCTCACTCCTACAAGGAAATATGTTCAGGGCTTAACTTTGCGTCCGGCCATGTGCTTGAGATATCCCACCAGCAATTCCAGATCCCCATCCGGCAACACCTCTACCGAAAACCCCGGCATCTTCGCCTGCGGCCACTGGCGCAAACTCTGCGGATCACGAATGTAGCGCTTGAGGAAATCCGCGCCGAAATACTCGGTCGGGTTATACGGAATATTCAGATCCGGCCCGAATTGCGCGTCCCCCGCACCGTTTAATCGGTGACAGGCCAGACAGTTTTTCTGAAACAGCGCAAACCCTTGGTTCACCTGGTCATCCGCCTTCAACGCAGGATCCGGCAGCAGGGCAGGGAAGCGCTCGGCCACCGGCGCCATGCGCTTGATGCTCGTGACCTGGAATGGCCATTGCTCCGGGCTGATATTGCCCGCCTGCGGATCGGTCCAGACCAGATAAAACGGCCCGGCGCTGTGCTTGCCTTCCGACAGTGGCGGCCATGGTTGAGCCGGATCTTCGATGGCCAGCCAGGCCCGTGCGCCTTTTGCGTTGAGCAGCGGCGCAGCAGCCAGTTCCGCGGCAAACCCGTCCAGTGCCACCGCTTGCAGGTGATCTTGCGGTTTGATCCCGGTCAGCAGCGCGGCCACGGGCACGGCGCGATAGGTCATGTCCTTCTTGTAGGACACATCGTTTTTGATCGTGAGGGTTTGTATCTGAGGATGCTTGAGTAATTCCTCGGTCTGCCAGGTGCGGCTGCTTGCACCCAGTTGCAAATCCAACTGTGCGGCAGACAAGGGCATGCTCAGCAGCATGGCCCCGAACACAATGAGCGCTTTCAAATGATCGCCGTCCATGTCGTGGGAGTGCGCAAAGGTTGGCACAGCCACGCTGGCCCGGGTAGCGGGCCAGTCACATTTTCTGTGGCGATAAACAGCACCTGCCGCTTGGTTCAGCCGATGACCTTGGTCAGATTCGGCAAAATCAACAACAGCGTCGTGGCGAAAAGAATGAGCCCTGCTTGACGTACTTTCGGTTGTTTGAACATGGCTTGACCGCCTTTATTGTTATTTCCTGATGCTTGCCTGCATATCCATGACGGCACGCGTTGCACTTCCTGTTGAAGAACGCCTGCCTCGGCAAAACCCGACGACCATGACGTACATGTTCTACATTAGGGGCCACGTCACGCTTGGCTTAGATCCATTTCGTATGGAGTGCTGGGAAACTGCGATTAAAAAGGCATGAGGCGTAATGCCAGCTTCTTTGCCGCCCGCTGGCTAGACAACTCGCCGACCTGAACCGGTTCACCCGCTGGCCAATGACCGTCCGTCTGAGCGGGTGCGTCAAGCGCATTGAGCGCTGTGGTCATTGAATCCGAGAGCGCTCGGGCGAAGAGTGGAGGCAAGAAACCACTCCACGCACAGGTTCGAGGACGTCATGACCCAAGCTTTGATATTCGATGCGTTACGCACGCCCCGTGGCAGAGGCAAGGCCGATGGCGCTCTGCACAGCGTTAAACCGGTGAATCTGCTGGCCGGTCTGCTGACCGCGCTGCAGGAACGTACCTCGCTGGACACCAGTCAGGTCGATGACGTGGTGATCGGCTGCGTCACGCCGATTGGCGATCAGGGCTCGGACATCGCCAAAACCGCCGTGCAAGTGGCCGATTGGGACGTCAGCGTCGCGGGTGTGCAGATCAACCGTTTCTGCGCCTCGGGACTGGAAGCGGTCAACCTCGGCGCGATGAAAGTGCGTTCGGGCTTCGAAGACCTGGTGGTGGTCGGTGGCGTCGAGTCGATGTCGCGGGTGCCGATGGGCAGCGATGGCGGCGCCTGGGCGCTGGACCCGCAAACCAACCTGCACAGCCACTTCACCCCGCAAGGTGTTGGCGCGGACCTTATCGCCACGCTGGAAGGCTTCAGTCGTCAGGACGTCGATGTCTACGCCTTGCACTCGCAACAGAAAGCCGCACGGGCGCGGGCTGACGGCTCGTTCAACAAGTCGCTGGTGCCGGTGCAGGACCAGAACGGCATCATCCTGCTCGATCATGATGAGTTCATTCGTGCCCAGTCGACTCTGGAAGGCTTGGGCAAGCTCAAACCGAGTTTCGAAATGATCGGGCAGATGGGCTTCGATGCGACGGCCTTGCGGGTCTACAGCCACGTCGAACGAATCAACCACGTGCATACACCGGGCAACAGTTCCGGAATCGTCGACGGTGCCGCGCTAATGCTGATCGGCTCCGAAGCCAAAGGGCGGGCGCTGGGCTTGCAACCGCGGGCGCGCATCGTCGCCACGGCGGTCACCAGCACCGATCCGACCATCATGCTCACCGGCCCTGCACCAGCCACACGCAAAGCGCTGGCCAAGGCCGGGCTGCGCGTCGAGGACATCGACCTGTTCGAGGTCAACGAAGCGTTTGCCTCGGTAGTGCTGAAGTTCATCAAGGACATGGCCGTCGACCCGGACAAGGTCAATGTCAACGGCGGCTCCATCGCCATGGGCCACCCGTTGGGCGCCACCGGTTGCGCGATCCTCGGCACCCTGCTCGATGAACTGGAAGCGCGACGCCTGCGCTATGGCCTGGCGACGCTGTGTGTCGGCGGCGGCATGGGCATTGCCACCATCATCGAACGCCTCTGAGCCCCGAATTCAAGGAACCGTGTTATGAGCGAAGCCATTCGTTACGAAAAAGGCCAGGACGCTATCGTCGTGCTGACCATCGACATGCCGGGCCAGAGCGCCAATACCATGAACGCCGTGTACCGCGAGGCCATGGCCGCATGCGTGGCCCGGTTGGTGGCGGAAAAAGACAACATTGCCGGGGTGATCATTACGTCGGCAAAGAAAACCTTCTTTGCCGGCGGTGACCTGAATGAGTTGATCAAGGTCGGCAAACCAGAAGCCAAAGCCTTTTATGACATGGTGCTGACTCTCAAGGGGCAATTGCGCACTCTGGAAACCCTCGGCAAACCGGTGGTCGCGGCGATCAACGGCGCGGCGCTGGGCGGCGGTTGGGAAATCTGCCTCGCCTGTCATCATCGCGTGGCTTTGGATGATGCGGCGGTGCAACTCGGTCTGCCGGAAGTGACCCTTGGCCTGTTGCCGGGCGGTGGCGGAGTAGTACGGATGGTGCGCATGCTCGGCATCGAGAAAGCGCTGCCGTATTTGCTTGAAGGTAAAAAGGTGCGGCCGCAACAAGCGTTGCAGGCGGGTCTGATCGATGAGTTGGCGACGGATCGCGATGAATTGCTGGCCAAGGCGCGCGCCTGGATCGTTGCCAATCCGACGGCAGTGCAGCGCTGGGATGTGAGGGGCTATCAGATTCCGGGCGGCACGCCGTCGAATCCGAAAGTCGCGCAGATGCTGGCGATTGCGC
Organism: Pseudomonas sp. Irchel s3f10; assembly: GCF_900187515.1. Classification (NCBI taxonomy): domain Bacteria; kingdom Pseudomonadati; phylum Pseudomonadota; class Gammaproteobacteria; order Pseudomonadales; family Pseudomonadaceae; genus Pseudomonas; species Pseudomonas sp. Irchel s3f10. Next base: position 204,704 of record NZ_FYDZ01000004.1, read on the forward strand.
CGTCGATTCTGCGCAGCAAGACCCAAGGGACACTGCCGGCGCCGGAGAAAATCCTCTGCGCGGCAGTCGAGGGCGCTCAGGTCGATTTCGACACCGCGCACCTGATCGAAACCCGTTACTTCACTGAACTGACCACCGGGCAGATCTCGAAAAACCTGATCGGCACATTCTGGTTTCAACTCAATGAGATCAACGCCGGTGGCTCGCGGCCGCAGGGCTTTGCGCCCTATAAGACGCAGAAGGTCGGCGTGCTCGGCGCCGGGATGATGGGCGCGGGGATTGCGTTTGTCAGCGCTTCTGCGGGTATTGAAGTGGTGCTCAAGGACGTCAATCTGGATGCCGCCGAAAAAGGCAAAGCACATTCTGCGGCGTTACTGGACAAGAAAGTCGCTCGCGGACAGATGGATGCTGCGAAGCGTGATGAGGTGTTGGCGCGGATCAAGCCGTCCGAAAGTGATGCCGACCTCGCGGGTTGCGATCTGATCATCGAGGCGGTATTTGAAGATCGCGATCTCAAGGCCAAAGTCTCTTCTTCAGCCCAGCGGGTGGTGGGTGCCGAAGCCGTGATCGCGTCGAATACCTCGACGCTGCCGATCACGGGGCTGGCGACGGCGGTGCCTGATCCTGGCAAGTTCATCGGACTGCATTTCTTCAGTCCGGTGGAAAAAATGCCGCTGGTGGAAATCATCAAAGGTGCGCAGACCAGCGACGAAACCCTCGCCCGAGGTTTTGATTTCGTTCTGCAAATCAAGAAGACGCCAATCGTGGTCAACGATAGTCGCGGCTTCTTCACCTCACGGGTGTTCGGCACTTTCACCAACGAAGGCATCGCCATGCTCGGCGAGGGCGTAAGTGCGCCGATGATCGAGACCGAAGCGCGCAAGGCCGGGATGCCGGTCGGGCCTCTGGCGATCTCCGACGAAGTTTCCCTCAGCCTGATGAGTCATATCCGCCAGCAAACTGCCAAAGACCTACAGGCAGAACGGAAGCCGCTGATTGAGCACCCGGCCTTCGCCGTGATTGACTTGCTGCTTCACGAATACAAGCGTCCGGGCAAAGCAGCGGGAGGCGGTTTCTATGATTACCCGGCGGGTGGCCAGAAACATTTGTGGCCAGAACTGAAGGCGCGCTTCGAGCAGCCCGACGGGCAGATTTCGCCCATGGATGTGCGTGATCGGCTGTTGTTCGTGCAGGCCATCGAAACCGTGCGCTGTGTGGAGGAGGGCGTGTTGACCTCGACGGCGGACGCCAACGTCGGCTCGATCTTCGGTATCGGTTTTGCGCCGTGGACTGGCGGTGCGTTGCAGTTCATCAACCAATACGGAGTGAAGGATTTCGTCGCTCGCGCGCAGTATCTGGCCGAGCAGTATGGCGAGCGTTTCGCGCCGCCAGCTTTGCTGCTGGATAAAGCGGCAAAAGGTGAAATGTTCTAAGGGCTATGTTTCAGGAGCAGTGCGCATTCCGGGGCTTGCCTTGCCAGGGTGTTTCAAGGCAGGCTCTGGAGTGTTCATTATTCCCATCACGTGTCAGGTATTTTTTATGTCGCTACGCATCTGCATTCTGGAAACCGACATCCTGCGTCCGGAACTGGTCGATCAATATCAGGGTTACGGGCAGATGTTCCAGCGCCTGTTCTCGCAGCAACCGATTGCCGCCGAGTTCACCGTCTACAACGTGATGCAGGGCGAATATCCAAGCGACGGCCAAACCTTCGACGCGTACCTGGTCACCGGCAGCAAGGCCGATTCGTTCGGTACTGATCCGTGGATTCAGACCCTCAAGGAATACTTGCTGACGCGTTACGAGCGCGGCGACAAACTGCTCGGCGTGTGCTTCGGTCACCAACTGTTGGCGCTGCTGCTCGGTGGCAAGAGCGAGCGCGCGACCCAGGGTTGGGGTGTTGGCACCCACAACTACAAACTGGCGGCCAAGGCGCCATGGATGAGCCCGGTACGCGAAGAGTTGACGCTGCTGATCAGCCATCAGGATCAGGTCACAGCGCTGCCGGAAAACGCGACGGTTATTGCTTCCAGCGATTTCTGCCCGTTCGCGGCCTACCACATCAACGATCAAGTGCTGTGCTTCCAGGGGCATCCGGAATTTATCCACGATTATTCGCGAGCGCTGCTGGATCTGCGTCAGGGAGCGTTGGGTTCGCAGATCTACACCAAGGGCGTGGCCAGCCTCGAGCAGGAACACCATGGTGCGACGGTTGCGGAGTGGATGATGCGTTTTGTGGCGCATAAGCCAGAAACTGTCTAAGGCCAAAAGCTTCGCGAGCAGGCTCGCTCACACATTGGATTTTCGGTGCGCCACCGATCAATGTGGAAGCGAGCCTGCTCGCGAATGTTCCAGACAACTCGGTCTGCTCTACAACCACCCCGATTTCTTGAAGCTCGCCCACAAACTTACACATCCCACCGCAATAAACCCCAGCACGCCGAAATAGCCGTAGTGCCAGCTCAACTCCGGCATGTTCTGGAAGTTCATCCCGTAAATCCCCGCTACCGCCGTCGGAAACGCCAGGATCGCCGCCCAGGCAGCAAACTTGCGCTGTACCACGCTTTGCCGTGATGCCTCGAGCAACACACCGATCTCGATGGTCTGGCTGGCGATGTCGGCCAAAGTGCTCAGGTCTTCCATCTGCCGCGTTACGTGGATCTGCACATCGCGGAAATACGGGCGCATATTCTTGTCGATAAACGGGAAGCTCAGCTTCTGCAGTTCCTCGCCAATCTCCACCATCGGCGCCGCGTACCGACGCAGGCGCACGACATCGCGGCGCAAGCCATGCAGCTTCTGAATGTCGCGTTCATTCAGCGCGCTACACAACACGTTGCGTTCCAGTTCATCGATTTCGGCATGAATCGCTTCGCCCACCGGCTGATAGTTCTCGATGACGAAATCGAGCAACGCATACAGTACGAAATCTTCCCCATGCTCCAGCAGTAGCGGGCGCGCCTCACAGCGTTGGCGGACATGGGCGTAGGACGCCGAGTGACCGTTACGCGCGGTGATGATGTAGCCCTTGCCGGCAAAGATGTGCGTCTCGATAAATTGCAGAACGCCGTTTTCGCGAATGGGCGAGTAGGTGACGATAAACAGAGCGTCGCCAAAGGTTTCCAGTTTCGGTCGACTGTGTTTTTCCAGAGCATCTTCGATGGCCAGTTCGTGCAGGTTGAACTGACGTTGCAGGTTGGAAAGCTCTTGAGCGTCCGGCTCTTCCAGACCGATCCAGACAAAGTGACCGGTTTTCGCGGCCCAGGCAGCGCCTTCGTCGAGGGAAATATTGGTGACTTTCTTGCCTGCGCTATACACCGCAGCAGCAACAACTCGACCCATGGTGGTGATTCACTTCTTCTTGGCAGGTGGCAGGGAATACAAGGCTTCAGCTTAGCCTTGTCGCTGCTTGAGAGTCAGTGAAATCTGTACAGTTCACCGGGCAAAAGAAAACCCGCACAGGGCGGGTTATCTTTTCAGGCGGCTTGCAGTTGCCGATCCATCGACTCAATGCACTCGCGCATCTGTTCGCGGCACTGATTGATGAGCATGGGCATGTCATCCATGGTCAATCCGGCTGTGGGAATTGCCGGCAACGAGCGTATGAGGATTTTCCCGCTGCGCCAGCGATTCAGACGCATGTGCTTGATGTAACTGCTGACGCAGACCGGAACGATCGGTACTCCGGCGGCGATCGCCATCTGGAATGCACCTTTCTTGAATGGCAGCAATTCTTCACCGAGGTTGCGCGTGCCTTCCGGGAATACCCAGATCGAGGTGTCTTCGTTCTGCAAGGTATTGGTCGTGGTGAGCATCGATTGGCGTGCCTTGTGCGCATTGCCACGGTCGATCAACACATTGCCGGCCAGCCAGAACAATTGTCCGAACAGCGGTACCCATTTCAGGCTCTTTTTGCCGATGCACACGGTACGGCGTGGCACTACGTTGCCAAATACGAACAGGTCATAGTTCGATTGGTGGTTGGCGATGATCACGCAGCTGTCGGGTTTGTTCAGCAAACCGCTGACATCGGATTTCACCCGTAAACGCAAAATACACATCGCCGGCAATGCGTAGAGGCGGGCGCACAGACGGCTGTTGTCCGGATTGAACGGGCGGCATATCCCGAGGATCACCCCGAGCACACCCGCTAAAATAAAGTGCAGGCCCATCAACAACATACGAAACAGGAACAGCATTTTCAGGCCCCACCGGGACAAAAGGTGGCGCAGTGTACGGATGTGCACTGTTTTCGGCAATTGCCGCTATAGAGTCCGGAGATGGCCGATGTTTAAGCGCATGTTTCCAAATGGAGGGTCAGACCTGTCCTAGAGCTGTCGCAGACTTTTAAACCTTGCGCGTAAGAAAAAGCCCGACACGACGGTCGGGCTTTCTTTACGTTCTTGAATCCAGGCTTAGCCCAGATGCTCCTGATCCTGGATGATCGCGTTATCCAGCGCTTCCAGCAGTGCCTTACGGACTTTCAACTTGGTGTTCTTGTGCGCGAGCATGTTGATCTTCTTCAACTGACGCGCAGCGGCGAGAGCAGCACCTTGCAGTTCCTCGGCGGCAACCACCTTGTCGAGGAAGCCGGCATCCACGGCGCTTTTCGGATCGAACATCTCGCCGTTGATCACCGAGCGGTGGAACGCCGAGCGACGCAGGCGATCACGGGCGAGCTCGATACCGGCGTGGTGCATGGTCATGCCGATCTGCACTTCGTTCAGACCGATGCTGAACGGGCCGTCGACACCGATACGGTAATCGGCAGACAACAGAATGAAAGCGCCCTTGGCCACGGCATGACCCGGGCAAGCGACGATCACCGGGAACGGGTGAGAGAGCAGACGACGGGCCAGCGTCGAACCGGCAGTCACCAACGCTACCGCTTCTTTAGGGCCGGCTGTCATCACCTTAAGATCATAGCCGCCGGACAAAATCCCAGGCTGACCGGTGATGATCACGATGGCACGATCAGTCACCGCCTGATCCAGCGCCGCGTTGAATGCCGCAATCACGTCCGGAGAAATGGCATTGACCTTGCCGTTGCTCAAGGTCAGGGTCGCGATACCGTCTTCGAGGTGGTAGGAAATCAACTCACTCATGACGCTATTCCTTGTAAGAAAGATGGGCAGACGTTACCCACCGCCGCAGGCCAGGTAAAGCGCCGTGACTGACCCGCCAGTCACCGTTTCACGGCCCATCCAGCGTGGCGAGGCATTGCGCTTCTATATAGAAGGGCCGCTCCCACCGAAGATTGGCCGGTTTGCCATGGCCTGCCAGCGGGCAAAACGACTTTTTCTCTTAACCGCATGAAAATTCTGAAAAAAAGTTTGCCATCGGAAAAGCTTTCGACTACATTAGCGCGCCTCGACAGACAGAAGATGTTTGAAGAGATACGGTGAAGTGTCCGAGTGGCTTAAGGAGCACGCCTGGAAAGTGTGTATACAGGAAACTGTATCGAGAGTTCGAATCTCTCCTTCACCGCCACATTCAGTACACAAAACCCCTGATTTCGAAAGAAGTCAGGGGTTTTGTGGTTTCTGGCGTCTGGATTTTATTGGCTGTGCAGTGATGTCTGCTGTGACCGAATACAATTGCGGGCTTATTTATCAGTAAAGGGACGACATTTCATGATCATTTCCACCACTCACACCATCGAAGGCCGGCAGATCACTGCATATCTGGACATTGTCAGTGCCGAGTCGGTGCAGGGGGTCAATGTGATCCGTGACATGTTTGCCGGTATGCGCGATTTTTTCGGGGGGCGTTCGCAGACGCTGGAGCGGGCGTTGAAGGAGGCGCGTATTCAGGCGACTGAGGAAATCAGGGAGCGGGCGCGTGCTCTGCAGGCGGACGCGGTGGTCGGAGTGGACTTCGAGATCAGCATGCCCGGCGGCAAGGGCGGGATGGTTGTGGTGTTTGCGACGGGGACGGCCGTGAAGTTGCGCTGAATGTTGATCGCCAGGCAAGTGAGCCCATCAAGATAATGAATGGGCTCTTTTTCTATGCCATCAGCCCTGTGGCTTGAGGATCACAGCGCCTTTAGCGTCATAGGTCAGCGGCGTGTCGATGGCGACAAGCGCAGGTGTGTCGGAAGGTTGACTCGGTTGCACCGGCTGGCTTGGATGGTAAATGACGCCAGGCTGCAGAACCGGCGTATCGGGGCCCGGATATTTGATGGTGATTTCACCGGAAGCGATCTTTTCCTTGAATTTTTCCGCCCCGGCTTTGCCGGCTGCGATTTGTTCGTCCGTGAGCTTTACGACGGGTAGATTCGGGAATCCGTTGATTTGCATGTTCTCTCCTTGAGATTCATTTGTATGAAGAAGGGCAACGGCCTGCCTCCGGAATTCTTTAGTAATGCGGGACCAACGGTTCATCGTCGAGTTTGATTTTTGTAGGCCATTCGTCGGGCTTCAGTTGATATGAACAACAAGTCCAGGAATGACCGACTAGTCTCAAAAACCATGGAGGTCGATATTTTTTCAGGCAAAAGGTTTTTTGCCGGTCTCGGCCTGTTACGAAGGGGCGAAGATATGACTGATCCGTATATCGAAGACGATGGCGCTGAGTTTTCCTTCAACAACTGCGTACGGTGCGGCCAGACCGAGTACCAGTCAGGTTTTGGCGAGGATCCGGTGCAGATCGGCAAAATCAAATCCACGGCACCGAAAGGACCGAAGGCGAAATTTCTCCCCAAAGTCACCCCGCGAGCCAGAAAATAATCTTTGTCTGAATAACCCCGTCATCGAGCGGGGTTTTTTATGACTGTGCGTGTGAAGAAATTTCTTACAGTTGATGACGGCAAATCAATTTGCTTTCACAAACTTTTCACGTCTACCGCAGTAGGGTGAAGCCATCCGTTAGAAAGCAAGTCTCCAGCCCGTCTCCCCAGCGGGCTTTTTTTTGCCTGTCATAAAACCTTTTCCAGAATCGCTGTCCAATCGGCGCTGAGCGCGCGAAGCCTCTGATTTTGGCTGGACTTTTGCGCGGCGACGGCATTAAATCCCGGCCCTTTTTGTCATCCCTATTTTTGAGGTTTACGTCATGCGTTTAACACTGCCCGCTCTGGTTCTGGGGCTTCTGGTTGCTCAAGGTGCAATGGCTGCCGGCGATGGTACTGCGGCGCTGGGCGGTGGTCTGGGTGGCGCGCTGGGTAATGTCGTCGGCCAGAAAATGGGCGGCAGCACAGGCGCGGCAATCGGTGCTGGCGTAGCAGGCGCGGCGGGCAGCGCTATGGCAGCGCGCAAGGGTAGCCGGACCAAAGCGGCGATTGGCGGCGGTGTTGGCGCGGCCGGTGGTTCGGTGATCGGCAACAGCCTGGGCGGCAAGACTGGCGCCACGATTGGTGCAGGCCTGGGCGGTGCGGCTGGCGGCGCAGTGGGCAGCAACTTGTCCAAAGGTCACAAGCGTCACTGAGACTGATCCTTTGTCAGAATAAGCCCGGCTCGATGTCGGGCTTTTTCATGGCTGAACGTTTTCCCCGTTCGACTCTCCAATCTCACATAGGCCCATGTCTGGGCGGACTGTCCCGCTTCGGGAACTGTGAGGTTCATATGCGCTTGTCATTATCTGCACTGTTTTTTGGTTTGCTGGTAGCACAAGGGGCGATGGCCGCTGGTGATGGCACCGCCGCTGTGGGTGGCGGCCTGGGCGGCGCGCTCGGTAATGTGGTCGGTGGACAACTCGGTGGCAGTACTGGCGCGGCGGTAGGTGCAGGCGTTGGTGGCGCGGCCGGCAGTGCCGTCGGGGCGAATAAACGCAATCGCACCGAAGCTGCCATTGGTGGTGGTCTCGGCGCGGCGGGCGGCTCGGTCGTCGGCAACAGCCTCGGCGGCTCTACGGGTTCGACCATTGGCGCGGGGTTGGGCGGCGCGGCGGGTGGTGCGGTCGGTAATAACCTCGGTGACGATGGTGGATCTCATTCGGGCGGCGGTCATAAGCACAAGAACAAACATAAAAACCGCCATCATTGATGGTGGGTTAAACGGAAACCCGGCATTTTGCCGGGTTTTTTGCATTTGCTCGTCGGACTCCGGAACGATTGGTTGTAGGGCTTTTCGAACGTCATACACGCCACGAGATGATGAGGTTTGCCATGACTCCCGAAACTGAAGGCAAGGAAGAGAAAGGCTCGAGTGGACTGCCGTTTATCAATGACCCGGGGAATGAGGATCCGGGGTCGTTGATTGATGATGCGACGGTGCCGTTGAATGATTCGGATGAGGCGGATATGGAGTATGAGGATGATGGGGACGATCAGTGATCGGATGTTCGTGAAGATTTGAGAGTTTTAATCCGATTTCAAGGGCCTGAGTTCAACAGGCCCTACAGAGGTATTGGTGACTCAAAAAGGCTGCTTGTCAGTCATTGGAAGTCGGTGAAGCGAATCCAGGTAGAGGCGATTTTTTTGTTGTGCTAAAAATGTAATGTGTCTGAATCTCAAGTTAGAGGTTTTAACCTATCTAGGTTTATGCTGAGCTAGTGAATGTTGAACTGGTTTCGGTATATGCATGAAGTTGTTTGATGGCTCCCGGCAACGAGACCACCCGTCGCTCAACGAAATTCAGAAACGCAAGTCTGTTAGATATACGCTAGGTTCTCTCAGTCTTAATGATGACGTGGTGAATGTTATATTCGAAGTGCTTGATACAGCGGAAATCATATATCTGTCCCCAATGCTTTGTATGGATAGATGTAAGTTTTTTTGAGTTGGAATGTTGGATGTCGTCAAATCTCTAATTTCACCGCATGTTAGTCCGATTCGGCACGCATTGTAGCCTATGGTTTCCCATTTTTTCGGGGGGGTGTCCGGAGTTTCTCTAATATCAAATGCCAAGGTCAACGTTGAAAGATTGTTGTCCATGTTTAAAGCAAATAGCTTGACCTCGCCAATAGATATATTCCTGCTGAATACCATGTTGAAGAATTTGCTGCCTTCTATCTCATTCCAGTATTTCATTATCGTCCCTTGAATGGGTAATGATCGTTCGTGTTTTTTACTTTGCCGTTGCGTGTGTCATCCGCGGGTCGTATGTTTATGTGAGGTCCTTGATCTCCTCGATTATTTATATCTCCATATTTATGTCCCGCTGAGTGGTCTTGGAGTATCAATATAAAACCATCCTCTCGGGTGAATCTATATTCTCTGGTTATAATCGGCTTTCCGCTGCTGTCTAGAATGTTATTTCCTTTTCTATCCGTCATGTTGGCATAAGTGAACTGCTTCTGCCTGCCACTTACCTCATCAATTTGAATGTCAGGCTGTTGCCCTTTCGGTATTCCGGCATCAACTTTTGCCTGCCTGAATGCGCCGCGCCTGGAAACCTCTGGGAGCTCAACTTCATCAGGTTTTGGACAATTGATCGATTTTCGACCTTTGGGTGGACAATTGGAACTCAACCCCAGCGGATCCACCCACCCCGTCGGATTCGGCACGTACTGGTACTGATTCAAGCCACCGGCCAACTTGATCGGATCCGGCGTCAGATACCGCCCCAGCCTCGGGTCGTAATACCGGTGCCGGTTGTAATGCAGTCCGCTTTCCGCATCGAAATACTGCCCCTGAAAGCGCAACGGCTGGTTCAGGTAGTCTTCGCCGGCCAGGGTCAGTGCGGCGACTTTGCCGTATGCGTCGTATTGCGCGGACCAGACGATGTCGCCGCTGTAGTCGGTGAGTTCCTGCGGGGTGCCGAGGTGGTCGAGTTGGTAGTAGAAGGGGCAGGCTTTTTTCGGGCCTTTGCCGTCGAGCAATGCCAGCGGGCGGAAGGTGCCGGGTTCGTAGACGTAGCTGCGGTATTCGTGTTCGCTGCTTTCGGCGACGAGGTGGTCGCCCTGCCAGAAGAACTCGGTGGTCTCGCCGTTGACGGTTTTGCGGATGCGTCGGCCGAAAGCGTCGTAGCGGTAACTGGCGGTCTGGCCGTCGGGGCGGGTCAGGCCGATCAGGCGGTGCTGGCAGTCGTAGCGGTATTCGGTGACGAGTGTTTGTCCGCGACCACGGCGTTCGCGGATCAGGTTGCCGAAGGCGTCGTAGTCGTAATGGCGGTCTCCCTGCATCAGCAGGCGGTTGCCTTTGATCTGGCTGGGGCCGGGGCGGTCCTGCATCAGCAGGTTGCCGGCCGGGTCGTGGGCGAAGCTTTCCGGCAGTTCGTCGCGTGAGTGACGAACGCTGATCAGGCGATCGAGGGCGTCGTAGCCGTAGGTACGCTGGCCGTGGCGGCTGTCGGCGATGTGCGCCAGATTGCCGTTGGCGCTGTAGGCATAATCGCGGCGGTACAGTGAGTCGTGCTGATGGCCTACAGCGTGGGCGAGTAATCGTCCCTGATCGTCGTAGGCATATTCGCTGAGCAGCAGACCTTGCTGGCGTTGTTGTTCGCGGCCCGACTGGTAGACATGCCGGGTCAGCGATGCGCCATTGAGGTCGATGGCGGCCAGCGCCCCGCCCTTGGCGTAGTGATAGTCGAGTTTGCTGTTGTCCGGCAGGCGCATGCGCTGGAGCTGGCCGCAGGCGTCGTAGCGGTAGCGCAGGGTGCCCCAGCCCTGATGTTCGGTGATCAGCCGGTCCTGACGGTCGTACTCGAAGGCCAGCGGGTGTTGCTGACCGTCGTCGACCCCAATCAAACGGCCGAGGCGGTCGTATTGGTAGGTGACCTCGATGCCGTCGGGCAGGGTTTTGGCCAGAAGACGCCCGGCAGCATCGCGCTCATAAGCGGTGAGCAAACAAGAGCCGTCATCCCCGAACTCGGTCTTCTCCAGCAGATGGCCGTTGAGGTCGTAGGCGTACGCCGTGCGGCGGCCGTCAAAACCGCTTTCCTGACGAATCAGCCCGGTCGGCGTGTAGTCGATCCGGTATTTTTCCCCGGATTCGTTTTCGATCTCGGTGAGCAGCAGTTGCGCATGGTCGTAGCGGTACTGCACCCGTGTGCCGTCGGGGTTGATCCGGCGCGAAACCAGGTGCAGGTCGTCGTCGTATTCGTAGCGGGTGATGCGCCCCAGTTCATCACGCTCGGCGGTGACCTGACCGTAGGCGCCGTAGCTGTAGGCGCGGGTGCTACCGGTAGGAAATGTCGTCTGAATCAGTCGGCCAACGGCGTCCCAATGCTGACGGGTGACCGCACCGTGTTCGTCTGCGGTGGTGGTCCGCCGCCCCAGTGCATCGTAGGAAAAACGCCGCACGCCGCCGTCGGGCAGGGTTTCCTCGGTCAACTGGCCGAGGGCATTCCAGACCAGCCGATGCCGGCTGCTGTCCGGGTAGCGGATCGACAGCAACTGACCCCGGGTGTCGTAGTAGTAATGGGTGACCTGGCCGTCAGGATCGACCGCTTCGGTGACATCACCCTCGGCATTGCGCCGGTAGATCCACACCGCCTCGCCGCGCGAACGCCGGTACAGGAAACCGTTGCGATACTCGTAGGACGTTGGCGCGTCAGCCGGCGGAATCAGCGCCACCAGCCGTCCGACCTCGTCGTAGCGATATTCGGTGACCGCGCCCAAGGCATCCTGCTCGGCAATCAGCCGGCCCGCATCGTCATACGCCTTGAACTGCTCGCCACCGTCCGCCGAGACTTTACGCACCAGCCGCGCACGCTCGTCGTGGACGTAGGTTTCTTCAGTGCCATCGACGTAATGCACCGCGACGCTGCCGTCGTCCTTCCAGACGTAACGGGTGTCCATCTGCGAAAACGACGCCCAGTGACGCACGCAACGCGCCGCTTTCCCCGAGCGCTCCCACTCCCAGAAGAAACTCGCGCCGCCGGCCAGTTGCCGCTGCAGGATTACGTGGGCGTCGTCGTAGTCGTAACGCTCGCTGTCACCGACGGCGTTGCTCGCTTCGATCAGGTGCTGGTAGGCGTCGTAGCGGTAACTGACCAGCGCTTGTTCAGTTACCCACTCCGCGTTCTGAAAAACCTGGTAATCCACACCCAGCAACTGCGCCCGGTCATATCGCAACAGCAGCGAACGCCCGGCGCCGTTGTCCAGTCGCTGCACCCGGTCAGACCGATCGCGCTGCACCGTCAGACGATTGCCATAGGCATCGCTGATCGCCGTCAGTCGTCCTGCACGAAAGTGATAAAAACGCGCCGTGTCCCCGGCCAGCGCGAGAATCAGTTCCTCCGGCTCATCGCCAAGAAAAATCGCCGCCCGCGACAGGCTGTTGTGAATCGCCGGTCGCGCCGCACTGGGCAACGGAAACCGCGTACGCCGGTTTTCGTGATCGACCCAAACCACCTCATCAGCGAAAAACTCCAGCCGATGCGCCAGCGAATGACTCCAGCCAAACCCCAACCCGACATCAATCTCGACGGCGCTCGAGCGATACAACCGCGTGAACTCAAACGGCAACACGCCATCGAGCACGGCATCAGTCAGGGTCAGCAGTTCCTCGCCAGTGACCATCGACACCGGACAACCGTTGGTGCAGGTACGCGGCACGCAATCAGCGCTGTCGCCGTTGGGGTTTTTCGACTGATCCGGCGAGTCGTCATGCGGCTCATGCCGCTCCAGCCGGCTCGAACCGCCAGACTTGTCACGGACAACAGGCGCCGGATTCGGCACCGTCAACACCAGCGAATCGGCCTGACGAATGTTCAGCGGTATCGCCGGTGTCGGTTTCAACTCAACGTCACGCACATTGAGCATCAGCGGCTTCAAAACGCTGGCATGCCGCGTCAAATCCGCCGAGGACGTCAGTTCGGCCAAGCGCAACGCCGAAGCCGCCAGCCATTCCCGCGCCCGTGGCGACTTGACCTTCGCCAGCACCTTGCTGCTCAAACGCAGTGGCACGCCGACGCCACCCGACAACCCCATCAGCAGAAAACTGACCAGCAGTTCGGCCCGCACCTCGGCCACCACTTCGGCCAGGTATTGCGGCGGCAGCATCTTCAGCCAACTGGTAAACGCGGCCATATGAATGAACAGCAACGGTTCGTCACTGAGGACCAGCAAGCCGTTGGCAATGGCGTCGCTGGAGGCATTCAATAACGCCTCAAGCTCGGCCTCGCTGAGGTACTCCAGCAATTTTTCGCTGTTGGCCTGCAGGTCTGCGAGGAGGGCGAATACCTGTTTGATGTCATCCCAAACGCCGTTCAGGGCTTTCTCGAATCCACGCCAATCGGCCTGTTGCAACTGACCGTAACGCTCAAGAAATCCAGCGCTGGAAAACTCCGTCCACTGTGGTTGAAACCCTGCCCACTCAGCGCGCAGCCAGTCTTCCAGGCCTGCAATGACACTTTCATAAGAGGCATACAACGCACGCACATGGTCGGTGGACACATCGGGAAAGAAGGTGATGCGATAACGCTGGCCCCGATCGCAATCGGTCACCTGCAGAATGCCGCTGGGGCCGATGGTGTAATGCAGTGGTTCGCCGAAAGTCAGCACGCCGCCGACATCGGCAAGCACCGGTTCGAGCGTCACCGGCGTATCGCCGATCGGCACGAACCGCGCGGCCTCGAACATATGCACCAGCGTCAGCGACCCGCTGGCCGAGCACATGACCACCGATGAACTGAGCGGTTGGCGCGACTTGATCGGCGCGCTGAGGCGCACGTCGTTGCCGACGGTGAAGACCTGCTCGACATCCAGCGCGGTGCCTGTCCAGAACTGCTCGGCCCAGGCGTCGTAGTGGTTCAGGCACAGGCGGAATTCGCGGATCAGGTGTTCGAAGTCCGGCTCGTCCGGGTTCAAAGCAGCAACAACGAGCAGGCCGATGCTGTTGTTCAGGGCCAGCAGCCGATCGGTTGGAAGCATTCGTAGTCTCTCGCGCACATCAAAAAGGTGCGGGGACTTTGCGGGGGATCAATCAGGAAAGAAGTCGGGCGAGTAGGCGATGTCTGTAGGATGTTTCGCTAAATACTTGCGAGTCGTTCATCGCTGCAACGGACATTGCCCGTTGCTCAATGTCTGCCGCGCTCGTTATGCTGCTGAACCCTTTAATCAGATCCGAGCAGCGGCGCTACCTGCCGCCTGGGATGTCTTTGTTAACGGATCCGATGATGAATGCACCGCTGAAGGCGTTCGGCCCGATCAAGGCCGTGATTTTCGATATGGACGGTTTGCTGCTGGACACCGAGGGCATTTATACCGAAGTCACCTCGCTGATTGTCGGGCGCTATGGGCGAACCTTCGACTGGAGCATCAAGCAGAACATCATTGGTCGCGGGGCCAATGATCTGGCCAATTACGTGGTGCAGGCGCTGGACCTGCCGATCACCGCCGAAGAGTTTCTGGTGATCCGCGAGCCGTTGATGCGTGAGCGTTTTCCCACCGCACAGGCGATGCCGGGTGCCGAGGAATTGATCCGCCATCTCAAGGCGCACAACATTCCCATCGCTGTGGGCACCAGTTCATCGCGGCAATCGTTCGGTCAGAAAACCACGCTGCACCGCGACTGGTTTGCGTTGTTCGATTTCATTGTGACGGCGGACGATCCGGAAGTCGGCGCGGCCAAACCGGCACCGGATATCTTCCTCACCGCCGCCCGGCGTCTGGGCGTCGCGCCTGAAGATTGCCTGGTGTTCGAGGATTCGCCGTTTGGTGTGACCGCAGCGAAAGCCGCCGGCATGACTGCGATCGCCATCCCCGATGCCGCCATGGCCGATGAAAAATACGCACACGCTGACGGGATTCTTCGCACACTGAAGGCGTTCACTCCGAGTGCTTGCGGCTTGCCGGCGCTGGAATGGGCGTAAACATCTGACACAAAAAAACGCCGCCCCTGCGTAAAAAGAGGGGCGGCGTTTTTCGTTCAGTCGACTCACATAAATCAGGCGCCGAAACCACCATCGATGGTCAGGCTGGCACCGGTGATGTAACCGGCTTCCGGGCCTGCCAGATAGGCGACGAAACTGGCGATTTCTTCGGCTTTGCCGTAACGACCCACAGCCATCAGTGGGATCAGGCTTTCAGCGAAGTCACCGTGCGCCGGGTTCATGTCGGTGTCGACCGGGCCGGGCTGCACGTTGTTGACGGTGATGCCGCGTGGGCCGAGGTCGCGGGCCAGGCCTTTGGTCAAACCGACCAGCGCCGATTTGCTCATTGCATACACACCGCCACCGGCGAAGGGCATGCGGTCGGCGTTGGTGCTGCCGATGTTGATGATGCGTGCGCCTTCGCCCATGTGTTTGGCGGCTTCCTGGGAGGCGATGAATACGCTGCGAATGTTGATCGCTACGGTCTGGTCGAAGTCTTCAAGTTTGAAGTCTTCCAGTGGTGCGACGGCCAGCACGCCAGCGTTGTTGACCAGAATGTCGAGGCGGTCAAAAGCTTCGACGGTGGCGCTGACGGCGTGGCGGATGGCAGCGGCATCGGCGCTGTCGGCCTTGATCGCCAAGGCTTTGCCACCGTTTGCGGTGATGCTGTTCTGCAGCTCTTCGGCTTTTGCGCTGGAGCTGACGTAAGTGAAGGCTACAGCGGCGCCTTCAGCGGCCAGACGTTTGACGATGGCTGCGCCGATACCACGGGAACCGCCTTGAATCAGAGCGACTTTGCCGCTGAGGTGTTGAGTGGTCATGTTCGATCTCCAGAGTGTTCAAGGCGGGAATGCCTTGGTGTTGGTGGCGAGTATCGGCGTGGTATCGACAACTGTGTAGACCATGATTGCTATAGTCTGTGTAAACCAGAAGTTTATAGTGACGATCATGGAAACCTTCAGCAGCATTGAATGCTTCGTGCGCAGCGCCGAAGTCGGCAGCTTTGCCGAGGCCGCACGACGCTTGAGTCTGACCCCGGCAGCCGTCGGCAAAAGTGTGGCCAAGCTCGAAGTGCGGCTCGGCGTGCGGCTGTTCCAGCGTAGTACACGCAGCCTGACGCTGACCGAGGCCGGGCAACTTTTCCTCGATCAGGTGAGTGGCAGTTTGACGACGATTCAAAATGCCGTAGCCAATCTGTCCAGTGTTGAAGGGCTGCCGGCGGGAACGCTGAAAGTCAGCATGGGCGCAGCATTTGGCTGTCTGCATATCGTGCCGATGCTCGGTGAGTTCCTGCGACGATATCCGGCGATTAATCCGGACTGGCATTTCGATAATCGACAGGTCGATCTGATCGCCCAGGGCTTTGATGCGGCCATCGGTGGCGGTTTCGAATTGCCGCAAGGCGTGATCGCACGCAAGTTGAGCCCGGCGCACCGGATATTGGTCGCGTCCACCGACTATTTACAGGCCAATCCCGAGATCATCGAACCGGACGACCTCAGCCATCACGACGGCATTCTGATCCGCTCGCCGCAAACCGGACGCGTGCGTTCCTGGCAATTGACCGGACGTAATCCACAGAACTGTCAGCCGTTGATGCTCAAGGCGCGAATGACCATGAGTGATTCCGAGGCGGCTTGCAGGACTGCAGCACAAGGCTTGGGAATCGCGCTGGTGAGCATGCCGTTTGCGGTGGGCTATCTGGAGGCGGGGACGTTGCAGCGAGTGCTGCCGGACTGGTTTGTTGATGATGGCAATATTTCGATTTACTACGCCGAGCATAAATTGTTGCCGGGCAAGACTCGGGCGTTTGTGGATTTTTTGATTGAGCAGTTTGCGGAGCGGGGGTTGGCGCGGCGGTTCAGTGCGATTTGAACAAGGCTTTAGACCGAGTCGCTGCCTTCGCGAGCAGGCTCGCTCCCACATTTGGAATGCATTTCTCCTGTGGGAGCGAGCCTGCTCGCGAATGGGTCGACTCGGTTTTCGCTGATGACCTCAGCGGGCAAACCGCCCCGGCCAGCCAATGATGTTCTTCGGTCGCGGTGTCGCATAAGTCCGCACTTTTGAAGTCGACAAGCGCAACCGCACCAGCGATTCCGCAATCGTCACCGCTGCCGTCACCCCATCCACCACCGGCACGCCGGTGCGTCGACGAATCTGTTCATCGAGCCCGGCCATGCCGCCGCAACCCAGGCAGATCACCTCGGCTTTGTCCTGCGTCACCGCCAGTTCCGCCTGATGCACGATCGCTTCCAGCGCTCGCTGCGGTTCGTGCTCCAGCTCCAGAACGGCCAACCCACTGGCCCGTACCGAGGCACAACGATCCCACAAACCTGACAGTTTCAGCCGATCCTCGATCAGCGGTACGGTGCGATCCAGCGTGGTTACCACTGAGTAGGCATGGCCAAGAAACATCGCCGTACTCGCTGCCGCATCGGTGATGTCCACTACGGGCACATTGAGCAATTCCTGCAAACCTTCACGGCCATGTTCGCCATAACCGGCCTGAATCACCGCATCGAACGGCTGATCGTAGGACATCACCCGATCCATCACCGCAATGGCCGCCAGATAGCTTTCGAAGTTGCCTTCAATCGAATCGGCGCCGAAGTACGGCGTCAAACCGACGATTTCGGTTCCGGGTGAAGCGACAGCCTGCGCCGAACGGGCGATGGCCTCGGTGATGGATTCGGTGGTGTTGACGTTGACCACGAGAATACGCATGGGGAAATCCTTATAGCGGGCAGTTCGGCGGCCCGAAGTCCGGACCGCGAGGTAGTTAATGGCAGACGTTGTCGACAGCGATCGATTCGCCGCTGATGTCGGCGTAGTGCGGTTGGCGTTTGGCGATGATCAGATAGAGCATTCCGGCGATGCCGGCACCGATCAGCCAGGAGAACGGCGAGACACTGTGGAAACCGGGAACCAAGGCCAGGACGATCGCGATCAGCGCCGCAGGAATAAACGCCGCCACCGCACGGAAATTGACCCCGTGGCTGTAGTAATAAGCGCCGTTGGGATCTTCGCTGTAGAGCTGCGGTACGTTGATCCGGCCTTTGCGGATCAGCCAGTAGTCGACCATGATCACGCCGTACAACGGGCCGAGCAGGGCGCCGAGACCGGACAGGAAGTACACGATCACCAGCGGGCTGTTGTAGAGATTCCACGGCAGGATCAGCACGGCGATGGTTGCGCTGATCAGCCCGGCGCGGCGGAACGTCAGGTACTTCGGCGCCAGGTTGCTCAGCACGAAGGCCGGGGCGACGAAGTTGGCCATGATGTTCACCGCGACAGTGACGATCAGGAACGCCAGGCAACCGAGCACCAGGAAGAAGGTGTTGGGAATCGAGGCGATGATCTCGGTCGGGCTTTCGATGATCCGGCCATTGATCTGAAATTGCGCACCGCACAGCAGGACGGTAATCGCGGCGAACACCAGAATATTCACCGGCAAACCCCAGAAGTTTCCTACCTTGATGGTCTTGCGGCACGGCGAAGAGCGGGCGAAGTCGCAGAAATTCAGAATCAGCGTGCCGTAGATCGCCAGCCACAACGCGCCGCCGGCAAAGATGTTGCGCCACATCTCGCCTCCGGTCAGTGGTTCGCGAGTCGACCAGGCGATGGTCGCGTTGGCCTGGAAGTACATCCACGCGGCCAGCGCGGCGACCGTCAGTAAAATCACCGGCCCGGCAAAGGCTTCGTAACGGCGGACCATCTCCATGCCGTAGGCGAGAATCGCCAGCTGCACGAACCAGATTGCCACGAAGCACACCCAGCCCAAGGTCGATAGCCCGAGAATCGAATCGTGGTCATATTCGGCGAAGCCGGGATGCACTGCGGTGAGCAGTACACGGAAAACCACCGACGCCAGATACGTCTGAATGCCGAACCAGGCGATGGCGATAACCGCCCGGATCAGTGCAGGAATTTGCGCGCCGTGGATGCCGAAACTGATCCGGCTGATCACCGGAAACGGCACGCCGGTTTTCTGCCCCATGTAGCCGGACAGGTTCATGAAGAAGTACACCAGCGCCGCGCCAATCCCCAGCGACAGCAGAATCTGCCAGCCACCCAGGCCAAGGGCGTAAAGGCCGATGGCGAACGAGTAGTTAGCAATGTTGTGCACATCGTTGGTCCACAGGGCGAAGATGCTGTATTTGCCCCAGCGCCGACCTTCGGCCTTGGTTGGCGCCAGGTCGCTGTTGTGCAGGCGGGGGCTCAGTTGTAACGGCTCGGTAAGCCCTTCATCGGGTAACGGCTGGTCGAGGGCAGAGGCGGGCAGATTCAGCGCGATGTTATTGGAGAGACTTGTACGCATTCCGGCAGGCTCCTGATGTGCAGGGCCGCGATGACTGTGCATGAGCGTTCAGGCTCGACATATCTTCGTCGCGGCCAGCGAACATCACTGGTTACGGGGCATCTGCAGCCTGTACGGGATAGGGCGCTTCAGGCTTGCGGATCGAAAGTGTTTATGTTTTGCATTTTTGTATACAAAACATGTATGCACTAAAGCCAGATTTGTGCCAATTGCTGATCTATGCGCAGCGCTACTCATTTCGAAAAGTTATCGGAGCGTGTTAAGTCTTTGAAAATAATTGCTTAAAAATTGACCGGTCGAACAAGTATTTATTTTTTGGTGGGGGATTTTGATGGCGGGCGGAGGCTAGGGGTTTCTGGCGGCGATGTAACTTTTCAGGGCGCTGAAAGTAAAAAGTGCACACATAAATGGCACCGATGGTGACATTCGTGTGTACACATTTATTGAGTCGCTAGTGACCTTTGTAGGAGTGAGCCTGCTCGCGATAGCGGTGTATCAGCCAAAAAATTCATCGACTGAGACACCGCTATCGCGAGCAGGCTCACTCCTACAAGGGCAGATCAGCGTGCCAGGGGTCTATGCCTTGCTAATGATATTCCCGGCATGCAACCCGCACTCTTTCTGCGTCGCCTCTTCCCACCACCAGCGACCTTCGCGCTCGTGCTGGTTCGGCAGAACAGGGCGGGTGCACGGTTCGCAGCCGATGCTGATAAAGCCGCGCTCATGCAGGCTGTTGTACGGCAGTTCGAGCATGCGGATGTAACCCCAGATCTCTTCGCTGGTCATCTGCGCCAGCGGGTTGAACTTGTACAGGGTGCGCTCAGGAGTGGAGAACGCTGTATCGATTTCCATCACCGCCACGGCACTGCGAGTGCCCGGGCTCTGGTCGCGGCGTTGGCCGGTAGCCCAGGCTTTGACGCTGGACAGTTTGCGCCGCAGCGGTTCGATCTTGCGGATCCCGCAGCATTCGCCGTGGCCGTCCTTGTAGAAACTGAACAGGCCTTTTTCCTTCACGAACGGTTCCAGTTTCGTGTAGTCCGGCGACACCAGTTCGATGTCGATCTTGTAGTGCTCGCGCACCTGATCGATGAAGCGGTAGGTCTCTGGGTGCAGGCGGCCGGTGTCGAGGCTGAACACCTTGACGTTCTTGTTGAGCTTCCAGGCCATGTCCACCAGCACCACATCCTCGGCGCCGCTGAAAGATATCCACAGATCATCGCCGAACTCGGCAAATGCGAGTTTGAGAATGTCCTGGGCGGATTTATTGGCATAGGTCGTGGCGAGTTCCACGACGTCGAACGTTGCACTCATCAGGGCGGCTTCCTACAGGTCGGTGGCGCTGGGCGCTCTATATGGCGCTGATGGTAACAAAAAGCTGCACGGCTCGGGGGCGTGCTGTGCGTTGCGCGTCTGCATGTGAGTCGCTAGAGTTCGGCCTCGCTCGACTCAAATAATCAATACAAACGGGAGTGTCTTGTGGAAATTGCTTGCCTGGATCTTGAAGGGGTGTTGGTGCCGGAAATCTGGATCGCCTTCGCCGAAAAAACCGGAATCGAATCCCTCAAGGCCACCACCCGGGACATTCCCGATTACGACGTGCTGATGAAGCAGCGTCTGCGCATCCTCGACGAGCACGGCTTGAAGCTATCGGACATTCAGGAAGTGATCGCCACGTTGAAGCCGCTGGACGGCGCGGTGGAGTTCGTCAACTGGTTGCGTGAGCGCTTTCAGGTGGTGATTCTGTCGGACACGTTTTATGAGTTCTCGCAGCCGCTGATGCGCCAGTTGGGCTTCCCGACCTTGCTTTGCCATCGTCTGATTACTGACGAGACCGGGCGGGTGACCAGCTATCAGTTGCGCCAGAAAGATCCCAAACGTCAGTCGGTGCTGGCGTTCAAGAGCCTGTATTACCGGGTGATTGCGGCAGGGGATTCGTATAACGACACGACGATGCTGGGCGAGGCGGATGCCGGGATTCTGTTTCATGCGCCGGAGAATGTGATTCGCGAGTTTCCGCAGTTTCCGGCGGTGCATACGTTTGCCGAGTTGAAGCAGGAATTCCTGAAGGCCTCGAATCGGGATTTGAGTTTGTAGTCGTCTGGAAAGACGCCATCGCGAGCAGGCTCACTCCTACAGGGGAACGCATTCCAAATGTAGGAGTGAGCCTGCTCGCGATGGCTTTTAAAGGTTCTGCAGGGTTTCGAGGAGGATTCTGACTTTGGTAATCGACTCCTGATACTCAGCCTGCCAATCCGAATCGGCGACAATCCCGCCGCCGCCCCAGCAGCACACTTGCCCATCCTTGACCAACAGACTGCGAATCGCGATGGAGCTGTCCATCTCGCCGCGCACGTCCAGGTACAGCAACGAGCCGCAATACAAGCCACGCCGGGTCGGCTCCAGTTCATCAATGATCTGCATCGCGCGAATCTTCGGCGCGCCGGTGATCGAGCCGCCGGGGAAGCTGCCGGCAATCAGATCCAGTGCATCGCGGTCATCCGCCAATTCACCGGTCACGCTGCTGACCAGGTGATGCACGTTCGGATAGCTTTCCAGACTGAACAACTCCGGCACCCGCACCGAGCCGATGCGACAGGTGCGGCCGAGGTCATTGCGCAGCAGGTCGACGATCATCAGGTTTTCCGCGCGATCCTTGGGACTGGCCAGCAGTTCGGCGGCGTTGGCGGCATCTTCGTCAGGTGTCAGACCACGCGGGCGGGTGCCTTTGATCGGGCGGGTTTCCACCTGACGCTGGCTGACTTTGACGAAGCGCTCCGGCGACAGGCTCAACACCGCGCCGCCCTCGGGGAGGCTCTGGAAACCGGAGAACGGTGTCGGGCAGGCTTCGCGCAATTTGCAGTAAGCCAGCCATGGGTCGCCCTGGTACGAAGCGCGGAAGCGTTGGGCGAAGTTGACCTGATAGCAGTCGCCGGCCTGGATGTAATGCTGAATGCGTTCGAAGGCTTGGCGGTAAGTGTCGGCCGAGAGGTCGGCGGTCATCGGAGCGTTCAATTTGAACGGGGTCAGCGCATCAGCATGTGGCTGAGTGAATAACGCAATCAGGCGTTGTTTCTCGCCGTCGATCACGGACGGGTGGAAGACCAATTGGCTGGTGGCCATCTGGTGATCGCTGATCAGTGCCCAGGCGTACAGGCCAAAACGCGCATCTGGCAATTGCAGATCATCGCGCGCCTGACTCGGCAGGTTTTCCAGATGCCGACCGAAGTCGTAGCTCAGATAGCCGATCAAGCCGCCAGCGAATGGCAGCTCGAAACCCATTGGCAATTCAGCCTCGCCCAAGCGACTGAGATTATCGCGCAGACGTTGCAGGAAAAAACTGCCGCTCTCATCCGGCAACACCGCCAGTTGTTCCAGCGGCCAGGCGCTGAGCAGGTCATATCGGCCACGGTCGGCACTCGGCCGGCCACTGTCGAGCAGCACGGCGCCGGGGGCGTTGCGGATGGCCGCGAAGTAGTCGGCGGGATTGGCGCGGTAGGGCAGCGGGTGTACGGAACAGGTCAACATGGGCGGGGCAGATCGGCCGTTGAGGCGGGGTGGGGATTGTAGTCCTCTCCGATGCCAGATCAAAGTCAAAAGCCTCCCCCTCACCCCAACCCTCTCCCCCAAGGGGGCGAGGGGGAAGGGAGCAGATCGGGGCTTTTCAAAACTTGGATTCGGCTCGGTATCTCAAGTCATTGTTAATCGCAAAATCGACTCGGTCAGTCCCCTCTCCCTCTGGGAGAGGGCTAGGGTGAGGGGCTTTTAGCTTTTCAGCTCTTGAGCTATTAGCCTTCGACCGCAGGAATATGCCCAAACATTTCCTGAGTAAACGCCACGCGCTCTTCAACCGTCTCCGCCACCCCACGCGCCTTCAGCTCTTCCAGCCGCGCTTCAACCGCGTGCGTGCGCAACGTCAGCCCACAATCATTGGCGATCTGAATATTCAGCCCCGGCCGCGCATTCAACTCCAGAATCAGCGGACCCTTCTCCTGATCGAGCACCATATCAACGCCGATATAGCCCAACCCGCACAGCTCATAACAGCCCGCCGCGAGTTTCATGAAACCGTCCCAGTAGGGCAGCTGCACGCCGTCCACTGCGTTGGTGGTGTCGGGGTGTTTGGTGATGATGTTGTTCAGCCAGGTGCCGCGCAACGTCAAACCGGTGGCCAGATCCACGCCGACGCCGATGGCGCCCTGGTGCAGGTTGGCCTTGCCGCCGGACTGCCGGGTCGGCAAACGCAGCATCGCCATCACCGGATAGCCCATCAGCACAATGATGCGGATGTCCGGCACGCCTTCATAACTGATGCTTTTGAAGATCTGATCCGGGGTCACCCGGTATTCGATCAGCGCGCGGTCACGGTGACCGCCCAGCGAATACAGGCCAGTGAGGATGCTCGAGATGTGATGCTCCAGCTCTTCATGGGCAAGGATCTTGCCCGACACCGTGCGATAGCGGCCCTCGAAGCGGTCGGCGATGACGATGATGCCGTCACCGCCAGCACCCTGCGCCGGTTTGATCACAAAGTCGCTGCGCCCGCCGATGATCTCGCCGAGTTTGTCGATTTCCTTCTCGGTGGAGATCACGCCATATAGCTCCGGCACGTGAATGCCGGCCTCGATCGCGCGTTCCTTGGTGATGATCTTGTCATCGACGATCGGGTACAGGCTGCGCTTGTTGTACTTGAGCACGTAGTCGGCGTTACGCCGATTGATGCCCATGATGCCCCGCGCCTCGAGGGCCTTCCAGGTCTTCCAGAAACCGAACATCAGGCGTCAGCCTTCTTCAGGAAAGCCTTGAAGCGCACCAGTTCAGTCAGGCGGTAGCCGCGATAGCGACCCATCGCCAGCATGAAGCCGACCAGAATCAGCAGGATCGCCGGGAAGGTAAACACGAAGTAAACCAGCTCAGGCACGGTCATGATCAGGTGCGCCAGGGAAGCGGCGAACAGCGTACCAATCGCGACTTTCATCGCATGGCTGGCGCCGCGCTCTTCCCAGGTGATCGACAGGCGTTCGATGGTCATGGTCAGAATCACCATCGGGAACAGCGCCACCGACAAGCCGCGCTCCAGGCCGAGCTTATGACTGAACAGGCTGATCGCCGCGATCAACACCACGACAAAGGTCAATACCACCGAGAGTCGCGGCAGCATTTGCAGCTTCAGGTGTTCCAGATACGAACGTAGTGACAGGCCCAGCGCGGTGATCACGGTAAACAGCAGAATGCCGAAGCCCAGTTGCGTTTCGCGGAAGGCGAGGGCGATCAGTACCGGGGTGAACGTGCCGAGGGTCTGCAGGCCGATCAGGTTGCGCAGGATCAGGATCACCAGCACGCCGATCGGGATCATCACCATGATCATGAAGGTCTGCTGGGTCTGCAGCGGCAAGCCGTACAGCGAGTATTCGAGGAAGTTCGCGTCGGTGTTTTCGTCGGTCAGCTTGGCCAGACGAATCGCGTTCATCTCGCTGTTGTTCAGGCTGAAGGTCACGTTGGCTTTTTTGCCGCCGTCGACGGTGATCAGGTTTTCATCGCCGGTCCACCACAGCAGGCGGTCGGTCGGCAGGCCTTGCTCGCCGGTTTCCGGGTTGAAGTACAGCCAGTCGTTGCCGTTGAAGCTGCGCAGCCACAGTTCAGGCATTTGTGGCTGATCGGCGACGAGACGGATGGTGTGGACCTTTTCCACCGGGACGTGGGCGATGGACAGCAGCAGTTCGACGATTTTGGCTTTGTGCGGCGTCGACGGATCGCCGGCCAGCAGCAGTTTCACGTTGTCATCGTTGACGTTGTTGACGCGTTTGATCGCCTCGCCAATAAAGGTTTCGACGTCAGCCGAGTGCTGACGGATCGGCGCGAGCAGGGCTTCGGCGGCGATTTTCTCCGGGCCTTCAATGGCGATGCTGTCGCGGAAGGTCGGGCCTTTTACCTTGGATTTTTCCGCGGTGTAACGCTTGGTCAGTACCAGACGGTAATAAAGGGTCTGGTTGCCCTTGGCGCGGCGTGCCGACCAAGTGACCTTGCGGTTGCCATCGACGCGGTTCACGGCGACGCCGTAGTTATTGGAGATAAAACTCTCGTTGAGGCTGACGTAGTCGCGGCTCAACGGTGGCACGAACATCTGGATCTTCACCGGATCCTTGGTGCTGGCGACGAACTCGACCTTGGCGTCGATGTTCCACAAGTCGTCGGTCGCATCTTCGGTCACCGGGATGCCGAGTACGAAAATCTGATAGGCCGTAACCGAAACGCCCAGGAGCACCAGAATGGTGATCAGGATTTTCAGGTGGAAGGTTAGAGAACGCATGGAAATTACTCGGCGGTATGAGCGGCGATGGTGCAGGCGGGTTTGCCGGCAGCGTATTTAAGACTGGGGTCGACCAGCGCGTCGAAGCGTTTCAGCGCCTCGGAGCCAATCAAAAGCGGATATTGGAACGCACTTCGGTCGGTCAGGTTCACTTCGATGCTGCGCATCGCTGATCCCATGCAGATATCCAGCTCGATCACCGGACGGGCGGTGTACTTCTTGCCTTCTTCCGGGTCGTAGTCGCCGGCGCGGCGCTTGATCTTGCTGACCCGGGCCAGCGGCCGTTCGATCGGGTGCGAGTGCGCGGCGTCGATGGCCAGGTAGAAACGAACCCAGGACTCACCGTTGCGTTTAAAGCGTTTGATGTCGCGGGCACTCAGCGAGGCGGTTTTCGCGCCGGTGTCGAGTTTGGCCGCGACTTCGAGATTGATGCCGTCAAGCGAAGCGTATTCGTTGAGGCCATACACGGTTTTTTCCCCCGCGGCGGCGAGGCCGGGCAGGCAAAACAGGGCAAAGAATGTGGGGAAGGGCTTGAGTCTCATAAATCCTGGTGCGCAGCGTTCCGTTTTCGGTTCAGGTCCTTGGCAAAACTTGCGCAAGGCCCTTCGTGTGCCTGGCAGCTTTATATGACAAGCCGTACAAATGGCCAGCAAATGCGGGCGGCATTCTAGCACGGTGGTTTTATGGCGCCAGCGCTGGGGGCGGTCTATGGAAGATCAAAAGATCGCAGCCTTCGGCAGCTCCTACACTGACCCCTGTAGGAGCTGCCGCAGGCTGCGATCTTTTAAGGTTATTAGACGATTGTCGACAATACCTATTTATCCTTTGACTGATTCGGGCGAATTGGCTAGTTTTTGCCGCATTGGATTTAAAGGTGTCGACAATCATGCTGGATCAACTCGATCCCCCGGTCATTAGCGGCGACGATTCCGAAACACTTTCGGAAAACGTCTTCCGGCGCATTCAAGCGGCCATCGTCAAAGGCGAGATCGCCCCGGGCAGCAAGATCTCCGAGCCGGAGCTGGCGCGCACCTACGGCATCAGCCGCGGGCCGTTGCGTGAGGCCATCCATCGGCTCGAAGGCCAGCGTCTGCTGGTGCGTGTACCGCACGTCGGTGCGCGGGTGGTCTCGCTCAGCCATGCCGAATTGCTCGAACTCTACGAAATTCGCGAATCCCTAGAAGGCATGGCCTGCCGCCTGGCGGCCGAGCGCATGAGCGTCGAAGAAATCGACGAACTGCGCCGGGTGCTGGAAACCCATGAGCGCGATGCCGCTTTTCAGGCCGGCGTCGGCTACTACCAGCAAGAAGGCGATTTCGACTTCCATTACCGGATCATCCAGGGCAGCGGCAACCGTACGCTGACGCAGATGCTCTGCGGCGAGCTCTATCAGCTGGTGCGCATGTACCGCATCCAGTTCTCGACCACGCCGAACCGCCCACGCCAGGCCTTCGCCGAACACCACCGGATTCTCGATGCCATCGCCGACCGTGACGGCGAACTCGCGGAATTGTTGATGCGCCGTCACATCGGCGCCTCGAAACGCAACATCGCCCGTCACTACCAGGACGGCGCCCACAATAAGACAGCCACTGAACGAGGTGAGTCATGAGTTCCAAGCACAGCACTCCAGGCCAGCGTTTCCGCGATGCGGTCGCCAGCGAGCATCCATTGCAGGTGGTCGGCGCGATCAACGCCAACCACGCGCTGCTGGCCAAGCGCGCCGGTTTCAAGGCGATCTACCTGTCCGGTGGCGGGGTGGCCGCAGGTTCCCTCGGCGTGCCGGATCTGGGCATCACCGGTCTGGATGACGTGCTGACCGACGTGCGCCGCATCACCGACGTTTGCGATCTGCCGCTGCTGGTCGATGTCGACACCGGTTTTGGTTCGTCGGCGTTCAACGTCGCGCGCACCGTCAAGTCGATGATCAAGTTCGGCGCGGCGGCGATTCACATCGAGGATCAGGTTGGCGCCAAGCGCTGTGGCCACCGTCCGAATAAAGAAATCGTCAGTCAGCAGGAAATGGTCGATCGCATCAAAGCCGCCGTCGATGCCCGTACCGATGACAGCTTCGTGATCATGGCGCGTACCGATGCGCTGGCGGTGGAAGGTCTGGAATCGGCTCTCGATCGCGCAGCGGCGTGCATCGAGGCCGGCGCCGACATGATCTTCCCGGAAGCGATCACTGAGCTGGAAATGTACAAGCTGTTCGCCAACCGCGTGAAAGCGCCGATCCTGGCCAACATCACCGAGTTCGGCGCGACGCCGTTGTACACCACCGAGCAACTGGCCGGCGCCGACGTGTCGCTGGTGCTCTATCCGCTGTCGGCGTTCCGCGCGATGAACAAGGCTGCGGAAAACGTCTACACCGCAATCCGCCGTGACGGCACGCAGCAGAATGTCATCGACACCATGCAGACTCGCATGGAGCTTTACGATCGTATCGATTACCACACCTTCGAGCAGAAGCTCGATGCGTTGTTTGCCGCGAAAAAATAAAGATCAAAAGATCGCAGCCTGCGGCAGCTCCTACATGAACCGCATTCCCCTGTAGGAGCTGTCGAGTGCAACGAGGCTGCGATCTTTTCGCCACACTCCCTAACAAATTCAAGATTGGAGATAGAAATGGCCGAAGCAAAAGTACTCAGTGGCGCCGGGCTCCGTGGCCAGGTTGCCGGGCAAACCGCACTGTCCACCGTGGGCCAGGCCGGTGCCGGGCTGACCTATCGCGGCTACGACGTGCGCGAACTGGCAGCCGATGCGCAATTTGAAGAAGTCGCGTACCTGCTGCTCTACGGCGAGCTGCCGACGAAGGCGCAACTCGACGAATACCAAGGCAAACTGAGCAAGCTGCGCGACCTGCCGCCAGCGCTGAAAGAAGTGCTCGAACGCATCCCCGCCGACGCCCACCCGATGGACGTGATGCGCACCGGTTGCTCGTTCCTCGGCAACCTCGAACCGGAGAAAGACTTCTCCGAGCAGCGCGACAAGACCGACCGCCTGCTCGCCGCGTTCCCGGCGATCATGTGCTACTGGTATCGCTTCAGCCACGACGGCAAACGCATCAATTGCGTCAGCGACGAGCCAACCATTGGCGGCCACTTCTTGCACCTGCTGCACGACAAGAAGCCAAGCGAACTGCACGTCAAAGTGATGAACGTCTCGCTGATCCTTTACGCCGAGCACGAATTCAACGCCTCGACCTTCACCGCCCGCGTTTGTGCGTCGACCTTGTCTGACCTGTATTCCTGCGTAACCGCCGCCATCGGTTCGCTGCGCGGTCCGTTGCACGGCGGCGCCAACGAAGCGGCGATGGAAATGATCGAGCGCTTCTCGTCGCCGGAAGACGCGATCAAAGGCACCCTCGGCATGCTCGAGCGCAAGGACAAGATCATGGGCTTCGGCCACGCGATCTATAAGGACAGCGATCCGCGCAATGAGGTGATCAAGGGCTGGTCGAAAAAACTCGCGGATGAAGTCGGTGACAAGGTGTTGTTCGCGATTTCCGAAGCCATCGACAAGACCATGTGGGAGCAGAAAAAACTGTTCCCCAACGCCGATTTTTACCATGCCTCGGCTTACCACTTCATGGGCATTCCGACCAAGCTGTTCACGCCGATCTTCGTCTGCTCGCGCCTGACTGGCTGGGCTGCGCATGTGTTCGAGCAGCGCGCCAACAACCGCATCATCCGTCCAAGCGCCGAGTACGTCGGCGTCGAACAGCGCAAGTTCGTGCCAATCGAACGTCGCTGAAATGGTGGGCTGACCCGGAACCAGAGAACACCGCTAGACCCTGTGGGAGCGAGCCTGCTCGCGAAGACGGACTGACATTCAACATGGATGTCGACTGATCTACCGCTTTCGCGAGCAGGCTCGCTCCCACAGTGGATGGTGTGTAACTCAGGTTTGTGTCAGCCACCCTTTGCAACCACCGTGACCCGAGTCCTGACCCGATGAACACAGAATTCCGCAAAACCCTGCCCGGCAGCCCTCTGGATTATTTCGACGCCCGTGCGGCGGTCGAGGCGATTCAGCCCGGCAGTTACGACACTCTGCCGTACACCTCCCGCGTGCTGGCGGAAAACCTCGTGCGTCGCTGTGACCCGGCCACGCTCACCGATTCCCTCAAGCAACTGATCGAACGCAAGCGCGACCTCGACTTCCCGTGGTTCCCGGCACGCGTGGTCTGCCACGACATTCTCGGCCAGACCGCGCTGGTCGACCTCGCCGGTTTGCGTGACGCGATCGCCTTGCAGGGCGGCGACCCGGCGCAGGTCAACCCGGTGGTGCCGACGCAATTGATCGTCGACCACTCGTTGGCGGTGGAAGCGGGCGGTTTCGACAAGCAGGCGTTCGAGAAAAACCGCGCCATCGAAGACCGGCGCAACGAAGACCGTTTCCACTTCATCAACTGGACCAAAAAGGCCTTCAAGAACGTCGATGTGATCCCGCCGGGCAACGGCATCATGCACCAGATCAACCTGGAGAAAATGTCCCCGGTGATCCAGGTGCGTGAGGGCGTCGCGTTCCCCGACACCTGCGTCGGCACTGACAGTCATACCCCGCACGTCGATGCGCTGGGCGTGATCGCCATCGGTGTCGGCGGCCTCGAAGCCGAGAGCGTGATGCTCGGTCGCGCGTCGTGGATGCGCCTGCCAGAAAGCGTCGGCGTCGAACTGACTGGCAAGCTGCAACCGGGCATCACCGCCACCGACATGGTGCTGGCGCTGACCGAATACCTGCGCAAACAGAAAGTCGTCGGCGCGTGGCTGGAGTTCTTCGGCGAAGGCGCAGCGGCGCTGACCCTCGGCGACCGCGCGACCATCTCCAACATGGCCCCGGAATACGGGGCCACCGCAGCGATGTTCTACATCGATCAGCAGACCATCGATTACCTGAAACTGACTGGCCGCGAAGACCAGCAAGTGCAACTCGTCGAGCAATACGCCAAGCTCACCGGCCTGTGGGCCGACAGCCTGACAGGCGCGCAATACGAGCGCGGGCTGAGCTTCGATCTGTCCTCGGTGGTGCGCAACATGGCCGGCCCGAGCAACCCGCACGCCCGCGTCGCGGTGTCGGATCTGGCCGCCAAAGGCATCTCCGGGCAGTGGGATGACGTGCCGGGGCAAATGCCCGACGGCGCGGTGATCATCGCTGCCATCACCAGTTGCACCAACACCAGCAACCCGCGCAACGTCATCGCCGCCGGCCTGCTTGCGCGCAACGCCAACAAGCTCGGTCTGACCCGCAAACCTTGGGTGAAATCCTCGCTGGCGCCGGGCTCGAAAACCGTGGCGCTGTACCTCGACGAAGCAGGGCTGACCACTGAGCTGGAGCAGCTCGGTTTCGGCGTCGTAGCATTTGCCTGCACCACCTGCAACGGCATGTCCGGCGCGCTCGATCCGCTGATTCAGCAAGAGATCATCGACCGCGATCTGTATGCGACTGCCGTACTCTCCGGCAACCGCAACTTCGACGGCCGCATCCACCCGTACGCCAAGCAAGCGTTCCTCGCTTCGCCGCCGTTGGTGGTCGCATACGCCATCGCCGGGACCATCCGTTTCGACATCGAAAAAGATGTGTTGGGCGTGGTCGACGGCAAGGAAATTCGCCTCAAAGACATCTGGCCAAGCGACGAAGAAATCGACGCCGTGGTGAAGTCTTCGGTCAAGCCTGAGCAGTTCCGTCAGGTCTACATTCCGATGTTCGCCGTCCACGAAGACACCGGCCCGAAAGTCACGCCGCTGTACGAATGGCGCGAGATGAGCACCTACATTCGCCGTCCGCCGTATTGGGAAGGCGCGCTGGCCGGCGCACGTCCGCTTAAGGGTATGCGCCCGCTGGCGGTGCTGCCGGACAACATCACCACCGACCACCTGTCGCCGTCCAACGCGATCATGCTCGACAGCGCCGCCGGCGAATACCTGGCGAAAATGGGCCTGCCGGAAGAGGACTTCAACTCTTACGCCACCCACCGTGGTGACCACTTGACCGCGCAGCGCGCAACCTTCGCCAACCCGAAACTGTTCAACGAAATGGTCGTGGAAAACGGCAAGGTCAAGCAGGGTTCGCTGGCGCGTGTCGAGCCGGAAGGCAAGGTCATGCGCATGTGGGAAGCCATCGAAACCTACATGGAACGCAAGCAGCCGCTGATCATCATTGCCGGCGCCGATTACGGTCAGGGTTCGTCCCGTGACTGGGCGGCGAAAGGCGTGCGTCTGGCCGGTGTCGAAGCGATTGCCGCAGAAGGTTTCGAACGCATTCACCGCACCAACCTGGTGGGCATGGGTGTGTTGCCACTGGAGTTCAAGCCGGGCACGGACCGTCACACCCTGTCCATCGACGGCAGCGAAACCTATGACGTGATCGGCGAGCGCAAACCGCGTGCGGATCTGACGCTGGTGATCCATCGCAAAAACGGCGAGCGCGTTGACGTGCCGGTGACTTGCCGTCTCGATACCGCTGAAGAAGTGTCGATCTACGAGGCTGGCGGCGTGTTGCAGCGCTTCGCTCAGGACTTCCTCGAAGAGTCGGCGGTTGCCGTTTAAATCAACTGATGTGGGCAGGGGATTTTAAGTCCCGTGCCCTCGGTAAGGAGCATCATGGCTCACGCACCACAAATAAAAATCCCCGCCACCTACATGCGCGGCGGCACCAGCAAAGGCGTGTTTTTCAGCCTCAAGGATCTGCCCGAAGCGGCGCAGATTCCAGGCCCGGCTCGCGACGCTTTATTGCTGCGCGTGATCGGCAGCCCCGACCCGTACGACAAACAAATCGACGGCATGGGCGGCGCGACTTCAAGCACCAGCAAAACCGTGATCCTGTCGAAAAGCATCAAGGCTGATCACGACGTCGATTACCTGTTCGGTCAGGTCTCCATCGACAAGCCATTCGTCGACTGGAGCGGCAACTGCGGCAACCTCTCGGCAGCGGTCGGTTCGTTCGCCATCAGCAACGGTCTGGTCGAGGCCAGCCGGATTCCGCACAACGGTGTCGCGGTGGTGCGCGTGTGGCAGGCCAACATCGGCAAAACGATTATTGCCCACGTGCCAATCACCAACGGCGAAGTGCAGGAAACCGGTGATTTCGAACTCGACGGCGTGACCTTTCCGGCGGCTGAAGTGCAAGTCGAATTCATGGATCCGGCGGCGGAAGAAGAGGGTGGCGGTGGTTCGATGTTCCCCACCGGCAACCTCATCGATGAGCTGGAAGTACCGGGTGTTGGCACGTTCAAGGCGACCATGATCAACGCCGGTATCCCGACGATTTTCGTCAACGCCGCAGACATTGGTTACACCGGCACCGAGTTGCAGAGCGCGATCAACAGCGATCCGAAAGCGCTGCAGATGTTCGAGACGATTCGAGCTTATGGCGCGTTGCGCATGGGCCTGATTGCCAATGTGGATGAAGCGGCCAAGCGGCAGCACACGCCGAAAGTTGCGTTCGTTGCCAAGCCTGCGGATTACGTGGCCTCCAGTGGCAAAGCGGTTGGCGCTGGTGACGTGGATTTGCTGGTGCGGGCGTTGTCGATGGGCAAGTTGCACCACGCGATGATGGGTACGGCGGCGGTGGCGATTGGTACTGCGGCGGCTATTTCCGGCACGTTGGTGAACCTTGCTGCCGGTGGCGTTGAACGCAATGCCGTGCGCTTCGGGCATCCGTCCGGGACGTTGCGCGTTGGCGCTGAAGCCAGTCTGGAAAACGGCGAGTGGGTGGTGAAGAAAGCCATCATGAGCCGTAGCGCGCGTGTGCTGATGGAAGGCTATGTACGCATTCCGGGCGATTCTTTTTGATTTGAGATCTTTTACCCTCACCCCAGCCCTCTCCCGGAGGGAGAGGGGGCCGACCGAGGTGTCTGGAGATGTACATCGACCTGAAAGATGCAGTCGATTATGGATTCAGGGGGCCGACCGAGGTGTCTGGGCTTGTACATCGACCTGAAAGATCAAGGCGATTATGGATTCAGCTGGCCGACCGAGGTGTCTGGAGTAGTACATCGACCTGAAAGATCGAGTCGATTATGGATTCAGGGGAACCGCTGAGGTTTCTGAATTTGTGCATTGATCTGATCAATTATGGATTCAATGTAGATCGCTCACGTCGGTGCACCTCTACAGCATCCCCCAATCAGTTCCCTCTCCCTCGGGAGAGGGCTAGGGTGAGGGGCCCACCCACTGAAGAAACCCAAAACAAGCAGGCACCCCAGACCTGCAATCAACCCGACCAAACCCGCCAAGCCCTGAGGAAGACTGCACCCACTCATCATTCCCGCACAGGAGAACCGCAATGAGCGCCAACGTCGACCTGAACAACCGCCCCGACTACGACCGTGTTCTGCAGGACATCGCCGATTACGTCCTCACCTTCAAAGCCCCCTCTGCCGAAGCCCTCGACACCGCCCGCAACTGCCTGATGGACACGCTGGGCTGCGGTCTGCTGGCGTTGCGCTTTCCCGAATGCACCAAGCATCTGGGCCCGATCGTCGAAGGGACAGTGGTTCCTTACGGTGCGCGGGTCCCCGGCACCAGCTATCGCCTCGACCCGGTGAAAGCCGCGTGGGACATCGGCTGCATCGTTCGCTGGCTCGACTACAACGACACCTGGCTCGCCGCCGAATGGGGCCATCCCTCGGACAACCTCGGCGGAATTCTTGCGGTGGCTGATCACCTCTCGCAAAAACGTCTGGCCAACGGTGAGTCACCGCTGACGATTCGCGATGTGCTCGAAGCGATGATCATCGCCCACGAAATTCAAGGCGTGATTGCCCTGGAAAACTCCTTCAATCGCGTAGGACTCGATCACGTCATTCTGGTGAAAGTTGCTTCAACCGCCGTCACCGCCAAACTCATGGGGGCCAATCGCGAGCAACTGTTGTCGGCGTTGTCCCATGCGTTTGCCGACGGTCAGGCCCTGCGCACTTATCGTCATGCGCCGAACGCCGGTTCGCGAAAATCCTGGGCAGCGGGGGATGCGACGAGTCGTGGCGTGCGTCTGGCCGACATCGCCATGCGCGGCGAAATGGGCATTCCCGGCGTGCTGACTGCGAAACAGTGGGGCTTTTATGACGTGCTGTTCAGCCACACCAATAGCGATCTGGCGCTGAAACCGGAAGATAAACGCGCTTTCAGTTTCTCGCGGCCGTTCGGCAGTTACGTGATGGAAAACGTGCTGTTCAAGATCAGCTTCCCCGCCGAATTCCATGCGCAAACCGCCTGTGAAGCGGCGGTAACCTTGCACCCGCAGGTGCGCAATCGTCTGCATGAAATCGACCGCATCGTCATCACCACTCACGAATCGGCGATCCGCATCATTTCCAAAATCGGGCCGCTGGCCAATGCCGCCGACCGCGACCACTGCATCCAGTACATGACCGCTGTGCCGCTGGCGTTCGGCAATCTGGTCGCCGAGCAGTACGAAGACGATTTCCACCGGGCGCATCCGGTCATCGATGTACTGCGCGAGAAAATGGTCATCGTCGAAGAACCGCGTTTCACCCGCGAATATCTGGAGGCCGACAAACGCTCTATCGCCAATGCCGTGCAGGTGTTTTTCAAGGACGGCAGCAGCACCGAAAACGTCGTGGTGGAATACCCGATCGGTCATCGTCGCCGCCGTGTCGAGGGCATTCCGTTGCTTGAGGACAAGTTCAAAGCCAACCTGGCCACGCGCTTCACCGGCCAGCGCAGCAGCGAGATCTGCGCGTTGTGCAAGGATCAGGCGCTGCTTGAAGCCACCCCGGTAAACCGCTTTGTGGATCTGTTCGTTATCTGAACCATTTTTCCACAGGCAACTTGGTGATCGCAAAACCGCTCAACAAAATCGCCGAATAGATCATCAGCTCCCGGGACAGGGTTTGCCCCTCGTACCAGGCGCCGATGATCACGGCGAACACCGGGAAAATGATAAACACGAACGACAGGATGATCGGGCTCAAGCGTTTAAGCAGCAAAAAGTAAACGATGAATCCACCGACCGAGGCCACCAGTCCCAGATACAGCAGGGCGCCCCACGAGCGTGCGCTGACGTCACTGAACACCGGTGTCTCAACGCGCAGTCCGACAATAAATAACATCAGCCCGGCGATGCCGATCGGCAGCGTGTTGTAGGTGATGACGCTGATGGCGCTGCCATGTTTTTTCGTCACCACGTAACACAGCGCGTGCATCACCGCTGCACAGAGAATCGCCAGCACCCCCAGCCATTCGGCCTGATCCAGGTGCAGGCCCTGACTGCGAATAATCATGAACAGACTGCCAAAGCCGATGGCGATGCCGAGCATCTGCGACGGGTAGATTCTCTCGCGCAGAAACAGCGCGGAAAACATCAGGATAAACACCGGCATGCAACTGAACAGCAGCGCTGTCAGGCCGGACGAGACGTGCATTTCGCCGTAGTTGAGCAGGTAGTAGGGCAGGCTGAAATACGACAGCGTGACGAACACAAAGAACCAGCGGCTTTGCCGGGGAAATAACAGTGGTTCCTTGCGCAACAGCGCAAAGCTGAGGAACAGCGGAAAGGCAATCAGAAAGCGCAACCCGGCGGCCGTCAGCGGCGGCACGCTTTCCACGGCAATCTTGATTCCTAGCCAGGTCGTGCCCCAGCTCAGACAGACGATCAGAAACAGCGTGCTGGTGAGCAATCCGGCGAGCCAGGGTTTGCTGATATTCATCGGTGTGCTGATGGCGGTCGACATGTGGCGTGCTCCGAACGGTGGAATTGACCTGATCGCGGAAACGGTTTATTTCTGATTGAACCTGTTTTCAGCAAGCTATTCGGGGCGAGAATGACTGTCAAAGTAAGTATTGCCATGGTGTCAATCCTCCGCGACGGCCTCGCCAATGGCGTCGGCGTGAAGTACAAACGCTTGGCCGCTGCGGTCGTACAGGCCATCGACGAAGGTGTGATCGATGCGGGATGCAAGTTGCCGCCGCACCGATTGCTGGCCGACAGCCTGGGCGTGACCATCGGTACTATCAGTCGTGCCTACGGTGAACTTGAGCGTGTCGGATTGGTGGTTGCTCGCGTAGGAGATGGCACCTATGTGTGTCAGCGCGGGATGGAGCGGCCGCAGGACAAAGGCTTTCGCAATGTCAGCGATGAGCCGTCAGGCTGTTTCGACATGAGCCGCAATCAGCCGATTCCCGCACAGGAAGCGGCGTTCATGAGCCAAAGTCTGCAGGAACTGGCCAGCGATCCGCGGGTGCTACAGCAGTTGACCGGGTACACCGCCGAAGCGGGGCTGGCACGGCACCGATTGGCCGGGGCGGTATGGTTGCAACATGCGGCGTTTGTCCCGCACGCCGATCAGGTGTTGTGCGTCAACGGCGGCCAACATGGTCTGTTGTGCGCGTTGATGGGCCTGCTCAAGGCCGGCGACACGGTGGTCACCGAGCATTTGTCCTACCCCGGATTGATTGGAGTCGCACGTCAGCTCGGGATAAAACTCATTGGCGCGGCGATGGATGACGAAGGGCTTTTATCGTCGGCGCTGGAGGACATTTGCCGTCAGCATCGTGTTTCAGCGCTGTATTGCACGCCGACGATCCAGAATCCTACAGCCGCCGTGATGTCGATTTCACGGCGCGAGGCGATTGCCGAGATCTGCCGCCAGCACAATTTGCTGATTATCGAAGACGAAGCCCACGCCGTTCTGGACCGTCAGCGTC
The DNA here is from genome assembly GCF_900187515.1 of Pseudomonas sp. Irchel s3f10. Lineage (NCBI taxonomy): Bacteria > Pseudomonadati > Pseudomonadota > Gammaproteobacteria > Pseudomonadales > Pseudomonadaceae > Pseudomonas > Pseudomonas sp. Irchel s3f10. The sequence goes on from NZ_FYDZ01000004.1 coordinate 241,688, forward strand.
CGTTGCCGCTGAGTTACTTTGCGCCTGAGCGCTCGGTGTTGATCGGCAGTCTGAGCAAGGCTGTTTCCGCCGGATTGCGCGTCGGTTATCTGCACGCGCCGCAAGCGTTGATCGGGCGTTTGAGTGCCGCCATCCGCGCAACGTGCTGGATGGCCAATCCGTTATCAATGGAAGTGGCGAGCCTGTGGATTGAAAGCGGCATGGCTGAGCGTTTGCTGGACGAGCAGATCAGCGAAATTGCTCGGCGCAAGGCCTTGGTGGCGCCTGTTCTGCAGGGTTTGAATTACAAGACTCACCCTTACAGCCCGCATTTCTGGGTCGAGGTGCCTGAGTTGTGGCGGGCGTCGCAGATTGCGGCGGAGTTGAAGGAGAACAACTATCTGGTGGCCACTGCTGAGGCGTTTGCTGTGGGGCATGCAGCGGTGCCGCAGTTTATTCGGGTGAGTGTGTGTAATGCGGTGGGGGATGATCGGTTGTTGCTGGCAGGGTTTGAAGCTTTAAGCCGGGCACTGACAGAGATCGTGTAATCGTTCATCGCGAGCAGGCTCACTCCTACAATCAATCTCTGTCGTCCACATGATCTGTGCCCGCTGAAGATCAACTGTAGGAGTGAGCCTGCTCGCGATAGCGGTCGCACAGACACCAGCAATCTACTTGAACCGCCGCTCCACACCTTTCTCCACCAGAATCTTCGCCGAAATCTCTTCCACCGAAAAATGCGTGGAGTTGATGTTGGGGATGTTCTCGCGGCGGAACAGATTTTCCACTTCGCGCACTTCGAATTCGCACTGGGCGTAGCTCGAATAACGGCTGTTGGGCTTGCGCTCGTTGCGGATCGCGGTGAGGCGGTCGGGGTCGATGGTCAGGCCGAACAGCTTGTGCTGATGCGCGCGCAGGGCCGTCGGCAGGGTCAGGCGCTCCATGTCGTCTTCGGTCAGCGGATAGTTGGCCGCGCGGATGCCGAACTGCATGGCCATGTACAGACACGTCGGCGTTTTGCCGCATCGCGACACGCCCACTAGTATCAGGTCGGCTTTGTCGTAATAGTGGGTGCGCGCACCGTCGTCGTTGTCGAGGGCAAAGTTCACCGCCTCGATGCGCTCCATGTAATTGGAGTTGTGCCCGATCGAATGCGATTTGCCGACGGTATAGGAAGAATGCTCGGTCAGTTCCTGCTCCAGTGGGGCGAGGAAGGTCGAGAAAATGTCGATCATGAAACCATTGGACGTTGCGAGAATCTCACGGATGTCCTGATTGACGATGGTGTCGAAGATGATCGGGCGAAAGCCGTCGGTTTCGGCGGCTTTGTTGATTTGTTGTACCATGGCTCGCGCTTTATCCACGCTGTCGATGTACGGTCGCGTGAATTTGCTGAAGGTAATGTTTTCGAACTGCGCCAGGAGGCTTTGACCCAGGGTTTCGGCAGTGATGCCGGTGCCATCGGAGATGAAGAAAGCAGATCGTTTCATTTGCACCTTGGGCCTTAAGCTAGTCATCAATCTTGGATATGATAGGCGCGATTTGCCGGCCGCCAATGGCCAGCATTCTCACTTATTTTCCAGGTCCAGGCCATACAACCGGCCAAGGCTCCCCCGGGCCGCCGGTTTCTGAGCTTTTCCAACACAGTTAGTGGAGAGATCACCTTGGTAGAGTACGTAGTTTCCCTCGATAAGCTCGGCAAACACGATGTTGAGCATGTGGGGGGCAAGAACGCATCCCTGGGCGAGATGATCAGTAACCTGGCAGGCGCCGGTGTTTCGGTCCCCGGCGGCTTCGCCACGACGGCTCAGGCTTATCGTGATTTCCTCGAACTGAGCGGCCTCAACGACCAGATCCACGCGGCCCTCGATGCGCTCGACGTCGACGACGTCAACGCCCTGGCCAAAACCGGCGCACAGATCCGTCAATGGATCATGGAAGCCGAATTCCCCGAAAAACTGAATGCCGAAATCCGCACCGCGTTCGCCGCGCTGTCGGCCGGCAACCCTGACGTGGCCGTGGCTGTGCGTTCTTCCGCCACCGCCGAAGACTTGCCGGACGCCTCGTTCGCCGGTCAGCAGGAAACCTTCCTGAACATCCGTGGTGTGGAAAACGTTATCCGCGCCGCCAAAGAGGTGTTCGCTTCGCTGTTCAACGACCGTGCGATTTCCTACCGCGTGCACCAGGGCTTCGACCACAAACTGGTCGCCCTGTCGGCCGGCGTGCAGCGCATGGTGCGTTCGGAAACCGGCACGGCCGGCGTGATGTTCACCCTCGATACCGAATCGGGTTTCCGTGACGTGGTGTTTATCACCGGCGCCTACGGTCTGGGCGAAACCGTCGTACAAGGCGCGGTCAACCCGGATGAGTTCTACGTGCACAAGGGCACGCTGGAGGCCGGTCGTCCGGCGATCCTGCGTCGCAACCTGGGCAGCAAAGCCATCAAGATGATCTACGGCGACGAGGCCAAGGCCGGTCGTTCGGTCAAGACCATCGATGTCGACAAGGCTGATCGTGCGCGTTTCTGCCTGTCCGACGCTGAAGTCAGCGAGCTGGCCAAGCAAGCGATGATCATCGAAAAGCACTACGGCTGCCCGATGGACATCGAGTGGGCCAAGGACGGTGACGACGGCAAGCTGTACATCGTGCAGGCCCGTCCGGAAACCGTGAAAAGCCGCACCCAGGCCAACGTCATGGAACGTTACCTGTTGAAAGAAACCGGCACCGTGCTGGTTGAAGGTCGTGCGATTGGCCAGCGCATCGGCGCCGGCAAAGTGCGCATCATCAAAGATGTCTCCGAGATGGACAAAGTCCAGCCGGGCGACGTGCTGGTTTCCGACATGACCGACCCGGACTGGGAACCAGTGATGAAGCGCGCCAGCGCCATCGTCACCAACCGTGGCGGGCGTACCTGCCACGCGGCGATCATCGCTCGCGAGCTGGGTATTCCGGCAGTGGTCGGTTGCGGCAACGCCACCCAGCTGCTGAAGGATGGCCAGGGCGTGACCGTGTCATGCGCCGAAGGCGACACCGGTTACATCTTCGAAGGCGAGCTGGGCTTCGACATCAAGAAGAACTCCGTCGATGCCATGCCGGAGCTGCCGTTCAAGATCATGATGAACGTTGGCAACCCGGACCGCGCTTTTGACTTCGCACAGCTGCCGAACGCCGGTGTCGGCCTGGCCCGTCTGGAATTCATCATCAACCGCATGATCGGCGTCCACCCGAAAGCGCTGTTGAACTACGACGGTCTGCCGCAGGAAATCAAGGACAGCGTCGACAAGCGCATTGCCGGTTACAACGACCCGGTCGACTTCTACGTCGACAAACTGGTGGAAGGCATCAGCACCCTGGCTGCAGCGTTCACGCCGAAAAAAGTCATCGTGCGCCTGTCGGACTTCAAGTCCAACGAATACGCCAACCTGATCGGCGGCAAGCTGTACGAGCCGGAAGAAGAGAACCCGATGCTGGGCTTCCGTGGCGCTTCGCGTTACATCAGCGAATCGTTCCGTGACTGCTTCGAACTCGAATGCCGCGCGCTGAAACGTGTGCGCAACGAGATGGGCCTGACCAACGTTGAAATCATGGTGCCGTTCGTCCGTACCCTGGGCGAAGCCAGCCAGGTCGTCGATCTGCTCGCCGAAAACGGCTTGAAGCGCGGCGAGAACGGTCTGCGCGTGATCATGATGTGCGAGCTGCCATCCAACGCGATCCTTGCTGAAGAATTCCTCGAGTTCTTCGACGGCTTCTCGATCGGCTCCAACGACCTGACTCAGCTGACCCTGGGTCTGGACCGTGATTCCGGTATCATCGCGCACCTGTTCGATGAGCGTAATCCGGCGGTCAAGAAGCTCTTGGCTAACGCGATTGCCGCGTGCAACAAGGCCGGCAAGTACATCGGCATCTGCGGTCAGGGTCCTTCGGACCACCCGGATCTGGCCAAGTGGCTGATGGAGCAGGGCATCGAAAGCGTGTCGCTGAACCCGGATACCGTGCTGGAAACCTGGTTCTTCCTCGCCGAAGGCCAAGCCCCGGCTTAATGAGTATGTGAACGGCCCGCTTCCCCTGTGGGAGCGAGCCTGCTCGCGATGACGGAGCAATATCCGCCATGGATTGGCTGACACACCGCTTTCGCGAGCAGGCTCACTCCCACAAGGGCAGGGCTTTGAGATTCAAGTAGGGCGGGCTCCTGTAGATGCCGCCCTTTTTTGTGCAAGAGCATTATGCAAAGCAGCAGTGACCTATTTCCTGTCGCCCTGATCAGCGCCGAACGGCGTGGCGATCTGAGCGAAGACGTGTATCGCCTGAAACCCGGCAACAGCCCCGACTGGTCCGTGGAAATCGCTGTGACCCGCTTGGGCATGGCCGATGACTCGGCGCCTCGCGGTGTGCCCGTCATTTTGCTGCACGGCAGTTTTTCCAATCGGCGCTTCTGGTTCTCACCCAAAGGCCTGGGCTTGGGCGCGTATCTGACGCGACTGGGTTTCGACGTGTGGATTCCGGAGATGCGCGGCCACGGCCTGTCACAGCGCAACGAGGAATACCGGCGCAACCGCGTGGCCGACTATGCCCGCTACGATCTGCCGGCGATTGCCGCGTTCGTGCGTGAGCAGAGCGGGCAGATTCCGCACTGGATCGGCCATTCGTTGGGCGGCATCACATTGGCGGCGGCGCTCGGTGGCGAATACCTTGGCGAACCGGCAGTGGCTTCGGCGGCGTTTTTCGGCACCCAGGTCAGCCGTACTTACTGGCCGCTGAAAATTCCGCCGGTGGAGTGGAGCGGGCGCTTCATTCTCAAGCGCTTCGCACAGCTGTCGGGTTCGCGCCTCAAGCGTGGCCCGGAAGATGAGCCGATCGGTCTGGCGCTGGAAAGCATGCGCTGGTACGGCTTGTTCGGCCGTTTTGGCGACAAGGACAAGGATTGGTGGGCGGGTCTGGCCGATGTTCAAGTGCCAGTGCTGGCGGTGACTGCAGCAGGGGATCATCAGGATCCGGCCTGGGCCTGTCGCAAGTTGTTCGAGCAGATCGGCTCGGAGCACAAGCAGTTCATCAATCTGGGCCGCGAGCAGGGCTTCAACGATAATTTCGGTCATGTCGAGATGTTGGTGAGCAAAGCGGCGCAGACTGAGGTATGGCCATTGGTGGCGCGCTGGTTGAACAATCAGCAGACGCCGTTGCTGGGCGAGAAGCCGGATCTGGCCGCTGCGGTCTGAGAGGGAGGCCCTGAAAAGGGCATTTCGTTCGGGTTGGCTTGCGGCTAAGATATGACGAATTGTGCGGTTCTGGTCATATTCGGTGGCAGTTTAGCGATTACGTTTCAGCGTTTGTTCAGGTTCATTCAGCCAACATTCAATGAGCTAAGGTAAACAGCGACCACCGGAGATCGTCTCAAAAGAATGCGTCATCCTTGATCGTCTTCCTTGTTACAGGAGTTTTTCGATGAACCATTACCTTACGCCTGACCTGTGCGACGCCTATCCGGAGCTGGTGCAGGTGCTGGAACCGATGTTCAGCAATTTCGGTGGCCGTGATTCGTTCGGCGGTGAAATCGTGACCATCAAATGCTTCGAAGACAACTCGCTGGTCAAGGAACAGGCTGAACTCAAGGGCAACGGCAAGGTGCTGGTGGTCGATGGCGGCGGTTCGCTGCGACGTGCATTGCTGGGCGACATGATCGCCGAGAAAGCCGCTAAAAACGGCTGGGAAGGGCTGGTGATCTACGGCTGCATCCGTGACGTCGACGTTATCGCGCAGACCGATCTGGGCGTGCAGGCGCTGGCCAGCCACCCGATGAAAACCGAAAAACGCGGCATTGGTGACCTCAACGTCCCGGTGACGTTCGCCGGCGTGACGTTCCACCCGGGCCACTACATTTATGCGGACAACAACGGCGTGATCGTCTCGCCAAGTCCGCTGAAGATGCCTGAATAAGCTTTCGACAAAGGGATGCGGATGTTCGAGGAAGAAAACGCGCAATGGGGGCTGGTGCATGCCCTGGTGCTGGACGGAAAAGGCGGTGCGCGTTCGATAGCCCGGACTGAGCTTGACGATTTGCAGTTGCAGGCCCATGAAAGCCTGTGGCTGCATTGGGATCGCAGCCATCCGCAAACCCAGACCTGGCTGCGCAAAACCAGCGGCCTCAATGAATTCACCTGCGACCTGCTGCTGGAAGAGAACACCCGGCCGCGCCTGTTGCCGCTGCCGGATGCCGAGCTGTTGCTGTTTTTACGCGGGGTCAATCTCAATCCAGGCGCCGAGCCGGAAGACATGGTCTCGGTGCGGATTTTCGCTTCGGCCCAACGGGTGATTTCCCTGCGTTTGCGCCCATTGCGCGCCACCGATGAACTGTTGGTGCAATTGGCGGACGGCAAGGGCCCGAAAACCTCTTCTGAGCTCATCCTTTATCTGGCGCAGTTCCTCACCAATAAGGTGCAGGATCTGGTCACTTGCCTCTCGGAAATCGCCGATGAGGAAGAAGAAAAGATGGATGCCGACGAACGGTATACCCCCGAGCATGGCGCCATTTTGCACATCCGGCGCAGGGCCGCTGGGCTGAAGCGTTTTCTTGCGCCGCAGCGGGATATTTTCGGACAACTCACGCGGATAAAACTGCCGTGGTTTGTCGATGACGATGCCGATTACTGGAACGAATTGAACAACAGCCTGACCCGCTATCTCGAAGAGCTCGAATTGACCCGAGAGCGCGTGGGGCTTGTGCTGGAGGCCGAAGACCGGCGTTTGAGCGAGCGTATGAATCGCACGATGTATCGCTTCGGCATCATCACCTGCATCTTTTTGCCGATGAGTTTTATCACCGGTCTGCTGGGCATCAACGTTGGCGGAATTCCATTCTCCAGCAGCCCTTATGGCTTCCTGATCGCCTGCTTGACGGTGCTCGCTCTGGCCTTCGGTCAGTGGTGGTTATTCCGTCGTTTGCGCTGGGTCTGAAAATGGCGCATGTGACCCGACCAAATCTGCCCGCGTCTTTCACAGACATCACGAGAGGTGCGTATGCACGATCCGTTTGAACAGTCTTTGCGCGACATGCTCAACGCTTCGCCGTCCAGCCGCGACGACGATGCCTGTCTGGGCCGCGTACTCAAAACCGCCAACCGCCAGGTTGGCGCCGGTGATCTGTTCAGCCTGCTGGGCCGCTGGCTGCCCGCGCTGATGATCGCCCTGAATAACGGCTCGGCCCATGTCTCGCCGGTTTCCCGTCTTCGTAAACCTACCGCTCGCACTGCTGATAAGGCTGATTGAATATGGAACTCGACCTCTGGACTCAGAGCCTCGTCACTGCAATGACTGCGTTGTGGACCAAAGTAGCCAACTTCATCCCGAACCTGTTCGGCGCACTGGTCGTGCTGCTGTTGGGTTTCGTCGTGGCCAAGCTGCTCGATACCTTGCTCTCCAAGCTGCTCGCCAAACTCGGCCTCGATCGCCTGATGGGTGGCACCGGCCTGACCAAATTAATGTCGCGGGCCGGGCTGCAAGTGCCGATCTCGACCCTTATCGGCAAAATCGTTTATTGGTTCGTTCTGCTGATATTCCTGGTTTCTGCAGCAGAATCCCTTGGCCTTGAGCGAGTTTCAGCTACGCTGGATATGTTGGCGCTCTATTTGCCGAAAGTATTCGGCGCGGCGCTGGTGTTGCTGGTAGGTGTATTGCTCGCGCAATTGGCCAACGGGCTGGTGCGCGGGGCGGCAGAAGGTGTGGGCCTGGACTACGCTTCGGGGCTTGGGCGAATTGCCCAGGGGCTGGTGATCATCATCAGCATCTCGGTCGCGATCAGTCAGCTAGAGGTCAAGACCGACCTGCTGAACCATGTGATTGTCATCGTTTTGATTACCGTTGGTCTGGCCGTTGCGCTGGCCATGGGTTTGGGAAGCCGGGAAATTGCCGGTCAGATTCTTGCGGGAATCTATGTGCGTGAGTTGTATCAGGTTGGGCAACAAGTGCGTGTTGGCGAGGTCGAAGGCCAGATCGAAGAGATAGGCACGGTTAAAACCACATTGCTGACCGATGAGGGTGAGCTAGTCTCTCTTTCCAATCGGATCCTGCTGGAACAGCATGTGAGTAGCCGCTAATCCGGCAAACCCTGCTAATGTATGCCGCCGCGAAATGCCAGCTGATGCTGGTTGCGGTGGACATTGACCTGACTGTCGGCACGACTTGTTTTGAATAAAGCCCAAACGCTATCCACGCGCTACGACCCCCGCGAGCTCTCTGATGAGGAGTTGGTCGCGCGCTCGCATACCGAGCTTTTTCACGTAACGCGCGCCTATGAAGAACTGATGCGGCGTTACCAGCGAACATTATTTAACGTTTGTGCGAGATATCTTGGGAACGATCGCGACGCAGACGATGTCTGTCAGGAAGTCATGTTGAAGGTGCTGTATGGCCTGAAGAACTTCGAGGGGAAATCGAAGTTCAAAACGTGGCTCTACAGCATCACGTACAACGAATGTATTACGCAGTATCGGAAGGAACGGCGAAAGCGTCGCTTGATGGACGCATTGAGTCTTGACCCCCTTGAGGAAGCGTCCGAAGAAAAGGCGCCGAAACCCGAGGAGAAGGGCGGACTTGATCGCTGGCTGGTGTATGTGAACCCGATCGACCGCGAAATTCTGGTGCTACGATTTGTCGCAGAGCTGGAGTTTCAGGAGATCGCAGACATCATGCACATGGGTTTGAGTGCGACAAAAATGCGTTACAAACGTGCTCTAGATAAATTGCGTGAGAAATTTGCAGGCATTGCTGAAACTTAGTTCAGCGCAAATATCTCTTACGTGTAGGCAAGTTCTGATAGACTTGCCGCCGAGTTGTCCCCCGGTTTGCGGGACTGCTTCACAATCACCAGATGGGGATTTAACGGATGAAACTGAAAAACACCTTGGGCTTGGCCATTGGTTCTCTGATTGCCGCCACTTCGTTCGGCGCTCTGGCACAAGGCCAAGGCGCAGTTGAAATCGAAGGCTTCGCAAAGAAAGAACAATTCGACAGCGCTCGTAACTTCAAGAACAACGGCAACCTGTTCGGCGGTTCGATCGGTTACTTCCTGACCGACGACGTTGAACTGCGTCTGGGCTACGACGAAGTGCACAACGTACGTGCCGATGATGGCAAGAACGTAAAAGGCGCTAACACCGCTCTGGACGCTCTGTACCACTTCAACAACCCAGGCGACATGCTGCGTCCATACGTCTCGGCCGGTTTCTCCGACCAGAGCATCGACCAGAACGGTTCGAACGGTCGTAACCGTTCTACCTTCGCTAACGTTGGTGGCGGTGCCAAGCTGTACTTCACCGAGAACTTCTACGCCCGTGCCGGCGTTGAAGCTCAGTACAACATCGACCAGGGCGACACCGAGTGGGCTCCTAGCGTTGGTATCGGTGTGAACTTCGGTGGCGGCTCCAAGCCTGCTGCTGCTCCAGTTCCAGCACCAGCTGAAGTCTGCTCCGACAGCGACAACGATGGCGTTTGCGACAACGTTGACAAGTGCCCGGACACCCCAGCCAACGTAACTGTTGACGCTGACGGCTGCCCAGCAGTTGCTGAAGTTGTTCGTGTTGAGCTGGACGTTAAGTTCGATTTCGACAAATCTGTTGTTAAAACCAACAGCTACGGCGACATCAAGAACCTGGCTGACTTCATGAAGCAGTACCCATCCACCACCACTACTGTTGAAGGTCACACTGACTCCGTCGGTCCTGACGCTTACAACCAGAAACTGTCCGAGCGTCGTGCAAACGCCGTTAAGCAAGTTCTGACCAACCAGTACGGTGTTGAATCGTCCCGCGTTCAGTCTGTTGGCTACGGCGAATCCCGCCCAGTTGCTGACAACAAAACTGAAGCTGGCCGCGCTGTAAACCGTCGCGTAGAAGCGCAGGTTGAAGCTCAAGCTAAGTAATTAGCTGCCGCTCTGAGAAAAGCCCGGCTTAGGCCGGGCTTTTCTTTGTCTGCGATTTGGCTTTGAAGCTTTAAAAGATCGCAGCCTTCGGCAGCTCCTACATGAAATCTGCATACGTCCTGTAGGAGCTGCCGCAGGCTGCGATCTTTTGATCTTCACCAGCAGCCGCCACCGCACCAATCACCAGAATCGCCGGGCTCTTCAATCCGAAAATTCCTGCGTCATCGCTCATGCTCATCAGATCACTCCGGCATTCGCGCTGCTCCGGCAACGATGCATTCTCGATCATCGCCACCGGCGTATCCGCCGCCATCCCGCCTGCCAGCAGTTGATCGCGAATCTCCCCCAGCTTGGCCACGCCCATATAAACCACCAGCGTGGTACCCCCCTGTGCCAGTGCCTGCCAGTTCAACTGGCTGTCGTCCTGAGTGTGCGCCGTCACCAGCGTCACACCTCGCGCCACACCCCGTAACGTCAGCGGAATATCGCACTGCGTCGCTCCAGCGAGCCCGGCGGTGATGCCATTGACCAGTTCCACCTCGACCCCACGCTCACGCAGCCACTGCGCCTCTTCGCCCCCTCGGCCGAAAATGCACGGATCGCCGCCCTTGAGCCGCACCACACACTTGCCGTGGCGGGCATAGCGCAGCATCAGCCGATGGATAAACGCCTGCGGTGTCGAACGGCAACCACCGCGTTTACCCACGGCAATGATTCGCGCGCCAAGGCAGTGTTCCAGCACCGCGTCGTTGACCAGATCATCGATCAGCACCACATCGGCTTCGCGCAGGGCGCGCACCGCTTTGAGGGTCAATAATTCGGGATCACCAGGACCTGCACCCACCAGCCAGACTTTTGCGTTCATGGTGTTTTCCTCATCAGATGACGGCGACTGGCTGCACATCGGCAGCCAGCAAGCGTTTTATTTCCGGGACACAGGAGCCGCATTGCGTGCCGCAACCCAGATTGTTTTTCAAGCCTTGCAGATCCAGCCCCTGGCGAATGCCGGCGCAGACAGCGTTGAGGCTGACGTTCTTGCAGTTGCACAGGGTTTTATCCGCAGCGATCTGCGCCCCAGCACTGCCTGGCGGAGCGCTCATCGGTGCAAGTAACCAGCGCCGAAGTTGTTCGTCCGCACGGCCCTCCAGCCACAACCCTTGCAACCAATGCTGCGCGAGGGTTTCGCCGGCCAGGCGAATCGCGGTGATACGACCGTTTTCAATACGCACGCGCTTGCCAATGGCCCGGCGAGGGTCGTCATAGGCCAAAACCGGGCCGTCGATCAGTGACAGGCATCGGTCGATTTCACTGAGCAACTGCGCATCCGGCGCTTCATTGCTCGCAGCGCGTATCAGCAGCGCCGATCGCTCGCGTCCGACAAGGCTGATACTCACGTAGGAAAATGCCTCACAGAGCGGTCGTAGCGTCTCGAAATGCCGTTGAACATCACCTTCGATCAGTGCGAAAAGCTGCCACGGCAGATTGACCGGTTCCAGGCGCACGCCGCTGTGTTTGAGTTCCGGTTGTTTCGACAACGGATCGAAGGCCGGCAGGGTCAGGCTGTTCACGCCGCCCTTGAGAAAGCGGTCGCCCCAGTGCATCGGCAGAAATGCTTGCCCCGGACGTACGCTGTCATCACTTCCGACCGCGACAATAACTGCACCGCGACGACTTTTAAGGTTGACCAGATCGCCCGGCTGCAAACGATGCCGGCGCATTTCGTCTGGATGCAGACTCAACACTGCTTCGCTGACATGCCCGAACAATTGCGCCGCCGTGCCGGTGCGGCTCATACCGTGCCATTGATCACGCAGGCGGCCAGTGATCAACGTCAGTGGAAAGCGTGCATCACGCTGTTCTTTGGCGGCGCGGTAAGGGTCGGCAATGAAATGAGCGCGGCCAGTGGACGTAGGAAAAATACCGTCCTCGTAGAGTCGGGTTGTTCCTTCTCGGGCACCGACAGGGAAGGGCCACTGCTGCGGCCCGATCTCGTCGATCAGCGCGTGACTGATCCCGGACAAGTCCAGGTCGCGGCCGCGGGTTAGCCCTTTGAATTCATCGAACAACTGCGCAGGTTGGTTAAACGTAAACAGGCTCGGCTCATCGGCGCGCAGACGTTTCTCCAGACGCTGCGCGAAATCTACCGTAATCGCCCAATCCGGCCGCGCCTCACCCGGTGGGAGGATGGCTTTGCGCACGTGGGAAATACGCCGCTCGGAATTGGTTACCGAGCCTTCCTTCTCGCCCCAACTGGCGGCGGGTAGCAGGAGATCGGCAAACGCTGCTGTTTCGGTGGTGCGAAAGGCTTCTTGCAGAACCACAAACGGGCAAGCTTCCAGTGCAGCGCGCACCGAGTTCTGGTCCGGCATCGACTGCGCAGGGTTGGTACAGGCAATCCACAACGCCTTGATCTTGCCGCTGCGCACTTGCTCGAACAGTTCGATGGCGCTGAGACCAGTGCTTTCCGGCAGTTGATCCACACCCCAATAAGCTGCCACTTCGGCGCGGTGTTCAGGGTTCGCCGCGTCACGATGACCCGGCAACAGGTTCGACAAACTACCGGTTTCGCGTCCGCCCATGGCATTCGGCTGACCGGTGAGAGAGAAAGGTCCTGCACCCGGACGGCCAATTTGCCCGGTGGCCAAGTGCAGATTGATCAGTGCACTGTTTTTCGCGCTGCCGGCTGTGGACTGGTTCAGGCCCATGCACCACAGCGACAAAAAACTCGGCGAAGTACCGACCCATTCGGCGCACTGCTGCAATTGCTCGACGCTGATGCCGCATAACTGCGAAACCATTTGCGGGGTGTAATCGCGCACCAGATTTTTCAGTTCGGCGAGGCCATCGGTGTGCGCTTTGACGAAATCGCGATCAATCCAGTCTTCCCACAACAACAGATGCAAAATCCCATGAAACAAAGCGACATCTGTGCCCGGCAGAATCGCCAAGTGCAAATCGGCGAGGTCGCAGGTGTCGGTGCGCCGTGGATCAATGACGATGACTTTCATCTGTGGGCGGCGGGATTTTGCCTCTTCCAGTCGACGGAAAAGTACCGGATGGGCGTAGGCCATGTTACTGCCGACGATCATCACGCAATCGCTGAGTTCCAGGTCCTCATAACTGCACGGCGGGGCGTCGGCGCCGAGGCTGCGCTTGTAGCCGACCACGGCTGAAGACATGCACAGGCGCGAATTGCTGTCGATATTGTTGGTCCCGACCAGTGCCCGCGCCAGTTTGTTAAAGGCGTAATAGTCCTCGGTCAGCAACTGTCCGGAGATATAGAACGCCACGCTGTCCGGGCCGTGCTCGGCGATGGTCTCGGCGAACACGTTGGCGGCATGCTCCAGTGCGGTGTCCCAGTCTGTCCGGCTGCGCGCCAGGCCTTTGCCCAGGCGCAGTTCCGGGTACAGCGCGCGAGCGGCAAGGTCGCCGGTCAGGTGCAGGGTCGAGCCTTTGCTGCACAGTTTGCCGAAGTTGGCCGGGTGCGCCGGATCGCCGCTGACGCCGAGGATGCGCTCGCCGTCATGCTCGATCAGCACGCCGCAGCCGACCCCGCAATAACAGCAGGTCGAGGCGGTCGTCTGGCGGTTCATCAGATGGCATCCCGCAGAGCCAACTGCACCCGACCGTTTTCGACCCGCGCCGGGTGATGGTGCGCGCAACCGATGTCCGGCGCCTGCGCCTCGCCGGATTCGAGGTCGATCTGCCAGTTGTGCAGCGGGCAGGCCACGCGTTTGCCGTAGATCAACCCTTGTGACAGTGGTCCGCCCTTGTGTGGGCAGCGGTCGTCGAGGGCGAAAACTTCGTCGTCGCTTGTGCGAAAAATCGCGATGTCACCTTTCGGCCCGGCAATGATCCGCGAACCGAGGGTATTGATCTCGTCGAGGGCACAGATATCCAGCCAGTTCATGCCGGCACCTCCAGGTTTTTCACGGGAATTACGTCGAATTCTTTCTTCAGTTGCGGCTGCGCCAGACGTTCTTTCCACGGGTCTTGCTCGAACGACAGGGAGAATTGCAGGCGCTCGTTCAGCGCTTTGCGGCGCTCCGGGTCTTCCAGCACGGCTTTTTTGATGTGCTCCATGCCGACCCGTTGCAGGTAGTGCACGGTGCGTTCGAGGTAGAAGGCTTCTTCGCGATACAGCTGCAGGAAGGCGCCGTTGTATTCGCGCACTTCTTCGGCGGTTTTCAGCTTGACGAAGAATTCGGCGACTTCGGTTTTGATCCCGCCGTTGCCGCCGATGTACATCTCCCAACCGGAGTCGACGCCGATGATTCCTACGTCTTTGATCCCCGCTTCCGAGCAGTTGCGTGGGCATCCGGAGACAGCGAGTTTCACTTTGTGCGGCGACCACATGTTGAACAGGTCGTGCTCGAGTTCGATGCCCAGTTGTGTCGAGTTCTGCGTGCCGAAGCGGCAGAACTCGCTGCCGACGCAGGTTTTCACCGTGCGGATGGATTTGCCGTAAGCGTGGCCGGACGGCATGTCGAGGTCTTTCCAGACGCCGGGCAAGTCCTGCTTCTTGATGCCGAGCAAGTCGATGCGCTGACCGCCGGTGACCTTGACCATCGGCACGTTGTACTTGTCGGCGACGTCGGCAATCCGTCGCAGTTCCGAAGGATTGGTCACGCCGCCCCACATCCGTGGCACCACCGAATACGTGCCGTCCTTCTGGATGTTGGCGTGTGCACGTTCGTTGATCAGGCGTGACTGCGGATCGTCCTTGGCTTCGCCGGGCCAGGTGGAAATCAGGTAATAGTTGAGGGCCGGGCGGCAGGTTGCGCAGCCGTTCGGCGTGCGCCAGTTGAGGTAGCTCATGGTGCCGGCGATGGTCAGCAGATGCTGTTCGCGAATCGCTTGGCGGATCTGGCCGTGGTTGAGGTCGCTGCAACCGCAGATGGCTTTTTCGCTTTTCGGTTTAACGTCGGCCGCGCCACCCACGGTGTTGATCAGGATCTGCTCGACCAGCCCGGCGCACGAGCCGCAGGAGCTGGCCGCTTTGGTGTGTTTCTTCACCTCGTCGACGCTGAACAGGCCGTGTTCCTGAATCGCTTTGACGATGGTGCCTTTGCACACGCCGTTGCAGCCGCAGACTTCGGCGGTGTCGGCCATGACCATGGCTTTGTCCTGGCCCTGATGTCCTACGTCGCCCAAAGCGTTTTCGCCAAACATCAGGTGATCGCGGATCTCGCCGATGGCGTGATTCTCACGAATCTGCCGGAAATACCAACCGCCATCTGCCGTATCGCCGTACAGACAGGCGCCAACCAGTACGTCATCCTTGATCACCAGTTTTTTGTACACGCCGCCGATCGGGTCGGAGAGAGTGATGGTCTCGGTGCCTTCGCCGCCCATGAAGTCGCCAGCGGAAAACAGGTCGATGCCGGTGACTTTCAATTTGGTCGAGGTTACTGAGCCCTGATAACGGGCGAAGCCCAATTGTGCGAGGTGGTTGGCGCACACCTTGGCCTGTTCGAACAATGGCGCGACCAGACCGTAGGCAATGCCGCGATGGCTTGCGCACTCGCCGATGGCGTAGATGCGCGGATCGTAGGTTTGCAGGGTGTCGTTGACCAGGATGCCGCGATTGCACGGGATGCCAGCCTTTTCCGCCAATTCGGTGTTAGGACGAATGCCGGCCGCCATCACCACCAGATCAGCGGGAATGATGTCGCCGTTCTTGAACTGCACCGAGCCGACCCGGCCATTGCCGGCGTCGTGCAAGGCCTGGGTCTGTTCGCACAGACGGAAGTGCAAGCCTCGGGATTCGAGGGCAGTTTGCAGGAGTTGGCCGCTGGTTTTGTCCAGTTGCCGTTCCAGCAGCCATTCGCCGATGTGCACCACGGTGACGTGCATGCCGCGCAGCATCAGGCCATTGGCGGCTTCGAGACCGAGCAGACCGCCACCGATGACCACCGCGTGTTTGTGGGTTTTGGCGGTGTCGATCATGGCCTGGGTGTCGGCGATGTCGCGGTAACCGATCACCCCGTGCAAGGTGTTGCCGGGGATCGGCAGAATGAAAGGGGTCGAGCCGGTGGCGATCAGCAGGCGATCGTATTCGGCTTCGGTGCCGTCCTCGGCGATCACCCGGCGTTTGACCCGGTCGATCTCCACCACTTTGCGGTTGAGCAGCAACTTGATGTGGTTTTCCAGGTACCAGTCGAGGTCGTTGAGGACGATCTCCTCGAAGGTCTGCTCGCCGGCCAGCACCGGCGACAGCAGGATGCGGTTGTAGTTGGTGTGCGGTTCGGCGCCGAAGACGGTGATGTCGTACAGCTCGTTGCTCAGCTTGAGCAGTTCTTCGAGGGTGCGGACCCCGGCCATGCCATTGCCGATCATCACCAGTTTGAGTTTTTTCATCAGGTTCTCCGGGGAGCTGCGGCTGGCCTCTTGTGGGCAGTCAGGCCTTGCTCGAGAAATTTTGCGCAAACAAAAAAAGGCGTCCCGCTAGTTGCCTAGCGAGGACGCCTTTGTCCTGGTCCCGTTCTCTCGGGAAGCGCAGCCTTCGTCGTTGAAGGTTGGGCTTTATGTGTGTGTTGAGTTGGGTAATGCAGTGGTTGTGCCAAGTGGGGGAATGGCGTGTTTATTGGGGTTTAGCAGTTTTTGAGGGAGATTTTTGCACTGAATCGAGGCGGGTTGCTCGTTCGTGGGGCGCTCAGGTAGATGGATTTGTGGTGATTGGGCTGACGTCATCGCGAGCAGGCTCACTCCTACAGGGGAACGCATTTCAAATTGTAGGAGTGAGCCTGCTCGCGATGGCCGCGACGCGGTGTCAGTGATGAAACAACAAAATCAGCAGCACCAGATTTCCCAACAGAGCCACCAACGCCATCGTCCGCCAGACCTTCAACGGCTCACGCTCCAGCAACGGTCTGGGCCGTACACTCAAACTCCGTCGCTCGCCCTGTTCCAACACCAACAACCACTCTTCAGCCGTTTCAAACCGTTGTTGCGGATCCGCCGCCACACCACGCTCCAGACTCTGCGCCAGCCATTCCGGCAGATCAGGCCGATAGCGACTGGCGCTCACCGGCAGACCAAAGCGCGGTCGCTGAAACGCTTCGATCTCGCCATAGGGAAAATGCCCGGTGAGCAAGAAATACAAGGTCACGCCCACCGCGTACAAATCCTGCTGCACACTTGGCGGATCCCCACGAAACGCTTCCGGGGCGATATAGCTGGGCGTTCCCGGCAACGTTGACGGCGCGTCTTCGGACAAGCCTGGGCAGTACGCCAGACCAAAATCCAGCAGACGCAATTCGCCGTCGTCGCCCACGTGCAGGTTTTCCGGTTTGATGTCCCGGTGCAGAATCTGCCGCCGATGCAGCAGTCCGACCGCGCGCAACAGGCGCTCGGCGATGTCCTGCCACTGTGACAACGGCAATGGGCCTGACTGTTGAAACAGCTGTGCCAGCGTCGCCCCGGAATATTCCCGCATCACGTAGTACAAATGCTGACGCTGCTGGCAGGCATGGACTTCAGGAAAGTGGCGACCGGCTACGCGTTTCAGAAACCATTCTTCGGACAACAGTGCTTGCCCGGCGTAGGAATCATCGGCGGAACGCGTAGGCAGGGTTTTCATAAGCCACGTCTGACCTTGTCCATCAAGCACCCGATACAGCAGCGATTGCTGGCTCTGAGCGACAACGTCCAGCACTTGCCAGCCTTCGAACGACTGACCGGGTTTCAACGGTGGCGGCAGTGGCCATTGCTGCAGATGAATCAGCGCATCGCCGATACTGGCCTCACCCAAAGCATCCACCCGCACCAGCAAAGCACTGGCATTGTCCTGGCTCCCCGCCAGATGCGCGGCGTTGACCAGCGTCTGCGCGGCGCTGTGCAGATCCGGTTGATCACGCAGAATCGCCGCAGTGGTGGTATCGCCGAGTGTCGACCAGACACCGTCACTGAGCAAAACAAAGCACTCGCCGTCGCGCAGTTCACCGTCAAGGAAGTCCAGCACCAGATGCTGATCCAGCCCCAATGCACGCTTGAGCACATGCTGCATGCCCGGCTGATCCCAGACATGATCCTCCGAGATCCGCTGCAAACTATCGTCGTGCCAGCGATACACCCGGCAATCGCCGACGTGGGCGAGGGTAAAACGCCGACCGCGCATGACCAAAGCACTGACCGTGGTGAGCAACGGTTGCCCACCACCGTTGGCCTGCAACCAGCGGTTTTGTGCGAGCAGCAGGCGATCCAGCGCCTGCGCCACGCTCCAGGTTTCCGGCGTGGCGTAGTAGTCGAGCGCCAAGGCCTGCAAGGTCGAGCGCGCAGCCAGTCCGCCATCGGCGCATTGGCTGACGCCGTCGGCGATGGCGAACAGAAAACCTTTGCTCGCCGCCAGCGCTGGCGCCGGTGTCACCGAACGCAGAGCGTCCTGATTTTCCGTGCGCGGACCGGTGGCGCTGGCTTCGGCAAAACTCAGTTGCAGGGCCATTGACGCTTCAGACCCGCGCCGCCGTCACCGCCGCTGAACCCCAGGTGGTTCTCCAGCGACGCTTGACGCCGTGCAGGCCAAACCACGCCAACACGCCAAGGCTGGCGAACAACCACAGGGCCAGTTGATAACTGCCGGTGCTCTGTTTGATCGCGCCCATGCCGGCGGCCAAGGCAAAACCGCCGATGCCGCCGGCCATGCCGATCAACCCGGTCATCACGCCGATTTCCAGACGAAAACGCTGCGGCACCAGTTGGAACACCGCGCCGTTGCCTGCCCCTAGACCGAGCATGGTGCAGACGAAAAGTGCCAGCGCCGCGTAGGAACTCGGCAAGTTGAAACCGACCGCGGCGATGCACACGGCGGCGACGGTGTACATCGCCAACAGAGTGCGGATGCCGCCGAAACGGTCAGCCAGTGCGCCCCCCAATGGGCGCATCAAACTGCCGCCGAACACGCAAGCGGCGGTGTAGTAACCGGCGGTCACCGGGCTCAAACCGTATTGATCGTTGAAATAGCCGGGCAGGGCGCTGGCCAAGCCGATAAAGCCGCCGAAGGTGACGCTGTAAAAGAACATGAACCACCAACTGTCGCGGTCGCCGAGGGCTTTGAAGTAGTCGGTCATGGCTTTGGCTTTCGGCCGCTCAGGCGCATTTTTTGCCAGCCAGGCGAACAGCACTAGGGTCAGGATCAGCGGGATCAGAGCGAAACCGAAGACATTGCTCCAGCCGAACGCGGCGGCGAGTACCGGCGCGAGCAGCGCGGCGAACACGGTGCCGGAGTTGCCCGCACCGGCAATGCCCATGGCTTTGCCCTGATGCTGTGGCGGATACCATTGCGAGGCCAGCGGCAGGGCGACGGCGAACGAGGCGCCGGCCATGCCGAGAAACAGGCCGAGGATCAATGCCTGTTCATAGCTGTGTATGCCGATTTTCCAGGCGCCGAACAGCGCGCAAATCACAATGACCTGGCCGATCAGCCCGGCGGTTTTCGGCGACAGTCGATCGGCGAGCATGCCCATCACAAAACGCAGCACCGCGCCCGCGAGGATCGGCGTGGCGACGACGAGGCCGCGTTGTTGCGTGGTCAGGTGCAGGTCGGCGGCGATTTGCACCGCCAACGGGCCGAGCAGGTACCAGACCATGAAGCTCAGGTCGAAATAGAGGAAGGCCGCGAACAGGGTCGGGGTGTGGCCGGATTTCCAGAAGCTTGAATTCATCGCGCACCTCAGCTGAAAAGAGTCTCGAAAGGAGTCGTGCAACAGCAGGTGGGGCGCCGCCACGGCCGCACCACCGGCCCCGAGCTGTGGGGCCAAAACGCAAAAACGCCGCTACCTGATTCGCCGAAGGGGCGAACGGGGTGAGCGACGTCTTTGTCGTGGGTGGGGCAACCGCCGTTGGTTACCTTTGGGTTTTACATAGCGAGATTTGTGCCAACAGCCGGAAAATCAGAAGCCCCTCACCCTAGCCCTCTCCCAGAGGGAGAGGGGACTGACCGAGGTGTCTTGCGCTAAACATCGACCTGAAAGACCAAGTCGATTATGGATTCACAGCAGAAATCACAGGTCGGCGTACTTCGAGAGCATCCCCCAATCAGTCCCCTCTCCCTCTGGGAGAGGGCTAGGGTGAGGGGCTTTTCAAGCGCTCAGAGCATTTCAGCCAAGCAACTCACTCATGGCAATAATCTGCTCCGCCACCTGAATCAGCTTCTGCTGCCGGCTCATCGCCTGGCGCCGCATCAGGGTGTATGCCTCTTCCTCGTTGCAATCCTTCATCTTCATCAATAACCCCTTGGCCAGCTCAATACGCTTGCGCTCAGCCAATTGCTGATCTCGCGCCTGCAACTGCGCGCGTAAGGCCTGATCACTCTCGAAGCGCGCCATCGCCACATCAAGGATCGGCTGCAAACGTTGTGCGTGAATGCCCTCTACGATGTAGGCACTGACCCCGGACTTGATCGCCTGGCGCATTACCCCAGGATCATGCTCATCGGTAAACATCACGATTGGCCGTGGCTGGTCGCGGCTGACCAGCACCACTTGCTCCATGACATCGCGGCTCGGTGACTCGGTATCGATCAGGATCACGTCCGGGCGCACCGTTTCGACGCGCGCGGGCAGGTCGATGGTCAGACCGGATTCATCGATGACTTCGAAACCGGCTTCAGTCAACGCAGCCTTCAGGCGCCCGACTTTTTTCGCTGTGTCGTTGATCAACAGAATGCGCAACATATTCGCGGTCTCCTGTCAGCGGCGGGCGAGAAGGGGAGCGTCGTCGTTCATCGCGTGCAGCTTGAAGCTGCGCGCGTAAGCGGCCGGGTCGCTGCCGTCCCAGATTTTGCCGTCGAGCAACTGGCTGCTGCGCATGTCGGTGCCCCATGCGGCAACACCGAGCTCAGTAGCGGCGTCGCGATATAGATCGAGTTGCTGAACCTGACGGGCGACAGCGAGGTAATCCGGGTCTTCGCGCAGTAAGCCCCAGCGACGGAACTGGGTCATGAACCACATGCCGTCCGACAGATAGGGCAGATTCACCTCGCCATTGCCGTGAAAGCGCAGCGCATGAGGATCCTGCCAACGATTGCCCAGCCCATCGGCATAGTCACCGAGAAAACGCGGTTCGATGCACGAAAGCGGCGCGTCCAGATATTCCGGAGCGCTGAGCAATTGCGCAGTGCTACGGCGATTCTCCGGGCTTTCTTCGATAAAGCGGCTGGCTTCAAGGATCGCCATCACCAGCGCGCGCGCCGTGTTCGGGTATTGCTCGACAAATTCGCGAGTGCAGCCAAGGACTTTTTCCGGGTGATCGGGCCAGATGGTCTGGCTGGTGGCCAGGGTAAAACCCAGATTCTGTTGCACCGCGCTAGCCGCCCAAGGCTCGCCGACACAAAAACCGTCGATGCGCCCGGCTTGCAGGTGCGCAACCATTTGCGGCGGAGGCACCACCACGCTGTCGACATCCTGCAACGGATGAATGCCCTGACTCGCCAGCCAGTAATACAGCCACATCGCATGAGTGCCAGTGGGAAAAGTCTGGGCGAAGGTGAGTTTTGCGCGGCTTTGGTGCACGTGGCGGTCCAGCGCTTCAGGACTGCTCACGCCAAGGTTCTGCAGACCGTGAGAGAGGTTGAGGCTCTGACCGTTCTGATTCAGCCCCATCAGCACCGCCATGTCGGTCGACGCCACGCCGCCAATGCCCAGGTGCACGGCGTAGATCAGACCGTACAGACTGTGGGCGGCATCCAGTTCGCCGCTGACCAGTTTGTCACGAAGGTTGGCCCAAGAGCTTTGGCGCTTGAGATTCAGGGTCAGCCCGTAAGGCTGGGCAAAGCCCTGTGTGGCAGCAACGACAACCGATGCACAGTCGCTCAACGCCATGAAACCGAGGTTGATTGCAGTCTTTTCCGGGGCATCGCTGCCATTGACCCAGGCCAGTGGCCCTACCGAAGGTTCATTCATACACCGCCACCTCGAAAAAAAGCGCCGCCGCGGACTTTGCGCAGGCAAAATCCGGGACGACGCCATTGTCCTTGCCCGCGTGCCGTCATTGGCCTGCGCGCTGATATTCAAGGAGGGTGCAAGGCATATGCCAGTGCCAGTGATTTGCGCGTGCGCCTCGCGCCGCAGGTCGATGCCCGGCTATAATCGCCGCCTCTTTTCGCCGCCCGAGTCATCGCCGCCCATGTATTCCCTGGCCCGTCAGCTGTTGTTCAAACTTTCCCCGGAAACCTCCCACGATCTGTCGCTGGATCTGATCGGCGCGGGTGGGCGTTTGGGCCTCAACGGCTTGCTGTGCAAGGCGCCGGCGAAGAAGCCGGTGACGGTCATGGGCCTCGAATTCCCGAACCCGGTGGGTCTGGCGGCCGGTCTGGACAAGAATGGCGCGGCCATCGATGGCTTCGCACAACTGGGTTTCGGTTTTGTCGAAATCGGCACCGTGACTCCGCGCCCGCAGCCGGGCAACCCGAAACCACGGATTTTCCGATTGCCGGAAGCCGAGGCGATCATCAACCGCATGGGTTTCAACAACCTCGGTGTCGATAACCTGCTGGCGCGCGTGGCCGCGGCGAAATACAAAGGCGTGCTGGGCATCAACATCGGCAAGAACTTCGATACGCCGGTCGAGCGCGCGGTCGACGATTACCTGATCTGCCTGGACAAGGTTTACGCCCACGCCAGCTATGTGACGGTGAATGTCAGTTCGCCAAACACCCCGGGCCTGCGCAGCCTGCAGTTCGGCGATTCGCTCAAGCAATTGCTCGCCGATCTGGCCACGCGCCGCGCTGAACTGGCGTTGCGTCACGGCAAGCATGTGCCGCTGGCGATCAAGATCGCGCCGGACATGACCGACGAAGAGACCGCGCAGGTGGCTCAGGCGCTGATCGAAACCGGCATGGACGCGGTGATCGCGACCAACACCACCCTGAGCCGTGTTGGCGTTGAAGGCATGGAGCATGGCGACGAGGCGGGCGGTCTGTCGGGCGCGCCGGTGCGGGAGAAGAGCACGAATACCGTGAAGGTGCTGGCCGGTGAGTTGGCTGGGCGTTTGCCGATTATTGCGGCGGGCGGGATTACTGAAGGCAAGCATGCGGCCGAGAAGATTCTCGCCGGTGCGAGTCTGGTACAGATATATTCCGGCTTCATCTATAAGGGCCCGGCGTTGATTCGTGAATCGGTAGACGCGATTGCAGCCCTGCGCTGATCCATAGACACCACTGTTCCCTTGTAGGAGTGAGCCTGCTCGCGATAGCTTTCTTTCGGTCACTTCATCAGCGACTGACAGACCGCTATCGCGAGCAGGCTCACTCCTACAGGTTATGCGCTCGGCACAAAAATCCAGGCATAAAAAAGGGCTCCTCGAAGGAGCCCCTGGGCCGCAGCCCGCCGTCCGGGAAGGACGTGCATGGTAAGTCGTTACAAATTCAGATTGTCGTGTCGGAATTAATGCCCTGTGTCAGCCGACGGCGTGAAGTTCGTTGAGTCTGTGGATTCCCGCAGTGCCGGTCATACCGTCCCAGTTGTCGCCGCGTCCTTCTCGCCAGCCGTTAATCCAGGCTTGGCGTACCGACGGTAGAGTAAATGGGCAAAGCTCACGGGATTTGCCACCAACGCCATATTGATATCCGCGCAAAAATGCTCTTTCCAACGGATCACGCTTAAGTCTTCTCATAGGGTGTTTCCCTCACTTGTTGACTGTTTTGTATCGCGTCGACCTCAACTGAGGTCTGGCAGAAAAAACCTGCCATGGTGCGGCTCGCTGCCGGCGTGGCGAGCCAAGGTGTTGACGCCGTTGCGACGTCAACCTGTGCTCAGTTCTAACCAATGAGTCACATCGAGGGAATGATCGTTTTGTCATAAGGACGTAACGAAATTAGTGCTACAGCCATAAGTAACGACGGGTTTCATGCACGGTTTTTCAGCAAACCCCGGTATGATCGGCCCCGCGCTGGATGATGGGGTTAATTCTTTAGTGAGAATGACCCACGTTTGCGCTGGGGTATAAAGCGACGAAGGGTCGTTTTAAGACTTTTTGTTGCATCAACTTTTTTATCTGTCCCGGCATCTAAGCTCTTTTAACCCGAGCAGCGGGGATGGAACGGCACACCTTCGTGCCACGCGGGCGTTCTTTTAGAAAAGCGCCTGATTGAAAACCGGATCGGCAATGCGTTGCCGATTCACTAGCCAAAGGCTTTGGAAATCCCATGTCCGACCGTTTCGAACTCTTCCTCACTTGCCCTAAAGGCCTTGAAGGCCTGCTCATCGAGGAAGCCGTCGGGCTTGGCCTTGAAGAAGCACGCGAGCACACTTCCGCCGTGCGTGGCATGGCGACCATGGAAACCGCTTATCGCCTGTGCCTCTGGTCGCGTCTGGCCAACCGTGTGTTGCTGGTGCTCAAGCGTTTCCCGATGAAAGACGCTGAAGACCTCTACCACGGTGTGCTCGACATCGAGTGGCAGGATCACATGCTCAGCGACGGCACCCTGGCCGTCGAATTCAGCGGCCACGGCTCAGGCATCGACAACACCCACTTCGGTGCCCTGAAAGTCAAAGACGCCATCGTCGACAAACTGCGCACCCCGCAGGGCGACCGTCCGTCGATCGACAAGCTCAACCCGGATCTGCGCATTCACCTGCGTCTGGATCGCGGCGAAGCGATTCTCTCCCTTGATCTGTCCGGCCACAGCCTGCACCAGCGCGGTTACCGTCTGCAGCAGGGCGCGGCGCCGCTGAAGGAAAACCTCGCGGCGGCGATCCTGATCCGTTCCGGCTGGCCGCGCATTGCCGCTGAAGGCGGCGCGCTGGCTGACCCGATGTGCGGTGTCGGTACGTTCCTCGTCGAAGCCGGCATGATTGCCGCCGACATGGCGCCGAACCTGCGTCGTGAGCACTGGGGCTTTACCGCTTGGCTCGGTCACGTCCCGGCGTTGTGGAAAAAACTCCATGAAGAAGCCGTCGAACGCGCCGCTGCCGGTCTGGCCAAACCACCGTTGTGGATTCGTGGCTACGAAGCTGATCCGCGTCTGATTCAGCCGGGCCGCAACAACGTTGAGCGTGCCGGCCTGAGCGAGTGGATCAAGATCTACCAGGGCGAAGTCGCGACCTTCGAGCCGCGTCCGGATCAGAACCAGAAAGGGCTGGTGATCTGCAACCCACCGTATGGCGAGCGTCTCGGTGACGAAGCCAGCCTGTTGTACCTCTACCAGAACCTCGGCGAGCGTCTGCGTCAGGCCTGCCTGAACTGGGAAGCGGCGGTGTTCACCGGCGCGCCGGATCTGGGCAAGCGCATGGGCATTCGCAGCCACAAACAGTATTCGTTCTGGAACGGCGCGCTGCCGTGCAAACTGCTGTTGATCAAAGTGCTGCCGGATCAGTTCGTCACTGGCGAGCGTCGAACCCCGGAACAGCGTCAGGCCGAGCGCGAGCAAGCGGCTTACGACCAGACTCCGGACGAGCCGCAAGAGCGCAAGTTCAACAAGAACGGCAACCCGATCAAACCGACGCCAGCCCCGGCACCGGTGATCGAGCAGCCGCGCTTGAGCGAAGGCGGGCAGATGTTTGCCAACCGCCTGCAAAAAAACCTCAAGGCCATGGGCAAGTGGGTCAAGCGCGAAGGCATCGATTGCTACCGCGTCTACGATGCCGACATGCCTGAATATGCAATGGCGATCGACCTGTACCACGATTGGGTGCACGTTCAGGAATACGCCGCGCCAAAATCGATCGACCCGGAAAAAGCCTCGGCGCGCATGTTCGACGCGCTAGCGGCCATTCCGCAGGCGTTGAATGTCGACAAGAGCCGCGTGGTGGTCAAACGCCGCGAGCGCCAGAGTGGCACCAAGCAGTACGAGCGTCAGGCTGCGCAAGGCAAGTTCAATGAAGTCAGCGAGGGCGGCGTGAAGTTGCTGGTCAACCTCACCGACTACCTCGACACCGGCCTGTTCCTCGATCACCGGCCGATGCGCATGCGCATTCAGAAAGAGGCTGCCGGCAAGCGCTTCCTCAATCTGTTCTGCTACACCGCGACTGCCAGTGTGCACGCGGCCAAGGGCGGTGCGCGCAGCACCACCAGCGTCGATCTGTCGAAAACCTACCTCGACTGGGCGCGTCGCAACCTGTCGCTGAACGGTTTCTCCGACAAGAACCGTCTGGAGCAGGGCGATGTGATGGCGTGGCTGGAAAGCAGCCGCGACGAGTACGACCTGATCTTTATCGATCCACCGACGTTCTCCAACTCCAAGCGCATGGAAGGTATCTTCGACGTGCAACGTGATCAGGTGCAGTTGATTGACCTGGCCATGGCCCGTCTGGCAACCGGCGGCGTGCTGTATTTCTCCAACAACTTCCGCAAGTTCCAGTTGGAAGAAAACCTCGCTGAGCGTTACGCGGTCGAGGAAATCAGCGCGCAGACGATCGATCCGGATTTCGCCCGTAACACCAAGATCCACCGCGCCTGGAAAATCACGGCTCGTTGACGCTTTACCGGGTTGGATCCACAGAGCCTTGATTTTTAAAGGCTCCGTGGATCTGCCCGCGCTAGCTAAATTAGTGGCTAATAGCTATAACTCACACACGGTCAATGGGGTTTTCCCGTAAATGCTGGCGTAGTGAGTTGTCTTTATGTCGTTGCACCCCGTGCGCCCAAAGATTCTGGGTTTTATCAGCGAAGACGTCTCGGCCTGGCTGGTCGCGCTGCTGGTATTGCTCGCCGGCGGGATTCTCACGGGGCTTCTCGCCTGGGCCACCCTCAATCAGTTTCAGCAACAAACCCGTCAGCGTTTTCAACTGCTGGCCAACGAACGTTACAGCCGCATCGAAGAACGCTTTCAGGATCAGGAGCAACGCCTCGACGGCCTGCGCCGCTTCTTCGCCAACTCTGAATCGGTGTCCCGCGCCGAATTCGACGGTTACACCCAACCCTTATTGATGCGTACACAGGCCTATTCGTTTGCCCTCAAGGTCAGTGGTGCCGAGCGCGCCGCATTCGAGCAGCGCGTGCGTGACGAAGGCCTGAGTAACTTCACCCTGCGCGAACTGAATGCCCAGGGCGAGCTGCAACTGGCTGGCGTGCGCGATGAATACGTGCCGGTGCTCTATAGCCAGACGCAAAGTCGGCTCGGTTCACCGTTGGGTTATGACCTGCTCGCGCAATCTTTGCGCCGTGACACCCTGCAACGTGCCGACAAGCTCGGCGGGCTGGCGGTGTCGCAACCGATGCACCTGGTCAGTATCGAGCCATCCTATGCACGCGGTGTCCTGCTGGTGGCGCCAGTGAGTCGCAACGGCGAGCGGCAGTCGTTCGGCTACGTGATGGCGGTGATCAGCATGCGCCAGTTGCTGGCCGACGGTTTGCCGGATGCCTTCCATGACTACCTGTCAGTGCGCATTCTCGACATGTCGACCAATGATCAGCACGAAGTGTTGTTCGAGTCGACCAATGAGCCGGCGCCGAGCGACCTGACCGCCACGCGCCTGGTGCGCATGGCCGATCACGATTATCAGGTCGATATCCTGCCGAGCGAGGCCTTCGTTCAGGGCAATCATTCGTCGGTCGGCAGCGTGCTCATTCTGGGCGGTTTGCTCAGTATGCTGCTCAGCGCCTTGCTCTACGTGTTGGTCAGTCAGCGCCAGCGCGCCTTGCTTATGGTTGAGCAGCGCACGCAGGAACTGCACGCCAGCGAACAGGAGTTGCGCGGCACCCACGGGCAGTTGCGCGGCGTGCTGAATGCCGCAACGCAGGTGGCGATCATCGCCACCGACCTGCGCGGGGTGATCAACACCTTCAACCCCGGCGCCGAACAAATGCTCGGTTACAGCAGCGCCGATGTCGTCGGCCACATGACCCTGGAAAACCTGCACCTGCCCCGCGAGCTGACGGCCCGTGCTGCCGAATTGAGTGCACGCTACGGCAAAAGCATCCCGACCTGCCACGCGATGCTGGTCGAGGGCGGCGAAGTCGGCGGTCACGAGGCCCGCGAGTGGACGCTGGTGCGCAGCGATGGCAGCCATATTCCGGTGAACATGCTCGCCACCCCGGTGCTGGATGAGCAGGGGTTGTGGGTCGGGCATCTGGCGATCTGCATCGACATCACCGAGCGCAAGCGCGTGCACGAAGTGCTGGCGGCGCGGGACGTGTTGCTGAAGAAACTCAGCGCGCATGTGCCCGGCGGCATCTATCAGTTCAAGATGGAATTCGATGGGCGCTTCAGCGTGATCTACGCCAGCGACGGTATTCGCGAGATCTACGAACTGGAGCCGGACGTGCTGCTGTTCAACGCCGAAGCGATCTTCACGCGTATTCATCCACAGGACGTTACCCGCGTGCGCTCTTCGATTCGCGCCTCGGCCGACAGCCTCAGCCCGTGGCGCGAGGAATACCGTGTGCAGTTGCCCGAGCGCGGTCTACGCTGGGTACGCGGCGAGGCGACGCCGGAAGAACTGCCGGGCGGCGGTGTGCTGTGGCATGGCTATATCTCGGATATTTCCGACCTGAAACGCGTGGAAGAAGAACTGCGTGCGCTGTCGGTGACCGATTCGCTGACCGGCATCCATAACCGTCGCTATTTTCAGGAACGCCTGACCACCGAAATGGCCCGGGTCGAGCGCGGCGGCGGTGAGTTGTCGGTGATCATGCTCGACATCGACCATTTCAAACGCATCAACGATCAGTATGGCCACGCCGTCGGTGACCGCGTGCTGCAAGCGGTGTGCGAACGCATCGGCCATCGTCTGCGGCGTACCGATGTGTTCTGTCGCTTGGGTGGCGAGGAATTCATGGTGCTGTGCCCGGACATCGACGGCGAGCACGCGTACATGCTGGCGGTTGAGCTGTGGCAGGGTTTGCGCAGTGCGCCGGTGGATGTGGTCGGCGTGGTGACCGCGAGTTTCGGGATCGCCAGTTGGCGACCGGGGGAGGGCGCGGATGCACTGCTGTTGCGGGCGGATTCGGGTGTGTATATGGCAAAGCAGCGCGGGCGCGATCGCGTCGAGCAGATGAGCTAGGGTCTTGCGCAAAACCTTGTAGGAGTGAGCCTGCTCGCGATTGCGGTATGTCAGTCACCTCGATGTATCGGGACTGACGCTATCGCGAGCAGGCTCACTCCTACAGGGGGCCGCGGTGATCAGAGGACCGAAGCGGTCTGCGCCAGTTTCGGCTGTTTGTACAGATCCAGCAGCACCTGATCCAGCACCGACGATGCACCAAACGGCGCCTTGTCGTTGAGGATCGCCACCACCGCCCAGGTATTGCCATTCACATCACGGCTGAAACCGGCAATCGCCCGCACGGTGTTCAACGTACCTGTCTTGACGTGTGCCTCACCGCGCATCGCCGTGGTTTTCAGACGTTTACGCATGGTGCCGTCGGTACCCGCAATCGGCAGCGAGCTGATGTATTCCGCGGCATACGGGCTGTGCCAGGCGGCTTGCAGCATGCTCGCCATTTCACGGGCGCTGACCCGTTCGGCACGGGAGAGGCCGGAGCCGTTCTCCATCACCAGGTGTGGCGCAGTGATGCCTTTCTTCGCCAGCCACTGGCGTACTACGCGCTGTGCAGCCTTGGCGTCGTCACCGTCGGCGTCGTTGCGAAAGCGTTGGCCGAGGCTGAGGAACAACTGCTGAGCCATGGTGTTGTTACTGTATTTGTTGATGTCGCGAATGATTTCCGCCAGATCCGGCGAGTAGGCGCGAGCCAGCAGTTTGGCGTTGCCCGGGGTCGAGGCCAGACGATCCTTGCCCTGAATGCTGCCGCCCAGCTCTTTCCAGATCGCCCGCACGGCGCCGGCCGTATAGGTCGCATGGTCAAGTAGCGACAGGTAAGTCTGCGAGCTGCAGCCTTCGCCCAACTGGCCGGCGACGGTCACGGTCATGCTGCCATCGGGTTGCGCCACCGGGTTGTAGCGCACGCCGCCGGTGCATTGCTTGGAGGGCAGCGCTTTGACGGTGTTTTCGATGTGGATGCTGGCAATCGGCGGTTCGACCGAGATCAGCACGCGGCCACCGTCATTACGGGCGACAAAACGCAGGGCCTTGAGGTTGACCAGCAGCGAATCCGGTTTGACCAGGAACGGCTTGTTCTCGTCATTACCGTCATCGTTGAATTCCGGCAGCACCGGTTGCACGAAGAAGTTGCGGTCGAGGATCAGGTCGCCGGTGATCTGGGTCACGCCGTTGGCGCGCAGGTCGCGCATCAGCAGCCAGAGTTTTTCCATGTTCAGCTTCGGATCGCCGCCACCCTTGAGGTAGAGATTGCCGTTGAGGATGCCGCCACTGAGGTCGCCGTCGGTGTAGAACTCGGTTTTCCACTGGTGATTAGGGCCGAGCATTTCCAGCGCTGCGTAGGTGGTCACCAGTTTCATGGTCGAGGCCGGGTTGACCGACACATCGGCGTTGAACACGGTGGCTGTGCCTGGGCCGTCGAGCGGCACCATCACCAGCGACAGGGCGCTGGGCTGCAGTTTACTGGCCTTGAGGGCTTTTTCGACGTTGGGGGTGAGGGCGGTGTTGATGGTGGCAGCAGAAACAGGCAGGGCCAGCGGCAGAAGAAGGCCGGCGAGAAGCAGAGGACGCAACGATTTGATCATATGAAATAAAACCCTACAGTCGAGGGGAAAATAACGAGGACATGGATGAAAAAGCCCTCAGCGGTCATGAAAGTGTCGGCATTATGCCCCAAGGTGTTACCGCTTGTGCCTTGTCCGGGTGGACCAATACGTTATTTTTTTACAGGCGGTCGGCTACAGGGGCCAGAGAGTCGGGCAATCGGCGGCTTAAACTGGTAAAGTGCCCGCCGTTAATACTTAAGAGGATTGTTCCAATGGCGACTAACCGTTCCCAGCGTCTGCGCAAAAAACTGTGCGTTGATGAATTTCAAGAGCTGGGTTTCGAGCTGAACCTGGACTTCAAAGAAGACTTGTCCGAAGAAGCCATTGACGCTTTCCTCGAAGCCTTCATCAAAGAAGCCATGGAAGCCAATGGTCTGGGTTATGTTGGCGGCGACGACTTCGGTCTGGTTTGCCTGCAGAAGCGTGGCTCGGTCAACGAAGAGCAGCGTGCTGCCGTTGAAGCCTGGCTGAAAACCCGCTCCGAGCTGACCAAGTATGAAGTCAGCCCGTTGCTGGACGTTTGGTATCCGGAAAAGCCGATCAACGCGGCTAAGTGATACTGAAAAAAACGGCGACCTGAGGGTCGCCGTTTTTTTTCGTCTGGGGTTTGGGTGTTTGGCTTGGGATTTGTGGTGAGTCTGCCCCTCACCCCAGCCCTCTCCCGAAGGAGACGGAGCCGATTTGCGAGCTGTTCAACACCTGAGTTCAACTCGGTATCCCACGTCGGCGTATGTCTTCCAAACACCTCGGTCAGTCCCCTCTCCCCTTGGGAGAGGGCTAGGGTGAGGGGCTTATGACCTTAAGCTTTACGCCAATTCAAAATCAATAAAGTCAAAACCCCCGCCACAATCCCCCAAAACGCCGAACCAATGGAAAACAGCGTCAGCCCCGACGCCGTGACCATAAAGGTAATCAGCGCCGCTTCCCGTTCCTTCACCTCGGTCATGGCAATGCTTAAACCATTGATGATCGAACCAAACAGCGCCAGCGCGGCAATCGACAGCACCAGCTCCTTCGGCAGCGCGGCAAACAACGCCGCCAACGTGGCGCCGAACACACCGGCAATCCCGTAGAAAACCCCGCACCAGACCGCAGCGGTGTAGCGCTTGTTGCGATCCTCATGGGCGTGCGGCCCGGTGCAGATCGCTGCGCTGATGGCGGCGAGGTTGATGCCGTGGGAGCCGAACGGCGCCAGCAATAGTGAAGCGATGCCGGTGGTGGTGATCAGCGGCGAGGCCGGGACGTTGTAACCGTCGGCGCGCAGGACGGCGATGCCGGGCATGTTCTGCGAGGTCATCGCGACCACGAACAACGGAATGCCGATGCTGATGGTCGCGGCCAGCGAGAAGTGCGGCGTGGTCCACACCGGCGTCGCCACTTCCAGATGAAAGCCGCTGAAATCCAGCAATCCCATGAAGCCCGACAGCGCGGTGCCGATCAGCAGTGCGGCGAGCACGGCATAACGCGGCGACAGGCGTTTGACTACTAAATAGGTGAAGAACATGCCCAACACCAGCCCGGTACGGTGCTGCGCGGCGACAAAGATTTCGCTGCCGATCTTGAACAGAATCCCCGCCAGCAATGCCGCCGCCAAGGAGGCCGGGATCTTTTTTACCAGCCGCTCGAAGCTGCCGGTCAAGCCGCAGATCGTCACCAGCACGGCGCAGGTGATGTAAGCGCCAATGGCCTCGCCGTAACTGACACCGCCCAGACTGGTGATCAGCAACGCCGCGCCGGGCGTCGACCAGGCGATGGTGATCGGCGTGCGATAACGCAACGACAGGCCGATCGAGCACACCGCCATACCAATGGAAATCGCCCAGATCCACGAAGAAATCTGCCCGCTGGTCAGGCCCGCCGCTTGCCCGGCCTGGAACATCAGCACCAGCGAGCTGGTGTAACCGGTCATCATTGCGATGAAGCCAGCGACGATGGCCGAGGGCGAAGTGTCGGCCAAGGGGCGCAGTTGCGTGTGGGTGGCGTCGTTCATGACAACGGTGTTCCTTATACAGATAAAGATGTCCCCTTTGACGCGATCCCTTGTAGGAGTGAGCCTGCTCGCGATGGCGGTGTGTCAGTCGAATTATTATTGAATGACACACCGCCATCGCGAGCAGGCTCACTCCTACAGGGAAATGTGCACTGAAGGCGGATTCTGCGATCAAGCCTAAACTCAAACGTAACGGATCGTTGCAATACAGCCGAAGTCACAAACAGCCGTACAGTCGTGTTGCCACCGTCCATTGTGTACAATCGCGCTGTTTTTTACGCGATACTTGCCAGCGACCTACTGTGCCGTATTACAGTCACGGTCTATTCGCCGCAGTTCTCCCGACTCGAGTGCCCATGAACGAACAGTTGCAACCCCTCAAGAAACAACCGCGAGCAGGCAAAGCCGGCCGCAGCGGAACCCAGGACGATATTGTCTACGCGCATATCTTCGAGGCCATCCTCGAACAGCGTCTGGCGCCCGGCACAAAATTGAGCGAAGAAGCGCTGGGGGAAATCTTCGGGGTCAGCCGCACCATCATTCGCCGCGCGCTCTCGCGTCTGGCCCATGAAGGCGTGGTGCTGTTGCGGCCGAACCGTGGCGCCGTGGTTGCCAGTCCGAGTGTGGAAGAGGCGCGTCAGGTGTTTCTCGCCCGCCGTCTGGTCGAGCGCGCGATCACCGAGCTGGCGGTGCAACACGCCACCGCCGAGCAGATCGCCGAATTGCGCCAGATGGTCAACGATGAGCGCGACAGCTTCTCGCGCGGTGATCGCGGCGCCGGTATTCGTCTGTCGGGCGAATTCCACCTGAAACTGGCGGAAGCGGCGATGAACGCACCGTTGATCAGCTTCCAGCGCAGTCTGGTTTCGCAGACATCGCTGATCATTGCCCAGTACGAAAGCGGCAACCGCTCGCATTGCTCGTATGACGAACACACCCAGTTGATCGACGCGATCGAGAAACGCGACGGTGAGCTGGCGGTCAATTTGATGATGCATCACATGGATCACATCGACAGCAAGCTCAACCTCGACGAGGAAGGCGCGTCGGATGATCTGCATGCGGTGTTCTCGCATTTGTTGCAGACCAAGAAGCCGGGGCGTCCTGCGGCCAAGCTCTAAGCTGATACCGAGTCGACCCCTTCGCGAGCAGGCTCGCTCCCACATTTGAGATGCATTCCCATGTGGGAGCGAGCCTGCTCGCGAAGGCGATCTGACAGGCAACAAAAAATCCCTCGGGGCTGAACACCTCCGGGGGATTTTTTGTGCCTGTCTGATCGTTCCCACGCTCTGCGTGGGAATGCCTCTGGGGACGCTCCGCGTCCAGTGACGCGGAGCGTCACGGGCTGCATTCCCACGCAGAGCGTGGGAACGATCATGGGGCGGGGGAAATTAGCGCTGATGCACCAGGGCACCCGCCGCATACGTCTGCTGCACCGTGCGGTCATCGCCCAGCGTCATCAACACAAACAATGTCTCGGCAATGTTGTTGGCCTGCTTCAAGCGATAGCTCAGCAGTGGCGTAGCGTTGTAATCCAGCACCAGGAAGTCGGCGTCGGAACCCGGTTGCAGGTTGCCGATCTTGTCTTCCAGACGCAGCGCCCGCGCACCGCCCAGTGTCGCCAGGTACAGCGACTTGAACGGGCTCAGTCGCGCACCTTGCAGTTGCATCACTTTGTACGCTTCGTTCAGCGTTTGCAGCAGCGAGAAACTGGTGCCGCCGCCAACGTCAGTGCCCAGACCGACATTGAGCTTGTGCTTCTCGGCCATTGGCAGGTTGAACAAACCGCTACCCAAGAAGAAGTTCGAAGTAGGGCAGAACGAGATCGCCGAGCCGGTCTCTGCCAGTCGCGCGCATTCGTCGTCGCACAGGTGCACGCCGTGGGCGAATACCGAGCGCTCGCCGAGCAGTTGGTAGTGATCGTAAACGTCGAGGTAGCCCTTGCGCTCCGGGAACAGCTCCTTGACCCACTCGATTTCCTTGAGGTTCTCGCTGATGTGGGTCTGCATGTACAGATCCGGGTATTCGGTCAGCAGTTGCCCGGCAAGGGTCAGTTGCTCCGGGGTGCTGGTCGGCGCGAAACGCGGGGTGACTGCGTAGTGCAAGCGGCCCTTGCCGTGCCAGCGCTCGATCAGCGCTTTGCTGTCGACGTAGCTCGATTCAGCAGTGTCGGTCAGGTAGTCCGGCGCGTTGCGGTCCATCATCACCTTGCCGGCGATCATCCGCAGGTCGAGCTTCTCGGCCGCTTCGAACAATGAGTTCACCGACTGCGGGTGCACGCTGCCGAACACCAGCGCGGTGGTGGTGCCGTTGCGCAGCAGCTCCTTGACGAAAATGTCAGCGACTTCGTCGGCGTGAGCTTTGTCGCCGAACTGGCTTTCGCACGGGAAGGTGTAGGTGTTCAGCCAGTCGAGCAGTTGCTCGCCGTAGGCGCCGACCATGCCGGTTTGCGGAAAGTGAATGTGGGTGTCGATGAAGCCCGGGGTAATCAGCGCGTCCTGGTAGTGCTCGATTTCGATGTCCGCCGGCAGGGTCGGCAGCAAATCACTGGCGTGGCCGAGGGCGCTGATCTTGCCGCCATCGACCACCAGCAGGCCGTCCTCGAAATATTCGTAGGAGGCTTCGATCCCGACTTCGGCGGGGTCGGCAATGCTGTGCAGGATGGCGGCGCGGTAGGCTTTTCGAGTCAGAGGCATGAGGGTTCTCTAATCAGTTTGAGGCTTTGAGTTTGGTCGCCTGACTGCGCCGCGAAACCGGCAGCAGTTTGGCAATCGGTTCGGCGCTGGCAGTCTGCTGGCCGAAGTTGGCGTTGTAGGTGGCGATGATTTCGCCGGCGATGGAGATGGCGATTTCCACAGGCAATTTGCCTTTGACTTCGCCGATGCCCATCGGGCAGCGCATGCGTTGCACGACGCCGCTGTCGAAACCGCGATCACGCAAGCGATGTTCGAACTTCACGCGTTTGGTCTTCGAACCGATCAGGCCGAAGTAGGCGAAGTCGTTGCGCTTGAGAATCGCGGCAGTGAGTTCAAGGTCGAGCTGATGGTTGTGGGTCATGACGATGCAGTAACTGCCGGCGGGCAGCTCATCGATTTCATCCACAGGCTCTTCGGCGACGATTTTACGCACGCCGTGGGGGATGTGTTCGGGGAATTCGGCATCACGCGAATCGATCCAGCGCACCCGGCAGGGCAGGCTGGCGAGCAGCGGCACCAAAGCGCGGCCAACGTGGCCGGCACCGAACACGGCGATTTGCGCCTGCACTTGGCCCATCGGTTCAAACAGCAACACGGTAGCGCCGCCACAGCACTGGCCCAGGCTGGCGCCGAGGCTGAAGCGCTCCAGATGAGTGTCCTGCTTGCCGCTGGCGAGCATCTCGCGGGCGATCTGCATGGCTTTGTATTCCAGGTGCCCGCCACCAATGGTGTCGAAGCTCTGGTTCGCGCTGATAACCATTTTCGAGCCGGCGTTGCGTGGCGTCGAGCCGAGTTCTTCGATGATCGTCACCAGAACGCAGGGTTCGCCCTGGTTCTGCAGGTCGGCGAGGGCGTCGATCCAGTTGTACATACACACCTCTCAGATCGTTCCCACGCTCTGCGTGGGAATGCATCACTGGACGCTCCGCGTCCGCTGTTCAGGATGCGACGCAGAGCGTCGCGGGCTGCATTCCCACGCAGAGCGTGGGAACGATCATCAAACGACCGCAGTTTCAGCTTCGACGGCTTTCACCGCTTTCAACTGACGCATCTGCTCACACCCCCACAACACCCGCTCCGGGGTCGCCGGGGCATCGATCTGCGGCTGATGTTTGTAATCACCGAGGCTCGCCACCGCATCCTTGATCGCACACCACGAAGCAATCCCGAGCATGAACGGCGGTTCGCCGACAGCCTTGGAATGGAACACCGTGTCTTCCGGGTTCTTGCGGTTTTCCACCAGCTTCACGCGCAGGTCGAGCGGCATGTCCGCCACCGCCGGGATCTTGTAGCTCGCCGGGCCGTTGGTCATCAGCTTGCCTTTGTTGTTCCAGACCAGCTCTTCCATGGTCAGCCAGCCCATGCCCTGGATGAAGCCACCCTCGACCTGACCGATGTCGATGGACGGGTTCAACGAGGCGCCGACGTCGTGCAGGATGTCGGTACGCAGCATCTTGTACTCGCCGGTCAGGGTGTCGACGATCACTTCGCAGCACGCCGCGCCGAAGGCGAAGTAGTAGAACGGACGGCCGCGCGCCTGGCTGCGGTCGTAGTAGATTTTCGGGGTCTTGTAGAAGCCGGTGCTCGACAGCGACACCTGATTGAAATACGCCTGCTGGATCAGCGCTTCAAAGGTCAGGATATGGTCACGAACACGCACGTGGCCGTTGTGGAATTCAACGTCTTCTTCAGTGACTTTGTAGTGCCGCGCAGCGAATTCGATCAGGCGTTTCTTGATGATTTCCGCCGCGTTCTGCGCCGCTTTACCGTTCAGGTCAGCGCCGCTGGACGCCGCTGTCGGCGAGGTGTTTGGCACCTTGTCGGTGTTGGTCGCGGTGATCTGCACGCGGTCGATTTCGACCTGGAACACTTCGGCCACGACCTGCGCGACTTTGGTGTTCAGGCCCTGGCCCATTTCCGTGCCGCCGTGGTTCAGGTGGATGCTGCCGTCGGTGTAGATGTGGATCAGCGCGCCAGCCTGGTTCAAGAAGCTCGCGGTGAAGGAAATGCCGAATTTCACCGGGGTCAGCGCCAGGCCTTTTTTCAGGATCGGGCTGTTGGCGTTGTAGCGCCGGATCGCTTCGCGGCGTTCGTGATACTGGCTGCTTTCTTCCAGTTCGGCGGTCATCTCTTCGAGCATGTTGTGCTCGACGGTCTGGTAGTAATGGGTGACGTTGCGCTCGGTCTTGCCGTAGTAGTTGGCCTTGCGTACTGCGAGCGGATCAAGCTGCAGGTGACGGGCAATCGCGTCCATCACTTCTTCGATCGCGACCATGCCTTGCGGGCCGCCGAAACCCCGGTAAGCGGTGTTCGACGCGGTGTTGGTCTTGCAGCGGTGACCGTTGATGGTCGCGTCGCCGAGGTAGTACGAGTTGTCGGAGTGGAACATCGCCCGGTCAACGATCGACGCTGACAAGTCCGGCGAGCAGCCGCAGTTGCCGGCCAGGTCCATGTTGATCCCGTGCAGGCGGCCGGTGCTGTCGAAGCCGACGTCGTACTCGACGTAGAACGGGTGGCGCTTGCCGGTCATCAGCATGTCTTCGACGCGCGGCAGGCGCATCTTGGTCGGTTGGCCGGTGAGGTGCGCAACCACGGCGCACAGGCATGCCGGGCTGGCGGCTTGAGTTTCCTTGCCGCCGAAACCACCGCCCATGCGGCGCATGTCGACGACGATTTTGTTCATCGACACGTCGAGCACTTCGGCGACCAGTTTTTGCACTTCGGTGGGGTTCTGCGTCGAGCAGTAAACGATCATACCGCCGTCTTCAGTCGGCATTACCGAGGAGATTTGCGTCTCCAGGTAAAAGTGTTCCTGACCGCCGATGTGCAGCGTGCCTTGAATGCGGTGTTCAGCGGTGGCGAGCGCAGAAGCCGAATCGCCGCGCTGGTGGGTGTGGCTGTCGAGCACGAAGTGGCGTTTGCGCAGCGCTTCAACCACGTCGAGCACGGGTTCGAGATCTTCGTATTCGATGATCGCGGCCATCGCGGCTTTGCGCGCGGTTTCCAGATCTTTCGCGGCCACCGCGAGCACCGGTTGACCGACGAATTGCACGTCATCGATGGCCAGCAGCGGGTCGCCCGGCATCAGCGGGCCGATGTCTTTCAGGCCCGGAACGTCTTCGTGGGTGATGGCGATGCGCACGCCTTCGAAGGCGTAGCACGGCGAGGTGTCGATGCTGATGATTTTCGCGTGGGCGCGGTCCGACATGCGTGCGTACAGGTGCAACTGGTTCGGAAATTCCAAACGATCATCGATGTACTGCGCTTCACCGGACACGTGCTTGGCGGCGCTGTCGTGCTTGACGCTGCGGCCGACACCGGAGGTCAGATCCTTGGCGAACAGTTCAGCCAGTTCAGCCTGGGTTTTTTCTACGCCGTGATGGTTAGACATAAGCGGTCACCCGAGTCTCGATGTGCGGTGTTTGCAGTTCGATGAAGTATTTGCGCAGCAGGTTCTGCGCGCTGAGCAGGCGATATTCCTTGCTGGCGCGGAAGTCCGAGAGCGGCGTGAAGTCTTCGGCCAGCGCGGCGCAGGCACGTTCGACCACGGCGTTGTTGAACGGCGCACCGATCAGCGCGGCTTCACAATGGGCGGCGCGTTTCGGGATCGCAGCCATGCCGCCGAAGGCCATGCGTGCATCGGTGATCACGCCATTTTCGACGCGCAGGTTGAACGCGGCGCAGACGGCGGAGATGTCGTCGT
Source organism: Pseudomonas sp. Irchel s3f10 (assembly GCF_900187515.1). NCBI lineage: Bacteria > Pseudomonadati > Pseudomonadota > Gammaproteobacteria > Pseudomonadales > Pseudomonadaceae > Pseudomonas > Pseudomonas sp. Irchel s3f10. The sequence goes on from NZ_FYDZ01000004.1 coordinate 280,508, forward strand.
CCAGACGCTTGGAGACTTTGTAGGCGCGGAACAACTGCTCGGCAGTGGCGCGCGGCACGATGATCTTCTCGATGAATTCACTTTCCTGACGGGCAGTGACTTTGTAATCGATGAAGTAATCGTCGAGGTTCAGGGTGCGGCGGGTTTCGCCTTTGCATAGCACGACCTGCGCGCCGAGGGCGATCAGCAGCGGTGGCGAGTCACCGATCGGCGAGGCGTTGCCGATGTTGCCGCCGAGGGTGCCCTGATTGCGGATTTGCAGCGAGGCGAAGCGGTGCAGCAATTCGCCGAAGTCCGGGTACTCGGCGTTCAACGCTTCGTAGCAGTCGGAGAGGGCGGTGGCGGCGCCGATTTCGATGCGGTCTTCGAAGGTGTCGATGCGCTTCATTTCCGCGACGTTGCCGACGTAGATCATCACCGGCAGGGTGCGGTGGAACTGGGTGACTTCCAGTGCCAAGTCGGTGCCGCCGGCGAGCAGGCGAGCTTGTGGATAAGCGTCATAGAGATCGGCCAGATCAGCGACGGTCAGCGGTACCAGACAGCGCTTGTCGCCGCTGTTCAGTTCGCCGATATCGGTCGGGGCGATGGCTTTCAGTCGGGCGATGGTTTCCGCTTCGCGGGCATCGAACTGATCCGCTTGCTTGCCGCAGCAGGATTGCTCGGCAGCCGCCAGAATCGGCCGGTAGCCAGTGCAACGGCAGAGATTGCCGGCCAGCGCTTCGTGAGCCTTGGCGTGATCCGGTGCGTCGCTGTTCTTTTGCAGGGCGAACAGCGACATGACGAAACCGGGGGTGCAGAAGCCGCACTGCGAGCCATGGCACTCGACCATGGCTTTCTGCACGCTGTGCAGTTCGCCTTTATGTTTGAGGTCTTCGACGCTGATCAGTTGTTTGCCGTGCAGCGACGACACAAAGGTCAGGCACGAATTGAGGCTGCGATAGCGAATGTATTCGCGGCCAGCGTCATCCGTTTGCAACTCGCCGACCACCACGGTGCAGGCGCCGCAGTCACCGCTTGCGCAACCTTCTTTGGTGCCGGACTTGCCCACGTGTTCACGCAGGTAATTGAGCACAGTCAGATTCGGGTCCAGGGCGTGCTCGCTACGGAGTTCCTGGTTAAGTAAAAACTGGATCACGGAAGGCCTCGCAGACTCATTATTGTTGTTAACCGACTTGAGCCGAATTTAGCAGGTCTGACTTTTCGGTCAATGGTTTTCTGACTTAAAGGTCAGGAAAATCCATTTCGTCGATCAACAACGTGTCTATTCATTATTGACCTTCATCGGTCACCCTGCTTTTTTGCGGGATTCGTGCCAAAAACCGCTGAGTGGGCACTCCGCCATGAGCCCGCATTTGCGCTACACTGCGCCGCTTGTGCAGATCGATAGAGTTTGAAGGACAACCATGACGTTCAAGGCGCCGGACAGCCTCGCCGAGCAAATCGCTCACCACCTCGCCGAACGCATCATTCGTGGCGAAATGAAGCCGGGAGAGCGCATCCAGGAACAGAAGGTCACGCTGGCACTGAATGTCAGCCGCGGCTCGGTCCGCGAAGCCTTGCTGATCCTCGAACGCCGTCACCTGATCGCGATCCTGCCGCGCCGTGGCGCGCACGTCACTGAGCTGACGCCGCACAAGGTGCAGAGCCTGTGCACGCTGATGAGCGAGTTGTACATCCTGCTCGGCAACTCGGTGGCCAATGGCTGGCAAGTGCAGTCGGACATGGCGCCGTTCGTGCAGATCCAGCAGCGCCTGACCGCCAGCTACGAGCGTCAGGACATCCGCAGTTTCGTCGACGACAGCTTCAGCGTGATGCGCGCTGCCTATCCGTTCGCCAACAATCCTTACCTGCAAGAAACCGTCGAGAACCTGCAGCCGGCGATGAGCCGTGCATATTTCCTCGCCCTCGAACAGCGCAAGGCCTCAATGAGCGAGTTCCTCGAACTGTTCGAACGCCTGCTCGCCGCCGTGCTTGCCCGTGATTTGCCGCAGATCCGCATCGTGCTGACGGCTTACGCCCAGCGCAGCTGCGATCTGGTGGTTTCCGCCCTGACGGTTGCCTGAGCGTGCGGCTCAAGTGCATCAAACTGGCGGGATTCAAATCCTTCGTCGACCCGACCACGGTGAACTTCCCCAGTAACATGGCGGCGGTCGTCGGGCCGAACGGTTGCGGCAAGTCGAACATCATCGACGCCGTACGCTGGGTGATGGGCGAGAGTTCGGCGAAGAACCTCCGTGGCGAGTCGATGACCGACGTCATCTTCAACGGCTCGACCAGCCGCAAACCAGTGAGTCAGGCCAGCATCGAGCTGGTCTTCGACAACTCCGACGGCACGTTGTTGGGCGAATACGCGGCCTACGCCGAGATCTCGATTCGCCGCAAAGTCACCCGCGACAGCCAGACCACCTATTACCTCAACGGCACCAAATGCCGTCGCCGTGACATCACCGATATCTTCCTCGGCACCGGTCTCGGCCCGCGCAGCTATTCGATCATTGAGCAGGGGATGATCTCCAAGCTGATCGAATCCAAGCCGGAAGACCTGCGTAACTTCATCGAAGAAGCCGCCGGCATCTCGAAATACAAAGAGCGCCGCCGCGAGACCGAAAACCGCATCCGCCGCACCCATGAAAACCTTGCCCGTCTGACCGACCTGCGCGAAGAGCTGGAGCGGCAACTCGAACGGCTTCATCGCCAGGCCGAAGCGGCGAAGAAGTATCAGGAATTCAAAGCCGAAGAACGCCAGCTCAAGGCGCAACTGTCGGCCCTGCGCTGGCAGGATCTCAACGATCAGGTCGGGCAGCGCGAGTCGATCATCGGCACCCAGGAAGTCAGTTTCGAAGCACTGGTCGCCGAGCAGCGAAACGCTGACGCGGCCATCGAACGCCTGCGCGACGGTCACCATGACCTGTCCGAACGCTTCAATCTGGTGCAGGGGCGCTTCTATTCGGTTGGCGGCGACATCGCCCGGGTCGAGCAAAGTATCCAGCATGGCCAGCAACGTCTGCGTCAGTTGCAGGACGATCTGAAAGAAGCCGAGCGCGCCCGCCTGGAAACCGAGTCGCACCTGGGCCACGACCGCACGTTGCTGCTGACCCTCGGCGAAGAGCTGGACATGCTCACCCCCGAGCAGGAGGTCACCAGCGCCGCTGCCGAAGAAGCCGCCGCTGCGCTGGAAGATTCCGAGTCCGTCATGCACGGCTGGCAGGAGCAGTGGGACGCCTTCAACCTGACCGCCGCCGAGCCGCGCCGTCAGGCCGAAGTGCAGCAATCGCGCATCCAGCAGTTGGAAACCAGCATGGAGCGCCTCGCTGACCGGCAAAAGCGTCTTGGCGAAGAGCGCGCGTTGCTCTCGGCCGACCCGGAAGATGCGGCGATCATGGAGCTCAACGAGCAGCTCGCCGAGTCCGAAGCGACCCTCGAAGATTTGCAGACCAGCGAAGAAGCGCAGGTCGAAAAGCTTGAACAACTGCGTCAGGAATTGCAGCAAGCGCTGACCGCGCAGCAACAGGCGCAGGGTGATTTGCAGCGTCTCAACGGTCGCTTGGCGTCCCTTGAAGCGTTGCAGCAAGCCGCGCTCGATCCGGGCACCGGCACCGCCGAATGGCTGAAGGAACACAACCTCGCCGAGCGTCCGCGTCTGGCCGAAGGCCTGAAGGTCGAGGCCGGTTGGGAACTGGCGGTGGAAACCGTGCTCGGCGCTGATCTGCAAGCGGTGCTGGTTGACGATTTCAGCGGTTTTGATTTATCCGGTTTCACCCAGGGTGATTTGCGTCTGCTCAGCCCGGCCAGCGATGGGGTGCGCGTCGCCGGCAGCTTGCTCGATAAGGTCGACGCGCAGATCGATCTGTCGCCGTGGCTCGGTCAGGTCAAGCCGGTCGATAGCCTCGAACAGGCGTTGGCTTTGCGCGGGCAGTTGAGCGCTGGCGAGAGCCTGATCAGCCGTGACGGTTACTGGGTCGGCCGGCACTTCTTGCGCGTACGCCGGGCCAGCGAAGCAGAGAGCGGCATGCTCGCCCGTGGTCAGGAAATCGAAGCGCTGCACCTCGAGCGGGAAGAAAAAGAAGCCACGGTCGAGGCCATGGAAACCCGTCTGCAAACCCTGCGCGCGCAACAGCGTCAGCAGGAAAACGGCCGCGAACATTTGCGTCGTTTGCTGCAAGACGAAGCGCGCCAGCAAGGCGAGTTGAAAGCACAGCTGTCCGCTGGCAAAGCCAAGGCCGAACAGTTGACGTTGCGTCGTACCCGTCTTGATGAAGAGCTGGTCGAACTCGGCGAGCAACGCGAACTCGAGCACGAACAGATCGGCGAGGCGCGCATGCAATTGCAGGACGCGCTGGACGCCATGGCGCTGGACACCGAGCAGCGCGAATTGCTGTTGGCCCAACGCGACAGTCTGCGCGAACGCCTTGACCGGGTGCGTCAGGAAGCGCGGCAGCACAAGGATCACGCGCATCAATTGGCCGTGCGTCTTGGCTCGTTGCGCGCGCAGCACGACTCCACGCGTCAGGCGCTGGAGCGTCTGGAAATGCAGGCCGAGCGCCTGACGGAAAAACGCGAACAGTTGAGTCTGAATCTGGAAGAGGGCGAGGCACCGCTGGAAGAGCTGCGCCTGAAACTCGAAGAGTTGCTCGATAAGCGCATGACCGTCGACGAAGAGCTGAAGACCGCGCAGATCGCCCTCGAAGACGCCGATCGCGAATTGCGCGACGCGGAAAAACGCCGGACGCAGGCCGAGCAGCAATCGCAGTTGATTCGCGGCCAGCTCGAACAGCAGCGCATGGAATGGCAAGCCCTGACCGTGCGCCGCAAGGCTTTGCAGGACCAACTGCTGGAAGACGGCTACGATCTCAATGGCGTCCTCGCCACACTGACTGCACAAGCCAGTGAACGCGAAGCCGAAGAAGAACTCGAACGCATCAATGCGCGGATTCAGCGCCTGGGTGCGATCAACCTCGCCGCCATCGACGAATACACGCAACAATCCGAGCGTAAACGTTATCTGGATGCGCAGGACGCCGATCTGGTCGAAGCACTGGAGACCCTGGAAAACGTCATTCGCAAGATCGACAAGGAAACCCGCAACCGCTTCAAAGATACCTTTGATCAGATCAATGGCGGTTTACAGGCACTTTTTCCAAAAGTTTTCGGTGGTGGACGGGCGTATTTGGAACTGACGGGCGAAGATCTACTCGATACAGGGGTAACGATCATGGCGCAGCCGCCAGGGAAGAAGAACAGCACCATCCATTTGCTCTCCGGCGGGGAAAAAGCCCTGACCGCGCTGGCACTGGTTTTTGCCATCTTCAAATTGAACCCGGCGCCGTTCTGCATGCTCGATGAGGTTGACGCGCCACTGGATGACGCTAACGTTGGACGCTACGCACGATTGGTCAAAGAGATGTCGCAGACCGTGCAGTTCATCTATATCACCCACAACAAGATCGCCATGGAAATGGCCGAGCAGTTGATGGGCGTGACGATGCATGAACCGGGTTGTTCGCGACTGGTAGCCGTGGATGTCGAGGAGGCGATGGCGATGGTGGACGCCTAGCGGCGCAGCTTCGAGCGATAAGCTCCAAGCTGCAAGAGAAGAGCTTGTGGCTTATAGCTCGCGACTTGCAGCTGAGCTGCGCAAAGATGACAACAGGCTGACTATTTGAATGAAAGTGGCAAATCGACACAATTTGCGCAGCGATTTCGACAGACGGTGTAAAGTTGTCTTTGGTCGTGCTAGTTTAATGTCAATTTTTCGTATACGTGGGCAAAACGCCTGTCAGAACATAGAGTTGGCGCCACGTTTTAAAGCGGTTTGCACAATGTAAACCCCTTATTTTTCAGCATTTTTTATAGAGGCACGGGATTACATGGAAATCGGTCTGCGCGAGTGGCTGATCGTCATCGGCATCATTGTGATAGCCGGTATTCTTTTCGATGGCTGGCGCCGTATGCGCGGCGGCAAGGGAAAACTGAAATTCCGTCTTGACCGAAGTCTGTCCAACCTGCCGGACGAGGACACCAGTGCTGAGCTTTTGGGCCCGGCTCGCGTGCTGGATACACATAAAGAGCCGCAACTGGACGAACACGATCTGCCATCGGTGAGCATGCCGGCCCGCGAAGCACGCGAGCCTCGCGAATCTGGTTCGAAACGTGGCAAGCGCGGCAGCAACGGTCCGGCGCAGGGCGACCTGAACCTCGACCTGGATCTGGACGGCGGTCCGAGCTTCAGCAGCCGTGACGACGATTTCGCCGAAGACAGCAAGCCTTCGCCGGCGGTGGTCGACAAAGACCAGCCGCAAGCTGAAGAAGTGCTGGTGATCAGCGTGATCTGCCGTGACGCTGCCGGCTTCAAAGGCCCGGCGCTGTTGCAGAACATTCTCGAAAGCGGTCTGCGTTTCGGCGAGATGGATATCTTCCATCGTCACGAAAGCATGGCCGGCAACGGTGAAGTGCTGTTCTCCATGGCCAACGCGGTCAAGCCGGGCATTTTCGATCTGGACGATATCGACCATTTCAGCACCCCGGCGGTGAGCTTCTTCCTCGGCCTGCCAGGCCCGCGCCATCCGAAGCAGGCCTTCGACGTAATGGTGGCGGCAGCCCGCAAGCTGTCGCAGGAACTGAACGGCGAACTGAAAGATGACCAGCGCAGCGTTCTGACCGCGCAGACCATCGAGCACTACCGTCAGCGCATCGTTGAGTTCGAACGTCGCGCCCTGACCCAGAAGCGCTAAGGCCAAGATCAAAAGATCGCAGCCTCGTTTCACTCGACAGCTCCTACAGGAATGCGATTTCTGTAGGAGCTGCCGAAGGCTGCGATCTTTGCTTCTGCTGCCACAGATAGATGAATTAGAGCAGCCTCGGCTGCTCTTTTGCTTTATGAGAGAACACCCCATGACCGCCGCCAAAAACCGCATTCTCGAGCTACGCGCTGAACTCGATCAACACAACTACCGTTACCACGTCCTCGACGAGCCGAGCATTCCGGACGCCGAGTATGACCGGTTGTTCCACGAGCTCAAGGCGCTGGAAGCGGCCAACCCGGAACTGATCACCAGCGACTCGCCAACCCAGCGCGTCGGCAGCGTGGCGCTCACCGCGTTCACTCAGGTGCGTCACGAAGTGCCGATGCTCAGCCTCGGCAACGCCTTCGAAGAAAGTGACATGCGCGAGTTCGATCGCCGCGTCACCGAAGGTCTGGACCTGCCGGCCGGCGATTTGTTCGGCGGCAGTGCGGCGGTGGAATACAGCTGCGAACCGAAACTCGATGGCCTGGCGGTCAGCCTGCTGTATCAGGATGGCGTGCTGGTGCGTGGCGCCACACGCGGCGACGGCACTACTGGTGAAGACATCAGCGTCAACGTGCGCACCGTGCGCAATATTCCGCTAAAGCTGCACGGCGAAGGCTGGCCGGCGACCCTGGAAGTGCGCGGTGAAGTGTTCATGTCCAAGGCCGGTTTCGAGCGCCTCAATGCCTCGCAGCTGGACGTCGGTGGCAAGACTTTCGCCAACCCGCGCAACGCTGCCGCCGGCAGTCTGCGTCAACTGGACTCGAAGATCACCGCCAACCGTCCGCTGGAGTTCTGCTGCTACGGCATCGGTCAGGTTTCCCACGATATTTCCGACACCCACATCGGCAACCTCAAGCAGTTGCAGAAGTGGGGCATGCCGATCAGTCACGAATTGAAATTGGCCAAAGGCATCGATGAATGCCTGGATTACTACCGCGACATCGGCGCGCGCCGTAACTCGCTGACGTATGAAATCGACGGCGTGGTGTTCAAGGTCAACAGCATTGCCGATCAGCGTGAACTGGGCTTCCGGGCTCGTGAGCCGCGCTGGGCGATCGCGCATAAATTCCCGGCGATGGAAGAACTCACCGAGTTGCTCGACGTCGAGTTTCAGGTTGGCCGTACTGGCGCTGTTACGCCGGTGGCACGATTGAAACCGGTCAAGGTTGCCGGCGTAACCGTGGCCAACGCCACGCTGCATAACATGGATGAAGTTGCGCGTCTGGGCCTGATGATCGGTGACACCGTGATCATCCGCCGCGCCGGCGATGTGATTCCGCAAGTCGTACAAGTGGTCATGGATCGCCGTCCCGAAAATGCGCGCGCGGTGCAGATTCCAGAGAACTGCCCGGTGTGCGGTTCGCACGTCGAGCGCACGCAACTGATCAAACGCAGCAAAGGCAAGGAAACCGTCAGCGAAGGCGCAGTGTATCGCTGTGTCGGCCGTCTGGCCTGTGGCGCGCAACTGAAACAGGCGATCATTCACTTCGTCTCGCGCCGCGCGATGGATATCGAAGGCCTCGGCGACAAAAGCGTCGAGCAACTGGTCGATGAAGGCCTGGTCAGTTCGCCAGCCGATCTGTATGCGCTGAAGTTTGACGACATCGTCGATCTGGAAGGCTTTGCCGAGGTGTCGAGCAACAAGCTGCTCGCGGCCATCGAAGACAGCAAGAAGCCGGGGCTGGCGCGCTTCATCTATGCACTGGGCATTCCCGATGTCGGCGAAGAGACGGCCAAGGTGCTGGCGCGCTCGCTGGGTTCGCTGGAGCGTGTGCAGCAGGCGCTGCCGCAAGTGCTGACCTACCTGCCGGACGTCGGGCTGGAAGTGGCGCACGAGATTCACAGCTTCTTTGAAGATGCGCATAACCAGCAGGTGATTACCGAATTGCTCGGCCATGGTTTGCAGATTCAGGACCAGGGTGAGCTGGGCGCCGAGTTTGCCGCCAGCACCACGCTCGGTGGCTTCCTCGACAAGCTGCACATTCCTTCGGTCGGCCCCGGTGGCGCGCAGAAGCTGGCGGACAAGTTTGGTTCGCTGGAAGCGGTGATGAATGCGGACTGGCTGGACATGCGTCAGGCCTTGCCGGAGAAGCAGGCCAATTCGGTGCGCGAGTTTTTTGCTGTTCCGCAGCATCGTAAGTTGGCTGAAGAGTCCGAAAAACAACTGCGTGATTTCGGCATGCACTGGCAGAGCGAGAGGAAAGTCGTCGAAGGCTTGCCGCTGTCCGGCGAGACCTGGGTGCTGACCGGCAAGGTTGAGCTGATGAGCCGTGATGTCGCCAAGGAACATCTGGAAAGCCTGGGCGCCAAAGTCGCGGGGTCGGTGTCGGCGAAGACTCATTGCGTCGTCGCAGGCCCCGGTGCCGGTTCCAAACTGACCAAGGCCAATGAGCTGGGCGTGAAGGTGATGGACGAAGAAACCTTCATCGCCTTCCTCAAAACCCACGGCCTGAACGTCTGATCGTTCCCACGCTCCCGCGTGGGAATGCCGCTCCGGACGCTCCGCGTCCGCTGTGACGCAGAGCGTCACTGGATGCATTCCCACGCAGAGCGTTGGAACGATCAGCCCGCGGGAATGATCTAGTCTTGGCAAGCCCCAGGGAGAGATCGCCATGCACCGTTTTTTCGAGCAGCTCAGTTCCCGCATCATCGCGCCGTTCATGGGCGAATCTTCACGCAACAGCAAAGTCTGGCCGTGCCGCTGCGGCCAGTCGCTGTTCTTTCGCAACAGCCAGTGCCTGGCGTGCAATGCCTTGCTCGGTTATCAACCCGAAGAAAGCCGTCTGACTTCGCTGCAGCCGGGGCCATACGAGGGTACCTGGACGCTCGACGCCGATCCCGACTCGGGATTGTTCCGCCGCTGCGCCAACCTCGACACAGCCGCCGCGTGCAACTGGCTGCTGCCGGCCAACGATCACGACAGCCTGTGCGTCGCTTGCAGCCTCAATCGCACCATCCCCGACCTGTCCGCCCCGGACAATCCCGAACGCTGGCGCAAGGTCGAAATTGCCAAGCGTCGACTGGTCGCGCAACTGATCACCCTCGGCCTGCAAGTCATCCCGAAAACCGTCGATGAAGACACCGGTCTGGCGTTCGATTTCATCGGTGTCGACCTCGAAGGCAATGCGCCAATGACCGGCCACGCCAACGGCCTGATCACCCTCGACATCAAAGAAGCCGACGACGCCCACCGCGAGCAGGTGAGGGCGCAGATGCGCGAACCGTATCGCACGCTGCTCGGGCATTTTCGCCATGAGGTGGGCCATTATTACTGGGATCGCCTGATCGCTAACGGCCCGTGGCTCGGCTCATTCCGTAGCCTGTTCGGCGACGAACGCGCCAGTTACGCCGAGGCGCTCGATCGTCACTATCAGCAAGGCGCGCCACTCGACTGGCCGCAGCACTACGTCAGCGCCTACGCAACCATGCACCCGTGGGAAGACTGGGCGGAAACCTGGGCGCACTATCTGCACATGATGGACGCGGTGGACACGGCGCTGGGCTTCGGCATGAGCGCGCGGGAAATGGATTTTGATTACCAGCCGTTTCCGACCAGCACGCTGTATGACCCGGAACATCCCGGTGGCGAGGCGTTTCTGTCGTTCGTCAACGCGTGGATCGAACTGGCCGGGATGCTCAATGAGCTGTCACGCAGCATGGGTCAGCCGGATTTCTACCCGTTCGTGCTGCCAGCACCGGCGATTGCCAAGCTGCACTTTATTCATCTGGTGATCCAGCAGGCGGGGGGCAGGGCGGATGAGGTGTTGGCCCTGTAGGCACTGGCGTGGGCTGCGATCTTTATGTCCTTGAAGCAATTCATGTTTTTAATCTGCAACCAACGGTTGTAACTTCGTCTCAGATAGGTACAATGGCGCGGCTCGCCGACAGGCAAGCATCGTTATGGTGACCCCATCGGTCCCCCCGCAACGATTACCCGTGAACCTGGTCAGAGCCGGAAGGCAGCAGCCACAGCGGGAACATTGTGTGCCGGGGTGTGGCTGGTGGGGTTACCACCTTAACGAACAATCGAACGCTTCAACCAGAACTGCATGGGTTTCGCCCACTGCGGTTTTTTTGTGTCTGCGATTTGTCAGGTCGGCACAAATCCCTTGTAGGAGTGAGCCTGCTCGCGATGGCGGTGGGTCAGTCAACTCATGTTTGGGAGACAGGACGCCATCGCGAGCAGGCTCACTCCTACAGGGGTTATGGGGTGGCTTCAGAGGACCCGGTATAGAGCCGGATAATCTCATCAATCTCCCCCGACATCTTCATCCGCAACAACGTGCGCAATATCCGTTGCACCGGCACCTTCGGATCATTCCTCACATAGCAACCCACCTTCTGCTCCTGCAACACGGCGACACCTTGCAGTTGCTGCTCCGGCATCAAGCGCTGGTTAAACCAGTCCAGCGTCCACTGATTGCTCACCGCATAGCGATAACGCCCGGCCAGCAGCTTCTCCAACACCTGCTCCTGATTGCGCGCATCTTCGCGTTGCAGTCGGTCAGCGTCGAACAACGGTTGCAGAGTCGGGTAGGTGTAGCCAAGCACGGTGCCGATGGATTGGCGGGGCAAATGCGCGGGGACGGCACTGACAGGTTGATCTTTGCGGCTGATCAACAGATCGCGCTGGAAGAACAACGGCAGACTCCAGATGTAATCCCCCGACTGATTCGGCAGCCACGACTGCGCGGCATAGCAGCGCACATCTATTTCGCCGTGTTCCATGGCGTTCTGCACGCGGGCGCGGGGCAGGACGTGAAATTGCGCCGGTACGCCGACCTGCGTGGCCAGGCTGAGCATCAGGTCGTAAAGAATGCCCTGGGTCGGGCGGCCGCGTTCGTATTGCACCATCGGCATCGCCCAGCTGTCGGGCATGGCGAAGCGCAACGGGGCTTGCGCTGCCGTCACATTCAGGCTGATTCCCAGCAACGCCCCCACGGCCCACCGCATAAACGCTCCGGTAATTCCCGATCCCGAGCCGATAAAAGCCTCTGCTGATGCAGCTTAGCCATATTAGACGAGGACACCGGATGCAATTTTGCCCTTGCTCCGCTAGCATTAGCCGCTTCAGCTTCCTTCGTTGCGACGGTTTTCGATGAGTTATCAGGTTCTTGCACGTAAATGGCGTCCGCGCTCGTTCCGCGAAATGGTCGGCCAGACCCATGTGCTCAAGGCTCTGATCAATGCCTTGGACAGCCAACGGCTGCACCATGCGTACCTGTTCACTGGTACGCGTGGGGTGGGTAAAACCACGATTGCGCGGATCATTGCCAAATGCCTGAACTGTGAGACAGGTATCACTTCCAGCCCGTGCGGCGAGTGCTCGGTGTGCCGGGAAATCGACGAGGGCCGTTTCGTCGACTTGATCGAGATCGACGCCGCGAGCCGCACCAAGGTCGAAGACACTCGCGAGCTGCTCGACAACGTGCAGTACGCGCCGAGCCGTGGGCGCTTCAAGGTCTACCTGATCGACGAAGTGCACATGCTTTCCAGCCATTCCTTCAATGCACTGCTGAAAACCCTCGAAGAGCCACCGCCGTACGTCAAGTTCATCCTCGCGACCACTGATCCGCAGAAACTTCCGGCAACGATTTTGTCGCGCTGCCTGCAGTTCTCGCTGAAGAACATGACGCCCGAGCGTGTGGTCGAGCATTTGACCCACGTCCTGACCGCCGAAAACGTACCCTTCGAAGACGATGCGCTGTGGCTGCTCGGTCGCGCCGCTGACGGTTCGATGCGGGACGCCATGAGCCTGACCGATCAGGCGATTGCTTTCGGTGAAGGCAAGGTTCTCGCTACCGACGTGCGGGCGATGCTCGGCACGCTGGATCACGGTCAGGTTTATGACGTCCTGCATTCCTTGATCGAGGGTGATGCCAAGGCGTTGCTCGAAGCCGTGCGTCACCTGGCTGAACAAGGCCCGGACTGGAACGGCGTGCTCTCGGAAATTCTCAACGTGCTGCACCGCGTGGCCATCGCTCAGGCGTTGCCGGAAGGTGTCGACAACGGGCATGGCGACCGCGATCGCGTGTTGGCACTGGCGCAGGCCTTGCCCGCCGAAGATGTGCAGTTCTATTACCAGATGGGCCTGATCGGCCGCCGCGATTTGCCGCTGGCGCCGGATCCGCGCGGTGGTTTCGAAATGGTCCTGCTGCGGATGCTGGCCTTCCGGCCGGCAGATACGGCGGACGCCCCGAGGCAACCGCTAAAGCCAGTGGGGATCAGCCAGGCCACAGTTGATTCCGCAAACTCAGTGGCTGCCGCGCCTAAACCTGCGCCGGTAGTTGCTGCGGCGGTTGCGCCGGCTCCCGTTCCAGCGCCGACACCCGTCGCTGCACCCGCGCCGGCTCCCGAGCCCGCGCCGGTTGCTCCTGTTGCCGCGCCAGAACCTGCACCTGCACCTGCACCTGTCGTTGCCGAAGCTGTCATCGATCTGCCGTGGAATGACCCGGTAGAATCCGAAGCTGAACCCGAGCCTGCGCAGCACCCCGCCGTCGAACCGGTGCTGGAAACCACCGCCGAGCAACCCGAGTTGCCGCCAATGCCGTTGCCGACCCCGGATAGCGTCGTTCCGGAGGCTCCAGAATGGGCTGCCGCACCGATTCCCGAGCCGTCGGTCGCCGACGTCGATGCCGCCACACCGGGCATGGACATGGACGACGAGCCGCCGCTGGACGAGGACTACATCGAGCCGGACATGGATTCGGCCTACAGCTACCTCGACGAACTGGCCAGCGAACATGCCGCCGAGCCCGCGCCAGAACCTGAGCCAGAACCGGCTGCGGCACCGGCCACCGGTCTGGCGTTGCAATGGCTGGAGCTGTTCCCGAAACTGCCGATCTCCGGCATGACCGGCAGCATCGCCGCCAACTGCACATTGATCGCCGTCGATGGCGACCATTGGCTGATGCACCTCGACCCGGCGCACAGCGCGCTGTTCAACGCCACGCAGCAGCGGCGTCTGAACGATGCGTTGAACCAGTTCCACGGTCGCACGCTGAGCCTGACCATCGAGCTGATCAAGCCCGAGCAGGAAACCCCGGCCCAAGCCGCGTCCCGTCGGCGCGCCAACCGTCAGCGCGAGGCGGAGGAGTCGATCCACGGCGATCCGTTCATCCAGCAGATGGTTCAGCAGTTCGGCGCGGTGGTGCGACACGATACTATTGAACCTGTCGACGCCTTGGTCGCCCAAGGCTAATAACTGAAGGTGCTCGGCTAATCTTCGCCGGGCGCTGTTTTGATCCAAGTACTTTTGAGGTGATTCCCATGATGAAAGGTGGCATGGCCGGCCTGATGAAGCAGGCGCAGCAGATGCAGGAAAAAATGGCCAAGATGCAGGAAGAACTGGCCAACGCCGAAGTCACCGGTAAGGCCGGCGGCGATATGGTCACCGTGGTGATGACCGGTCGTCACGACGTCAAAAGCGTGAGCATCGACCCAAGCCTGGTCGAAGGCATGAGCGAAGATGACAAAGAGATGCTGGAAGCGGTTATCGCCTCTGCCGTCAACGACGCTGTGCGCAAGATCGAGAAGAACAGCCAGGACAAAATGGGCAACATGACCGCCGGCATGAACCTGCCAGCCGGTATGAAACTGCCATTCTGATTCGCCAATCGGCGGCAGATGAGCTACACAAAATGCCAGGCCTTGCGCCTGGCATTTTTGTTTCTGACTCTTGGAGGTGTGGTGTCTTTGATGCCGCCTTCGCGAGCAGGCTCGCTCCCACATTTGAAACGCATTCTCCTGTGGGAGCGAGCCTGCTCGCGAATGAACTCACCTCGGTCCACCTGAATAAACATCGAACGCGCAAAAGCCTCAATGGTCTGCTCCCTATACTCGCTGAATTCACCATTCACAGGAGACGCTGACATGTCCGACCCTCTTACGCTCAACCAACGTTTCGTCCTCGCCTCACGCCCGGTCGGTGCGCCGACCCCGGAAAACTTCCGCCTCGAACGCGAAGCGTTGCCGGATCTGGCGGACGGCGAGGTGCTGCTGAAAACCCTGTACCTGTCCCTCGATCCCTACATGCGCGGACGCATGAGTGACGCGCCGTCCTACGCCGCGCCGGTGCAAATCGGCGAAGTGATGACCGGTGGCGCGGTCAGCCGTGTCGAGGACTCGCGTCATCCGAAGTTTCATAAAGGGGATCTGGTGGTCGGTGCGACCGGTTGGCAGAGCCACAGCATCAGCGACGGTCGCAACATCATCCCGATCCCTGCCGGGCTGCCGAGTCCTTCAATGGCGCTGGGCGTGTTGGGCATGCCGGGGATGACCGCGTACATGGGCCTGATGGACATTGGCCAGCCGAAGGAAGGTGAAACCCTCGTTGTCGCTGCGGCCTCCGGCGCGGTCGGCTCGGTGGTCGGCCAGGTGGCGAAGATCAAAGGCCTGCGCGCGGTCGGCGTGGCCGGCGGTGCCGACAAATGCAAATACGTGGTCGAAGAGCTGGGTTTTGATGCCTGTATCGATCACAAGGCGCCCGATTTTGCTGAGCAATTGGCCAAGGCATGTCCCGATGGCATCGACATCTATTACGAGAACGTCGGTGGTCATGTGTTCGATGCGGTAGTGCCGCTGCTTAACGCCAAGGCGCGCATTCCGTTGTGCGGTCTGATCGCCGGTTACAACGCCTCCGAAGCGCCGCAAGGCCCGGATCGCCTGCCAATGCTGCAACGCACACTGCTGACCAAACGCGTGCGGATTCAGGGCTTCATCGTGTTCGACGATTACGGCGACCGTCAGCCGGAATTCATCAGCCACATGGTGCCGTGGGTGCGCGACGGCAAGGTCAAATTCCGCGAGGACGTGGTGGAAGGCCTGGAGCAGGCGCCCGAGGCGTTTATCGGCCTGCTGGAGGGGCGCAACTTCGGCAAACTGGTGGTGAAGGTCGCGCAGGACTGAGTATTTGACGCTGGCCAGAGGCGCGGGTATAAACCGCGTCTCGTTGTTTTGTCGGACTTTTTACCCATGAGCTTCAGCCCTTTGATTCGCCAACTGATCGACGCCTTGCGCACTTTGCCGGGCGTGGGGCAGAAAACCGCCCAGCGCATGGCGTTGCAGATGCTTGAGCGTGACCGCAGCGGCGGCTTGCGCCTGGCCCAGGCCCTCAGTCAGGCCATGGAAGGGGTCGGTCACTGCCGCCAGTGCCGCACGCTGACCGAAGACGATCTGTGCCCGCAATGCGCCGACACCCGCCGCGACGACACGTTGCTGTGCGTGGTGGAAGGGCCGATGGATGTGTATGCCGTCGAGCAGACCGGCTTCCGTGGTCGCTACTTTGTGCTCAAGGGGCATTTGTCGCCGCTCGATGGTCTCGGGCCTGAGGCGATCGGCATTCCGCAACTGATGGCGCGGATTGAGGAGGCGGAGACTTTTGCTGAAGTCATCCTCGCGACCAACCCGACGGTGGAAGGTGAGGCGACGGCGCATTACATCGCGCAGCTGCTGAGCAACAAAGGCCTGATCGCTTCGCGGATTGCCCACGGCGTGCCGCTGGGTGGTGAGCTGGAGCTGGTCGATGGCGGCACGCTGGCGCATTCGTTTGCCGGGCGTAAACCGATTTCTCTCTGATAAAAATCAAAAGATCGCAGCCTTCGGCAGCTCCTACAGGGAAACGCGTATTTCCAATGTAGGAGCTGCCGAAGGCTGCGATCTTTTGATCTTCTGCATCTTGTAAACCAAGCAAGCGCTCGGTTAAGTTCGGCGAACCCTTCCGTGGAGCTCGCCCATGCCTGCCTTTCAGGAATACTTCGACCCCAGCCACCAATTGGTCCGCGACAGCGTCAGGCGTTTCGTCGAACGCGAGATCCTGCCGGATATCGATCATTGGGAAGAAGCCGAAAGCTTCCCCCGTGAGCTGTACCTGAAGGCGGGCGCGGCGGGCATCCTCGGCATTGGCTATCCCGAAGCGCTGGGAGGCAGCCATGAAGGCGATCTGTTCGCCAAGGTTGCCGCCAGCGAGGAGTTGATGCGCTGCGGCTCTGGCGGCCTGGTAGCGGGGCTCGGCTCGCTGGATATCGGCTTGCCGCCGATCGTCAAATGGGCCCGTCCCGAGGTGCGTGAGCGTGTTGTGCCGCAAGTGCTCAGCGGCGAGAAGATCAGCGCCCTGGCGGTCACCGAGCCCGGCGGTGGCTCCGACGTTGCCAACCTGCAAACCCGCGCCGAGCGTGACGGTGACTTCTACCGGGTAAGCGGCAGCAAAACCTTTATCACCAGTGGCGTACGCGCCGATTTTTACACCGTCGCGGTGCGCACCGGTGCGCCGGGTTTCGGCGGTATCAGCCTGTTGTTGATCGAAAAGGGCACGCCGGGCTTCACCGTTGGTCGTCAGTTGAAAAAAATGGGTTGGTGGGCGTCGGACACCGCCGAGTTGTTCTTCGACGACTGCCGCGTGCCGGTGGGCAATCTGATTGGCGCCGAGAACATGGGCTTCGCCTGCATCATGGGCAATTTTCAAAGCGAACGACTGGCGCTGGCGCTGATGGCCAACATGACTTCCCAGCTTGCACTGGAACAGAGCCTGAAATGGGCGCGGGAGCGTGAAGCGTTTGGCAAACCGATCGGCAAGTTTCAGGTGATCAAGCATCGCCTCGCCGAAATGGCGACTGCGCTGGAGGTTTCACGGGAATTCACTTATCGGCAAGCGGCGAAGATGGCGGCGGGGCAGAGCGTGATCAAGGAGATTTCCATGGCGAAGAACTTTGCCACGGATACGTCAGACCGGATCACCACCGAGGCGGTGCAGATTCTTGGTGGGTTGGGTTATATGCGTGAGAGTCTGGTGGAACGGCTGTATCGGGATAACCGCATCTTGTCGATTGGCGGCGGGACGCGGGAGGTGATGAACGAGATCATCAGCAAGCAGATGGGGCTTTAGGTTTTGCGGTGAGGCTACCGGCCTCATCGCGAGCAGGCTCACTCCTACAGGGGGAGCGCATTCCAAATTGTAGGAGTGAGCCTGCTCGCGATGGCGGCCTGAAGGGCGCTGCTTACTTATCGGTCAACGCAAACTGCGTCAGGCAGAAGGTAGGAATGCCCATGTCTTCCAGCCGCTGCGACCCGTTCAGCTCCGGCAAATCAATAATCGCTGCCGCTTCATGCACCCGCGCGCCCATGCGGCGAATCAGGTTGGCTGCCGCAATCAGCGTGCCGCCCGTGGCAATCAAATCATCGAACATCACCACCGAATCGCCTTCACACAGGCTGTCGGCGTGCACTTCCAGGAACGCTTCGCCGTACTCGGTTGCGTAACCCTCGGCCAACACGTCTGCCGGCAGTTTGCCTTGCTTGCGGAACAGCACCAGCGGCTTGTTCAACTGATAGGCCAGCACCGAGCCGATCAGGAAGCCACGGGCATCCATCGCGCCGATGTGGGTGAAGTCGGCTTCCACATAGCGGTGGGCGAAGCTGTCCATCACCAGGCGCAGGGCCTTGGGCGATTGAAACAGCGGGGTGATGTCGCGAAAGATCACGCCCGGTTTCGGGAAGTCGATCACAGGGCGAATAAGCGATTTGATGTCGAAGGAGTCGAAGACCATCGTCGAGGTGTCCTGGCAGGGCTGCAAACGGCGCAGTATACCCGCGGCTGAAACGATTCGCTCGGCCGCGGGTCGAGATCAGCCTTCGAGCGAGCCACCGGCCAGCGCGCAGAGCTGGATCGGGTCGAGGATGTGAATCTCCTTGCCCTCGGCGGCGATCAGCTCGTTTTGCTGGAAGCGTGTGAACACGCGGGACACGGTTTCTACCGCCAGGCCGAGGTAGTTACCGATTTCATTGCGCGACATGCTCAGGCGGAACTGATTGGCCGAGAAGCCGCGAGCGCGGAAGCGCGCGGACAGATTGACCAGGAACGTGGCGATGCGCTCGTCGGCGGTTTTCTTCGACAGCAGCAACATCATTTGCTGGTCGTCGCGGATTTCGCGGCTCATGACGCGCATCAACTGGCGGCGCAGTTGCGGCAGTTGCAGGGCCAGTTCATCGAGACGTTCAAAAGGGATTTCGCAGACCGAGGTGGTTTCCAGCGCCTGGGCTGACACCGGGTGTTTCTCGGTGTCCATGCCGGACAGGCCGACCAGTTCGCTCGGCAAGTGGAAACCGGTGAGCTGTTCTTCGCCGCTGTCACTCAGGCTGAAGGTCTTCAGGGCGCCGGAGCGTACTGCATAAACGGAATCGAACGTGTCGCCCTGGCGGAACAGGAACTCGCCTTTTTTCAGCGGGCGGCCGCGTTTAACGATTTCGTCCAGCGCATCCATGTCTTCCAGATTCAGAGAAAGTGGCAGGCAGAGAGGGGCCAGGCTGCAATCCTTGCAATGGGCCTGGTTATGAGCGCGCAGTTTAACTGGCTCGGACATTTCTTTAATCCTTGTGGGAAAACACACATAAGCCGTAAGGGTAACCCACGGGAGGACATTCAGGCCAGTCTGGGGCGACTTTGCCCTACAGGTGTAAAGCCGCAGGGCCAGCCGCCGATAAACAGGTATCAGAACGCATACAAGGAACGCTTCGATGGCCGCCATTGGCACGCTGGGCCCCGGTAGCAGCGACGTTGCGGCAATGCCGGAAACGTTTAAAACCTCTTTAGACAATGCACGGGAAGCAGGCTCGACCGAAGAGGCAACCCCGACCTTGGTCGAGGGCGTCAAAGTGTCGCTGTCCGGTGCCTCGATTGAAAAAGCCGCCAGTGTCGGTGGCGAAAACAGCGACATTGACGACAGCGGGCTGCCTGAGAACATCCAGCAATTGCTGAAGATGATCCGCAAGCTGCAAAAACAGATTGCCGAGAAAAAGGCACTCATCGAAGCGGTCATGACCGACAAACGCCTTTCCAACGAAGAAAAGATCAACAAGGTCGCGGCTCTGCGTGGCGCCATTGCCGCGTTGAACACTGGGCTGATCACCGCCAATCTGGCCTTGTCCAAAGTGGTCGGGCAGTCGGGCCTGACGTCGGATCAGAATCTTAAAGTCGGTTCGCTGCTGACCAAAAACTAAATCACCCGCGAGAAACGCTGGCGGTTTTGCTGCTCAAGGTAGGCATCAAACACCATGCACACCGAGCGCACTAACAGGCGTCCCGCCGGCAACACCTCGATTCGTTCGCGATCCAGCTCGATCAGGCCATCGCTGGCCATGCCTTGCAGTTGCGGCCACAGCGCGCCGAAATAACCCTGAAAATCGATGTTGAACTGCTGCTCGATCTCGGCGAATTCCAGGCTGAAATTGCAGATCAGTTGCTGGATCACCGCGCGGCGCAAGCGATCATCGGCGTTGCACAGCAAACCACGGCTGGTCGCCAGTTGTGCGGCGGCGAGGCTGTTCTGGTACTCGTTGAGGTCGCTGCTGTTCTGGCAGTACAGGTCGCCGATCTGGCTGATTGCGGAAACCCCCAGACCAATCAAGTCGCAATGGCCGTGGGTGGTGTAACCCTGGAAGTTGCGTTGCAGGGTTTCCTCCTCTTGGGCAATGGCCAGCTCATCGTCGGGCAGGGCAAAGTGGTCCATGCCGATGTAGCGATAACCGGCGGCGGTGAGCTGTTCGATGGTGCGTTCGAGCATTTCCAGTTTCTGCGCGGGCGCCGGTAACTCATTGCCATTGATCCGTCGCTGCGGCATGAAGCGCTCCGGCAGGTGCGCATAGTTGAACACCGAGAGTCGATCCGGTTGCAGGCTGATCACTTCCTCGACGGTGCGGGCGAAGTTTTCCGGGGTCTGTTTGGGCAAGCCGTAGATCAAGTCGATATTGATCGAACGAAACTGCAGGGTGCGCGCGGCATCGATCACTGCGCGGGTTTCCTCCAGACTTTGCAGGCGATTGACCGCGCGCTGCACCGCCGGATCGAGATCCTGCAGGCCGATGCTGACCCGGTTGAAGCCGAGTTCGCGCAGCAGGCCCATGGTCGACCAGTCGGCTTCACGCGGGTCGATCTCGATGCCGTAATCGCCAGAGTCGTCATCCAGCAGATTGAAATGCTTGCGCAGGTGCGCCATCAACTGCCGCAGTTCGTCATGACTGAGAAAGGTCGGGGTGCCGCCACCAAAGTGCAGTTGCTCGACTTTTTGTGCCGGGTCGAGGTGGCAGGCGATCAGCTGGATTTCCTGCTCCAGCCGCTGCAAGTACGGCAACGCACGACCGCGATCCTTGGTGATGACCTTATTGCAGGCGCAGTAGTAGCAAATGTTCGCGCAGAACGGCACATGCACGTACAGCGACAAGGGGCGCAGGGCTTTGCGGCTGTCGCGCAGGGCATGGAACAGGTCGAAGGTGCCGACTTGACTGTGAAATTGCACAGCCGTCGGATAAGAGGTGTAGCGCGGCCCCGCCAGGTCGTAGCGGCGGATCAGATCAGAGTCCCAACGAATGGCGTCGAGCATGCGGGCGTTCCCCCGGATAGGCTGGCAGTGTGAGCGAGTCTATCGGGGTGCGGTGGTGGGGCTGTTGATTTGCATCAACGGGGAGAGGTGTGGTGTTAGTGCGGGCCTCTTCGCGAGCAGGCTCGCTCCCACATTGGATCGGTGGCGCAACACAGATTCCCTGTGGGAGCGAGCCTGCTCGCGAAGGCCGCGCCGCCGATCTAATGGCCCATGAGCCAATGCTGATGCGGGCCGGGCAGGGTCCAGATGCCGAACAGAATCACCAGCAATCCACCGGCCATGCGCACGCTGCGTTTGCGCAACAGCGCCGTAACCCGCTCAGCCGCAAGCCCCGTGGCGAGCAAAACCGGCCAAGTCCCCAGCCCAAACGCAAGCATCAACAACGCACTGTCCAGCGCATTGCCCTGACTCGCCGACCACAACAACGTGCTGTAAACCAGTCCGCACGGCAGCCAGCCCCACAGCGCGCCAAGCAATAGCGCACGAGGCAAACTCGACACCGGCAACAAGCGATTAGCGACCGGCTGAATGTAGCGCCACAAACCGCGTCCAAGACTTTCAATGCGCGTCAGCCCGCTCCACCAGCCGGCCAGATACAAACCCATGGCAATCAGCAGCAGCCCGGCCAGCACGCGCATGAAAAGTGCCGCTGGACTGTTGGCCACCGCCCAGCCCGCCAGGCCGATCAGCAATCCTGCGGTGGCATAACTGAGGATTCGTCCAAGGTTGTACGCCAGCAGCAGACGAAAGCGCCGGCTGCGCTGTTCCTTGGGAATCGCCAGGGTCAGCGCGCCCATCAAACCGCCGCACATGCCCAGACAATGCCCGCCACCGAGCAGGCCGAGGATCAATGCCGAGACCAGCAATGGCGCCAGTTCAAACATGGGGTGGCGCCTTATCGTCCGCTTTGTTCGCGTTTGCTTCGTCCACCGCAGCGGTGTGGTTCGGATCCTGATCATCGAAGAGGATGCTGTGCGCCGGACCGTCGAGGTCGTCGTACTGGCCGCTGTCCACCGCCCAGAAGAAGATGTAAACGGCGATGGCCACGATCAGCAGGGCGGCCGGGATCATCACGTAGAGAGCTGGCATCTGTACTCCAGACGCCCGCGCGGCTCAGGCCGGCAGCGGACGGGTTTCTGACCGGGTGCTGACGGGCGGCGGACTCGGCAGGCGAGTCAGGCGCAGCGCGTTGAGCACCACGGTCAACGAACTGATCGACATGCCGACGGCGGCCCACACCGGAGTGATCCAGCCGAGGGCGGCGAACGGCAACATGAGGCCATTGTACAGCGCCGCCCACAGCAGGTTCTCGATGATTACCCGCCGCGTGCGCCGCGCGAGCGAGAAGGCTTGGACCAGGGCGTCGAGGCGATTGGACAGCAGCACTGCATCGGCGCTGGTTTTCGCCAGATCGGTGGCTGAACCCATGGCCACGCTGATATCAGCGGCAGCCAGCACCGGCACGTCGTTGACGCCGTCGCCGAGCATCAGCACCTTGCGACCTTCCTTGTGCAGTTGTTGCAGCACTTGCAGTTTGTCGTCCGGACGCAGACCGCCGCGAGCCTCATCAATGCCCAGTTCCGCCGCCACACTGGCGACCATCGGCGAGCTGTCACCGGACAAGAGCAGCGTCCGCCAGCCACGCGCCTTGCACGCGGCGAGCAGCGCCGGGGCGTCATCACGCAAGCGATCGTCGAGGACGAACCACGCCAGTGGCCCTTGAGTGTCGCCGAGCAGCAACCATTGGCCGGCCTCGTCCGGCATCGACGGTGTTGCAGTGCCGCTGAGGGCGCAGACAAATTCCGCCTGACCGATGCGCAAACGCTGCCCATCCACCAAACCTTCAAGGCCAAGCCCCGGCGTGCTGTGGACCTCTTCAGCGGCCAGCGGGGCACGGCCGAAAGCGCGGGCAATCGGGTGCTCCGAACGGTTCTCCAGGGCGGCGGCGAGGCTCAGGCATTGATCGCTGTCGAGCGCCGTCAGCGGCCGGATCGAACGCAACACCAGTCGACCTTCGGTGAGGGTGCCGGTTTTGTCGAAGATCACCGTGTCGATCTGATTCAAACCTTCCAGCACATGCCCGCGCGTCAGCAACAACCCGAGTTTGTGCAGGGTGCCGGTGGCGGCGGTGAGGGCGGTCGGCGTCGCCAGCGACAGCGCGCAAGGGCAGGTGGCAACCAGCATGGCGAGGACAATCCAGAATGCTCGCGATGAATCCAGTTCCCACCAGAGCAGGCCGATGGCCGCTGCGGCAATCAGCGACAGCAGCAAGAACCATTGCGCGGCACGGTCGGCGATTTCCGCCAGTCGCGGTTTTTCCGCCTGGGCGCGATCGAGCAGGCGGACGATGGCTGACAGGCGTGTGTCTTGGCCCAGCGCCTGCACTTCCACGGTCAGCGCACCTTCGACATTGAGTGTGCCGGCGGTGACCGCATCGCCCGGCATGCGCGGTTGCGGCAGGTATTCGCCGGTCAGCAGTGATTCGTCGATGCTCGACTGGCCGTCGATGATCTTGCCATCCGCCGGCAGAATCGAGCCGGCCTGCACCAGAATCCGCTCGCCGAGGCGTAGCTCGCTGAGCAGGATGCGTTCGCTCTGGCCGTTGTTGTCCAGCCGCAGACACGAGGCCGGCAATAGATTCACAAGTTGCGCCGTCGCGGCGGCGGTGCGCTCGCGGGCACGACGTTCGAGATAACGCCCGGCAAGCAGAAACAGCGCAAACATTCCCACCGCGTCGAAATACAACTCGCCGACCCCGGTGATCGAGGTCCAGATCCCGGCAATGTAGGCGCTGCCGATCGCCAGCGACACCGAGACATCCATGGTCAGGTGGCGCGTGCGCAGATCACGCATCGCGCCTTTGAAGAACGGCGCGCAACTGTAGAACACGATCGGCGTGGTCAGGAACAGCGCGACCCAGCGCAGGATGGTGTGCAGCTCGGGGCTGAGGTCGATGTTGAATTCCGGCCAGGTGGCCATGGTCGCCATCATCGCCTGGAACCACAGCAGCCCGGCGACACCGAGTTGGCGCAGGGCCAGACGGTTTTCGCTGGCCAGTTGTTCGCTGGCGCGATCAGCCTGATACGGGTGGGCGGCGTAACCGATGTGACGCAGTTCGGCGAGGATCTGGCTCAGCGGTAATTGCGCGTCGGCCCAACTCACGTGCAAACGATGGTTGGACAGGTTCAGCCGCGCCTCGGCCACGGCAGGCAGCGTGCGCAGGTGTTTCTCGATCAGCCAGCCGCAGGCGGCGCAACTGATGCCTTCCATCAACAGGGTGGTTTCGGCCAGTTCGCCTTCATGGCGAACGAAGGGTTGCTGGACATCAGCGCGGTCGTACAGCGCCAGTTCGTCGGTCAATTGTACCGGCAACGCTTCGGGGTTGGCCGAGGCTTCGCTGCGGTGTTGGTAGTAGCTTTCCAGACCACCAGCGACGATGGCTTCGGCCACGGCCTGACAGCCCGGGCAGCAGAACTCACGGGATTGCCCGAGTACGACGGCGGTGAAGCGGCTGCCGGACGGGACGGGCAGGGCGCAGTGGTAGCAGGGGAGTGGGGTGGTCATGGCACGTGTTCCGATGATCGTTCCCACGCTCCGCGTGGGAATGCCTCCCCGGACGCTCCGCGTCCGCTTCGGCTGGGACGCGGAGCGTCCCTGGCTGCGTTCCCACGCAGAGCGTGGGAACGATCAGAGTCAGGCTTACTTCTTCAAGTCTTCGGCACCTTGCAGCGGTTCATCACCCAACAACAGATCCTTGTCATGGCTGACCAGTTCTTCTTCGAACATGCGCCACACATGGTCATCCTGACTGCCGAGCAATTCAACAAACCGGCGACCTTCAACCTTGTCGCCCAATTGCCCAATATAGCGGCCCGTTTCAGTCTCGCTGCGAGTCAGGACAATCTTGCGATCCTTCTCGGGCTGCGTCGGCGAAATCAGGTTCAATTCCAGCGTCTTCGGTTGGCTGTCACCGCTCAGGCGCAAATCAACTTCACCGGTCACGTCATCCAGATGCATAGCCGCACGCATCTTCAGGTTTTGCGCCAACAGTTCACGGTCCAGCGAACGGTTGATGCCTTTGCCAGCCTCGTAGTAGTTGTCGTTGACCAGGTTGTCCGGGTTGTTCACCGCAATAGTCACCATGGACAGAGTCAGGGTCACCGAACAGGCCAGAATCCCGATGATGATCCATGGCCAAAGGTGCTTGTACCAAGGACTTGCGGCGTTTGCTGCGGGCATGTTCAGTTCTCTCAACGGATTTGTGGGCCGATGAATCGGCTCTTGGCTTCAACGTGGACGCTGTCATCATCGGCATCCTTGAGGAGGAATTTCACCTCGTTGGTGCTCGATGGCAGTTGTTCCGGTGCGCTCGACAACTCGACCGGCATGCTGACGATATCGCCGGCCGCGACCTTGATCTCGCGTTTGCCTTGCAGGCGCAGATCCGGCAAACCGCTGGCTTCCAGCACGTAGGTGTGGTCGCGCTGATCCTTGTTCATGATTTTCAGGCTGTAGACGTTTTCGATTCGGCCTTCAGCGTTTTCGCGGTACAGCACGCGGTCCTTGCTGACGTCGAAACCGACCAGCGAGCGCATGAAGAACGCGGTGACCAACAGGCTGATCATTGCCAGCAACACCACGGCGTAGCCGATCAGGCGTGGCCGTAGTTTATGGGTTTTCTGCCCGGACAGGTTGTGTTCGGTGGTGTAGCTGATCAACCCGCGCGGGTAGTCCATTTTGTCCATGATGCTGTCGCAGGCGTCGATGCACGCGGCGCAGCCGATGCACTCGATTTGCAGGCCGTCGCGGATGTCGATGCCGGTCGGGCAGACCTGCACGCACATAGTGCAATCGATGCAATCACCGAGGCCCAGCGCTTTGTAATCGATACCTTTCTTGCGTGGGCCACGGCTTTCACCGCGACGCGGGTCGTAGGAAACAATCAGCGTGTCCTTGTCGAACATCACGCTCTGGAAGCGTGCGTACGGGCACATGTAAATGCACACCTGCTCGCGCAACCAACCGGCGTTGCCGTAAGTGGCGAGGGTGAAGAAGCCGACCCAGAAATACGACCAGCCATCGGCTTGGCCGGTGAAGAACTCAAAGACCAGTTCGCGGATCGGTGAGAAGTAGCCGACGAAGGTCATGCCGGTGACAAAACCGATCAACAGCCACATCGAGTGCTTGGCGGCTTTGCGCAGAAACTTGTTGGCGCTCATCGGCGCCTTGTCGAGCTTGATGCGCTGGTTGCGGTCGCCTTCGGTGACCTTCTCGCACCACATGAAAATCCACGTCCACACACTTTGCGGACAGGTGTAACCGCACCAGACCCGCCCGGCATACACGGTGATGAAGAACAGGCCGAACGCGGCAATGATCAACAGGCCCGAGAGCAGAATGAAGTCCTGTGGCCAGAAGGTCGCGCCGAAGATGAAGAACTTGCGTTCCGGTAGATTCCACCACACGGCCTGATGGCCGCCCCAGTTCAGCCACACCGTACCGAAATACAGCAGGAACAATGCGGCACCGCCCATCATCCGCAGATTGCGGAACAGGCCAGTGAAAGCGCGGGTGTAGATTTTTTCTCGAGAGGCGTAAAGATCAACGCTGTTGTTCGCGTTTTTGCTCGGTGGTGTGACGTCGTGTACCGGAATCTGGTTGCTCATCATTGCATCCCACGGCAGTGGAAAAATGCCTCGGTCGATACGTGCCAACCAAGGTCAAAAAAGGCGTTGCAGTGGCGCAATGATACGCCTGTCACGCCGACGCACGGGTGCGACCTTTGGTCGCGTTGGGGGAAGGGTATAAATGGTGTAGCAGATGGAACAAGTCATGATCCAGATCAATTGACTATAGACGATGCATGGGACTCGCTCAGACGAGCGAGTCCCAGCCTTGTTCAGATCAGCCTTCCGCCGCCGAGGCTGTCGAGTCCGCTTTCGGGGTTTTTTTTGACCACGTCGACGGTTGTGGCGTCATCACTGTCCTGGTGCTTATTGAGGTGCTCGGTATCAGAGTTGACATAGGTGAAATCCTCTTGGGATTGCACACAATCATGATCAGCTTCTCGCATGGTTATCTTCCTTGGAATCTATTGATGTATGAGGCGCTCTGACAATGTGCGTCAGGCGCTGATAAAAGTTACTGCTCGCTGAAAGTCGAGTCTAGCTGATATTCGTCTCATTTTATGAGTGTTTGTGTGATGATGAAGCTCACCTTAGTTGCGCTTTGCAAGTGGGATTATGTCGCTCTCGAAATAAAATAAATCAATTAATCTGCACTGTATGTTTGAGGATTATAAGGTTTTCGAATAGCGTGAAAGTTGACGGCGCGAGGTCGTCAGTTTATTCGACTAAATGGAAGTGTTATATGATGGCTAATAATAAAGTGGCAAGTTTGTTTGTGGGTGCGTTTTTATTGTTTTCGGTTTTCATGGCCCATGCAGTGCCGGATGCACCGAAGCACATGGTGTTCGCATCGGACACGCAATATCCCTGGACAGACAAGACGGACAGCAGAACACCTGAATCCGGTGAGGAGTTTACCAAGCGTTCTAAGTGGCTGGTAGAAAGTCAGCTGGCAAGTATTGCAGACTTTCGGACTCGTAATGGATCGCAGTCGACTATCCCTTTGATGATTAATGGCGATATCACTGCTTTCGGCCATGGCTGGCAGCGTGACTATATGGCGGCGGCATTGAAGCGGCACTTCGGCACGAATTATCTGTATGGCTTGGGTAATCATGATTATGAAAATAATGTAGATGACTGCTTCAGTAACAGTTGTGCGGCGGGGAGCATTGTCCAATTCAAAGAGTATCATGAAGGCAAGGTGGATAGTTTTGATCTGACGATTAGTGGCAGTGTGGTCAACAGACTTTATTCGGGGAGTCTTGCTTATTCAAAGACTATCGGTGACGTCCATTTGGTTCAACTCAATAATGAGCCGACCTACACAACACGGATAGCTCATTTTTTGAATCCGACTACGTTCGAAATAAACAGTGCACTGGACTGGCTCGAGAAGGATCTTCGCTTGGCGAGAGTTCAGGGTCACGCCATCATCATCAATATGCACAAACCGTTTGAGATGAAGGGCAGTCCCAGCCAGCAGAAGCGCTTTATCGAAATGCTCAAGACCTATAAGGTCACCGCAGTATTTGCCGGTCATCTGCACAAGGATGGCGGTAGTTCGTATTGGTTGGGGAATGTGCCGATGTACCTGAGTGGCGCCACTTCTCAACAAACTTACCTGATCACCAGTTTTACTGAAGATCGCAAGCAGTTGCAGATTTATCTGGTGAAGAACAATCAATGGCAAAACCGCGAGTTGATCGACACCGTTCCGGTGCAATCCATTTGGGCCAATCGTCCCTGAAAGCGGGCTCGTGGAGTTCGGCGAGGTTTTTTTGCCTGGTGTCGAACGTGGCCGTCAGTGGTGCCTTTTCGCGACCGGGTGCGTGAGACGACAGGCGAGTGCGGCGAGTGGCGACAGTTGCGCTCCGGCAACCTTTGCAGTGCAGCAAGCGCTCCCACTGTCGATGCGAATGCGTTAAAACAAAACGGCCCCGCCAAAGAGAATTGGCGGGGCCGTTCTTTGTCTGGAGCGTCGGCCTTACTCGGCGTTCGCTTCCGGTGCTTTTTCACCGTGGGACAGGCTGTAAACATACGCCGCCAGCAGGTGAACCTTGTCGTTGCCCTGCAGTTGCTCCTGCGCGGGCATCTGGCCCTGACGGCCGTAACGGATGGTCTGCTGCAGTTGTGCGAAGCTCGAACCGTAGATGAACGCGCCCGGGTGGGTCAGATCAGGCGCGCCCATGGCGGGGGTGCCTTTGCCGGCCGGCCCGTGGCAGGCCACGCAGTTGGCGGCGAACAGTTTGCCGCCGTTGGCCGGATCAGCCTTGGTGCCTTCCGGCAGTTTGCGGCCATCCAGGTTGGTCACGACAAACGCTGCCACGTCGGCAACGCCTTGCTCACCAATCACTTCAGCCCAGGCCGGCATCACCGCGTGACGACCGCCCATGATGGTGGTCTTGATGGTTTCCGGTTCGCCGCCCCAACGCCAGTCGGCGTCGGTCAGGTTAGGAAAGCCGTAAGCGCCCTTGGCGTCGGAACCGTGGCACACCGAGCAGTTGGAGGCGAATAGACGTCCACCCATTTTCAGCGCTTGCGGATCCTTGGCGACTTCTTCGATTGGCATGGCAGCGAACTTGGCGAAGATCGGACCGAACTTGGCGTCCGAACGGGCCATTTCCTTTTCCCACTCGTGCACGCCGGTCCAGCCGGTCTGGCCGTTGGCGAACGCGGTCTGCTTGTCGTTATCGAGGTAGTTGTAACCCGGCAGCAGGCCTTTCCAGTTGCCCAGGCCCGGGTACAGCACCAGGTAACCCAAGGCAAAAATGATCGTGCCGACAAACAGCATGAACCACCATTTCGGCAGTGGGTTGTCGTACTCCTCGATCCCGTCGAAGGAGTGCCCGACCGTCTCGTCCGTCTGTTCGCTGCGCTGGCCCTTGCGGGTCGACAGCAGCAGCCAGGTCAGGGCGAAGATCGTACCGAGACTGAGGACTGTGACGTACAGACTCCAGAATGTAGTCATTCTTTGTTACTCCTAGAAGCTTGCTCGACGTGCTTGATGGCTTCGGGATCATCCGCAAAAGGCAACAAGGTCGCGTCTTCAAACTCCGACTTGCGCTTGGGGCTGAACACCCACAGCGCCAGACCGATGAAGGCCACCATCACGACAACGGTGCCCAGGCCACGAATCATCCCGATATCCATCTAGATCACCGTTTGCTTTTGATGATGGTGCCCAGGCCTTGCAGGTAGGCCACCAGCGCGTCCATTTCGGTTTTGCCCTTCACGGCATCCTGTGCACCGGCGATGTCTTCGTCGGTGTAAGGGACGCCGAGCGTGCGCAAGACTTCCATTTTTTTGGCCGTTTCTTTGCCGTCGAGCTTGTTTTCCACGAGGAACGGGTAAGCCGGCATTTTCGACTCAGGCACCACGTTGCGCGGGTTGTACAAGTGCGCACGTTGCCAGTCATCGGAGTAACGACCGCCGACACGGGCCAGATCCGGCCCGGTACGCTTGGAACCCCACAGGAACGGGTGATCCCAGACGCTTTCACCGGCCACCGAGTAGTGGCCATAGCGTTCGGTTTCAGCACGGAACGGACGGATCATCTGCGAGTGGCAGCCGACACAGCCGTTGGCGATGTAAACGTCGCGGCCTTCCAGTTCCAGCGCCGAACGCGGCTTCATGCCTTCGACCGGCTTGTTGGTGACGTCCTGGAAAAACAGCGGAACGATTTGGGTCAGGCCGCCAATGCTGACGGCGATGACCATGAAGAAGGCCAGCAGGCCAATATTCTTCTCGACAGCTTCATGCTTCATCAGTGAGCTCCAACGACAGCGATCTGGGCAGCGGCTTCAGCTTCAACCGGGTTCGAGGCGCGCACGGTGCGCCAGACGTTGTAAGCCATCAGGAACATGCCGCTGGCGAAGAACGCACCGCCCAGGGCACGCACGATGTAGCCCGGGTGGCTGGCTTGCAGCGCTTCAACGAACGAGTAGGTGAGGGTGCCGTCGTCGTTGATCGCACGCCACATCAGGCCTTGAGTGATGCCGTTGACCCACATCGAAGCGATGTACAGCACGGTGCCGATGGTCGCGAGCCAGAAGTGTGCGTTGATCAGGCCGACACTGTGCATCTGCGCACGGCCGAACAGACGCGGGATCATGTGGTAGATCGCGCCGATCGAGATCATCGCTACCCAGCCGAGAGCGCCGGCGTGTACGTGGCCGATGGTCCAGTCGGTGTAGTGCGAGAGCGAGTTGACGGTCTTGATCGCCATCATCGGACCTTCGAAGGTCGACATGCCGTAGAACGCCAGCGAGACCACGAGAAAGCGCAGGATCGGGTCGGTGCGTAGCTTATGCCAGGCACCCGACAGGGTCATCATGCCGTTGATCATGCCGCCCCAGCTTGGTGCCAGAAGAATGATCGACATTGCCATGCCCAGCGATTGTGCCCAATCCGGCAGCGCTGTGTAGTGCAAGTGGTGCGGGCCGGCCCAGATATACAGGGTGATCAGTGCCCAGAAGTGCACGATCGACAAGCGATAGGAGTAGATCGGACGCTCGGCCTGTTTCGGCACGAAGTAGTACATCATCCCGAGGAAACCGGTGGTGAGGAAGAAGCCCACCGCGTTGTGGCCGTACCACCACTGGATCATCGCGTCGGTCGCGCCGGAATAGGCAGAGTAGGACTTGAACAGGTTCACCGGCAGGGAAGCGTGGTTGACGATGTGCAACATCGCCGTGACGACGATGAAGGCACCGTAGAACCAGTTACCCACATAGATGTGCTTGGTTTTGCGCTTGGTGATGGTGCCGAAAAACACCAGACCGTAGGTGACCCAGACAATGGCCAGCAAAATGGCGATCGGCCATTCCAGTTCCGCGTATTCCTTGGTGGTGGTGTAACCCAGCGGCAAGGTAATGATCGCGCCGACGATCACCGCTTGCCAGCCCCAGAAGGTGAATGCCGCGAGGCTGTCGGAAATCAGTCGCGTCTGGCAGGTTCGCTGCACGACATAGTAGGAAGTGGCAAATAGTGCACAACCACCGAAGGCGAAAATCACCAGGTTTGTGTGCAACGGGCGCAGGCGTCCAAAGCTCGTCCACGGCAGACCGAAGTTCAATTCCGGCCAGACCAGTTGCGAGGCGATGAAGACACCGAGCCCCATGCCAAGGATCCCCCAGACCACCGTCATGATGGCGAACTGGCGGACTACCTTATAGTTATAAGCAGTCGGACTGATTGCTGTGCTCATTCTAAGGTTCCACGGTTTGGGTGTTTTATTAGGATTAAAATCGGCCGCAAGTATGCAGAGAGCAGGGGGTCATTGCAACGCGCCATGACCTGGGTCAATGCTTTCCAACGCTGATTCTGCGGCCTTTCCATGCGCCGCGTAAGGTCAAAATTGGCCTCGGACAAAATGTTGCAGCGGACGAAAAAAGCGAGGGGTTCAGGTCGCTTGTAACGGGGTGTGTTCAAACGCTCAGTTCGGGTGACGGATGGCAAATGGCACGACAGCCGGTATCTACCGGCGTTTGCGGCCACATCAGTCAGCCGGTTCGCAGAACACAGCAGTCAGCGTTGACCTGGAACCGGCACAAGCCAGTCCGCATCGAGCAAGCGTAGACCCGAATCCGGGGAACCGAAAGGAGAGGGTGTGAAGGGGTGCGACAAAAAGAAGCAGCTGCGAGCTGAAAGCTGCAAGCGACAAGATGGTTCAAGTCGCCTGCAGGATTGTATACATTGCTGTTGATTTTACTTGGAGCTTTCAGCTTGAAGCTTATCGCTCAATTGCTCGCGATCTTTTGAAAGACTGTATACATAAGCGGCGAGCAATTGCACTTTATCGTTACCCAACAGCTCGTTCTGCGCCGGCATGTGGCCTTGGCGACCATGGCGAATGGTCTGTTCAAGTTGCGTCAGACTGGTGCCATAGATAAACCCGGCCGGGTGCGTCAGATTCGGCGCGCCCATGGCTTCAGTGCCCTGGCCGGTTGCCCCATGACAGGCTACGCAAGTGGTGCTGAACGCCTGCTGTCCGGCTTGCAGGTCTGCCTTGCTGTCGGCGGGCAATGGCAGACCAGCCAGTTCGTGACGCACATAAGCGGCCACGTTTTTCACCCCGGCTTCGCCCAACACTTCGCCCCAGGCCGGCATCGCCGCCATCCGCCCACCCATGATGGTGGTCTTGATAGTCTCGGCGTCGCCGCCCCAGCGCCAGTCGCTGTCGGCGAGGTTAGGGAAACCGAACGCACCTTTGGCGTCCGAACCGTGGCACACCGAGCAGTTGGAGGCGAACAAGCGGCCACCCATTTTCAGTGCCTGCGGATCCTTCGCCACTTCTTCCACCGGCATCGCAGCGAACTTGGCGAAGATTGGCCCGAACCTGGCGTCGGCCTTGTTCATTTCCTTTTCCCACTCGTGTACGCCGGTCCAGCCATCCTCGTAACCGGGCAGGATGCCTTTCCAGTTGCCCAGGCCCGGATAGAGGATCAGATAGCCGACGGAAAACACCAGCGTGCCGGCGAACAGCATGAACCACCACTGCGGCAGCGGGTTGTCGTACTCCTCGATGCCGTCGAAGCTGTGGCCCATGGTCTGGTCGACGCTGCCCTTGGTTTCGCCCCGGCGGGTGCCGATCAGCAGCCACGTCAGGCCGATCAGGCTGCCGATGGTCAGTACGCAGATCCACGTACTCCAGAAGGTGGTCATGGCCGGGTACTCCTTGGTTCAGGTGCTTGGGTTGTTTCAAATGCTGGGGTAGTTTCGGACTGTGGCTCGTCGGCAAACGGCAGCAGACGTGCTTCGGCGAACTCCGGGGTGCGCTTGCGGTTGAATACCCACAAGGTCAAGCCGACGAACGCTACAAACACGACAACGGTGCCTAAACCACGGATCAGCCCTGCGCTCATTTCAAAGACCATCGTGCTCACCTCTTGCTCTTGATCGCAGTGCCGAGCACTTGCAGGTAGGAGACGAGGGCATCCATTTCGGTCTTGCCCTTGAGGCTGGCCACCGCGCCGCTGATGTCGTCGTCGGTGTACGGCACGCCGAGGGTGCGCATGGTCTTGAGCTTGGTTTCGGTGTGGCTGCTGTCGACCGCTTGCGTGACCAGCCACGGGTAGGCCGGCATTTTCGATTCCGGTACGACGTTGCGCGGGTTGTACAAGTGCGCGCGGTGCCAGTCATCCGAGTAGCGTGCGCCGACCCGTGCGAGGTCCGGACCGGTACGTTTCGAGCCCCACAGGAACGGGTGATCCCACACGCTTTCGCCCGCTACCGAGTAGTGCCCGTAGCGCTCGGTTTCGGCGCGGAACGGCCGGATCATCTGCGAGTGGCAACCGACGCAGCCTTCGCGGATATAGATGTCGCGGCCTTCCAGTTGCAGCGCGGTGTAGGGCTTCATGCCTTCCACCGGTTTGTTGGTGACGTCCTGGAAGAACAGCGGGACGATCTGGGTCAGGCCGCCGATGCTCACGGCAAACACCATGAGCAACATCAACAGGCCGACGTTCTTTTCAATCGTTTCGTGTTTCATGGTGGACTCCTCAGGCCATCTGCGCGGCAGCGACGACGTCAGCAGGCTGCGAGGCCCGCACGGTGCGCCAGGTGTTGTAAGCCATCAGGAACATGCCGCTGAGGAAGATCGCCCCACCGATCAGCCGCACGACGAAGCCTGGGTGGCTGGCCACCAGGGTTTCGACGAAGGAGTAGGTCAGCGTGCCGTCCTCGTTCACCGCGCGCCACATCAAGCCCTGGGCAATGCCGTT
Organism: Pseudomonas sp. Irchel s3f10; assembly: GCF_900187515.1. Taxonomy (NCBI): domain Bacteria; kingdom Pseudomonadati; phylum Pseudomonadota; class Gammaproteobacteria; order Pseudomonadales; family Pseudomonadaceae; genus Pseudomonas; species Pseudomonas sp. Irchel s3f10. Next base: position 315,019 of record NZ_FYDZ01000004.1, read on the forward strand.
GACCCACATCGATGCGATGTAGAGCACGGTGCCGATGGTCGCGAGCCAGAAGTGCGCGTTGATCAAACCGACGCTGTGCATCTGCGCTTTGCCAAAGATTTTCGGGATCATGTGGTACAGCGCGCCGATGGAAATCATTGCGACCCAACCGAGGGCGCCGGCGTGGACGTGACCGATGGTCCAGTCGGTGTAGTGGGAGAGGGCGTTGACGGTTTTGATCGCCATCATCGGCCCTTCAAAGGTCGACATGCCGTAGAACGCCAGCGAGACCACGAGGAAGCGCAGGATCGGGTCGCTGCGCAACTTATGCCAGGCGCCCGAGAGGGTCATCATGCCGTTGATCATGCCGCCCCAGCTCGGTGCCAGCAGGATCAGCGACATCACCATGCCCAGCGACTGTGCCCAGTCCGGCAGCGCGGTGTAGTGCAAGTGGTGCGGGCCGGCCCAGATGTACAGGGTGATCAAAGCCCAGAAGTGCACGATCGACAGGCGATACGAATACACCGGACGTTCGGCCTGCTTCGGCACGAAGTAGTACATCATCCCGAGGAAACCGGCGGTGAGGAAAAAACCTACGGCGTTGTGGCCGTACCACCATTGCACCATCGCGTCGGTTGCACCGGCGTATACCGAGTAGGACTTGGTGAAACTCACCGGCAACTCAAGGTTGTTGACGATGTGCAGAATCGCCACGGTGATGATGAATGCACCGAAGAACCAGTTGCCCACGTAAATGTGCTTGGTCTTGCGCTGCATGATCGTGCCGAAGAACACGATGGCGTAGGCGACCCAGACGATGGTGATCAGGATGTCGATCGGCCATTCCAGCTCAGCGTATTCCTTGGAGCTGGTGTAACCCAGTGGCAAGCTGATCGCCGCCAGCAGGATCACCAGTTGCCAGCCCCAGAAGCAGAACGCGGCGATTTTTGGTGCAAACAACTGGGTTTGGCAGGTGCGTTGCACCGAGTAGAACGAACTGGCGAACAGCGCACAGCCACCGAACGCGAAGATCACCGCGTTGGTGTGCAGCGGGCGCAGACGGCCGAAACTGGTCCAGGGCAAATTGAAGTTGAGTTCGGGCCAGACCAATTGGGCCGCGAGAAAAACCCCGAGCCCCATGCCGACGATGCCCCACACCACCGTCATAATGGCGAATTGGCGGACCACCTTGTAGTTGTAGGCGGTACTGATAGAAGTGTTCATGGTTCCCCATCCACGGTTCAGCCGAAGTGAGCGCGCGCAAAACACGCGGCGAATCCTTCGTCTGGAGTTATAGGCAGACTAAAAGCGAGGCAAGCATGGACAAACAGCACAAGGCCAGTATTGACGGGGATCAATGGGCGCAGTGCGTGCTCGATCATGGATGGCTTTGGGATGCCGCCAGTGGTGAGGCTTCAGCGACGTTGATCCTGGCCCACGGTGCTGGTGCGCCGATGGACAGTGACTGGATGAACGATATGGCTGGGCGCCTTGCCGGGCTTGGGGTGAATGTGTTGCGGTTTGAGTTTCCTTATATGGCGCAGCGGCGGGTGGATGGGGTGAAGCGGCCGCCGAATCCAGCGGGGAAATTGCAGGAATGCTGGCGTGAGGTGTATGGCGAGGTGCGGCGTCATGTCACTGGGGTTTTGGCCATTGGCGGGAAGTCGATGGGCGGGCGGATGGCGAGTCTGCTTGCTGATGAGTTGGGGTCTGATGCGCTGGTGTGTTTGGGCTATCCGTTTTATGCGGTGGGTAAACCGGAGAAACCACGGGTTGAGCATTTGGCTGGTTTGCAGACGCGGACGTTGATTGTGCAAGGCGAGCGGGATGCGCTGGGCAATCTTGCGGCGGTTGAGGGTTACTCCTTGTCACCGAGTATTGAGGTGGCGTGGCTGGCGTCCGGAGATCATGATTTGAAGCCGTTGAAGGTTTCCGGGTTTACCCATGAACAGCATTTGGCCAGCGCCGCCGGGCGTGTGAGCGGGTTTCTGCGGGGTAGATCGAGTTGAATTGGATTTTGAACTGCATGGAGATTGGCTCCCTTCCCCCTCGCCCCCTTGGGGGAGAGGGCTGGGGTGAGGGGGTAAATCTTGAACGCGACACGGTTTTCGTTTGAGTACATATCCATTCCTGCGGCAACGGCCACTTAGGGTTCCGCCCTTACGGCGGGTCACTTTTTACAAACGCCTAAAAAGTAACCAAAAACGCTTGCTCCTACGTGCGGCCCGCTCGCTGGGGCTCGGGGTTCCTTCGCTCCGGGATCGATCCGGGCGCAGCGTCTCCGGTTTGCTTCGCTGCACCTCCTCTCGCTGTGTTTGGCTGCGCCAAACGGTCGCTGCGCTCCCACGCCCGGATCAATCCCTCCACTCAGCCTTCCGACGTCGCCCGTGGATCAAGATCAAGAGCAGGCGAGCTGACACTCGGCCTATTGAGTGGTGAAGAGCGGATGTTCGGCTTTAGTGTTGTGGTGGATTTTCCCCTCACCCCAGCCCTCTCCCGGAGGGAGAGGGAGCCGATTTTTGAGCTTTTCAGAATCTGAGTTCAACTCGGTATCGCACGTCGGCGTATCTCTTCCATTCCACGCGGTCAGTCCCCTCTCCCTCTGGGAGAGGGTTAGGGTGAGGGGCTTTTGATCTGTTTTTCAGAATCTGAACTCGACTCGGTATTGCACGTCGGTGTACCTCGCCCAAACACCTCGATCAGTCCCCTCTCCCTCTGGGAGAGGGCTAGGGTGAGGGGCGATTTCGCTGACACGATAAAAAACTTGAAGCGCTCACTGTCCAGCATTTCCTGTGCGTAAACATGATTTTGTGAGCGCGTTTAAAGTACACGAACCGTTACGCCATCGGGCCTACAACACCTTGCGCCGTTACCTACGCGTACGCCAGAATCCGCCGGCTTACACGGCTACAGGCCGGGCTATATCGTTTACCTGTCACTGCAAATCAGTGATCGGGTTTGGTAGCCCGCCTTAAATTGTCGTTGTTGCGACACCGTCGATGCTGTCTCCTTTTTTGAGATATGGCTTTGTATGGTGGGCATGCGTGGGGCTCCTCTGTGAGCGCCGGGTTACCCAATTTGACCGGTCTACCAACCCGCGCATGGCCGCCACCCGCCGTTTGGTAGCGAGGGTGATGGCTCCCTTTTTTCAAATTGGAGCTTTATCTATGTTCAAAATCACACCAAACCCACCGCCCACTGATCCAATCCCCCACGACCCAGCGCTCAGCCCGCAAAAGATCAAAGACGCAACCGACCGCGCCCTCGACTACTACCTCCGACCCGAAGCCCTGGGTGCTCCGCCAAGCTCGCCCAAGTTTCGCCCCGTCTATCTCGTCGACCCCACGCTGGATGACGAAACCCTGCTGGTCGAGGCGAGCGAGTCGCTTTCATACGCCCATGCCATGGCCGGCAACATCGCCAACTCAATCGGCGGCCCGGAGTGCAAACCGCTGCTGGCGCTGCAACAGGTGATCATGCTCAACGAACTGTTGGTCAATCGCCTGCTGGATAAGTTGAAGTTGCCTCAATAGTTTCGCTGGCTGTTACGGCCTCATCGCGAGCAGGCTCACTCCTACATTGGATCTGCGGTGATCACAGATTGTGAGCCCGACAACGATCCCCTTGTAGGAGTGAGCCTGCTCGCGATGGCGTTCTGCCAAGCACCATCGATTTCAAACAGGCAATAAAAAGCCGGAAGCTTTCGCCGTCCGGGCTTTCAGAATTAAAAGATCGCAGCCTCAACAAGCACCAGTCGGCGCATTCTGGTGCAATTGTAGGCAATGTCCGCATTACTTGAGTGAGATCGTTCCCCGTAGTGATAGCGCTCATCGCGAGCGGGGAGCACGCTGAGTGGCTAAGTGCTCTGAGGGTGATTTTCAGTCAGCTCTATTGCCACTCCGTATTTTTTCTTCAAACCAGCATCATGAGTGACAATTATTAAGCAGGGTATGTTGGCGGCGAGCCACTCAATGATTTTGTAAGCCGTTGTATCATCAAGTGAAGAGGTCGGTTCATCTAATATCAATGTATGTTTATCTCTTAGAATCGCTCGGCCAATAGCAATTCGTTGTTTTTCTCCCCCGCTGAGTTCGCTATTCGCGGCGCCTATTACGGTAGCCAATAATCTCTCTATTTCAGAGTTGTCTTTTGAAAATCCCAGAAGTTCAATGACCCATCTTAGCTTTTGCGGTGAAACATTTTTCGATCCATAAAGCAGGTTGTCTTTAAAGGTGCCAGCTATGAGTATAGGTTGCTGTGGTGCGACGGAAACCTCAGAGAGTACGAATTCACTCATGGTTTCGTTTATCAAGTGCCCTCTGTAATGTACTGCTCCTGTATAATTTTCTTCGAGGCCTAATAGAGTATTGATGAGTGTCGTTTTTCCTGCGCCAGAACTCCCCGCTATAATGTTTACACCCTGTTTAAATTGATAGTTTATTCTGGAAAATATAACGTTATTGTCTTTGGTGAGTGATAGTTCTCTAAGAACAAAACCTTGTTCGGTCTGAGAAGTGTTCGGGTAATATGGGTTGTTGATTTTTTCTTCGATGTATTTAACGCCGTCATTCAGGGAGACAAGGTTTCCCTGAAGGTTTATCAGTGTTCCAGCCAATAGATGTAACTGCATCGTGAACATTGTGATATAGCCAGTGATCATGATGAAATCACCTGAGGTAAATATTGAATGATAATTAACTCCTGACAATATCACGAAAAAAGCCAGCACGGTTCCAATTGCTAATCCTTGAGCGGAAATACGTATACCCATATGAAGGTTGGCTTTTCTGATTGTCTTGACATAGTTGTCAAAAAAGCTTTTGCCTGCATGGCATTCCTTAAGCTGCGTACTATTAAGCTTTATGTCGTAAGTGCGGCCAAGTCTTTCGACTGTATAGCTGGATAATTTGGCGTCTGCCTCAAATAATTCCCGATGAATGCTGGAGCTGGACCTGGCAACATAAATCGATATGCATATAAGTACTATGGAGGAGAGAAGGAACAAGATTGCGTAGGCAGGTCCCATGATCGCGTACAGTACACTTATCGCAATGATGATTTCCACAGTAATAGGGGCAATTGTCCAAAATACGCCTATAGTTATCATGCTGAAACTGCTAGCGGATCTGTTTATGTCAGCTACAACAAATCCGGGGTCCAGGTTTTTTTGTTTTTTATATGGGTACTTAAAGATCCTGTTAATGATTGTTTCGTAGATTGTAGTGTCACACTTCGCGAGTATCCACGCTGATAAAATTCCACGTATATTCGACAGAACCTGAGAAAGAGTCCATATGGCCGAATAAGATGCCGCAAAAAACAGAAACTGTGTTTGCATGCTATTTGATTCGTGAATGGAGTTGGCCGCATTTCTCAATATAACCGGGAGGAGAGAGTTCAGGGCGCTGCAGAGGAGAAATATTGCTGATATTCCGACAAAGCTGGCTGTAAACCAGCGATAATTTTTTGAGATTATTTTAAAGATTTTTATGTATTGATACAGCCAATTCATTTTTGAGCAGCCTTATATTGTCAGTATTTTAGGTAGCTTGCGTGATAGGTGTGGATCATCGGCAATGACTTCTCCATTTATTTCGATCCACGCGTGTGAAAGGAAGTCATATAATTGAACGCCAATAAAGAAGTCGCACTTTTTATTGTTTCTCATGGCGTGTTTGAAGAGGCAGATAGAAGACTCAAGGCACTTGACCTTAAAAGGCAATACAAGTGAAGCGATGCGAACGCCTTGCGCGTAGCTTTCAATACTTTCGTGCCAAGCCGATACAGGGTTTCCTGATAGAGCTTTTTTTGAGGCTCTCATGCTATTCAGGCAGGTTTCCAGGCCACCGAGTGCGATTGTTACCTTTAAAATCAGGAGGTCCAGGCATGCCCGCATTGTCGGTAGCAATTTAACGGATTGACGAGGGTTCTGCCTTTTTATTCTCCACGTATAGTTATCAATGCCTTCGTAGTCATCATTCGCTTTTGTTAGAGGGTTGGAATTGTGAATCGAATCAGTGATGATGTTTAGAGAGGAGAGTTCGTGTCGAATCTCGTTGTATTCGTTGCAGTCCTTGTCGCCTTTAATCAGTATCGTAGTTTGTGATTCGTTAAAAATTAAGTAGGTGTCGAGCTTTTCATCAAGGATGACAAGTTGGTTGTCTAGCAAGATGGCGTGGGCGTGAGGCTGAAAAGTAAATTCCATTTTTCCTTTTCTCCTTTAAACGTTTTTTATTAAGGATGCGCATATGATTTTCAGCAAATTTTTTTCGACACCTCCAAACCCCATTGCTGAGCGATTTATAGAATTTTCAATGTTGGGCATGTTAATTATGTTTTCTTGGGTCATCCAACTGCTGCGGAGCTTTTTTATAATGTCTTTTTGATGAAATTTTAATGCTTTTTGATAGGCGCCTGTTATATGCCCCTTGTCACGTCGAAGTAGTATGTTTGGGTGTTTTTTTCTGAAGGCTCGCTTTATTGGTAGTCTGGTTTCACTTTCGTCGAACATGCTGTATGGGTTTTGTGTGAGTGCATATTCAATGATTTTTTGGCTTGTGAATGGAAAAATTATGTTGTTGAACTTGTTAAGGGTCGAACTTGTCGAGTTCTGGAAAATGGCCTGTGTTATAGCTTGTAAATGTTCCTCGGCTAGGCTCTTAGGTTTTTCTGCACCCCTTCGCGGCAAAAACTGCGAGTTAAAAAAATAACTTAACTGGTCAGTCTCGTTGTTTTGTTGTCGCCTGTTTTGAGTAAGGGTTTGGTAGAGGTTTGATCCTGTCAGTTTGGAGATCGTTGCAGCTATATTAAATCCCTTGAAAAATCTCTTTTCTCTAATTAAATGTTGGAATGCAACGGAGGGTACGGGGTCTAAGAATAAGTGATCGCCTCCATGTCCATCCAATACAATGAATTCGTGTCCTAGTTGGGAGAAGATAAAGTCTCTTTCTTTTTTGAATGCCTGCTCAGAAGCCATGCTGGAGTTGATACAGAAATGATCAGTCGGATTCACTTCCTGAAAGAAGTCTTCTGGTTCGAGCTTGAACAATATGTGGTTTACGTCAAGTGTATTGCATAAAGCGGTGGCTGTATTTCTATCATTATTTGCACTGCATTTTTCGTCGAACCAGGTGATGGCGGTAACGTGATCTTTTCCAGCGACTTCAATCGCTGCAAGTAGTAAGCACGTTGAATCGACACCTCCCGAGAAACGCACTACAAGCTCTCCATGTTTGTTTTTATTATGTTCTTCGGCGATGTAATCAATTATCAATTCAAAAGGGTCTTGATTTGCGAATGGATATTGGCCTTGAAGGTGGGTGAGGTTGCTCTCAATAATGCTGGTCTTTAGTTTGGTATCGTACGTGTATGTGTGTGAGGGCGGGAGCAATATGACCCCCTGCCAGTAAGTGGACGTTGAGGCAGGTTCGTCTTGGGTGAGTTGGCGAATTATTTGATACCTGTCCGGTTTTTTGTTGAATATGGAGTGCTCGAATTTACCACTCATAATGCTGCCGATATTGCTGTTGATTACTATCAACTTGCAGGATGATAAAGGATTTACGTGCACTATTTTTTCTGCGGTGGGTTTTTGTTGTGTTGAATTAGGGTTGTGCGTTTGATAGCGCTTTCCTTTGTTGTTCATGGCCACTCCTTGGCTTTATGTGAGTTGGACTGATTATTGAGCGCCCTATAGGGGGCGCTCAATAATGACGTTTAGGAATTACCTCGGGCTTGGAATTCTAGGGCCGCCGCAATCTGGCCGAAAAATGAAGTATTTGCCTTCCAGGACGCAGCCGCCACCATAGCCATTTATCGTTGGGGTCGCTTTAAATATCAAAGGGCGGCTTGTTTTATCGTGAGTGACGTATTTGTTTCTTTTGAACATGATCCAATCCTCTTTTTTAAGTTTAATGTCTGAATAAGTTGTGGGAGATAGTTGAGATTTGCGTATCAAGTAACGGAGCAGATTAAAAAACGTTCTATAGAACAGGCATTCCTCTGAGGAAGCCTTTTCTCCAAATCGTTTCGCGTTTTTTTGTAATAAGGTCACGATAGAGTCCGTGCGCCAGGCGTACAAGCCAGCGGATTCTGTCGTTGATGTAGGCAATGGCGAGAGGGTCTGTAGGCTTAAGGTGGTGCTGCAATGTGTGCTTTAAACGCATCTTGGGTTGATCTTAAACGCCTTCCGCGAAGTGACGTGATCATCGAGGTTCCTGTATGGCCAGCGCTTGTTGCGAAAGCGGCCAGCCCAACAACGTCCATTTCATACAGGCAACAAAAAACCCGGAAGCTCTCGCTCTCCGGGTTTTTTGTTATCGCCAGTTCAATCAGCGGTTAAACCGCTCCACCAACGAGTACTGCGTATTCGCCGTCTTCGTCAGCTCTTCACTCAACAACGCCGAGTTATGCGCTTGCTCGGAAGTCTGATCCGCCAGCTCCGAAATATTGCTGATGTTGCGGCTGATCTCTTCAGCCACCGCACTTTGCTCTTCCGTCGCCGCCGCGATCTGCGTGGTCATGTCGGTGATGTTGGCCACCGCTTCACTGATGCCGACCAACGCCTGATCCGCTTCCAGCACTCGCGCTACACCTTCTTCTGCCTGACGATGCCCGGCTTCCATGGTCTGCACGGCGCTCGAAGCCGTCTGCTGCAACTTGGCGATCAGGGCATGAATCTGCCCGGTCGATTCGCTGGTGCGTTGCGCCAGTTGACGCACTTCGTCAGCTACTACCGCGAAGCCACGGCCCATCTCGCCAGCACGTGCAGCTTCGATGGCGGCGTTGAGCGCGAGCAGGTTGGTCTGGTCAGCGATGCCTTTAATTACGTCAACCACGCCGCCGATTTCGTCGCTGTCCTTGGCCAGTTGGGTCACGGTCAGACCGGTTTCCCCAACAACCACGGACAGACGCTGAATGGCTTCGCGGGTTTCGCCGGCGATGTCACGACCGCGACCGGTCAGGCGATTGGCTTCCTGAGTGGCGTCAGCAGTGCGTTGTACGTGGCTGGCCACTTCCTGAGTAGTGGCGGCCATCTGGTTGACGGCGGTGGCGACCTGTTCGGTTTCCACGCGCTGACGTTCCAGGCCGGTGGAGCTGTTGTGCGCCAGGGCGTCGGACTGTTTGGCCTGATCGGTCAGGTGCTCGGCGGTGTCCTGCAGACGGGTCAGGCAGGTTTTCAGGCGAGCTTCCTGGCTGAGGATCGACATTTCCAGACGCGCCTGGGCGCCACGGCTGTCGGTGTACATCTGCGCGATCAGCGGGTCGGAGGTGGTCTGCTCGGCCAGGCGCAGCAGGCGTTTGAGCCCGCGTTGCTGCCATTGCAGGCCCATCAGGCCCAGCGGCACCGACAAACCGGCGGCGAGGGCGAAGCCCCACTGCGAGTTCAGGGTGGCGCCGATCACGAAGCTCAGTTGGCTGACCAGAATGAACGGCAGCCAGTCTTGCAGCACTGGCAGCCATTTATCGCTGGAAGGGATCGCCGACTTGCCTTGGTTGATGCGTTGGTAGAGCGCTTCGGCGCGGCGGATCTGTTCGGCGGTAGGTTTGATCCGCACCGACTCGTAACCGACCACCTGATTGCCGTCGAACACCGGTGTGACATAGGCGTTAACCCAGTAATGGTCACCGGTCTTGCAGCGATTCTTGACAATGCCCATCCATGGCAAGCCTTGTTTCAATGTGCCCCACATGTGCGAAAACACCGCAGCCGGGACGTCGGGGTGACGCACCAGGTTGTGCGGCGCACGGATCAGTTCTTCACGCGAAAACCCGCTGATCTCGACGAATGCGTCGTTGCAGTAGGTGATCACGCCCTTGGCATCAGTTGTGGAGATCAACCGCTGCTGAGCCGGGAAAGTCCGTTCGCGTTGTGTAATGGGCTGGTTGTTACGCATGGTTTTTCAATCCGCAAGGCTTTGAAAGGTTGTCGGCGGTGACAGCTTTTTATTGAAATTTTTTTTCAATAATCAGCACGGCGTCGCAAAACGGCGCTTGCTTCAGCCGGCGAGCATCGGATAGGTGAACAGGCCGAAGTGCAGCAGGTTCAGGCCGAAATGCGTGGCGATCGCCGCGCCGAGTCCGCCAAAACGGTAGGCCAGACCATAGCCGACGCCCGCCAGCCCTGCCAGCAACACCCAGGTCCAGCCTGCGCCGGCATGTACCAGACCAAACAGCAGCGAGGCCAGCAGCAGGGCGAGGTTTTCACCGTAAGGCAGATGGTTGAAACGCTGGCTGAGGCCGCCCTGTATATAGCCGCGAAACAGCGCTTCTTCGACCAAGGTCACCAGCAGCAGGTTGTTCAGCACCCACAACCATGCCTGATCCGGCCACTTCGGCGCCCAGGCGATCACGCCCAGCAACAGCGCGCCGCCAAGGGCGAGAACCGCGCTCAGCGTCAGGGCGAGGGCGGTGGCGTAGACGCTCAGACGCAATGAACGGCGCCCGACAATCCACGGGCACACCAGCAGCAGCCAGAAACCAATCAGCGGTTTATCAAGATTCAGGTACATCGCGAACGGCACGGCGTTGTCGGTGAAGCGCTGCGGATCGATGGCGCGCCCGTTGGCAAACCCCGGCAACCAGTGCAACGCCAACGCCAAGGCGAGCACGATGAACAGGCCATGGCCGAGAAACCGTGCGACCGGAACCTGTTGCTGGCGCACGGCAAAAACGGCGAACACCAGTAATCCAACGGAGATCAACGCCAGCCAGCCGAGGTGGCCGTAGCTCAGCGCCCATCCGTAACCGAGGCTGAGAAGCGCCAGATAGAGCCATGGCAAAGCCTTCATCGAAAGTCCCTGTGCAGAATGTGTGGAGGGGCTTTCTACACGGGTGGGGGCCTGGGGACAAGTGAAGGTGTGGCGGGAAGTGGGGACGGCAAACAAACCCAAGGCCGCACACAAAACCCATTGTGGGAGCGAGCCTGCTCGCGAAAGCGGTCGGCCAGACAACATTAATGTCGACTGCTCCGCCGTCTTCGCGAGCAGGCTCGCTCCCACAGGGGATTTGTGTAGGGCTTGGATCTAGCTCAAGTTAAGTTTCGCCGCCGCGCGCTCGGTGATTTCCGTGCGCAGCTTCAGCGATGGCGCGGCGCGCAGGCGTGCTTCATCGACAATCGCACCCGGCGCAGTCTCCGGGCTGCCTGCGTTGAACGGCGGCGCCGGAGCATATTCCAATTGCAACTGGATCAGTTGCGCCGCGTCAGCACCCACCAACTCTTCCGCCAGCACCAAGGCAAAATCAATCCCTGCCGTAATCCCGCCGCCGGTAAACAGATTACCGTCACGCACCACCCGATCCTTCACGGCAATCGCCCCCAGCGTCGGCAGCAGATCGTGATACGCCCAATGCGTGGTCGCCCGTTTGCCTTGCAGCAAACCCGCTGCGCCAAGGACCAGCGAACCGGTGCACACCGAGGTCACATACTTCGCTTGAAGAGCCTGGCGTTTGATGAAGTCCAGCGTCTGCTCGTCTTCCATCAACGGCCCGACACCGCCGCCACCGGGAATGCAGATCACATCCAGACACGGGCAGTCCTCGAACGTGATGGTCGGTTTCAGCAACAGACCGGTGCTGGCGGTGACCGGCATCAAATCCTTCCAGATCAGATGTACTTGCACGCCCGGCAGCGAGGCGAGCACGTCATAGGGCCCGGTCAAGTCAAGTTGCTGAACCTGTGGAAACAACAGAAAACCGATCTGCAACGTCATCGTTCTTGCTCCATAAAAAGGGGTGGACGGCTTCACTGTAGACGCGTAGGTTCTGGCGCATACGCCAATAACCCCACGAATTACGCCAAATGCCCAAAGCCATCCATGTACTCGCGTTTGCCAACATGCAGATCCTCGACGTCACCGGCCCCTTGCAGGTGTTCGCCTCGGCCAATGACCTCTGTCGTCAACGCGGTTTGCCCGTGCCCTATGCGCCGTCGGTGATTGCCAGCGAGGGCGGGGCGGTGATGTCCTCGGCGGGGCTGGCGGTATTGGCCGAACCGCTACCGCTGGAGCCCAGCGACACGCTGATCATCGCCGGTGGCTGGGGCATTTATCCTGCCGCCGAAGATGTGGCGTTGGTGGATTGGGTGCGCGAACATGCGGCGAAATGTCGGCGCGTAGCGTCAGTGTGCACCGGGGCATTTTTGCTCGCGGCCAGTGGCTGGCTCGACGGTCGTCGCGTCGTCACCCACTGGACCCGTTGCGAACAATTGGCGCAGCAACATCCGAAACTGCAAGTCGAGGCCAATCCGATTTTCATCACCGACGGCCCGGTATGGACCTCGGCGGGTGTCACCGCTGGCATCGATCTGGCACTGGCGATGGTTGAAGAGGATCTGGGCAGCGACATCGCCCTGGACGTCGCCCGGCACCTCGTGGTGTTTCTGAAACGTCCGGGCGGGCAATCGCAATTCAGCGTGACCTTGTCCTTGCAGAATCAGGGCAATCGTTTTGATGAGTTGCACGCCTGGATCGCCGAGAACCTCACCTGCGACCTCGGCGTCCCGACCCTGGCCGAGCAGGCGGGCATGAGTGAACGCAGTTTCGTCCGCCACTACCGCGCCGACACCGGCCAGACCCCGGCGCGGGCGATCGAATTGATCCGCGTCGAAACCGCCCGGCGCTTGCTCAGTGATACCGGTCTGCCGGTGAAACGGATCGCCGCCAATTGCGGGTTTGGCAGTGAAGAAACCTTGCGCCGCAGTTTCCTGCGGGCGATTGGCGTGACGCCGCAGGCTTATCGGGAGCGGTTTTCGGTCAGTGCTGCACCAGATCCGGTCATGCCTTGAGAGTTTCCAGCGGGGCTTCTTCGGGTTCAGATAAACTGCGCAGCTAATTCTGCCGACCGACTTCAAGGACGATGCATGTCACTCAAACCGTTGCTTGCTCTGCTGGTACTCGTCGGGATGCTGGCCGGTTGCGCCTCCCCGCCCCCGTCACTGCCGGATACCCCGCAACGCCGTGAACTGATGGAGCGCATGTTTGCCAAGTCGACGATCATGCTGTCGTTCAAGGAACTCGAAGCACGAGCTGCCGCCGAGCCGGGCGAACCAAAGCGCCAAGTCAGCGCAGACGAAGCTTTGGCCAAACATAAGCAACAAATGAATGTCGACCTGCCAGCCGCGTACTGGCAGCAGCGGCGCGCCAACCTCGCGCAACTGATCGATGCCAGGGCCAAGGGCGAAGCCGTCGGTCTGGCGGCGTACAAAGAGAAGTACTTCGAGCAGTTGTCCCAGGCTCCGACGCCTATGCTAGCGGCTCTGGCCAATGCACCGCGGATGGACGCGCTGCCAGAGTTTCCATTAGTGCTGCCGAACGATCATCAACTCAGTTACTTCTACCTGATGACCGTCGCGGAAGAGACGTTCTGGGAGATTGAGCAGTTTTACCAGCACATGGCCGATCTGGATGCACAGTACGGCGTGTGCGCGCTGTACCCGGGTTGCTACCGACCGGACTTCCGCACGGCTAAGCCTCGGCTTCCGCCACCTGATTGAAATACTTGCTCCGATCCGGGGTAAACGTCACCCGCATCTTCGTCCGCGAGCAGGTCAGCGAACGCTCTTCACTCAAATCGATATCCAGGTCCTCGCCGCGCAACCCTTGCCACTGCGCCAGATACTTCAACGAGCCATATTTTTCGTTTTTCTTCAGGCTGCGGCTCACGCCACCTTTCCAGCCGAGTACCGGCAGTTCGCCGGCGAGGCATTTTTGCGCGAGGTCGGGGAAGCGGGTGGCGCGCTGGCGGCCGATTTCCCAGCATTTGATCAGGCCTTTGTCCGCGGCTTCCCAGAGTTGGGTGCGAGTCAGGCCGCTGCGAAGGGACGTGTCGATGGTGCGCTGGACGTGCTGAGACATTCTGGTTCCTTGAATTCGGGTTTTATTGGACAGCTCCGCTGTGCCCGTTGCGGTGGATGGTAGGGGCGGATGTAACAGCTGGCAACAGGGTATTTCCGGGTGTGACTGCGAGTTGGGGGGTAGGGATGACAGGGGGGATGTTGAGCCTCTGTAGTCCGCAGGTGTGTCCAACTGTGGTGAGGGGTTTTATCCCCGTTGGCCTGCGCAGCGGCCCCAAAGTCAGAATCCCCGGTACTTCTGGATGAATGAGTTGGATGGTTTGGGGGCTGCTGCGCAGCCGAGCAGGAATAAATACCCTCGCCACAGGGATCCTACAAAGTCATCGTTTTGTAGGGTATTTCCTACAACTACTGGCGAACATTACGGCTGCCACTCACTCTTTTCCCCGCTCAAACGTCGATCCAGAAAACTCGCCGCACTGATCAACGCCAGATGTGTCAGCGCTTGCGGCGTATTGCCCAAGTGTCGACCATGGCTGTCGAATTCCTCTGCATAGAGGCCCAGCGGGTTGGCATAACGCAGCAATTGCTCAAACTCCAGATGAGCTTTTTCCACCTGCCCGGCGCGAGCCAGGCATTCGACGTACCAGAACGAACACGCGGCAAACGCGCCTTCGGTGCCAGCCAGACCATCGATATTGCTGTCGTCATTGCGATAGCGATACACCATGCCGTCGCGCACCAAGGTCTTTTCGATGGCTTTGAGGGTCGACAGCCAGCGTGGATCCTTGGCGCTGACGAAGCGCACCAGTGGCATCAACAGCATCGAACCGTCGAGCGCGGTGCCGCCCTTGTACTGGACGAAATGCCCGCGCTCTTCATCCCAGAAATTGTCCCAGATATCGGCGTAAATCGCCTGTCGGGTCTGGTCCCACTGGGCGAACGGTGCCGGCAGCGAGCGCTTCGACGCCAAACGAATCGCCCGGTCCAGCGCCACCCAGCACATCAGTCGAGAATGCAGAAAGTGGTGCTGTTCACCGCGCATTTCCCAAATGCCGACATCCTTGGTCTGCCAGGTCTCACAGACTTGATCGACCACTTCGCGCACGTGTTTCCAGCCTTCGTGGGAAATCGCGTCGCCATATTTGTTGACCAGATACACCGCGTCCATCAGCTCGCCAAAGATGTCGAGCTGGATCTGCTCGTACGCGCCGTTGCCGATGCGCACCGGTTTTGCGCCGCCGTGACCGGACAGATGATCCAGTTCGGTTTCCGGCAGTTCCTGTTGTCCGTCTATGGCGTAGAGAATATTCAGTTTCATCGGCTGGCCACAGCATTCGCTGACCCGCCCACGCAACCAGCCCATGTAGGCGTTGGCCTCGCCGACAAAGCCCAGGCGCATGAACGCGTACACCGTGAACGAGGCATCGCGGATCCACGTGTAGCGATAATCCCAGTTGCGCTCGCCGCCCGGTGTTTCCGGGAGCCCGAAGGTAGCGGCGGCGAGAATCGCGCCGTGTTTGCGCGAGGTCAGCAGCTTGAGCGCGAGGGCCGAGCGGTTGACCATCTCCCGCCAGCGCCCGCGGTAAATCGACTGACCGATCCAGTCGCGCCAGAACTTCAGCGTGCGTTCCATGCACAAGTGTCCGGCGCCTTCGGCAAATCGTGGATCATCGGTCGCCCCGAGCATGAACGCCGCCGTTTGATCTTGCTTGAGGGTGAATTGCGCCACCGCCGCTTGCGCGTCGATCTGCATCGGCTGGTCCGAAGCCAGGCGCAGTGACGGTTGGCCGGCAGCGCTGAACGTCACGTCTTGTTGATCCATCTGTGCTCGGGTGTCGGCTCGTGCGTAATCGTGGCGCACGGCGCAGCGCATCGTGAAAGTCGCCGAGCCGCTCACTACACGAACCCGCCGCATCAGCAGCGGCAGGGCGTCGTCACTGTCGCCGATAGGCAGCAGATCGGTGACTTCCACCACCGCCCGCTCACTCAGCCAGCGGGTTTGCAGGACGTTGGTATCTGGCAGATAAATCTGCTCGCGGCGCGCGTCTGGCAAGTCCGGCGCCAACTGGAAAATCCCCGCGTCCGGGGTATCCAGCAACGAACAGAAAATCGACGGGCTGTCGAATTCCGGCCAGCAGAAAAAATCGACACTGCCGCGATCATTGACCAGCGCGGCACTGCGCATGTCGCCGATGATGCCGTGGGCGTCGATCGGGCTTTGTCGTTCCAGATGATGCTCAGCCATTGCCGCGAAACTCCGGATAGAGGCTCATGCCGCCGTCGATGAACAGGGTGGTGCCGACGATGTAGTCGGCGGCGTCGGAGGCGAGAAAGACCACGGCGTTGGCGACGTCTTCAGCATCACCGATGCGTCCGTAGGGAATCAGTTCGAGCAGCTTTTCAGCGGCCGCGCCTTCGGTGGCGTCTTGATTGATCGCCGTGCGAATCGCTCCCGGGGCGATGCCGTTGATACGAATGCGTTGGTGGCTGACTTCCTGCGCGAGGGTCTGCATCAGTTGGTCGACGCCGCCCTTGGACGCGGCGTAATTGACGTGCCCGGCCCAGGGAATGCGCTGGTGCACCGAACTCATGTGGATGATCTTGCCGGCCGCGCGGGACACGCCTTCACGAACGCCTTGGCGATTGAAGATCCGCAGTGCGGCGCGGGCGCAGAGGAATTGGCCGGTGAGGTTGACGCCGATCACCGCGTTCCAGTCGTCCAGCGACATATCCACAGCGGGCGCGTCTTTTTGCATACCCGAGTTGGCCACCAGAATATCCAGTGAGCCGAAGGCATCGAGGGTTTCGGCGAACAGCCGTTCAACCTCGTCTTCCTTTGATACGTCGGCGCGGATGGCGATGGCCTGGCCACCGTCGGCGACGATCTGCCGGGCAAGTGCTTCGGCAGGTTCGGCCTGTCGGTTGTAGTTGATGACCACTGCAGCGCCGGCAGCCGCGAGGGCCTTGGCGGCGGCGTGACCGATGCCAGAACTGGCGCCGGTGATCAGGGCTACCTGGCGGGTAAGGGAGATCTGCATGAGTGTCTGGGCCTGAAGCTTTGTCTTCAATAGCTGACTGGCCAGCGCAGGCGAGAGTTCAGTGAAAAGTCTCTACACCCTCCTGGCCCAAATGCGCTGTGAGGCAGTTGAGCGTTTTATAGCGACCATTCAGATGTGGTAGCGCGCACTGTGTTTATGCCATTCCAGGTTACCCGCCACCCAAGTGGTCAAGCCCTTCAAATAGCGTTTGGTCAAAGGTGCGGCATTGTTCAGCAGTTGCTTTTCGAGCGTTGAGTATTCCTGCATGACGGCATCATGAATATCCGCCGCTTTATCGATGGCCTCTTGCAGCGAGCAGTGATGTCTGGCCGCCAGAAGGTAGGGAAGCTTGAAGTCTCCCGTTTCCTTGAGGTGCTCCTTGTACGCGGAATACAAGTCATTGACCAAAGTCGTGGCCAGTGCCGCCAAGGCGCTGATGCGATGAATCTGTGGGTGGGAATACAGGTTGGCGGGTACTTCGTAGCCACCAATAACATCAATCAGAACCTGACAAGGCCAGAAGCTGTTGACCTGTCGGCTGGCCAGATATTCGGCGATAGTGGGTTGGGTACCGTAGATACGCCACGGGGCTTCGGCAGCCATGGTGACAAACATGGCAATGGTGATTTGCCGTACTCGAGCCACTTGTGATGGGGTGGAGAATTGCCCCACGCGTTTCATGTAAGACAGCAAGCCCCTGATTACCGGGTCGCACGTTTGTTGTTGCGAAAGTTCTTCATCGAAAGGCGCAGGCAAATACACCGGATCGATTGCCGTAATGGCGAACGACAGCATTTCGGCCACTTTCTCGGGGCGGCCACCGAGCGATAGGTCGTCACAATAATGGTCATCCACGGCGAACAGTGCCGCGAAACATTGCGCAGCGAGCAGTAACCTGTCCGGATCGTCCGTGTCGGCATGGCACAACATCGCGTAGCGACCGAAGTCACTGGCGCGCAGTTTTTCGTGTTTACCGGCAAAGATACCCACGCTCGGTATCCACGTCATAAGACGCTCGTTGACTTCCTGGCCCAGCGCCTCATCAATGCGTGTCGGGGAAGGACAGAAAAGGCTGCGCACGACAAAGGGCGAAACGGCGCTGCGTGGTTGTGCCGTGAAGGTGGGTCGATTCATGGTCTGCTCCTTTTACACCGCTTGCCTCGGGACACTGGATGCAGTCGTCGGGTCTGAGCAATGTTCTCAACCTGCGAGTTCCTGCCTGGGTAACGTTGGGTATATGAATGCGCTTTGTTGGGGAACGATGCACCTGTCAGGTCTGACAGGTACGCATGATTTGCGACGAACGGTTGCGTTGCCAACAGCAGGCGGCTGAAGCTTCAAGTGTGAAAAAACGGTACTGGCTTCATTTGCATTTCAGGCCTTCACATTCCACCAACAATTGCGCGCTTCCACGCCACCCGACCCTATGGCAACTTGGCGGCCCTTGATGAGGCTGCAGTCCATGGCAAACCCCTACCGCGAATTATTCAACGCCCCCGGCGCACGAAATTTTGTGCTGGCCGGGATGATCGCGCGCATGCCGATCTCCATGACCGGTATCGGTGTGATCACCATGCTTTCGCAGTTGAAGGGTGGCTATGCGTTGGCCGGTGCGGTGGCAGCGATGTTTGCCTTGGCCACGGCGTTTTGCGCGCCGCAGGTGTCGCGTCTGGTTGACCGTTATGGCCAGCGAAAAATTCTCCCGATATCGGCGTTGATCGGCGGCGGGGCACTGTTGATGTTGCTGCTCTGCACCCGCTTGCAGGCACCGACCTGGACGCTGTTCATCTTCGCCGCGCTGGCCGGGTGCATGCCGAGCATGTCGGCAATGGTGCGGGCGCGCTGGACCGAGATCTATCGTGGCCAGCCGCAATTGCAGACCGCGTATGCGTTGGAATCGGTGCTCGACGAAGTCTGTTTCATCGTCGGCCCGCCGTTGTCGGTGGGGTTGTGTGTGGCGGTGTTCCCCGAGGCCGGGCCGTTGGCGGCGTTGTTGGCGCTCGCGATTGGTGTCGCGGCGTTCGTCGCCCAGCGCAGCACCGAGCCGGCGGTGCATCCGCAGGAGTCGCATCATCAGGGTTCGATCATTGCATCGACGGACATTCAACTACTGCTGGCGCTGATGATTGCCATGGGCATCATCGTCGGTGTGATCGATGTGGTCAGCGTCGCGTTTGCCCAGCAGCAAGGGCAGCCGGCGGCGGCGAGCATCGTCTTGTCGGTTTACGCCATCGGCTCGTGCCTGGCCGGTATCGCCTTCGGCGCCATGCGTTCGAAACTGCCGTTGCCGCGGTTGTTTTTGTACGGCGGCGTGGCGACAGCGGTGACGACGTTGCCGCTGTTATTGGCGAGCAATATTTTCGGCTTGTCGGTGGCGGTATTCATCGCCGGGCTGTTTTTTGCGCCGACGCTGATTGTGGCGATGGCGTTGATCGAGCGCATCGTGCCACCAGCCAAACTGACTGAAGGCCTGACCTGGCTGGTGACCGGTTTGAGTATCGGCGTGGCCGTCGGGGCTGCCGGCTCCGGTTGGCTGGTGGACGCTTTCGGTGCGCGCAGCGGTTTCTGGCTGGCGATTGCGGCGGGGGCGGTGGTGCTGGGTTCGGCAATACAGAGTTACCGCCATCTGAAATGAAATTTCCATTGTGGGAGCGAGCCTGCTCGCGAAAGCGGTGTGTCAGACAACATTCAGATTGAATGTGAAATGGCTTTCGCGAGCAGGCTCGCTCCCACAGGATTTGCAGTGTTACCAGCCCCGTCCCGAATTCACCCAGAAATTCACCGACAGTGATGTCGACACCGATTCCACCTGATGGAACCAGCCCTCCGGCAGGAACAGCAGATCCCCAGCCTCCAGCGTTACGCGCAGGAACGTCACGTCCCGAGCGGCGGGGAAGCGCTCGTAGTCCGGCGCATCCGGGTTGAAATCGCAGCCATCCAGACCGCCCTTGGGCGCCGTCGACCAGGTGCCCAAGGCTTCACGATGATGCGGCGCAGCGAGGGTGAATTTCTTCTGCCCCCAGACCTGCGCGAAGAGGTTGTCGGTGTCGTCACGATGCAACGGCGTCAACGTGCCTTTCGGCCCGATCCAGATACGCGGCGGAATGAATAACGAGGCGTCGAAGTAGGCCGGGTATTTGATCTGTTGCATCAACTGCGCCGGCAGGATGTTGTTGCCCATATACGCAGGCGGCTCGCCATCGGCGCCCTTGACCGCCGGTTGGTCCAGCGAGGCGATGAAGTCGGCCATCGACGTGGAGCGAAAATCACGCTCGGTGGAAAAGGTTTTCTTCACATAGTCGCCATGGCGGGTGATGCCTTGCAGCTCGGCGAAATGCACCAGCGATTCTTCACGGCTGAGCTTGAACAGTGGCCAGTCCTGCAGCGCATTGCTGATCACCACGGGAATGCCATTGGGTAGATAGCGGCTTTTGAATTCAGCGACCGACAGATCACTGCGGGAAAGGCGTTCGATGCTGCTTTGGGTCGGCAGGCTGGCGGTGAGTTTTTCACTGAAGCGCGGCGGGGTCGGGTAGCGCTTGTTCATGTCAACTTTTTCCGCCACGGCGCCACCGTGCATCGCATGTTCGATGATCTGCGGCAGCATCGTTGCCAGGCCCATGTTGCCGCCGATTTTCAGGCGCCCGCTGGCGAACAGCTCTTCGACGTTGGCCATGCCGCTCATGATCCCGAGGAAATCGCGCTCGGCGACTTCAATGGTCACGTCCGGGCTGGCGTGGCGTCCGGGCACGGTGCGGCTGCTGGCCTTGACCTCGGACCAGTAGGCCTGCTGCGGACCAAACACGAATTGAAAAACGCCTTCGATGCCGACGGCGCCGGCATTGGCGAACAGTTTGCCCAGGATGCTCTGCAGGTCCACGGTGATCCCTCATTATTGGTTTTGGCCTGAACAGTTAACGAGCGCCTGTTGGGGGAATTTACTGGTCGATGACTAATTTACCCGGCGCGGGATCCGTCTCTCTCTACAGATGAATTTTTCGAGGAAAGCGTGGTGACCAAGCTGACCCTGCTGTGTCTGCCGTATTCCGGCGCCAGTGCCATGGTCTACAGCCGCTGGCGGCCGAAACTGCCGCAATGGCTGCACTTGCAACCGGTTGAGCTGCCGGGGCGTGGCGCACGTTTTGGTGAGCCGCTGCATACCGACATGCGTGGGCTCGCGATGCAGTTGGCCAAGGAATTGCGTCCGACACTCAACGCACCTTATGCGCTGTTCGGCCACAGCCTTGGCGCGTTGCTGGCCTGCGAAATTGCTCATGCCTTGCGTGCGCTGGGTTGTCCGGAGCCGGTGGCGATGTTCGCTTCCGGCACTGCGGCGCCGACGATGCGCGCCGATTACGATCGTGGCTTTGCCGACCCCAAGACTGACGCCGAGCTGATCGAGCAGTTACGTACACTCAATGGCACCAGCGAAGAAGTGCTGGCCAACGAAGAGCTGATGAGTCTGACCCTGCCGATCCTGCGCGCGGATTTTCAACTGTGCGGCAAGTTCGAACCGCTGGCGCGACCGCTGCTCAACTGCCCGGTGCATGTGCTCGGCGGCAAGGCTGATCGTGCCACCACCGAGCAATTGATCGGCTGGAGCAAGGAGACCCGCGGCAGTTTCTCGGTGGATATGCTCGCCGGCGGGCACTTCTTTATTCACGAGCATGAGGCCAAGGTGCTCAAAGTGATCAAGGATCAGCTCGACGTGCACCATCGCCGGCATGCCATGGCCGCAACCGCCTGAACTTCCCCTCACGCAGCTCTCTCCCGTAGGAGCTGCGGCACGCTGCGATCTTTTGATCTTGTCTTTGAAAAGTAGAATCAAAAGATCGCAGCCTCGTTTCACTCGTCAGCTCCTACAGGGTTTTGGTTGGCGGCAGAATCACCGTCTGCCTCCCGCCTGACAGTTGTTCTCATTCGCTAATTTTTCCGATCTGCATTCGTTTTATAGGGATGACGTGCCTTTGTGCTTCCTGCCTACTGATCCGGATGCTGAGAAATGAATGCTGAAGACTCCTTGAAACTTGCTCGCCGGTTTATCGGGTTGCCCCTGGAAAAGCGCCAGATGTTCCTCGCGGCCCTGCAAAAGGAGGGCGTGGATTTCGCCCGGTTTCCGATTCCGGCCGGGATCGAAGCCGAGGATCGCCAGGCGTTGTCCTATGCGCAGCGACGCATGTGGTTTCTCTGGCAACTCGATCCGCAGAGCGGCGCCTACAACCTGCCGGGCGCGGTGCGCCTGAGCGGTCGCCTCAACCTCGGCGCGCTGGAGCAAGCTTTCGCCAGCCTGGTCGAGCGTCACGAAACCCTGCGCACGGTGTTCCAGCGCCAGGCTGACGACAGCCTGTTGCAGGTGCCGGCCACGGCGCCGCTGATGATCAGCCATGAAGATTTCAGTGCATTGCCGGCCAGCGAACGTGAACAGGCCGTGGTGCAGGCCGCCGAACAGCAATCGGTATTGCCGTTCGATCTGGCCGTCGGCCCGCTGCTGCGGGTGACCTTGCTCAAGCTCGCCGAGCAGGAACATGTTCTGCTGTTGACCCTGCACCACATCGTCTCCGATGGCTGGTCGATGAACGTGCTGATCGACGAATTCATTCGTTGTTACGACGCGTTCGATGCCGGCCAGCAGCCGCAACTGGCCGCGTTGCCGATCCAGTACAGCGACTACGCCTTGTGGCAGCGCCGCTGGCTCGAAGCGGGCGAACAAGCGCGGCAACTCGATTACTGGCAGGCGCAACTGGGCGACGAACACCCTGTGCTGGAACTGCCGCTGGATCATTCGCGTCCGGCGATGCCGAGCTGTCGCGGTACCCGTTACGAATTCGCCATTGATGGGCAACTGGCCGAACAGCTGCGCAACACCGCGCAGCAGCATCAGGTCACTTTATTCATGTTGTTGCTCGGTGCCTTCAATGCGCTGCTGCATCGCTATACCGGTCAAACCGACATCCGTGTCGGCGTGCCGATTGCCAACCGTAACCGTGGCGAAATCGAAGGGCTGATCGGCTTCTTCGTCAACACTCAGGTGTTGCGTACCCGACTGGACGGGCAGACGCGGGTCGATGACCTGCTGCGCGCGATCAAGGAAACTGCGCTCGGCGCTCAAGCGCATCAGGATCTGCCGTTCGAGCAACTGGTCGAAGCGCTGAAACTCGAGCGCAGCCTCAGTCACACGCCGCTGTTCCAGGTCATGTACAACCACCAGCCGCAAGTGGCCGATATCGCCACCCTCAGCACTGCATCCGGCCTGGTGCTCGACAGCCTCGACTGGCAGAGCCGCACCACTCAATTCGACCTGACTCTGGACACCTACGAGAAGGGCGGCAAGTTGCACGCCGCGCTGACGTACGCCAGCGACTTGTTCGAGCCCGCGACCATCGAGCGCATGGCGCGCCACTGGTTGCGCTTGCTCTCGGCCATGGTCGCCGACCTGTCGCAACGCATCGGTGAGCTGCCGCTGCTGGAGACCGAGGAACAGCACACGCTGGTGCATGACTGGAACAACGTCCATGCGGTCTATCCGACCGAAACACCGATACACCAACTGATCGAAGCGCAGGTGGCCCGCACGCCGAATGCGCCGGCGCTGCTGTTCGGTGAGCAGACCCTGAGCTACGCCGAACTGGATGGCCGCGCCAACCGCCTCGCGCATCTGCTGCGTGAGCAAGGCGTGCGGGCCGACAGTCTGGTCGGTGTGTGCGCCCTGCGGTCGGTGGAAATGGTCGTCGCGCTGCTGGCGATTCTCAAGGCTGGCGGCGCTTATGTGCCACTGGACCCGGAGTACCCGCAGGAACGTCTGGCCTACATGATCGAGGACAGTGGCATCACCTTGCTGCTGACCCAGGATGCTTTGCTGGCATCGCTGCCGACTGACGGCGCGCAGGTCATCACACTGGATCAACCGGGCCTGCTCGACGGCTACAGCGACAGCCGCCCGGACGTCAGCGTCGATCCGCTGAACCTGGCCTATGTGATTTACACCTCGGGCTCTACCGGTAAACCGAAAGGCGCCGGCAACAGCCACGCGGCGCTGGTCAACCGTTTGTTCTGGATGCAAGAAGCGTACGCGATCGACGCCAGCGATTCGGTGTTGCAGAAAACCCCGTTCAGTTTCGACGTGTCGGTCTGGGAGTTTTTCTGGCCGCTGCTGACCGGCGCGCGTCTGGTGGTTGCCGCGCCAGGTGCGCACCGCGATCCGCTGCAACTGATCGACATCATCAACCGCCATGGCATCAGCACGCTGCACTTTGTGCCGTCGATGTTGCAGGCGTTCATTCACGAGGCGGGCGTGGAAAGCTGCACCGGCCTCAAACGCATCGTGTGCAGCGGTGAGGCACTGCCGCTGGATGCGCAACTGCAAGTCTTCGCCAAACTGCCGAACGCCGGCCTCTACAACCTCTACGGCCCGACCGAAGCGGCGATCGACGTGACCCACTGGACCTGCGTTGACGAAGGCGCCGACAGCGTGCCGATCGGCCGGCCGATCACCAACCTGCGCACCCACGTCCTCGATGCCGAGCTGCTGCCGGTACCGAGCGGCGTGGCTGGCGAACTGTACCTGGGTGGCGCCGGGCTGGCGCGCAGTTATCACCAGCGTCCGGCGCTGACCGCCGAGCGTTTTGTGCCGTGCCCTTTCCACGACGGCGCGCGGCTGTACCGCACCGGTGACCGTGTGCGTCAGCGTGCCGACGGCGTGATCGAATACCTCGGTCGTCTCGACCATCAAGTGAAACTGCGCGGTCTGCGCATCGAGCTGGGCGAAATCGAAACGCGCCTGATGCAGCACCCACTGGTGCGCGAAGCGGTGGTACTGGTGCAGGGCGGCAAACACCTGGTGGCCTACCTTGTGCTGGAAAATGCTCAGCCGGACGAACAGTGGCAGCAGGACGTCAAGGCGTGGCTGCTCGGCAGCCTGCCGGAATTCATGGTGCCGACCTACCTGCTCACCCTGGCGAAATTGCCGGTAACGGCCAACGGTAAACTCGATCGCAAAGCCTTGCCGCAACCGGATGCGGCGCCGCAACAAGCGTTCGTCGCGCCGCAGGATGCGCTGCAAAAAGCTTTGGCGGCGATCTGGGAAGATGTGCTCGGGCTTGAGCGCGTCGGTCTGGAAGACAACTTCTTCGAACTGGGCGGCGACTCGATCATCTCGATTCAAGTGGTCAGCCGTGCGCGGCAGGCCGGGATTCGTATCAGCCCGCGCGACCTGTTCCAGTACCAGACCGTGCGCAGCCTCGCGCTGGTTGCCACGCTGGATAATCAGACCTCGGTAGACCAAGGACCGGTGACCGGCGCCGCCGTGCTCGGGCCGATCCAACAGCATTTCTTCAGCCGTGCGATGCCGCTGCGTGAACACTGGAATCAGTCGCTGCTGCTGACCCCACGCGACAGCTTGAATGCACAGTGGCTCGATGCCGCGCTGACGCAGGTGATCAATCATCACGACGCTTTGCGCCTGCGCTTTGTCGAAAGCGCAAACGGCTGGCAGCAAAGCCACGGTCCGCTGGTCGACAGTGCTGAGCTGTGGCTGCGTGACGCCGAGTCCGCTGAACAATTGCAGGCGCTGTGCAACGATGCCCAGCGCAGCCTCGACCTGCAGAACGGTCCGCTGCTGCGCGCACTGCTGGTGACGCTGGCCGATGGCTCTCAGCGCCTGGCCCTGATCATTCACCACTTGGCGGTGGACGGTGTTTCCTGGCGGGTGCTGCTGGAAGATCTTCAGCAGGCTTACGAGCAATTGGCGGCGGGCGGCGGCATTCAGTTGCCGGCCAAGACCAATGCGTTCCAGACCTGGACCGCGCGCCTCGAAAGCGAAGCGGCACGTTTCGACGCGCAACTGGATTACTGGAAAGCCCAGCATCAGGGCGCGACGGACCTGCCGTGCGAACGTCCCGATGGCAGCCTGCAAAACCTGCACGGCGAGAAAATCGAATGGCGCCTCGACGCCGAGCGCACCCGTCAGTTGCTGCAACAGGCACCGGCCGCATACCGCACGCAGGTCAATGATCTGCTGCTCACCGCATTGGCGCGCACCATCAGCCGCTGGAGCCAGCAGCCGGGCACGTTGGTCGAACTGGAAGGGCATGGTCGCGAAGACCTGTTCGACGACATCGACCTGACCCGCACCGTTGGCTGGTTCACCAGCCTGTTCGCGGTCAAGCTGACGGCCGCCGACGATCTCGACGGGTCGATCAAGTCGATCAAGGAGCAACTGCGCGCGGTGCCGGACAAAGGTCTGGGCTACGGCGTGCTGCGTTATCTGGCGGCGCCATCGGTGCGCGCCGAACTGGCGCAGTTGGCACCGCCACGGATTACGTTCAACTACCTCGGCCAGTTCGATCGCCAGTTCGACGAAGCCGCGCTGTTCGTACCGTCCGCCGAAACCAGCGGCATCGCGCAGGATCCGGCCGCGCCTCTGGCCAACTGGCTGACCGTGGAAGGTCAGGTGTATGGCGGTGAACTGTCGATGAGCTGGGGTTTCAGCCGCGAGATGTTCGACAGCACGACCGTGCAGCATCTGGTCGATCAATACGCGCTGGAACTGCATGCGCTGATCGAGCATTGCTGCACGTTGCAAGCCGCGCAAGCGACGCCATCGGACTTCCCGCTGGCGCGCGTGACGCAAGCGCAACTGGATGCGCTGCCGGTGCCGGCGGGTCAACTCGACGATGTCTATCCTCTGTCGCCGATGCAGCAAGGCTTGCTATTCCATACCCTCTACGAACAAGCGGCGGGCGAGTACATCAACCAGTTGCGCGTTGACGTGCAAGGTCTCGATCCCGAGCGGTTCCGCGCTGCGTGGCAGGCCACCGTCGATGCGCAGGACATTCTGCGCAGCGGTTTCGTCTGGCAGGGTGAGCTGACGCAGCCGGTGCAGATCGTCCACAAGCAGGTGCAACTGCCGTTCACCACGCTGGACTGGCGCGACCGCGACGATCAGCCGGCAGCGCTCGCGGCGTTGGCCGATGCCGAGCGTCAGCAAGGTTTCGATCTGAGCTGTGCGCCACTGCTGCGACTGGTTCTGGTGCAGACCGGTGCCGAGCAATGGCATTTGATTTACACCCACCATCACATCCTCATGGACGGCTGGAGCAACTCGCAGTTGCTCGGCGAAGTCTTGCAGCGCTACAGCGGCCGCACGCCGCTGAATGGCGGCGGGCGTTATCGCGACTACATCGCCTGGCTGCAACGTCAGGACGGACAACTGAGTGAAGATTTCTGGAACGGCCAATTGGCCGCCCTGCAAGAACCGACCCGACTGGCGCGCGCGGCCACCGCTGGCGAGAAACAGGGCGGCCACGGCGATCATTACCTGACACTGGACGTGCAGCGTACCCAGGCGCTGGAAACCTTTGCCCGCCAGCAAAAAGTCACCGTCAACACCTTGGTGCAAGCGGCGTGGCTGCTGTTGCTGCAACGCTATACCGGTCACGAAGCCGTGGCGTTCGGTGCGACCGTGGCCGGGCGTCCGGCGGATCTGCCGGGCATTGAGCAGCAGGTCGGTCTGTTCATCAACACCTTGCCGGTGATCGGCGCACCGCGTCCGGATCAAAGCGTTGGCAGCTGGCTGCAAGCGGTACAGGCGCAGAATCTGAGCCTGCGCGACTTCGAACACACGCCACTGGCGGACATCCAGCGTTGGGCCGGACAGGGCGGTGAAGCACTGTTCGACAATATTCTGGTGTTCGAAAACTACCCGATTGCCCAAGCGCTGAGTCAGGCCGGGCAAGGGCTGACATTCGGTGATGTTGGCAACCTCGAACAGACCCATTACGCGCTGAGTGTGGCGGTCACGCTTGGCCAGCAACTGGCGTTGCACTACAGCTTTGATCGCGGCCAGTTCGCCAGCGATGTCATCGCCGGCATCAGTGCGCACCTGCTGCAATTGCTTGAGCAGTTCGCCGCGTCGGCCGAGCGCAACCTCGGTGAAATCGCTTTGGCGGACGCTCAAGAGCAGGCGCGCCAGCAAGGCGAAAACCAGCCGCAGCCGTACCCGGTGGACATCGGCGTGCATCAGCGCATTGCCGCGTTGGCCGCGGAAAATCCGCAGCGCACGGCGGTGATCTTCAACGGTCAGCGTTTCAGCTACGGCGAGATCGACCAGCGTGCCAACCAACTGGCGCATGCGCTGATCGCCCGTGGTGTCGGTGCCGAAACCCGCGTCGGCGTAGCCCTGCCGCGCAGTGAGTCGGTGATCGTCGCGCTGTTGGCGGTGCTCAAGGCCGGCGGCGCTTATGTGCCGCTGGACACCAGTTATCCGCGCGAACGCCTGGCCTATCTGATCGAAGATTCCGGACTGGCGCTGCTGATCAGCGACTCGTCGGTGTCGGCGCAATTGCCGGTCGATGAATCGGTGCCCCTGCTGGAACTGGATCGTCTCGATTTGCGCGAGTTGCCGATCGAGGCACCGCACGTGCAACTCGATCCGCACAACCTCGCCTACGTGATCTACACCTCCGGTTCCACCGGCAATCCGAAAGGCGTCAGCGTCGCCCACGGCCCGTTGGCCATGCACTGCCAGGCCATCGGTCAACGTTATGAAATGCGTGACAGTGACTGCGAATTCCACTTTATGTCGTTCGCCTTCGACGGTGCCCACGAACGCTGGCTGACCAGCCTGACCCACGGCGCGTCGCTGCTGATTCGCGACGACAGCTTGTGGACGCCGGAGCAGACCTACAACGCGATGATCGAGCACGGCGTGACCGTGGTCGCGTTCCCGCCGGTGTACTTGCAACAACTGGCCGAACACGCCGAGCGCGTCGGCAATCCGCCGAAGGTGCGTATCTATTGTTTCGGCGGTGATGCGGTGCCGAACGCCAGTTTCGAGCGCGTTAAGCGTGCGCTCGATCCGGACTACATCATCAACGGTTACGGCCCGACCGAAACCGTGGTCACGCCGCTGATCTGGAAGGCCGGTCGCGAGGTGCCATGCGGCGCTGCGTATGCGCCAATCGGCAGCCGTATCGGTGACCGCAGCGCCTACGTGCTCGACGCTGATCTGAACCTGCTGCCGCAAGGCATGGCCGGTGAGCTGTACCTTGGTGGCACGGGGTTGGCGCGGGGTTATCTGAACCGTCCGGGGCTGACCGCCGAGCGCTTTGTGGCTGACCCGTTCAGCACCAACGGCGGTTTGCTTTATCGCACTGGCGACCTGGTCCGTCAGCGTGTCGATGGCACGTTCGACTACCTGGATCGCATCGACAATCAGGTGAAGATTCGCGGTTTCCGCATTGAGCTGGGCGAAGTCGAAGCAGCCCTGCAAGCGCTCGACGGCGTGCGCGAAGCGGTGGTCGTGGCGCAGGAAGGCAGCGCCGGCAGTGGCAAGCGTCTGGTGGCCTATGTGGTCGGCGATTCCAGCCGTGCCGACTTCACCGACGAGCTGCGTGCGCAACTCAAGGCGACGTTGCCAGCGCACATGGTGCCGGCGTATGTGCTGCGTCTGGAGCGCATGCCGCTGACACCGAACGGCAAACTCGATCGCAAGAACCTGCCGAAACCGGACGTCAGCCAACTGCAACAAACTTACGTTGCACCGCAAACCGCGCTGGAACAGCAACTGGCGGCGATCTGGCAAGACGTGCTCAAGCTTGAGCAAGTGGGCATCAGCGACAATTTCTTCGAACTGGGCGGTGATTCGATCATCTCGATTCAAGTGGTCAGCCGTGCGCGGCAAGCCGGGATTCGCTTTACACCCAAAGACCTGTTCCAGCACCAGACCATCGCCGCACTGGCGTTGGTGGCGCAGACCGGCGAAGCGCTGCAATCGATCGATCAGCAACCGGTCACCGGCAGCACGGCGCTGCTGCCGATTCATCAGGAATTCTTCGCGCAGGCGATTCCCGATCGTCATCACTGGAACCAGTCGGTGATGCTCAAGCCAACGCAGGCGCTGGACCCACGGCTGCTGGAGCAAGCGCTGGATGCCTTGGTGCTGCATCACGACAGCTTGCGTCTGGAGTTTGTCGAGCAGGCTGACGGCTGGGTCGCGCAATACCGCGACGTTGCCACGCAAGCCGGCGAGACCATCCTCTGGCAAGTCGATGTGGCTGATCTCGCGGCGCTGGAGGCCTTGGGTGAAAAGGCCCAGCGCAGCCTGCAACTGAGCGGCGGCTCGCTGATTCGCGCGGTGTTGGCGAACCTGTCTGACGGCACGCAGCGCCTGTTGCTGATCGTCCATCACCTGGTGGTCGATGGCGTGTCGTGGCGGATTTTGTTCGAAGACCTGCAAAACGCTTATCGGCAGATTCTCGCGGGTAACCCCGTGCAATTGCCCGCCAAGACCAGCGCAGTCAAAGCCTGGGCAGCAGCGTTGCAGGATTATGCGGCAACCCCGGCGCTGCAAACCGAACTGGGCTTCTGGCAGCAGCAGTTGCGAGGCGCTTCGGCTGCCTTGCCTTACGACCATCCGCACGGCGGGCAGCAACACGATCAGGCGCTGACGATCCGCAGCAAACTGGACAAAGCCCTGACCCGTCAACTCTTGCAGGATGCGCCGCAGGCCTATCGCACGCAGGTCAACGATCTGCTGCTGACGGCACTGGCGCGAGTGATGGTGCGCTGGACCGGTGCTGACAACGCGTTGGTCTTGCTCGAGGGCCACGGTCGCGAAGACCTCTTCGACAACATCGATCTGACCCGCACCGTCGGCTGGTTCACCAGTGTGTTTCCGGCGCGTCTGTCGCCGGTGGCTGAGCTGGGCGCTTCGCTGAAACAGGTCAAGGAACAACTGCGGGCGATTCCGCACAAAGGGATCGGTTTCGGTGCGCTGGCACATCTGGGCGATGCGCAGTCTCGCGAGGCACTGCAAGGCTTGCCGGCGCCGCGCCTAACCTTTAACTATCTAGGCCAGTTCGACGGCAGCTTTGCTGAGGCGGATGAGGCTTTGTTCGCACCGACCAGCGAATCCGGCGGTGCTGAAGTCAACCTGCAAGGCCCGCTGGGCAACCCGCTGGCATTGAACGGCAAGGTCTTCGGCGGTGAACTGGACCTGAGCTGGACCTACAGCGGCGCGATGTTCGACGCGGCGACCATTCAGCGTCTGGCCGATGACTATGTGCAGGAATTGACGGCGCTGATCAGCCATTGCTGTGACAGCGGCAACCGTGGCGTGACGCCGTCGGACTTCCCGCTGGCGCAACTGTCGCAAGCGCAACTGGATGCGCTGGTGCTGGAGCCGCAAGGCATCGATGACATCTACCCGCTGTCGCCGATGCAGCAGGGCATGCTGTTCCACACCCTGCTCGAACAGGGCAGTGGCGACTACATCAACCAGATGCGCCTCGACGTCGATGGTGTCGATCCGCAGCGTTTCCGCGCGGCCTGGCAAGCGGTGGTGGATGCGCACGATATCCTGCGCAGTGGTTTCTTCTGGCAGGGCGACTTGCCGCAACCGGTGCAAGTGGTGCAGCGCCAAGTGGACGTGCCGTTCAGCGTGCTCGACTGGAGCGGCAAGGCTGATCTGGAAACGGCGCTGCAAACCCTCGCTGACGAGGAGCGCGCACTGGGCCTGGATCTCAACAGTGCGCCGTTGTTGCGCCTGGTGCTGGTGCGCACGGCGACCGATCGTCATCATCTGATCTACACCAACCATCACATTTTGATGGACGGCTGGAGCAGCGCGCAGTTGCTCGGCGAAGTGCTGCAGCATTATCGCGGCGAAGCGGTGCCGCGTCCGGCGGGTCGCTATCGCGATTACATCGGTTGGCTGCAGCGTCAGGATGCGGCGGCTGCCGAGAATTACTGGTTGGCAACGCTGGGCAATCTGCAAGAGCCGACGCGTCTGGCCAACGCCATCGCGCGGCCCATCGACGCTTTGCCAAGTGTCGGTTATGGCGACCATTACCAAGTGCTGGACGCCGACCTGAGCGTGCGTCTGGGTGAATTTGCCCGCGCTTCGAAAGTCACCGTCAACACGCTGGTGCAAGCCGCGTGGCTGTTGCTGTTGCAGCGTTACACCGGCAAGGACTGCGTGGCGTTCGGCGCGACCGTGGCCGGGCGTCCGGCGGATCTGCCGGGGGCCGAAGAACAGATCGGTCTGTTCATCAACACCTTGCCAGTGGTGGCCGCGCCGCAAGCGCAGCAAAGTCTGGCCAGTTGGCTGCAAGCCGTGCAGGCGCAGAACCTCGCTTCACGCGAGTTCGAACACACGCCGCTGGCGGATATTCAACGCTGGGCCGGGCAGGGCGGTGATGCGCTGTTCGACAGCCTGATGGTGTTCGAGAACTATCCGATTGGCGAAGCGCTGGAGCGCGGCGCGCCGCAGGGTTTGCGTTTCGGTGCAGTGGTCAATCAGGAGCAGACCAACTATCCGTTGACCTTGCTGGTGAGCATGGGCGCGCAACTGTCGGTGCATTTCAGCTATCAGCGCGACAGCTTCGCCCCGGCCAGCGTGGCGCAGTTGGGCGCGCATTTGCAGCGTCTGCTCAGCCAGATGGCCGGTGCTGGCGAATGCTTGCTCAGCGAGTTGAACCTGATCGACAACGGCCCAAGTGTCGAAACCGATTTCGTCACCGAGCTGTGCATTCATCAAGGCATTGCCCTCCAAGTGGCAGCAACCCCGGATGCGCTGGCGGTGACCTTCGCCGATACACAGCTGACCTACGCCGAACTGGACGCGCAGGCCAATCGTCTGGCGCACAAGCTGATCGAGTTGGGTGTCGGCCCGGAAGTGCGCGTGGGCGTGGCGATGCCGCGTTCCGAGCAGTTGCTGATTGCCTTGTTGGCGGTGCTCAAATCCGGTGGCGCGTATGTGCCGCTGGACCCGGATTATCCGGCGGATCGCGTTGCCTACATGCTCGAAGACAGCCGTGCGCGGGTGTTGCTGACCGAGCAAGCGGTCGCCGCAACCCTGCGTGTGCCGGGTGACACGCAAGTGCTGCTGATGGATCAGGTTTCATTGAGCGGATATTCAGCGGTTGCACCTCAAACCACGGTGCAGCCGGACAACCTCGCCTACGTCATCTACACCTCCGGTTCCACCGGCAAACCGAAAGGCGTGGCCATCGCCCATCGCAACGTCATGGCCCTGATCGACTGGTCGGCCAAGGTCTACAGCCGTGACGACATTCAAGGCGTTCTGGCGTCAACTTCGGTGTGCTTCGACCTGTCCGTGTGGGAGCTATTTGTCACTCTGGCCAATGGCGGTTCGCTGATCATTGCGCGCAATGCGCTGGAGTTGCCGAACCTGCCGGCGCGCGATCAAGTGCGTTTGATCAACACCGTGCCGTCGGCCATCGCTGCACTGCAACGCGCCGGGCAGATTCCTGCGAGCGTGCGCATCATCAATCTGGCTGGCGAACCGCTCAAGCAAGGCTTGGTCGACGCGTTGTATCAACAGTCGACGGTCGAGCATGTCTACGACCTGTACGGCCCGTCGGAAGACACCACCTATTCGACCTGGACTCGCCGCACCGCCGGTGGCCAGCCGCGCATCGGTCGTGCCCTTGATCACAGCGCCAGCCATTTGCTCGACGCCGATCTGCAAGCGGTACCGCAAGGAATTTCCGCCGAGCTGTACCTGTCCGGCGCCGGTATCACCCGTGGTTATCTGGGCCGTGCGGCGATGACCGCCGAGCGCTTCGTGCCAAACCCGTTCGTCGGCAATGGCGAGCGCATGTACCGCACCGGCGATTTGATTCGCGAGCGCGAAGAGGGCGAGCTGGAGTACATGGGCCGGATCGACCATCAGGTGAAAATTCGTGGATTCCGCATCGAACTGGGGGAGATCGAGGCGCGATTGCTCGCGCAACCGGCCGTCACCGAAGCGGCGGTGCTGGCCATCGAAAGCGAAACCGGTGCGCAACTGGTGGCCTACGTGGTCGCACCACAACTGGATCTGTACGACGGCGAAGCGCAGCGGCAACTGCGCGACGGACTAAAGACTGGCCTCAAGTCTTCGTTACCTGACTACATGATTCCCGCGCACCTGCTGTTCCTTGAGCAGTTGCCACTGACGCCCAACGGCAAACTCGACCGCAAGGCCCTGCCCGCGGTGGATGCCAGCCAGATGCAGGCCGCGTATGTCGCGCCGCAGAGTGAGCTTGAGCAGCAGGTCGCGGCGATCTGGCAGCAAGTGCTCGAGGTTCAACGCATCGGTCTGAACGATCACTTCTTCGAACTGGGCGGGCACTCGCTGCTGGCGGTCAACGTGGTGTCGCGCATGGCCCTTGAACTGGGCCTGACGCTGACCCCGCAACTGTTATTCCAGCACCCCGTCCTGAGTGACTTCGTCGCTCGACTCGATACAGGAGGCGGGGCAATCAACGAACAGAAACTGAGCAAGCTGGAAGCCCTGCTTGACGATATGGAGGAAGTCTGATGGACAAGAGTGTTGCTTTGAGGGTAGCCAAGCGCTTTATCACTCTGCCGCTGGACAAACGTAAGCTGTACCTGGAAAAGATGCTCGAAGAGGGCGTCTCTCCGGCCAACCTGCCGATCCCGGAAACACGCTCCGGGTTCGCCGCCATTCCTCTGTCGTACGCTCAGGAACGCCAACTGTTCCTCTGGCAAATGGACCCGCACAGCACCGCGTATCACATCCCCAGCGCCTTGCGCCTCAAGGGGCAACTGGACGTCGCAGCGCTGGAGCGCAGCTTCAATGCCGTGGCCGCGCGCCACGAAAGTTTGCGCACCACGTTTGCCGAGCACGGCGAAACCTTCTGCCAGGTGATTCACCCGCAGTTGCCGCTGAGCATCTCCCTGGCACCGTTGCCGGCCGGCGCTGGTGAAGAGGCGGCGATCAAGGCGTTCGTCGAAAGCGAAACCGCGCGCCCGTTCAATCTGCAGCAGGGCCCGCTGCTGCGCGTGGCATTGCTCAAAATCGCCGATGACGATCATGTGCTGGTGTTGATCCAGCACCACATCATCGCCGATGGCTGGTCGATCAAAGTGCTGGTCAACGAGTTGATCCAGCATTACGCCGCCGACACCGCCGGGCAGCCACTGACATTGCCGGAACTGGAGGTGCAATACGCCGACTACGCGATCTGGCAGCGCCACTGGCTGGAAGCGGGTGAGCGCGAGCGGCAACTGGCTTACTGGATCAAGACGCTGGACGGCGAGCAGCCGGTGCTGGAACTGCCGATCGATTTCCCACGTCCGGCAGTGCAAAGTTTGCGCGGTGCGCGCTTGCAACTGGACCTGCCAGCCGCCCTCGGCGATGCGCTCAAGCAACTGGCCCAGCGCGAAGGCGCCAGCCTGTTCATGCTGTTGCTGGCGTCGTTTCAGGCCTTGCTGCATCGCTACAGCGGTCAGGCGCAGATTCGCGTCGGCGTGCCGACCGCCAACCGCAATCGGGTCGAGACTGAAGGCCTGATCGGCTTCTTCGTCAACACCCAGGTACTCAATGCCGAGGTCAACGGCCAGTTGCAGTTCAACCAACTGCTGGCGCAGGTCAAGCAAGCGGCGATGGCCGCGCAGGCACATCAGGATCTGCCATTCGAGCAGTTGATCGAAGCGCTGCAACCGGAACGCAGCCTGAGCCACAGCCCGGTGTTCCAGGTGATGTTCAACCATCAGACCAGTCGTGATCAGGGCCGTGGCGCGGTGCAACTGCCGCAGCTGAGCGTCGAGGATGTGCAGTGGGAAGGGCGCACCGCGCAGTTCGACCTGACCCTCAATACCTATGAATCGAATGACGGTTTCGCCGCCGAGCTGACCTACGCCACCGATCTGTTCAAACCGGAAACGGTCGAGCGTCTGGCGCGTCATTGGCAGAACCTGTTGCAGGGCATCATTGCCGCGCCAACCCAGCGTGTCGGCGAATTGCCGCTGCTGGACAGCGCTGAACACGGCGTGTTGTTGCAGGACTGGTTGCGTGTGGCGGATCACAGCGCGCAGGCCGAGTGCGTGCAGCAGGACTTTGCCTTGCAGGCGCAACGAAACCCGCAGGCGACGGCGCTGATCATCGGCGACGATGTACTGACGTATGGCGAGCTGGATGCCCGGGCCAACCAACTGGCGCACAAACTGATAGAGGCCGGCGTCGGCCCCGATCAGTTGGTCGGCATCGCGGTGGAGCGCAGCGTGGAAATGATCGTCGGCCTGCTGGCGATCCTCAAGGCCGGCGGCGCGTATGTGCCGCTGGACCCGGCGTATCCCGAGGATCGTCTGGCTTACATGATCGAGGACAGCGGCCTGCCATTGCTGCTGACCCAGGCGCATTTGCAGGCGCAGCTGCCGATCCCGGCGGGTGTGCAAACCCTGTTGCTCGATCAGCCACAAGGCTGGCTGGCGGCTTATCCACAAACCGCGCCGGACGTTGCCGTCAACGGCGAGCATCTGGCGTACACGATCTACACCTCCGGCTCCACCGGCAAACCGAAAGGCGTGATGGTGCGCCACGCGGCGCTGAGCAACTTTGTCGCGAGCATGATCAAGCAGCCGGGGATTGCCGCTGCGGATCGCATGCTGTCGCTGACCACGTTCTCGTTCGATATTTTTGGCCTGGAAATCTACGGCCCGCTGTTGGCTGGCGCCTGTGTGGTGCTGACCGGCAAGGACGTGCATCAGGATCCGCAAGCGGTCCTCGAGCTGATCGAGCGTCACGCCGTCAGCGTCCTGCAAGCCACGCCATCGACCTGGCGCATGCTGCTCGACAACGAACACGCAGCGATTCTCAAGGGCCGCACGTTCCTCTGTGGCGGTGAAGCGCTGCCGCAGGAGCTGGCCAATCGCATGCTGGCGCTGACGCCGAGCGTGTGGAACCTGTATGGCCCGACCGAAACCACGATCTGGTCGGCGCAACACGCACTGAGCGCGGACCACAGCCGTCCATTCCTTGGCACGCCGATCGACAACACTGCGCTGTATATCCTCGGCAGCGACCTTGAGCTGAATCCGCTCGGCGCACCGGGTGAATTGCTGATCGGCGGTGACGGTCTGGCCCGTGGTTACTTTCAGCGCCCGAGCCTGACCGCCGAACGTTTTGTGCCGGACCCGTTTTCGACAACCGGCGCGCGTCTGTACCGCACAGGCGACCTGACCCGTTATCG
Organism: Pseudomonas sp. Irchel s3f10; assembly: GCF_900187515.1. Classification (NCBI taxonomy): domain Bacteria; kingdom Pseudomonadati; phylum Pseudomonadota; class Gammaproteobacteria; order Pseudomonadales; family Pseudomonadaceae; genus Pseudomonas; species Pseudomonas sp. Irchel s3f10. The sequence continues at coordinate 351,828 of NZ_FYDZ01000004.1, forward strand.
CGCAGAAGGCGTGATCGAGTACATCGGGCGCATCGACCATCAAGTCAAAATCCGTGGTTTCCGAATCGAGCTGGGCGAGATCGAGGCCCGTTTGCTCGCGCTGGACAGCGTGCGTGAAACCGTCGTCGTTGCTCAGGACGGCCCGACCGGGCCGCAACTGGTCGGCTATGTGGTGCCATCCGCCAGCACTGTTGATGAAGTCGAACTGCGCGCTGAATTGAAAGCCAGCCTCAAGGCCGAACTGCCGGAATACATGGTGCCGGCGCACCTGCTGTTCCTCGCGCAACTGCCGCTGACCCCCAACGGCAAAGTCGACCGCAAAGCCTTGCCGGCGCCAGACGCCAGCCAATTGCAATCAACCTATATCGCGCCGCAAACCGCGACTCAACACGCTGTCGCCGAGATCTGGCAGGCAGTGCTCAAGCTTGAGCGTGTCGGCCTGAATGACAACTTCTTCGAACTCGGCGGCCATTCGTTGTTGGTAACGCAAGTGGTCTCGCGTGTGCGTCAGGCGCTGAACGTTCAGGTGCCGCTGCGCACGCTGTTCGAGCACAGCACACTGGAAGATTTCGTTGCTGCATTGGGTGTCAATCAGGCCACTCAGGAACCGGCGATTGTTGCGCTGCCGCGTCTGCAACCCTTCGCGCTTTCCTATGCGCAGGAACGCCAATGGTTCCTCTGGCAGTTGGAACCGACCAGCACCGCTTACCACGTTCCGGCTGCGCTGCGTCTGCGCGGCGAACTGGATCTGCCGGCGTTGCAGCAAAGCTTCAATGCACTGATCGCGCGCCACGAATCCCTGCGCACCTGCTTCGTCGAAGAGCAGGGCACAACTCTGCAAGTGATTCAGGCGCAAGGCACGCTGGATCTGCAAGTGCAGGACGTGGCGGGGCTGGACGATACGGCGCTGCAAGCGCTGGTCGCCGCAGAAACCCTGCACCTGTTCAACCTGCAGCAAGGCCCGCTGCTGCGGGTGAAACTGCTGCGTCTGGCCGCCGATGATCACGCGCTGGTGATCACCTTGCACCACATCGTCTCTGACGGTTGGTCGATGAACATCATGGTCGATGAACTGGTGGCGTTGTACGCCGCGTACAGCCAAGGCCAGACCGCGCAATTGCCAACACTGCCGGTGCAATACGCCGACTACGCCGTGTGGCAGAAACAGTGGATGGACGCCGGTGAACGCGAGCGTCAGTTGAGCTACTGGACCGCGCAACTCGGCGATGGCGATCAGCCGTTGCTCGAACTGCCGACCGATCGTCCGCGTCCCGCCGAGCAAAGCTATCGCGGCGCGCGTCGCGACATCCCGCTGAGCCTCGAACTGGCCGCTGCGCTCAAGCAAGTCGCGCAGCGTGAAAACGTCACCCTGTTCGCGCTGTTGCTGGCGTCGTTCCAGACCTTGCTGCACCGCTACAGCGGTCAGGCCGACGTCCGCGTTGGCGTGCCCGTGGCCAACCGTAACCGCGTCGAGACCGAGGGCCTGATCGGCTTCTTCGTCAACACTCAGGTGCTCAAGGCCGAGTTCGACAGCCAGCAGACCTTCCGCAGCCTGTTGCAGCAAGTGAAGAACACCGTGCTCGGCGCTCAGGCGCATCAGGATCTGCCGTTCGAGCAACTGGTCGACGCGCTGCAACCGGAGCGCAGCCTCAGCCATAGCCCGCTGTTTCAAGTGATGCACAACCACCAGAGCCAGGCGCGTCAGGCACAGGGCGCGACACGCCTGCCGCAACTGCAGATCGAAGGCTTGCCGTGGGCGTCGAATACTGCGCAGTTTGATTTGACCCTGAACACTTTTGAATCGACCGACAATGTCTGGGCCGAGCTGACCTACGCCACCGACCTGTTCGACGTCGAGACCATCGAGCGCCTGTCGCAACACTGGACGAATCTGCTGCACAGCATCATCGCCGACAGCGGCCAGCGCATTGCCGAACTGCCGCTGCACGACGCCGCCGAACGCGCGGCAACGCTGCGGCAATGGAACCCGGCCGTGGCCGATTTCCCCAACGAGCAGTGCCTGCATCACTTGATCGAAGCCCAGGCTGCCCGCGCACCGCAAGCGGTGGCCGTGACGTATGCCGAGCAATCCTTGAGCTACGGTGAACTGAACAGCCGCGCCAACCAGTTGGCCCACAAGCTGATCGCCCGTGGTGTCGGCCCGGACGTGCGCGTCGGCCTCGCAGTGGAACGCAGCCTCGACATGCTGGTCGGCCTGCTGGCGATTCTCAAAGCGGGCGGTGCTTACGTGCCGCTGGACCCGAGCTACCCGGAAGAGCGTCTGGCCTACATGATCGGCGACAGCGGCATCGGCCTGCTGTTGAGCCAAAGCCACTTGCTTGCGCGCCTGCCCGTGCCGGACTCCGTACGCAGTCTGATGCTCGATCAGGATCGCGAAGACCTCGAAGGTTACAGCGACTGCAACCCGCAGGTGCAGATGAGTGCGGACAACCTCGCGTATGTGATTTACACCTCGGGTTCGACCGGCCAGCCGAAGGGCACCTTGCTCGCCCATCGCAACGTGCTGCGCCTGTTCGAAGCCACTGCAGCGTGGTTCAATTTCGGCGCGCAGGATGTCTGGAGCCTGTTCCACTCCTATGCGTTCGACTTCTCCGTGTGGGAGATTTTCGGCGCGTTGCTGTACGGCGGTAAATTGGTGGTGGTGCCTTACGAGGTCAGCCGTGCGCCGGAAGATTTCTTCGCTTTGCTCTGCCGCGAAGGCATCACCGTGCTCAACCAGACGCCTTCGGCGTTCAAGCAGTTGATGCAAGTCGCCTGCGCCCCGGAACATGCCGCGCAGCAGCTGGCGCTGCGTTACGTGGTGTTTGGCGGTGAAGCACTGGAAGTGAAGAGCCTGCGCCCGTGGTTCGAGCGTTTCGGCGATCAGGCACCACAACTGATCAACATGTACGGCATCACTGAAACCACCGTGCACGTGACTTACCGGCCATTGTCGATTGCCGATTTGCAGCGCGACGCGAGCAGCCCGATCGGCGAGCCGATTGCCGACCTGTCGTGGTACCTGCTCGACGGCGATCTCAATCCGGTCGCCAAGGGCTGCATCGGTGAGCTGTACGTCGGCCGCGCCGGTCTGGCGCGCGGTTATCTGAACCGTGCCGACCTGACCACGCTGCGTTTCATTCCCGATCCGTTTGCCGCTGACGGCGGTCGTCTGTATCGCACTGGCGATTTGGCGCGCTATCGCGCTGACGGCGTGATCGAATACATCGGGCGGATCGACCATCAGGTGAAGATTCGCGGTTTCCGTATCGAACTCGGTGAGATCGAAGCGCAACTGCTCGATCAGCCTGCCGTACGCCAAGCCGTGGTGCTGGCGCAGCCGGGTCTCAGCGGTCAGCAACTGGTCGCCTGGCTGGTGCCGAGCGATGCCACGTTGCTCGACGCCAGCCCAGCGGAACAGGCGCAGTGGCGCGACCGCGTGCGTGCCGAACTCAAGGAAAACCTGCCGGATCACATGATCCCGGCGCACCTGTTGCTGCTCGCGCAATTGCCGCTGACCGCGAACGGTAAACTCAATCGCAGCGCATTGCCGTCGCCGGACGCCAGTCAGGCGCAGCAGGCCTATCAGGCACCGCAAAGCGAGCTGGAGCAGCGTTTGGCGGCAATCTGGCAAGACGTGCTGAAGCTGCCGCAAGTCGGCCTCAACGACAACTTCTTCGAACTGGGTGGCGACTCGATCATTTCGATTCAGGTGGTCAGCCGCGCGCGACAGGCCGGCATTCGCCTGAACCCGAAAGACCTGTTCCAGCACCAGACCATTCAACGTCTGGCGCTGGTCGCGCAGTTGGGCGACGACGAAACGAGCATCGACCAACAAGCGGTGAGCGGCGCGGCGTTGCTGCTGCCGATCCAGCAGCAGTTCTTCGAAGATGATATCCCTGAGCGTCAGCACTGGAACCAGTCGGTGCTGCTCAAGCCGCGTCAGCCGCTGGACGCGGAGAAAGTCGAGCAAGTCTTGCGCGCGCTGATCGCGCATCACGATGCCTTGCGCCTGAGCTTCACTCAGCACAACGGCGTGTGGCAGGCCGAGCACCGTGCGGTTGAAGATCAGCCGCGCAACCTGCTGTGGCAGGAAGACGTCGCCGATGCCGACGCACTGGAGGCTTTGGGCAACCGCGCGCAGCGCAGCCTCGATTTGCAGAACGGGCCGCTATTGCGCGCCGTGTTGGCGAATCTGGCCGATGGCACCCAGCGTTTGCAGTTGGTGATCCATCATTTGGCTGTCGACGGTGTGTCGTGGCGGATTCTGCTTGAGGATCTGCAAAACGCTTATCAGCAATTGCTCGACGGTCAGCCACTGAAGCTGCCGTCCAAGACCAGTGCCTTCAAGGACTGGAGTGAACACTTGCAGCGCTACGCCAACAGCGCAGCGTTGCAACAGGAACTGGCTTACTGGCAGGCATGCCTGAATGATGTCGGCAGCGATCTGCCGTGCAAGCGCGTGGACGCCGGGCAGCAGAACAGACTGGCGCAGACGGTACAGACCAAACTCGGCGCGGAGCTGACCCGACAGCTGCTGCAAGAAGCGCCGGCGGCGTATCGCACTCAGGTCAACGACCTGTTGCTGACGGCACTGGCGCGGGTGATCGGGCGCTGGAGCGGGCAGTCATCGACGCTGATTCAGCTCGAAGGTCATGGTCGTGAAGAGCTGTTCGACGGTGTTGACCTGACCCGCACTGTGGGCTGGTTCACCAGTCTCTTCCCGGTGCGTCTGACCCCGGCGGCTACACCGGGCGAGTCGATCAAGCAGATCAAGGAACAACTGCGCTCGATCCCCAATAAGGGCATCGGTTTCGGTGCACTGCGTCACCTTGGCGATGTTCAGGCACAACAGAGCCTGCGCGCCTTGCCGACGCCGCGCATCACCTTCAACTACCTCGGCCAGTTCGACGGCAGTTTCGAGGGCGATGACGGCGCGCTGTTTGCACCGGCGCCGGACAATGCCGGTCTCGACCAGAGCGCGGACGCGCCGCTGGGCAACTGGCTGACCCTCAATGGTCAGGTGTATGGCGGCGAATTGCGCGTGGGCTGGACCTTCAGCAGCGAGCGTTTCGACAACGCCGTGATCGAAGCACTGGCGGCGGATTACGCCGAAGAACTGGCCGCTTTGATCGAGCATTGCCTGACCCCGGGCGTCGAAGGCCTGACGCCGTCGGACTTCCCTTTGGCGGCGCTGAGCCAGGCGCAACTCGACGGCTTGCCTTTGCCGGCCCAGCAGATTGCCGATGTCTATCCGCTGTCGGCGATGCAGCAGGGCATGTTGTTCCACAGTCTCTACGAACAGGCCACCGGTGATTACATCAACCAGGTCCGCCTCGACGTCGAAGGCCTCGACCCGCAGCGCTTCCAGCAGGCCTGGCAAGCGGCGGTGGACAACCACGACATCCTGCGCACCAGTTTCGTCTGGCAAGGTGAACTGGCGCGCCCGGTGCAAGTGGTGCACAAGCAACTGGACATGCCGTTCAGCGTGCTCGACTGGCGTGAGCGCAGCGATTGCCTGGGCGAGTTGAACGCGCTGGCCGCCGCCGAACAGGCGCAAGGTTTCGACCTGAGCCAGGGGCCGCTGCTGCGTATGGTGGTGGTGCGTCTGGACGATCAGCGTTGCCATTTGATCTACACCAACCACCACATTCTGATGGATGGCTGGAGCAATTCGCAGTTGCTCGGCGAAGTGCTGCAGCGCTACAGCGGCATTGCCCAGCCGACGCTGGCCGGGCGTTATCGCGATTACATCGAATGGCTGCAGCGTCAGGACGTGCAGGCCAGTGAACATTACTGGACCGCGCAACTGGCTGACCTGGAAGCGCCCACCCTGTTGGCGCAAGCACTTCAGGCGCAGCGTGGCGATGCTCCACGGGACGGCCATGGCGAGCACTTCTGTGTGCTCGACGCGGCGCAAACGCGGCAGTTGGGCGAGTTCGCCCGGCAGCAGAAAGTCACTCTCAATACGCTGATTCAAGCGGCCTGGTTGCTGTTGTTGCAGCGCTTGACCGGTCAACAAAGTGTGGCGTTCGGCGCTACGGTGGCGGGGCGTCCGGCGGAACTCAAAGGCGTCGAGCAGCAGATCGGTCTGTTCATCAACACCTTGCCGGTGATCGCCAGCCCTCGTTCGCCATCCAGCGTAGGCGATTGGTTGCAGAGCGTGCAGGCGCAAAACCTGACGCTGCGTGAGCATGAACACACGCCGTTGTTCGACATTCAGCGTTGGGCGGCGCGCAACGGTGAAGCGCTGTTCGACAACATTCTGGTGTTCGAGAACTACCCGGTGTCCGAGGCGCTGGCGCAGGGCGCGCCGCAGGAATTGCGCTTCGGCGAGATCAACAACCATGAGCAGACCAACTATCCGCTGACCCTGCTGGTGCATCTGAGCGATGAGTTGTCGATGCACTTCAGCTACCAGTGCGACAGCTTCGCGGCGCACAGCGTTGTGCAGTTGGGCGAGTACTTGCAGCGCCTGCTCGGGCAGATGAGCGAGTCGGGTGAGCGCACGCTCAGCGAGTTGAACCTGGTCGACAACGTCACTAGCGTCGACCCCGACTTCGTCACCGACCTGTGCATTCATCAAGCCATCGCTCGCCAAGTGGCGGCGACTCCGGATGCGCTGGCGGTAACCTTCGCCGATACACAGCTGACCTACACCGAACTCGATGCGCAAGCCAATCGTCTGGCGCACAAGTTGATCGAGCTCGGTGTCGGCCCGGAAGTGCGCGTGGGCGTGGCGATGCCGCGTTCCGAGCAGTTGCTGATTGCCTTGCTGGCGGTGCTCAAATCCGGTGGCGCGTATGTGCCGCTGGATCCGGATTACCCGGCCGATCGCGTTGCCTACATGCTCGAAGACAGCCGTGCGCGGGTGTTGCTCACCGAGCAAGCGGTCGCTGCGACGCTGAGCGTGCCGGGCGATACGCAAGTGCTGCTGATGGATCAGGTTTCGCTGAACGCTTATCCGGCTAGCGCACCTCAGACATCGGTCACACCGGACAACCTCGCCTACGTGATCTACACCTCCGGTTCCACTGGCAAACCGAAAGGCGTGGCGATTGCCCATCGCAACGTCATGGCGCTGATCGACTGGTCGGCCAAGGTCTACAGCCGCGACGACATCCAAGGTGTGCTGGCCTCGACTTCGGTGTGCTTCGACCTGTCGGTGTGGGAGCTGTTTGTCACATTGGCCAATGGTGGTTCGCTGATCATTGCGCGCAACGCTTTGGAACTGCCGAACCTGCCGGCGCGCGATCAAGTGCGCCTGATCAACACCGTGCCGTCGGCCATCGCTGCACTGCAACGCGCCGGGCAGATTCCCGCGAGCGTGCGCATCATCAACCTGGCTGGCGAGCCGCTCAAGCAAGGCCTGGTCGACGCGCTGTATCAGCAGTCGACGGTCGAGCACGTTTACGACCTCTATGGCCCGTCGGAAGACACCACCTATTCGACCTGGACCCGCCGCACCGCCGGTGGCCAGCCGCGTATCGGCCGTGCCCTCGATCACAGCGTCAGTCACTTGCTCGACGCCGATCTGCACGTCGTGCCCCAAGGCGTTTCGGCGGAGCTGTACTTGTCCGGCGCTGGCATCACCCGCGGTTATCTGGGCCGCGCGGCGATGACTGCTGAACGCTTCGTGCCCAATCCACTCGCCAGCAACGGCGAGCGCATGTACCGCACCGGCGACCTGATTCGTGAACGCGAAGAGGGCGAACTGGAATACATGGGCCGCATCGACCATCAGGTGAAAATTCGCGGTTTGCGTATCGAACTCGGCGAAATCGAAGCGCGTCTGGTGGCGCATGCCGCCGTGCGTGAGGCGGTCGTGGTGGCCAGTGAAGTGCAGGGCAGCCAACAGTTGATCGCCTACCTTGTGCCGAGCGATCCGACCATGGTCGACGCCAGCGCCGAGCAGCAACGTGACTTGCAGGACAACCTCAGTACCTGGCTGGGCGCGACCCTGCCGGATTACATGGTGCCGACGCACCGCATGTGGCTGGCGCAGATGCCGTTGACTCCTAACGGCAAGATCGATCGCAAGCGCTTGCCGGCACTGGAACTGACGGCGGCGCAACAACACGTCGATCCGGTCAATGCCATCGAGCAGGCGTTGGTGGACATCTGGAAAGAGGTGCTGGGACTGGCGCAGGTCAGCACCCGCGACAGCTTCTTTGCCTTGGGCGGCGATTCGATCATCTCGATTCAAGTGGTCAGCCGTGCCCGTCAGCAAGGCCTGGAACTGAGTCCGAAAGACCTGTTTCAGCACCCGACCATTGCGCAATTGGCCCTGCGCGTCGAAGCCTCCTGCGATAAGCCGGTGGCAGCACTGATCGAGGTGCCGCTGCATGGTCTGACTGAGGCGCAAGTCGCCGAGTTGCCGTTGGCGCAGGATCAGTTGGCCGGGCTCTATCGCCTGTCGCCGATGCAGCAGGGCATGCTGTTCCTCGGCCTGAACGCGCCGGAGTCGGATCTCTACATCAACCAATTGTGCATTCCGGTGCAGGGCCTCGACCCCGCGCGGTTGAAAGACGCCTGGGCAACCGTCAGCCGACGCCACGATATCCTGCGCACCGGGTTCCTCTGGCAGGACATGGCCGAGCCGCTGCAATTCGTCCTCGCCGATCCGCAGTTGCCGATCAGCCTGCTCGACTGGCGTGAGCAGGATCACTCGGCCGAAGCGCTGCAAGCGTTGGCCGATGCCGAGCGGGCCAAGGGCTTCGATCTCGATCAGCCGCCGCTGCAACGCCTGACCCTGGTGCAGGTGGGCGAGGACAGTTATCAACTGATCTGGACCTACCACCACATCCTGATCGATGGCTGGAGCAGTTCGCAGTTGATCGGCGAGGTGTTGAGCCAGTACTCCGGCAAGCCATTGGCCGACGCCGTGCCGTACCGTCGCTACATCAACTGGCTGCAACAGCAGGATGGCAACGCCAGTGAAGGTTTCTGGCGTGAGCATTTGCGTCTGCTTGACGAGCCGACCTACCTGGCGGATGCCGTGGCGCGCACCGGCAGTGGTCGCGGCCACGAGGCGTTGTACAGCCGCTTGGGCGAAGCTCGCACCGAACAGCTCAAGGCCTTCGCGCAAGCTCAGCACGTGACCCTCAACACCTTGGTGCAGGGCGCGTGGCTGATGCTGCTCAGCCGTTACAGCGGCCAGCGCTGTGTCGCGTTCGGCGCGACAGTGGCGGGGCGCCCGGCGAGTCTGCCGGCGTCGGAATCGATCCTCGGTCTGTTCATCAACACCTTGCCGGTGATCAAGGACGTACCGGCCGAGCAGGCGGTCGGCGACTGGCTGCGCGACTTGCAGGACTTCAACCTGGAAATGCGTGAGCGCGAATACACTCCGCTCACCGACGTGCAGCGCTGGGCCGGACGTGCCGGGCAATCGCTGTTCGACAGCATCATCGTGTTCGAGAACCACCCGATCGACCAGGCGCTGCGCGAGTGGCGCGATGACTCGCTGAAGTTCGGCGAGATCAGCAACGCCGGCCTGACCAACTTCCCGATGGACTTGATGGTCACGCTCGAGGAAGGGCTGGTGATCGAGTACATGTTCCTGCGTGAGCATTTCGACCGGGCGACCGTCGACGGTATCCGCGGCAACATGGAAGGCTTGCTCGCGGCGCTGGCCGAGGATGCGGCGCAACCGCTGGGGCGCATTGGTCTGCCGACCGGTCAGGTCGCAACCGCGCAGGCGCTGCCGGCACCTTCGCAAGCAGTCGCCGTGCATCAGCGCATTGCCCAGTGGGCGGTGGAGCGTGGCGAGCAGACGGCGCTGATCTTCAATGACCAGTCCTTCAGTTACGGCCAGATCGATGCCCGCGCCAACCGTCTGGCCCATGCTTTGATCGCTGAAGGCGTCGGTCCGGAAGTACGCGTCGGCGTGGCACTGCCGCGTAGCGAAAACATGATCGTGGCGCTGCTCGCGGTGCTCAAGGCGGGTGGCGCTTATGTGCCGCTGGATGCGACCTATCCGCGGGAACGCCTGAGCTATCTGATGCGCGATTCCGGGATTGCCTTGCTGCTCAGTGATTCGAGTCTGCGTCAGGTGCTGCCAACGCAGGACAACCTGCATGTGCTGGAGCTGGATCAACTGGAGCTGGCCGCGCACTCGGACAGCGCACCGGATGTCGCGGTGCAGCCGGGCAATCTCGCCTACGTGATCTACACCTCCGGTTCGACCGGCCAGCCGAAAGGTGTCGGTGTCGCTCACGGCCCGTTGGCGATGCACTGCCAGGCGATCGGTCAGCGTTATGAAATGAGTGAGGCCGATTGTGAACTGCACTTCATGTCGTTCGCCTTCGACGGCGCGCATGAGCGCTGGTTGACCACCCTGACTCACGGCGCACGCTTGCTGATCCGTGACGACAGCCTATGGACTGCCGAGCAGACCTATAACGCCCTGCATGAGCATGGCGTGACCGTAGCCGCGTTCCCGCCGGTGTATTTGCAGCAGTTGGCTGAACATGCTGAGCAAAACGGCAACCCGCCGCCGGTGCGCATCTATTGTTTCGGTGGCGACGCCGTGCCGGTGGCGAGTTTCGAACTGGCCAAACGCGCGCTCAAGCCGCAGTACATCATCAACGGTTACGGGCCAACGGAAACCGTGGTCACGCCGCTGATCTGGAAGGCCGGCACTGACGATCAGTGCGGTGCGGCCTACGCACCAATCGGCAGTGTGGTCGGCGAGCGCAGCGGTTATGTGCTCGACGCCGATCTCAATCCGTTGCCGGTGGGCCTTGCCGGTGAGCTGTACCTGGGCGGCGCGCTGGCCCGGGGTTATCTGGGCCGGGCTGGCGGCACCGCCGAGCGCTTCGTCGCCAACCCGTTCAGCGCCGATGGCAGTCGTCTGTACCGCACCGGTGACCTGGTTCGCCAGCGCGCCGACGGCACTGTCGACTACCTGGGACGGATCGATCATCAAGTGAAGATCCGTGGTTTCCGTATCGAGCTGGGCGAAGTCGAGGCGCGTCTCAAGCAGCAGCCGGGCGTGCGCGACGCCGCCGTGGTAGCCCGCGAGGGCGTCAGCGGTAAGCAATTGCTCGGCTATGTTCTGGCCAATGCCGATACGCAAACCGACGGTTTGTGTGAACGCCTGCGTGAGCAGCTCAAGGCCAGCCTGCCGGACTACATGGTGCCTGCGCACCTGATGTTGCTCGAACGCATGCCGCTGACGCCGAACGGCAAGCTTGACCGCGAGGCGCTGCCGAACCCGGACGCTGAACAGCGTCAGGATTACCAGGCGCCGCGCACCGAGCTGGAAAAGGCCATGGCGAAGATCTGGCAGGAGGTGCTGAAAATCGAACGCGTCGGCCTCACCGACAACTTCTTCGAACTGGGCGGTGACTCGATCCTCAGTCTGCAGGTGGTCGCTCGCAGTCGCGTGCTCAAGGCTCAGGGGCTGAGCCTGAAACTGCGCGACCTGATGCAGAAACCGAGCATCGCCGAACTGGTCGCCAGTGTGCAGGGGACAGCCGAAAAAGCTACCGGGTTGCTGGCGATGAACGCAGAGGTCAAGGGTGTTGCGCCGCTGTTCTGCATCCATGCAGGTTTCGGCACGGTGTTCGACTACGAGCCGTTGGCGCGCCGTTTGAGCGGTCGTCGTCAGGTGTTGGCGATTCAGTCGCGGATGCTGCTGGATCCGGCATTCAACGATGTTTCGCTGCCAAGCATGGCCAGCGCTTATGTAGCGCAGATTCGCGAGAAGCAGCCACACGGGCCGTATCACCTGTTGGGCTGGTCGCTGGGCGGGACGTTGGCGATGTTGATGGCCGCGCAATTGGAACAGGCCGGACAGACCGTGAAGTTTGTCGGTCTGGTGGACAGTTTTGTGCCGTCGGCCAAGGTCAACGAAGGCGCAGTGGATGACTGGCAGGCTGATCTGCGCGACTTCCTGCGGGTGACCCTGCCGGATGCCGCGTCGGATCTGAACATCGTTGGTGAAGAAACAGCGCAAAACCTGCGGGCACTGTTCGTCGGCGCCATGAGTGCCGAACATGGGGCTTCGACCTATGTGGCACTGGGTGCCGATGAGCTGGCCCATGTGTTCAGCGTCGCGCGCCGGCTCAAGCAACTGTCGTTGCAACTGGATCGCTGTGCACCTTTGGCGGTCAACCCGATCTGCTGGTGGACGTTGGGTCGCGAAGAGGAGGCCGGGGAACTGGCGGCGCAACTTGCGCAGCCGGGCATGGGCGGTGAATGGCTCGATTGCGGGCACTTCCAGATTCCGCGCGATGAAACTTTCCTGTCCGAGGCTGAAGAAATGCTCGGCGAGATCGTTGAACCAGTAGCCATGTCCTGATCTGTGTTCTGAACCTGAAAAAAACGGTCGGGCGCCTTTATGGCGCTCGACCTGTCTGGAGAAATACGAATGTCGTTGAACCCTGATATCGCCGCGTTCCTGCAACTGGTCGGCAACGGCCGGGCCAGTGGCAAGCGCGTTGGCATGCATGAGCTGAGCCCGGCAGAGGCTCGCGAACAATTTGATCAGTCGTCGCTGTTGATGGATGCCGGTGGCGACGAGCTGGAAGTGGTGGAAGAGCTGCAATTGCCGGTGCGCGATGGCACGCGCCTGCACGCACGCCTTTACAGCAATCAGCCTCTGAGCGTCGGGGCAGGGCGGCCGGCGCTGCTGTATTTTCATGGCGGCGGTTATGTGGTCGGCAGCCTCGATTCCCATGATTCTCTGTGCCGGGCGTTGGCTGCGATGGCCGATTGTGTGGTGTTGTCGGTGGCGTATCGGCTGGCGCCGGAGTTTCGCTTTCCGACCGCCGCAGATGACGCCCGCGATGCCTGGGACTGGCTGGTGGCGAGTGCTGCGGATCTGGGCATTGATGCCGCGCGTTTGGCGATTGCCGGTGACAGCGTCGGTGGTAGCCTGACCACGGTGCTCGCCGCGCAACTGGCGGATGCGGCTGTGCAGCCGCGTCTGCAAGTGCTGATCTATCCGGTCACTGATGCCAGTCGCAGCACGCCTTCGATCGAGCAGTTCGGCGAAGGGTATCTGCTGGAGAAGGCTTCGCTGCAGTGGTTCTACGAGCACTATCAGCGTGATGCCAGTGATCGTCTCGATCCGCATTTTTCGCCGTTGCTGGCTGAGGTTAACGCTAACGTTGCGCCGGTGCTGTTGGTGTTGGCCGAGTGTGATCCGTTGCACGATGAGGGCGTGGCGTATGCGCGTCACTTGCAGGCGGCGGGGGTTGCGGTGGAGCTGAAGGTTTATGAGGGGATGACCCACGACTTCATGCGCATGGGGGCGATTATTGATGAGGCTGAAGAGGCGCAGGGGCATATTGCTCGGCGCTTGGTAGAGGTGTTTGCTGTGGCTTGACGGGGGTGGGGGAATATCCGTTGCTGCGGGTGTTGCTGATTAGGGTTCCGCCCTTACGGCGGGTCACTTTTGGCAAACGCCCCAAAAGTAACCAAAAGGGCTTGCTCCTGCGTGCGGCCCGCTCGCTGGGGCTCGGGGTTCCTTCGCTGCGGGATCGATCCGGGCGCAGCGTCTACGGTTTGCTTCGCTGCACCTCCTCCCGCTGTGTTTGGCTGCGCCAAACGGTCGCTGCGCTCCCACGCCCGGATCAATCCCTCCACTCAGCCTTCCGACGTCGCCCGTGGATCAAGATCAAGAGCAGGCGAGCTGACACTCGGCCTATTGAGTGGTGAAGAGCACGGCGCGCACGGCTTTGGTTTTTGTGGTGCTCTTGCCCCTCACCCCAGCCCTCTCCCGAGGGAGAGGGGGCCGATTTGTGGGCTTTTCAAAGCCTGAGTTCAACGCGGTATTGCACGTCGGCGTACCTCACGCAAACACCACGGTCAGTTCCCTCTCCCTCTGGGAGAGGGCTAGGGTGAGGGGCTTTTGATCTGTTTCAAAACCTGAGTTCGACTCGGTATTTCACGTCGGCGTACCTCCCCCAAACACCCCGGTCAGTCCCCTCTCCCTCCGGGAGAGGGCTAGGGTGAGGGGTTCTTGATCTGGCTTGTGATCTTTGCTTTTCAAAGCCTGAGTTCAACTCGATATCGCATGTCGGCTAGCTTCCCTAAACACCTCGATCAGTCCCTCTGCTTCCGCGAAAGGCAGCCGATTTAGGGGCTTTTCAAAGCCTGAGTTCGACTCGGTATTTCACGTCGGCGTACCTCCCCCAAACACCCCGGTCAGTCCCTCTGCCTCCGCGAAAGGCAGCCGATTTATGGGCTTTTCAAAGCGTGAGTTCGACTCGGTATTTCACGTCGGCGTACCTCTTCCGAACACCCCGGTCAGTCCCCTCTCCCTCCGGGAGAGGGCTAGGGTGAGGGGCTTTTGATCTGGCTTGTGATCCTGCTTTGGCTTTTGATCTTTTGCCCCATCGGCAGGCCGAGCGGAGGTGTTCATCCGGGGGTAGGCGCGCAGCGCCGTGCGGCGTAGCCGCATACATCGAGAGGAGGTGCAGCGAAGCAAACCGTAGGCGATGCCCCCGGATGGACACCGTAGCGAGGGAACACTGAGCCTAAGCGAAGTGCCGTACGCCAGGGGCAAAGCCTTTTGGTTCCTTTTTGGCGTTTGAAAAAGGGACTCGCTGTAAGAGCGAAACCGCCAGCGGCAACACCCAAAAAAACGGATATACACCCAAAACCCAAAACCCAAAACCCAAAATCCCAAAACCCAAAAAAGCCTGGTCGGCCCACAGACCGCCAAGCCCAAATCAGCCCAAAAAAAAACGCCAGCAAATGCCGGCGTTTCAGTGAGCCGCTAAACGTATTACCAGTTATAGGTCACATCAGCAGTCATGGTACGACCTTCACCGTAGTAGCAGTCGAGCGTACCGTTACACGCGGCAACGTACTTCTCGTCAGTGATGTTCTGCAAGTTAGCCTGCAGCTTCACACCTTTGACATGCAGTGGCGATTTTTCCAGATCGTAAGAAACCATCGCGTCATACACGGTGTACGACGGCACCTGGAAGGAATCCGACTCGTAGTCCGAGCCGTAGCTTTGTTGCACGTAACGAGCACCCAGGCCCATGCCAAAACCGGCCAGAGCAGTAGAGATGTCGAAGTCGTAGTTGATCCACGCCGATGCGGTCAGCGGTGGAGCCATGGCCACGGTGCGACCTTCGCGGCCATCGTTGGCGCTGTGCCACTTGGTCTGGTTACGTGACACGGCGGCCAGTACGCGCAGGTTCTGCGTGACATTGACCTTGCCTTCCAGCTCTACGCCACGCGAACGCACCGTACCACTCTGCACGCTGAACCCCGGGTTGTTGAGGTCGGTGGTCAGCATGTTGTCCTGGTCGATCTGGTAAGCCGACAGCTGAATGAAACCGTCGACGAAGGTCGGTTCGTACTTGATGCCGACTTCGTACTGCTTGCCAGTGGTCGGTTCGAACGCACCGCCGCTCATGTCGGTACCGGTTTGCGGCAGGAACGATTCGGCGTAGCTCACGTAAGGCGTGATGCCGTTCTCGAACTCGTAGCCCAAGCCGGCGCGACCGGTGAATTTCTCGTCTTTCTGGTTGCTGTGACCGCCGGACAGCGGTTGCTTGTTGTCGGTTTCGGCGAAGTCGTAACGACCGCCGAGGGTCAGGAACCACTGGTTCCAGCGCAGTTGATCCTGAACGTACAGGCCGGTCTGGGTGATGGTGTTATCCCATTTGTACGGCTGACGGAAGTTGATCTGGCTGCCATACACCGGGTTGTACAGGTCGATACCCGGAGCGGTGCGGTCGTACAGGCCGAGGAACTTCGAGTTGAAGTGGTAGTAGTCCACGCCCAACAGCACGGTGTGATCGATATCGGCAGTCTTGAACTTGGCCTGGGCAATGTTATCGAGGCCATAGACCTTGTTGTGCTGCGACCAGTCCACGGCGTAACGGCTCTGGAAGCTGTTGTCGTTGAGGCCGGTGACCGGGTTGGTCGGGAACGAGTAGCCGTGCAGTGGTGCCACGTACTGGTCGTTGACGTCGGCGTAACGGGCATTCTGCTTGAAGGTCCAGACGTCGTTGAATTCGTGAGCGATTTCGTAACCGACGACAAACTGCTCGCGATGGTACTTGTTCACGTCCGGCTCGCCGATGAAGCGGCTGCGGCTGATGCGACCGTTGGAGGTGCTCTTGACCGTGCCGAACGCTGGCAGGCCCTGGGCTTCCGGTACGTCGTGGTCCTTCTGGTACTGGCCGAACACGGTGATGGTGGTGCGGTCGTTCGGCAGCCAGGTCAGGCTCGGCGCCAGCATCATGCGGTTCTGGCTGGCGTAGTCGATGGCCGAGTTGCTGTCGTTGACCACACCGGTCAGGCGATAGAGGAATTCACCCTGATCATCGATCGGGCCACCGAGGTCGAAGGCACCGTAGGCGCGGTCATAGCTACCGCCACCGATTTTGATTTCGTGCAGCGGTGTCGCGGTCGGACGCTTGCTGACCATGTTGACGATACCGCCAGGCTGGTTCTGACCGTAGAGCACCGAGGCCGGGCCCTTGAGCACTTCGATGCGCTCGAGGGTGTACGGGTCGATCTGCAGCGAACCGCCGGTGCTGCCGCCGCCGTAAGGCATGTGCAGGCCGTCGAGGTACAGCGGAGTAGGGGAGAAGCCGCGGGAGGTCGGCTCGTCAAAAATCTTCACGCGGTCGGCGAAGCCGCCACCGGTAATGCCCGGGGTATAACGCAGGGCCTCGGTGACCGATTGCGAACCGCGCATCTTGATTTCGTCCTGGGTGACGACGTTGATCGTCTGCGGGATGACCTTGATTGCCGTATCGGTCTTCGAGCCCGTGGCGCTGCGTTTGGCGACGATCCCGTCGACCGGACCCCAGGCCGATTCCGCGGTGGCGGAGATGTTGGTCGGTGCCAGATCCAGGCTGGCGCCGCTGTTGCTGCGCGAGCGCAACGCGACGTTATTGCCTTCAACGCTGTAGGCGATGTCGGTGCCGTTGAGCAACTGCGCGATGGCGGCAGTCGGTTCCAGGTTGCCGCTGACCGCGCTGCTGCGCAGACCACTCACTTCATCCGGGCTGTACAGCACCTGAAGGTTGGTCTGGCGACCGAATTCCTGCAAAGCGCTCCCCAGCGACTGGGCAGGAATATTGATCGCCACCGCCGCAGCCTGCGCCTGGCCGATCATCGGCAAGGTGAGGGCCATGGCGCACAGCGCTGGCAACGTGGAACGGAAAGAACGGCGGATCAGCAGAGCCTTGGCGAGCGGGTGGAGTCCGTGCGGTGCGGGCATTATTCTTCTACTCTTCAAAGTGTTGACTGAGAACTATTTCTATTAACTGTAAATAAGACGTTGAACCTTCCAAAAACCGGAAAGGCTCAACGCACTTTTTTTACAAAATTTTCACAATCAAGCGGGTTGAAGCTCGGTGACCACTTTGCCGGCGCTCATGCGCACCAATTGGTCGGCGACATCGAAGTAACGATCGTCGTGGGAAATGACGATGATGGTTTTGCCCAGACGCTTCAGGTCAGGCAGCAGCTCGGTGTAGAAAATGCGGCGGAAGGTCGGGTCCTGGTCGGCGGCCCATTCGTCGAACACCAGCACCGGACGCTCTTCCAGCCACGCGTTGATCAGCGCCAGACGCTTGCGCTGGCCGGTGGACAGGTCGGTGGTGGTGAACGAGCCGTCACGCACGCTGACCTTGTGCGCGATCTCCAGGCGCTGCAGGTATTTGTTGGCGTCTTCCGGGATATGCGTGTCGCCCTGGACCACGTCGTCGAACAAGTAATAGTCGGCGAAAATCGTGGTGAACAACTGGCGATAATCATCGCGGGTCGCGGCGTCGATGATCTGCTGGTTAAGGCGGATCTCACCCTGTTGCGGCGCGTACAGGCCCAGCAGCAGCTTGATCAGGGTGGTCTTGCCACAGCCGTTTTCACCGACGATGAAGATGATGTCGCCCTGTTCGATTTTCAGGTTCACCGGACCGAGACGGAACGGTGCCGCGCCTTCCACGGTGGGGAAACTGTACGACACGTCGGTCAGTTCCAGACTGTGCACGACTTTGTTTTTCGGGCCTTGATCGCTGAGCAACAGGTGCGGTTCGGGCGAGGAGAACTGCTCCGACAGATCAGCGATGCGGCGGAACGCGATCTGTGCGCGGCTGACAATCGGCAAGGTGCTGATCAAGTGTTCCAGCGGACCTTTCATGTACAGCAACACCAGCACGAAGCCGCTGATCACCGCTTTGTCGGCGCTCGGCCACAGCGATTGCAAGCCCAGCGCCAAGCCGATGACCACGAAAAACAGCATCGAACCGAGGGTTTTGGCGATGACGAACGTATTCACCGAACGCACTTGGGTGTCGCAGATCTTGTTTGCCGTTCCTTCGATACCGGAAACGAACATGCGGTGCCGGCGCGGGCGGTGGATGCGCAGTTCTTTCGCGCCTTCAGCCACGGCGTGGTAGTTCTTCTGCAACTCGTCTTCGTAGTCGCGGGCCTTCATGAAGCCCTGCATGCCACGCCCGCGGGCAATGTACTGAATGATCGTGCTGAGCAGAATCGCCACCACCACCATCAAAAACATCGGCCATGACAGCATCGCCAGATAGCCCATGCAGCCGAGGGTGACGGTCATGGAAATCGCCAGCGGGGCAAAGGCGAAGGCGAAGTCGCTGATGGTGTCGACGTCGTGGGTCAGCACCGGAATGAGTCGATGGCTGCGGTAGCGCTCGATCTGTTCAATGGGGGCCGAGAGGACTTTCTCGCCCAGCTCCTTACGCAGTTTGGCAATGATGTGCTGGCCGACATAATTGGTACCGATGTCGGAGAAAATCGAACTGGTCAGGGCCAGCAGGCACAACCCGGCGAAGACCGCGACCACGGTGTTGCTCAGGTCGCCTTCGGTGTGCAGCACGCTGTTGATGGTCGCCAGCAGCGCGGTGACACTCAGACCACCGACCATGCCGAGCAGGGTCGAGACGGTCACGATCAGCCGAAAGGGTTTGAGCAGGGCGAACAATTCTTTGATCACCCCGCGTGTTGGTTTGCTCATGGAGGTTCCCTGCTGGAAAAAGCGGCGAAGGCCGGCATGGTTCGCGGACTTCGCCTGGATGACGTAGAGGGCGGTGGCGCACCGTGTCGGTTCGCGCTCATCTGTAAAACGACTGGCAGGACGGCTAATTTAGCCGGGCGAGGGCGTTACAGATCGCGGGCAACGCGAAAGCCGATCCAGTCGCCGCGCGTGTCGGTGTAGGTGGCGTTGCGGTTGCCAGAGCGGGAGAACACCGGCGCTTCGCCCCAGTCGTTGCCACGGATACGGCGGATCTCGCATTTGCCGCTCAGCCAGGCGCTGCCGTCGCTCGGTGCGCCGAGGTAATTTTCGTTGTAGCAGTCGGCCGTCCATTCATAGATGTTGCCGTGCATGTCGTACACGCCGAAGGCATTGGCTGGAAAGCTGCCGGCCGGCGCAGTGAAGTTGTAGCCATCGGCGGCGCCATAAGTGTTGGCGTGTTTGGCGATGCTGTATTCCTTGCCTTCATCGAAGGGGAAGGGGAACGGCCCGCTGCTGCCGCCACGGGCGGCGTATTCGCGCAGGGATTCGCTGACCAGTCGGTATTGCTTGCCGGTCTTTTTCGACAGCCACGCCACGTACGCTTCGACTTCAGGGAAGTCCATGCACACCGCTGGATGTTTGTCGGTGTACTGTTTGCGCGGGTCGCTGCCCTGATAGTCGGGAATGCCGGCCTTGCACGCACGACCTGGACGCGTGTCACCGTCGGGCATTTTGTAGCCGCTGTCCTTGAGGTAGGCATCCCACTCGCCGCGCAGCACCTGAAAACGGCTGATCGCCAGCGGCTGGGCAAACGTCACCGGGTGCATCGGGCCTTCGTCAGGCTCGCGGCCGACTTCATCGTCCGGGGTACCCATGGTGAAGGTGCCGGTGGGCAGGACGACCATTTCCGGACAGTCCTTGCAGTCCTTGAACACCTTGCCCGGCGCCGGTGGCGTGGCGGCCTGGGCAGCGCCAGGCAGCAGGCCGGCGGCGAGGGCGGTGAGCATCAGCGCCGGCAGGGTCTTGAGGGGAAAACGACGCAGTTCACTGTTCATGGCGGGTCTCGCTAAAAGGAAAAGGGAGCGCTCAGAGGGCTTGGTCGAGCACGGCCAGCAGACGGTCGATTTGTGCTTCGTCATTGAGCAGCCCGGGTGCGGTGCGGATCACCGGGCCGACATCGCGGTGGACGGCATCGGCCACCACGCGGTTGGCCATCAGGTGCGCAGCGATCTTGTCGCTGTCCTTGCCCTTGACCCGGAAGAACGTGAAGCCGGCGGACAACTCTGGACTCAACGGCGTGACGAGTTCGGTTTGCGCGCGTTGTTGCAAATGCTCTTTGAGGTAGCTGTTGAGCGCGTGAATGCGCGCTTCGACATCAGCCTTGCCCAGTTGCAGGTGCAACTTGAACGCCTCGTCCAGCGCCCAGCGGTGCTCGAACGCGTGGTAGCCACCCGGGGTCATGGTGGTGGAAAACGCTGTGGCTTCGGAGAATGTCGGAATGATCGGCGTGACGTATCTGACCTCTTCAAAACGGCTGCAAATGATCCCGGTGCCGCGCGGGCCGAACATCCATTTGTGCGTGCCGGCAATGAAGAAGTCGCAGTTCATTTGCGCGAAGTTCAGGTTGTCCACACCGAAGCCGTGCACACCGTCGACCACGTAGACGATCCGGTCGGCATCGCTGCGACCGCGATTGTGCTTGTCGACGATTGCGCCGATCTCGCCGATTGGCAGTTTCAGGCCGCTGCCCGAATGTACCCAGCACATCCCCAGCACGCGGGTTTCGGGGCGTATGGCGTTGTCGATGTTGGCGAGGATTTCGGCTTTGCTGGCGCTGTACACATCCTTGAACAGCGGGATCTTGCGGACTCGCGTGCCATCGCGTTCGGTGCGCAAGGCGAGGATGGTGTGGGTGGCGTAATGTTCGTGGACGGTGGTGAGGATTTCCTGGTCGGCGCGCACATGCACGCCGCCGTAGATGGTCGCCAGGCCTTCGGTGGTGCTGCCGGTCAGCGCGATTTGTTTGGCGTTGGCCTGCAAGTAGCGAGCGGCCCAGACCCGCACGTTTTCCTCACGCTGTTCGATCACGCCCAGATCCCAATCCATCGCCAGGCCGGGATTTTTGTCGAGAGCCGCGCGATGTTGCTCAATCGCCTCGCGCACCGGTCTGGGGTGCGAGGTGATCAGAAAGTTGGAGAAATGCAGGTAGTCCGGATCCTGATCGAACAGTTGCTGCAACCGCGCCCACTTATTGCGCGGCAACGGTGCAGCGGCTGAAGCACTGGCGAGATCGGGCAGGCTCGCCCCCAGCGGCAGCGCCGCCGCAACGATCCCGGCCTGCTTGAGAAAGTCCCGACGATTGCTCATGGTCTGGCAGTTCCCGGTGCAGCCGCCACCGCCGGTTTTGCGGCTTTTTCGACCTGATCCCAGACGCGCAGGAAGTTGCCGCCCCACAGCTTGGCGATATCCGCCTCGGAGTAACCGCGCGAGATCAACTCGGCGGTGACGTTGCGGATTTCGCCAACGTTCTCGAAACCTTTGACGCCACCGCCCTCGTTGAAGTCGGAGCTGATGCCGACATGGTCGATGCCGATCTTGCGTACCGCGTAATCGATGGCGTCGCCGAGGTCCTTGAGGCTGGCTTTCGGTTCTTCTTCGAGGATGCCGTACAGGCGAACGGCGTACTGGCCGAACTTCTGTTCGGACCACGCGGCAATGATCGGGTCGCCGGGCATCAACGCCATGGCCAGGTTTGGCAGGGGCGGCAGATCGAAGTCCTTGCGCATCTCATTGAGCTTGTCTTGCGTGGTCTGCGTCAGTGGGCGCAAGTATTGCGAGAACGCAACTATCTGCACCACGCCACCGCTGTTCTTGATCAGCTGCATTTCCTTGTCGCTGAGGTTGCGCGGAATATCGACCATCGCGCGTGGCGCCGAGTGCGAGGCAATCAGCGGTGTACGGCTCAGTTGCGCGACTTGCTCGAGAGCCTTGGTCGACATTTGCGAGACGTCGATGATCACCCCCAGATCGTTGAGGCGCTTGACCGCTTGCTTGCCCAGATCCGAGAGGCCGTCGAGGGCATCCGGTGAGTCGTTGAGGAACGGCAACGGGCGCGAGGAATCAGCCCAGTCGTTATTGCCGATGTAGCTGAAGCCGAACATGCGCATGCCGCGCGCCGTCCACATGTCCAGCAGGCTCAGGTCGTGGCCCAGCGGGTAGGCGTTGAGCATGCTGATGAAAATCGCGAATTTGCCTTCGCCGTGCAGACGGCGGAAATCGTCCGGGGTGTAGGCGATGGCGACTTGATTGGGATAGTCGCGGACCATGCCGGAAATGATCTTGAAGCGAATTTCCTGCTGGTTGCGCGCCTCGTCAACGAAGCCGGGCGTTGGCTTGTGCGGTGCGTTCGGGCCGTTCCACATTTCCGGCCAGCCGAAGATGGTCAGTGCCGCGCCGGACAGGCGACCGCGATTGGCTTTGGCCAGATCGAACTGGCCGTCACCGTCCTTGTCGGCTTCGTGGCCGTCGGTGCCGAAGTTCTGCGTCAGGCTGACATGGCTGTCGAAAGAGAGCATGCGTTCGTGCAGCTCATCCGCCTGTTTCATGACTTTGACCGGGTAGCCGAGGTCATCCTTGAACCAGTGTTGCCAGACGGCAAAGCCTGCGCCGGCGCTGATCGCCAAGGCTAACGGCAGGCCAATGAATAGAGCCTTTTTCGAACGTGGTTTTGTCATTGCCATCTCAGTCGGGTTCGCCATTGAGGTGCAGGCGCGGGGGCCTTTGCTATCTGGGAAGAACGAGTGGATGGCCGTGGAATTTAGGTTGCCAGGTTAAAAGATCGCAGCCTTCGGCAGCTCCTACAGGGATATACATTCCATGTAGGAGCTGCCGAAGGCTGCGATCTTTTCAAACCCACATAAATTTACCTGCGCAACAAACGTTCTAGCTTGGATAAAGCCTGCTTCATGGCTGACACAGGTAGGGCAATGAAGATTTCTCGACGATGGTTCATGGCAGGCCTGGCGCTGACGGGCGCCGCCGTGCCGGCGGCTTATTTTGGGCATCGTGAATGGACGAAACCGGATCCGACGATCACGCCGGGCGAGGCCTCTTTTGATGTGGCGGACATGGCCGGTCAGCGCCTGGCGAACGCCTTGCGCGGGGTCTGGGATATCCGTTTCGAAGGCGCTGACGCGGGCCTTGAAGGCTTGCCGCAGAAAGGCCTGCAGGTGTTTCTCGACATCGGCCATAAGGGTCGGGGCGTGTGCGGTTTTCTCGATACGCCGGAGCGTTTGCGCTCCGGCGAAACACCTCGTTACCGAATTCTCGGTGATCTGGCCAAGGCCGATGCGGCGAAGCTGAGTTGGCGGCTGATCGGCGCTGATGGGCAGATCAGCTATGAGCTGGACATGATCCTCGATGAAGTCTGGGCCGACTTCGGCAATGCCGGCAGCGGCACCCTCAGCGGCAAAGCGCTGCGCCTCGACCGACCGTTGAATTTGCCCGCGCAGGACAACCGCTTCGTCGCGGTCAAGCAGCTGTTTCCCGAAGCCCGCGAACGCACGCCGCTGAACGCGACGCTGCTGGCGTGGTTGATTTCTCCTGAGCATCGCCTGTTCCACCAGTTGTGGCATGCGACGCGCGACAAGTGGCACAAACTGCCCGAGGACAAGCGCGAGGCGCTACGGGGTATCGGCTGGCAGCCCGGGCCGCGTGACAAGGAGCGCGATGCCCGTGGCCCGCGCAAGGATCGCAACGGTTCGGGAGTGGACTTCTTTTTCATGCACCGGCACATGCTCGGTACGGCGCGATCGATGCAAGACCTGCCGTCCTGGGAGTACTTCCCGTTGCCGCAGCCGGAGTTGATCCGCGACCGCATCGGTTTCGCCCGCTACTTCGACAACCACGACGGCACGGCTTTGCCGCCAACGTGGACGGCCGCGGGCGACGATGAGTTCAGTCAGTGGGTCAGCGATATCAAGACCGCCGAAACCTATGAAAGCAACTTCCAGGTCTGGGAGTCGCAATACCGCGATCCGGCGTATCTGGCCAAACTCACGTTGGGCCAGTTTGGTTCCGAGGTAGAACTGGGGCTGCACGACTGGCTGCACATGCGTTGGGCCTCGGTGCCGCGCGATCCTTCCAATGGGCAGCCGGTGCCGTTTGCGCGCGATCCGGCAGACTTCGCCGCGCGTTGGTACAACGCTGAAAACGACTTCCTCGGCGATCCGTTTTCATCCCACGTCAATCCGGCGTTCTGGCACTTTCATGGCTGGATCGACGATCGCATCGAAGACTGGTTCCGTGCCCATGAGCGCTTTCATCCGGGTGAGGTCAGTCGGCTTGAAGTCAATGGCGTGCAGTGGTTTGCGCCGGGGCGTTGGGTCGAGGTTGATGATCCGTGGCTGGGGCCGATCACCCATGGCTGCAGCACCACGCCGGGCCTGCAGGTGGGCAAGTCGGTGGAGATGGACCCGGAAACCATGAAGCTGGCCCTGCGTATCACCTTCATCACCGACGAAGAAAAACTTGCCGGGCTGTTCCGCCGTGTGCCGCAACGACCGTGGTATGCGCGCAATCTGAAGGCTAAAACCAGCCCGGCTTGAGGGCTGCGTCTTCGCTCACTCGCGAGCAGGCTCGCTCCCACAGGTTCAGGTGTCAGCCCGAGGTAGCGGCGACACCGTCAAGCAGTGTGGGAGCTGGCTTGCCAGCGATAGCATTGGCTCAGGCAACGTTGATGTCGGGAGTGCTGGCCTCATTGCTGGCAAGCCAGCTCCCACAGGTTTTTGTGTTGATCGCAGATTGCGCAAACACCGCCATTCATTGTGGGAGCGAGCCTGCTCGCGAAAACGATCTGTCAGGCAACGCGATTACTGCGTCCACCCACCGCCCAGGGCCTTGTACAGCGCAATGCTCGCCTGCACTCGTGACAGCCGTAGTTGTGCATTCTGATCCTGCGCGGCATACAGCGTGCGCTGGGTTTCCAGCACCGTGAGCAAATCTTCGGCCCCAGCCTCATAGCGACTTTGCGCGATGTTGAAAGCACTCTGCGCCTGATTCAGTTCTTCGTTCTGCCACAACCGCTGCTCGTCCAGGCGACGAATACTGTTGAGGGCTTTTTCCACGTCGGCGAAGCCGTTGACGATCGCGCCACGGTAGGTTTCCAGCAGCTCTTGCTGGCGCGCCGTGGCCTTGTCGCGTTCGGCGCCGAGGCGACCGTTGTTGAAGATCGGCGCGACCAGTCCGGCGGTCAGGTTGTAGAACGGGCTGCGAATCAGATCGTCGAACTGATTGGCGCCGGAGCCGAGCTGGGCGGTCAGGGTCAGTGCTGGCAACATCGCCGCGCGGGCGACTTTGACGTCAGCTTCGGCGGCGGCCAGTTGTGCTTCGGCGCGCGCGATGTCCGGACGATGAGTGAGCACCTCGCTGGGCACGCCGGCGGCGATGTCTGGCCATTGCAGGTGATCGAAAGACTCGGTCGGCGACAGTTGCTGCACCGGTCGGCCGAGCAGGGCGGCGAGGCTGATCAACGCGTCCTGGGCTTGCTGTTGCACGCGCGGCAATTGCCACTGCTGGGCGGCGACCAGACTCTTCTGCTGCGCCAGTTCCAGCGCGGTCGCCGAGCCTGAATCAAAACGCGTCTGCACCAGTTTCAGCACGCTTTGTGCGTTGGCCAGATTGAGTTCGGCGATGCGGCTCTGCTCGCGCAGCGATAGCGTTTGCGCATACGTGCTGGCTACGCCGCTGAGCAATGTCAGCTCGACGGTTGCCCGGTCGAACTCGCTGGCCTGCAAAGTGAACTGCGCGCTGTCCCGCGAGGCGCGTTTGCCACCCCAGAAATCGATTTCGTAAGTGGCGCTGAGATTGGTGTCGAAGTAGTCCACGGCTTTGTTGCTGCTGTTGGCATCGAGCTGGCTGTAGCCATTGCCGCGCAGCAGTTTCTGCCGATTGGCATTGAGCCCGGCCTTGATCTCCGGCAGCAATGAGCCGCCGGCGATCACTGTGCCGGCCTGCGCCTGACGCACGCGGGCAACGGCGGCCGCGAGGTCGAAACTGCCGACGCGAGCCTGTTCGATCAGACGATCCAGCTCGGGGCTGCCGAACTGCGTCCACCACTGCAGGTTGTTGCGGGCGCTGCTGGCGCTGTGCGGCGATTGCCAGCTCGCGGGCGCTTGTACGCCACTGTCGGGGCGTTGCACGGGGCTGCCGCAGGCGCTGAGGATCAGGCACACGGTCAATAAACTGAGGCGCGGTTTCATAGATCGATCATTCACTGGTAAGGGCCGTGACCGGGTCGAGCCGGGCAGCTTTGCGGGCCGGCATGAAGCCGAAGACAACACCGGTGACAAGGGCGCAGCCGAAAGCGCCGAGCACTGCCATCAACGAGAACGCGACGGCGACTTCGCTGAGAATCAGCACGCCGCCAACGATCAACGCCAAGGCAATCCCGGCAATGCCGCCGACCACCGAGAGCATCACGGCCTCGGTGAGAAACTGGCGCAAAATGTCGCGCTGCCGCGCCCCGGTGGCCATGCGGATACCGATCTCGCGGGTACGTTCACGCACGGTCATGAGCATGATGTTCATCACACCGATGCCGCCGACCAGCAGGGAAATCGCGGCAATCGAACCGAGCATCAGCGACAGGGTGTTTTGCGTGCGCGCTTCGGCCTGGATCATCGCGGCATTGTTGGTCAGTTCGAAATCCTTCTTGCCGTTGTGCAAGCGCAGCATCAGTTGCTCGATGGCCTGTTCGGCGTCCTTGACCTTGCGCGCGTCGGTGGCGGCGATGGCCACGTATTCCGGATCGCGGGTGCCGAACAGCCTGACGCTGGCGGCCGAGTAGGGGATAGCGATGCGGTTGTCGCTGTCGGAGTCGCCAGAGCTGGCGCCTTTTTCCGCCAGCACACCGACGACCTGAAACGGTACGTTCTCGATCAGGATGTATTGGCCGATCGGATTGATCACGTCCTTGAGCAGTTTGCTCCGGACTTTGTGGCCGATCACCGCCACAGCCGCGGCGTTCGCCTCGTCGGCCTCGGTGAAGTAGCTGCCTTGTACGACGGGCCAGTTGAAGATCGCCGGAAAATTGGTGTCATTGCCGCCGACGTAACTCAAATGGTCGGCATTGCCGAACCGCACGCCAGCCTCGGCGCCGTTGACCGGCATGATCCGTTGTACTTGCGGCAGGCTCGTCAGTGCGCGGACGTCGTCGAGGGTAATGATCCCTGGTGGTGTGCGCGGGTTGGGCGCCGAGCCGCTGAGGTAAATGATGTTCGAACCGAACGCGCCCATCTGCGCCATGACCTGGCGCTTGCTGCCTTCGCCGACCGCAAGCATCACCACCACCGAGGCCACGCCGATGATGATGCCGAGCAGGGTCAGCGCGGTGCGGAAGCGATTGATCCACATGACCCGCCAGGCAGCGTGCAAGGCGTCGACCAGTTCACCTTTCCAGGCGCCGGTGGCTTCGGCGCCCTCGGCCAGACGTTTGCGCAGATCGACGGCTTGCAAGGCGCCGGGGTTGGCGCTGGTCTGAGCCTCGGGGTTGTCTCGGGCGCTGTCGCTGATGATCAGGCCGTCGCGGATTTCGATGATGCGTTTGGCCCGCGCCGCCACCTCGCGATCATGGGTAATCAGGATCACCACATGGCCCTGGCTCGCCAGTTCATCGAGCAGCGCCATGACTTCTTTGCCGCTGTGACTGTCGAGGGCGCCGGTCGGTTCGTCGGCGAGAATGATATGGCCGCCGTTCATCAAGGCGCGGGCAATCGACACCCGTTGTTGCTGACCGCCGGAGAGCTGGTGCGGGCGGTTGCCGGTGCGTGAGGCCAGGCCGAGGCGGTCGAGCAGGGCGGCGGCGCGGGCGTGGCGCTCGGCGGCCGGAGTGCCGGCATAGATCGCCGGCATTTCGACGTTTTCCTGGGCCGAGCCGGACGGAATCAGGTGGTAACCCTGAAACACGAAACCAAAGGCTTCGCGGCGCAGCCAGGCGAGTTCATCGCTGTCGAGGCCGGCGACGTTTTCCCCGGCGAAACGGTATTCACCGGACGTCGGGCGGTCGAGGCAACCGAGGATGTTCATCAGCGTCGATTTGCCGGAGCCGGATGCGCCGACAATTGCCACGAATTCACCAGCGTGGATCGACAGGTCGATACCGCGCAGCACATGAACTTCAGGCGCGTCGCCGCCGCCGTAGGATTTGCGGATGTCCTGCAGGTCGATCAGGGGCGTTTGCATTTAACCCCCGTTGCCGACAGCCGGGCCGATGAGCAGGTGATCACCTTCATTCAGGCCGTCGAGTACCTGCACCTTGAGCCGATCACTGATGCCGGTGCGTACCTCGCGCGACTGGATCTTGCCGTTGGCAGCGACCACCTGGGCTGTTTGCAAGTTGGCCGTGGCGCTGCCTTGCAGGGCAGCCACCGGTGCGGTGAGGACATCCTTGGCCTGATTGGCGACGAAGAATACCTGGGTGGTCATCTCCGCCATCAACGCGTTGTCGGCGTTATCGACGTCGAGCAAAACCGTGTACAGCACGACGCGGGCGCTGCCGCTTTTACTGCTGCTGGCCGGGCTGCCGCCGCCCTGGCTGGTCTGATCGAGCGGTTTTGGCGGCACCGGCAGGATTTGCCGCACGGTGCTGCTCCAGCGCCGGTTGCCGCCGCTGAGGGTGGTGAAATAGGCGGTCATGCCCGGTTTGACATGGCCGATATCTGCCTCGGAAACCTCGGCCCAAACGGTCATCGGTGACAGCTTGGCGATGCGCAGAATCAACGGCGTCTGCTGTTGCGCGTTGAGGGTCTGGCCTTCGCGGGCATCGAGGGCGACCACGGTGCCGGCCATGGGCGCATAGATTCGCGTGTAGCCGAGTTCGGCCTGATCGCTGCGCAGGCTGGCCTCAGCCTGGCGGATCTGCGCCTGGAACATGTCGATGCGCGCTTGCGTGGCTTTCAGTTCGGCGCGGGCGGTCTGTACGTCTTCTTCGCGAGTAGCGCCGCCGGCCGCCAGATTCTGCTGGCGCTGATATTTCTGTTGCGCCAGCTCATGTTGGGCGCGTTGTTCCTGCAATTGCGCCTTGAGGTTCTCGACCGAGAAGCGCCCGGCGTCAAGTTTGGCCTTTTGCGTCGATGGGTCGATTTCCACCAGCAGTTGGCCTTCCTTGACCACGTCGCCGACTTCGACATGGATTTTCTGGATCTGCCCGGAAGCTTGCGCACCGACGTCCACGTAACGACGCGGTTGCAGGGTGCCGAGCGCGGTAACGCTGCTTTCAATGTCGCCACGGGTCACTTGCACAGTGGCGAATTTATCCCGGCCCGGCGGCAGGATCTGCCACGCGGCGTACGCGACAGCGGGGATCAGACAAAGGACTACGAGCAGGGCGCGTCGGGCGGGGCGGGGACGTTTCATGCAGGGTTCCGGCCAGTGGAAATCGGCCCGTCGTTCGGCTGGCACACAGGTTCGGGCAGCACTGAACGCTGTCGCAAGGTGCGACAGACACGGGGAGCTGTCCTGTAAACGATGGAAGTGCAGGGGAATTTAACTGCGGACACACGAAGTTACAGCTATAGAGCAGCACTATTTGTCGGTCAATGACAAACACTACTTTAAATCTATATGAGAATTACTATAAATTACGCACCTCAAGTTGCCACTATCTTGCTACTGCGTTTTGCGCAGGGGTCAATCAGTGAGCTCAAGGACAGAACCCGCAGGTTTGCGGCCGGGAGTCATGTTGGAAAACTACTATCGCGAGCTGGTGTGTTTCCTGAACGCCAAGCTCGGCAACCGTCAGGTTGCCGAAGATGTGGTGCATGACGCCTATCTGCGAGTGCTGGAACGTTCCAGCGAGACACCCATCGAGCAACCCCGGGCCTTTCTTTACCGCACCGCGCTCAATCTGGTCATCGACGACCATCGACGCAATGCTTTGCGCCAGGTCGAATCACTCGACGTACTCGATAATGAAGAGCGCTATTTCACCCCGTCGCCCCACGGCACCCTCGATCATGGCCAGCGTCTGGAAATGCTTCAGCGCGCGCTGGCCGAGTTGTCACCGCTGTGCCGCGAAAGTTTTCTGCTGCGCAAGATCGAAGGCCTGTCGCACCCGGAAATCGCTGAGCAGCTGGGCATTTCCAAGGCTCTGGTGGAAAAGCACATCGTCAATGCCATGAAGCATTGCCGTCTGCGCATCAAACAATGGGATGCCCATTGAGCCGTCCGCGGTAAATTTTATTTCACTGTCCTCGTTCCTACTCAACAGACGATCTGCTGTCCTGCTCAAGGCCAGTCAGGTCACTTAGGCTCTCCTTGCCCCTTGTTGAGGGGTTCATCCAGAGGACACTGGAAATGACTCAGGCAATTGCATCGCCCATCGTTCACGACCTGATCGGCGTCGGTTTCGGCCCTTCGAACCTGGCGCTGGCCATCGCTCTGCAAGAGCGCGGGCCGACCCACGGCGAGCTGGATGTGCTGTTCCTCGACAAGCAGGCCAACTACAGCTGGCATGGCAATACCCTGTCGACTCAGAGCGAGCTGCAGATTTCCTTCCTCAAGGATCTGGTGACCCTGCGCAATCCGACCAGTCCGTATTCCTTCGTCAATTACCTGAAGTACCACGGTCGCCTGGTCGACTTCATCAACCTCGGCACCTTCTATCCGTGCCGCATGGAATACAACGACTACCTGCGTTGGGTCGCCGGGCAGTTCACCGAACAAAGCCGTTACGGTGAAGAAGTGCTGACCATCGAGCCGGTGCTGCACAACCATCAGGTTGAAGCGCTGCGCGTCATTTCCCGTGGCACCGATGGCCAGCAATTCGTGCGCACCACCCGATCCGTTGTCGTCAGCGCCGGCGGCACGCCGCGCATTCCGGAGGCGTTCAAGGCGCTGAAGGGCGACACCCGTGTGTTCCACCATTCGCAATACCTGTCGCAGATGGCCAAGCAGCCGTGCGTGAACAATCAGCCGATGAGCATTGCGATCATCGGCGGCGGGCAGAGCGCGGCGGAAGCCTTTATCGATCTGAACGATTCGTTCCCGTCGGTGCAGGTCGACATGATCCTGCGCGGCTCGGCCTTGAAGCCTGCGGACGACAGCCCGTTCGTCAACGAAGTGTTCTCGCCTGAGTTCACCGATCTGGTGTTCCAGCAGAACAGTGCCGAGCGCGAACGTCTGGTCAACGAGTACCACAACACCAACTACTCGGTGGTCGACATCGACCTGATCGAGCGCATCTACGGCATCTTCTATCGTCAGAAGGTCTCGGGGATTGCCCGTCACGCGTTCCGCACCCTGACCACCGTCGAGAAAGCCACCGTCACCGAAAACGGTATCGAACTGGCCGTGCGCAACAACGCCACCGGCGAAGTCACCGTGCGCAATTACGACGCTGTTGTTTTGGCCACCGGTTACGAGCGGCAGATGCACCGCAAACTGCTGGCCCCGCTGGAAGAGTACCTGGGTGACTTCGAAGTCGATCGCAACTACAAACTGATCACCGACGAGCGCTGCAAGGCTGGCCTCTACATGCAGGGCTTCTGCCAGGCCAGCCATGGTCTGAGCGATACGCTGCTGTCGGTGCTGCCGATTCGTGCGGACGAGATTGCCGGCTCGCTGTATGAGCATGGCAAGAACCGTGGGCATCGTTCGATGGCGGATCTGTTGTTGGCGACTGCCAGCTAACGCCGATTTCCAGGCCAGATCGTTCCCACGCTCTGCGTCACTAGTGTCCGGTAAAAACTGAAGGGGGAGCTTGCTCCCCCTTGCTGTGCCTGCTTCCTGAGCAATAATCAGGTTTTTCAGACTCGATTTTCGACTATGTTCAGCAGCACCCGATTTGCGCA
>NZ_FYDZ01000018.1:0-104877 GCF_900187515.1 Pseudomonas sp. Irchel s3f10
TGACGGTGGTGTACACCGAAACGGTCAAAGGCGATGAAGTCTTCATGTTCTGGCACGGTTCGATCACCGGCGAATATACCGACTCGATCAAGCTGAACGAATTCACCGCCGGACAACCGGTGCCCTTTCCCATCGGTGCCGTGCTGATCAAGGGCAATGAAGGCGGATCGGTGATCGCCCGGTACGAGATCAAACGCGCCGCCGGCGGGACGAGTTATGCCGAGCCGTTGAAGTTCGATGTCGGGGTGGCGTTTGAGCTGAAGCCACCGCAACTATTGAAGTCGACGCAAGGTGTTTTCGATCCGATGGATAACGTAAGTGGCGGCATCGGCCGGATCGAGGTGCGAGGGCATCGCGCGGGCGACACTGTTCGTTTGATCGTCAAAGGCGCCGCGGGGGATGGATCGCCGACCCTGCCCGCCAAAGCGCCCGATGCCAACGGCGTCGCCGATTTCACACTGAACATCGCCTTCATTACGGCAAACCTGGGTCGGGACATTGTGCTCGGCTGTGAACTGATTCGTGAAGGCAAGTCAACTCCCGGCCCGGATCAACCCTTCAAGATCCTCAAGCTGTCGCAACGAGCCCTCACCACCAAGCCCTGGATTGTTCAGGCCGGTAACGACACCCATCTGGACGTCAGCACGTTGACCACCAACCTGGAGTGTCGCATGGGCGACTGGCCGTTTATCAAAAGCGGCCAACCGGTATGGCTGGCGGTGCAAGGCACAAACAATAATGGCTCACCCTTCCTGAAACTATTGTGGAACGTTCCAGGTGCAGCGGTGAATCCGACGTGGATCAGTCAACGGTATTATTCGGCACCACCTTTGGCATTGAGCGATGTCCGCAATCTCAAGGATGGCTGTGAGCTGACCCTGACCTTCAAGGTGGGGTCGGACCTGAGTCAGGTGGAGGACGAGGCGACGGTGGCACCTGTGCGAACCTACACGATCAAAGCTGTGGAAGACGTGAAACCGGAAATCACCTCGGTGAAAGACTCCAAAGGCGCAGAAATTGTGCACGACGGTGGTACGGTCGATCCCGTTGTAACCTTGACCGGTACCGCCGCGCCCAATCAGCAGGTCGAGGTATTCGAAGGCGCCGCGTCAAGGGGCAAGCACCCGGTCGACGGCACTGGCATCTGGACATATACCGCCACGCTGACCGCAATTGGGACTCGTACGTTCAAGGCCAAAGCAGATTATGGGTCCGGCCAGGAATCAGCCGGCAGAATCCTCACGTATTCGAATGCAGTGATCCCTGCCATTACCTCGGTGAAGGACTCCAAAGGAGTGGAAATACCCAAAAACACCGTGACCCTCGATACCAGCATCAAGTTGACCGGCACCGGGACGCCACGCCTGAACGTAGAGATTTTTGACGGGGCGGCGTCGAAAGGCAAAGCGCTGGTGAATGCCACCACCGGCAAATGGGAACTGGAAGTGAAAAACCTGAGCCTGACAGTGCACAACTTCAAGGCCAGGGCCTTGTATGGCACGGGTGTCGAGTCGGCGGTCTGGACGCTGACCGTCACCGCCGCCACCGCTCCGACGTTGACATCGGTCAAAGGCTCTCCTAGCGGTGTTGAAATCCCTCAAGCTGGGGACACAGTGGAACCGGCTGTCACCCTGAGCGGCAGCGCCGCCAAGGGTCAGAAAGTCGAAATCTTTGACGGCGCTGTCACCAAAGGTCCGGCAACTGCAGATCCCACAACCGGTGTCTGGACGTTGCTCGTCAGTGGCCTGGCTCTGGCCGCGCACAGCTTCAAAGCCAAAGCGCTGTATGGTCCGGGCGAAGAATCGGCTTCCAGAACGCTGACTGTGAGAGCACCGGTATTAAGTGAGGATTTTGATGGCCAACCCCCCAGCAGCATTACCATTGGCCAGAGCATCAGCATCCCGAGCATGACCATCACACTCACTTCCGGAGCGGGTACAATCGGCATTGGAACTTACCATCTTCCTATAACAGGGATGCTCACCGGCCCAGCTATCTTCACAGGCTCCGCCAGCGGAGTTCCGGTAGGGCAACAACTGATCACTCTCAGTTTCAAATCAGCCTACTCTCGAGTCAGATTTGCATACACCTATCAAAACGAAGCTGTAGACATCATCTTTTCCGACAACGCTGGAAATGTGGGATCGAAAAACCTTCCTGCGCCCACTCCCAACCCCCATAACTGGGTTGATTTCTCTGCACCCTCCGGCAGGAAAATCACTTCAATGAAAATCGTCTCAAGGGACTGGGCTTACCTGGATCACTTTCAATTCTGGCTTTGAATCCTTGCCGGCGCGGAACTGGCGAGTAAGAAAAGGGGACGGTTTTATTTAACCAGTGAGTTAAACAGCGGGACTTGATCGAGGGTTTTTCTGCTGACCCAGATGGCCCTTTCGCGAGCAGGCTCGCTCCCACAGGGAAATGCATTCCAAGTGTGGGAGCGAGCCTGCTCGCGAAGGGGCCAGTGAAGTCAGCGCAAATCGCCTTTTAAACTCTGGCGTTTAAAAGACACCTTCAGACACGCCTTCCAGGCTACAAATTCTTGCGCCTTTGCCTACAGCTACGCCAGAATCCGCCGGCTTGTGCGCTTTGGGGTCGGGTTCTATTGTGGATCGGTCGCTGACGAATCAGCGATCGGGTTTCGCAGCCCGGATCAATCAAGGCGCACAGCGCTCCAGTGCATTGCCATCAAGATTAATGGCAATGATGCTTCATGGCGGCTGTGCGCGGGATACCTTTGGGTATGCCGGGTTCCTTGATTCCCGGTCTGCGAACCTGCGTACAGCTGCCACCTCTTTTCGTTTCGCAGCGAAATGTGGCAGCTCCAGCAATCAAGGAGCTTCACCATGATCAAACCAACACCCAACCCACCCGAAACCGACGCCACCTCCCCCTACGAATCCCTCGATTCAAAAAAACTCCACGAAGCCGCCGACCGCGCCCTCGATCACTACCTCTGCCCACCCGGCTCCACCCCACCGCCACGCAAAACCCGCCGGATGTACGCCGTCACCGCCGATTTCAAAAACGAGGAACTGCTGGCCGATGCCAGCGAAACGCTCGCCTCAGCCAGAACCATCGCCCATGACTTCGCCCATCTCATACCCGCGTCGCAACGCAGGACGCTGTTGGGGATCGCGCAATTGATCATGCTGGGGGAGCTGGCGGTGAATCGGGTGATGGATAATCTGGAGTTGCCGGAGTAGCGACACGCGATGATCGTTCCCACGCTCCTGCGTGGGAACGCCTCAACGGACGCTCCGCGTTCGGCTTTGGAAGGGACGCGGAGCGTCCCGGGCTGCATTCCTTTTCTGCGCGTGGGAACGATCATAAAAAACCGCCGCCCCGTTTTCAGCGGCTTAGCGATCAATTGCTCAATACCGGAGGATTTTTACTTTTCCATTCTTGCTCTTGGGCAATTCGAACTCGACCTCGTTGCCGACTTTGACGTTCGCCTGCAACGCATCGGGCAATGGAATGCTGAATCGGTATTCTTTGGCCGTCAGAAAAAAACCTGTGGCTTCGGCAAAGGAAAGGGATCGTCCCGATTGCTTCGGCGTGATGGTGCCTCTTCCGGTTTTTTCATCGTAGCTGCTGAAAATACCTTTCATTGCCTTGCTCCCATGCACTCGCCTGCCTGACCGCGTCAGTGCGCGGCCGCACCTTGCATCAAACTGCAAAATCACGGCGACTGCACCTGTCAGAGTTGACAGTCATGGGGGAGCGCAGACAAATGGCTTCGCCGCGACGTCAGGAATCGCGGCGCAGATCCGGCGGAATCGGCAAGTCGTCCTTGAGCGGATCCGGGCGTTTGCCCTTGCCCGCGCGGTACTGGCGGATCTGGTAGACGTAGGCAAGTACCTGAGCAACCGCCAGGTACAGGCCGCCGGGGATTTCCTGATCCAGTTCGGTGGAGTAGTAGATCGAACGCGCCAGCCCCGGCGATTCGAGGAGCATGACGTTGTTGGCCACGGCGATTTCGCGAATCTTCAGCGCGAGGAAATCGCTGCCCTTGGCCAGCAGTATCGGCGCGCCGCCCTTCTCCGAATCGTATTTGAGTGCGACGGCGTAGTGCGTCGGGTTGGTGATGACCACGTCGGCGTCGGGAATCGCCGCCATCATCCGCCGTTGCGACATTTCGCGCTGGGTCTGGCGGATGCGCTGTTTGACCTCCGGGCGACCTTCCTGATCCTTGTGCTCGTCGCGCACTTCCTGCTTGGTCATCAGCAGTTTCTTGTGGGCTTCCCAGAGCTGCACCGGCACGTCGACCGCGGCGATGATGATCAGGCCGCAGGCCAGCCACAACGTGCTCCAGCCGACCAGCGTGACGCTGTGAATGATCGCCATTTCAAGCGGCTCGTGGGCGATCCGCAAAAAGTCATCGACGTCTGCCGACAACACCGCCAACGCCACGCCCAAGGTGATCAGAAACTTGGCCAGGGCCTTGAGCAGTTCGACCACCGCTTTGAAGGAGAACATCCGTTTCAGGCCCGCCGCCGGGTTCATCCGGCTGAACTTGGGCGCCATGGAGCCGGCCGCAAACAGCCAGCCACCGAGGGAGATCGGCCCGATCAGGGCTGCCAGCAATAGCGTGATCATGAACGGCTGGATGGCCACCAGCGCCATCTGACCCGACTTCAACAAAAATGCGCCCATGGAACCCTGATCCATGATCACCTCACGCGACAGCGTAAAGTTCAGGCGCATCAGTTCCATCAGGTCTTCGGCCAGCATGCCGCCAAACACCAGCAGCGCACCGGCACCGGCCATGGTCACGACCAGGGTGTTGAGCTCTTTGGAGCGGGCAATTTCACCCTTCTCACGAGAGTCTTTTTTGCGTTTGTCCGTGGGGTCTTCTGTTTTGTCCTGACCGCTTTCGCTCTCTGCCATGACTCAGCGCGCCCGTGCCAGTTCGCGTAACAGCTGCAAGGCTTCAGTGGCCAGCGGCTGATACTGATTGAGAATGTCCGCCAGACCGACCCAGACGATGAACAGACCGAGCACCAGGGTCAGCGGAAAACCGATGGAGAAGATGTTCAGTTGCGGCGCGGCACGGGTCATCACGCCAAACGCGATGTTGACCACCAGCAGCGCAGTGACCGCCGGCAACACCAACAACAGCGCCGCCCCCAGTACCCAACCGAGTTTGCCGGCCAGTTCCCAGTAATGCGCGGTCATCAGACCGCTGCCGACCGGTAGCGTGGTGAAGCTTTCGGTAAGGACTTCGAAGACCACCAGATGGCCGTTCATCGACAGGAACAGCAACGTGACGAGCATGGTAAAGAACTGCCCGATCACCGCCACCGAGACACCGTTGGCCGGGTCGACCATCGAGGCGAAACCCATGCCCATCTGGATCGCGACGATTTGCCCGGCCACGGCAAAGGCCTGGAAAAACAGCTGCAGGGAAAACCCCAGCACCGCACCGACGAGGATCTGTTCGGCAATCAACATCAAGCCACTCAGATCCAGCGGACTGACCGCCGGCATCGGCGGCAGGCTCGGGGCAATGCACACGGTGATCGCCACGGCGAAATACAGGCGGATCCGGCGCGACACCAGGGTGGTGCCGAACACCGGCATGACCATCAGCATCGACGCCACGCGAAACAGCGGCAACATGAACGAGGCCACCCAGGTACTGATCTGGGTGTCGGTCAGCTGAAGCAGCGATTGCATGGCTTAGCCGATGACCATCGGGATGTTTTTGTACAACTGGATGATGTATTCCATGAAGGTCTGCACGATCCATGGACCGCCCACAATCAGGGTCACCAGCATCACCAGCAGACGCGGCAGGAAGCTCAAGGTCTGTTCGTTGATCTGCGTCGCGGCCTGGAACATCGCCACCAGCAAGCCGACCAACAGGCTCGGCACCACCAGAATCGCGACCATCAATGTGGTCAGCCAAAGGGCTTCACGAAAGATATCGACCGCAACTTCCGGCGTCATGGCGAGACACCTCCAAAACTGCTGGCCAGGGTGCCGATGATCAGCGCCCAGCCATCCACCAGCACGAACAGCATGATCTTGAACGGCAGCGAGATGATCAGCGGCGACAGCATCATCATACCCATTGCCATCAGCACACTGGCCACGACGAGGTCGATGATCAGGAACGGAATGAAGATCATGAAGCCGATCTGAAATGCGGTTTTAAGCTCGGAGGTGACGAACGCCGGCACCAGAATGGTCAGCGGCGCCTGATCCGGGGTGGCGATGTCGGTGCGCTTGGACAGGCGCATGAACAGCTCCAGATCGCTGGTGCGGGTCTGCGCGAGCATGAAGTCCTTGATTGGCACCTGGGCCTTCTCCACCGCTTGCTGGGCGGTAAGGGTTTCCGCCAGATACGGTTGCAGCGCGTCCTTGTTCACCCGGTCGAATACCGGGGCCATGATGAACAGGGTCAGGAACAGCGCCATGCCGGTGAGGATCTGGTTCGACGGCGTCTGTTGCAGGCCGAGGGCCTGACGCAGGATCGAGAAGACGATGATGATCCGGGTGAAGCTGGTCATCAGAATCACGGCCGCCGGGATGAAGCTCAGCGCGGTCATGATCAGCAGGATCTGCAGACTGACCGAATACTCCTGCGCGCCATCGGCGTTGGTGCCCAGCGTGATCGCCGGGATCGACAACGGATCGGCGGCGAACGCCAGCGGCGCGGCCAGCATCAGGGCCAGCGTCAAGACGATGCGTAACGCACCCATTACTTCGTATCCTTCTGATCCTTGCCGAGTATCTTCAGCAGATGCTGGGCAAATTCCGGGGTCGCTTTCTCGCTGGTACTCGGCACCTCGACCGGCTCCTTGAGCACGTGCAGCGCGGTGATGGTGCCGGGGCTCAGGCCGAGCAGAATCTGCTCGTTGCCGACCTGCACCAGCAGCAAGCGGTCACGCGGACTCAGTGCGCGTGAGCCGATCAGCTCGATCACTTGCCCTTTGCCTGCCGGCCCGGCCTGCTGCACCCGGCGCAACAGCCAGGCGAGGAAGAAGATCAACCCCAGCACCAGCAACAGGCCAAACACCAGTTGCGTCAGTTGCCCGGCCACGCCGCTGTTGACCATCGGCGCGGTAGCAGCAGGCACGGTAGTGGCTGTCGACGGCTCGGCAGCCAGCACGCTCAATGGCAATGCCAGCAGAGCCCAGAGAAACCGTTTCACTCAGCGCAGCTTCTTGATGCGTTCGCTTGGGCTGATCACGTCAGTCAGGCGGATGCCGAACTTCTCGTTGACCACCACCACTTCGCCATGCGCGATCAGCGTGCCGTTGACCAGCACGTCGAGCGGCTCGCCGGCCAGACGATCGAGTTCGATCACCGAACCCTGGTTCAGTTGCAGCAGGTTACGGATGTTGATGTCGGTGCTGCCCACTTCCATCGAGATCGATACCGGGATGTCGAGGATCACGTCCAGGTTCGGGCCGTCGAGGGTCACCGGATCGTTGTTCTTCGGCACGCTGCCGAACTCTTCCATCGGCAGACGCGAGCCGCCGGCTGCGTCGGCGGCCAGCAAGGCGTCGATGTCAGCTTGACCATCACCGGTTTCTTCCAGGGCAGCAGCCCATTCGTCAGCCAGTGCCTGGTCGTCCTGGGCGTTCATATCGTCGTTCATCATTTGTCCTCGGCGGGCAAAAATTCAGTTAAAGGCTTGGGGGGTTGGAGCGCCGCTTCAGCGACGCTCGATCGGCTCGATCACTTGCAACGCGAGGTTGCCTTTGTGCGAGCCCATCTTGACCTTGAAGGCCGGCACGCCGTTGGCGCGCATGATCATTTCGTCCGGCATCTCGACCGGGATCACATCGCCCGGCTGCATGTGCAGGATGTCGCGCAGTTTCAACTGGCGGCGAGCCACGGTGGCGCCGATCGGCACGTCGACATCGAGCACGTCCTGGCGCAGGGCGTTGACCCAGCGCTCGTCCTGATCGTCGAGGTCGGACTGGAAACCGGCGTCGAGCATTTCGCGCACCGGCTCGATCATCGAGTACGGCATGGTCACGTGCAGATCACCGCCACCGCCATCGAGTTCGATGTGGAAGGTGGAGACCACAATCGCTTCGCTCGGGCCGACGATGTTGGCCATGGCCGGGTTCACTTCCGAGTTGATGTACTCGAAATTGACTTCCATGATCGCTTGCCAGGCTTCCTTCAAATCGACGAAAGCCTGCTCCAGCACCATGCGCACTACGCGCAGTTCGGTCGGGGTGAATTCACGCCCTTCGATCTTGGCGTGACGGCCGTCGCCGCCGAAGAAGTTGTCCACCAGTTTGAACACCAGCTTGGCGTCGAGGATGAACAGCGCGGTGCCGCGCAACGGTTTGATCTTGACCAGGTTGAGGCTGGTCGGTACGTACAGCGAGTGCACGTATTCGCCGAACTTCATCACCTGCACGCCACCGACAGCAACGTCCGCCGAGCGGCGCAGCATGTTGAACATGCTGATGCGGGTGTAGCGGGCAAAACGCTCGTTGATCATTTCCAGAGTCGGCATGCGTCCGCGGACGATGCGATCCTGACTGGTCAGGTCGTAGCTTTTGACACTGCCGGGTTCGGCAGCGTTATCGGTCTGTACCAGACCATCGTCGACGCCATGCAACAGCGCGTCGATTTCATCCTGGGACAGCAGATCCTGCACGGCCATGTCGTGTTCCTACTGCAGTACGAAATTAGTGAAAAGCAACTGTTCGATCACCACTTTGCCGAGCTCTTTCTGCGCCACTTCCTGGACGCTGGCTGTGGCCTTCTGGCGCAACATCTCCTGGCCGACCGGGGTCGCCAAGGTGGCGAAATCCTGACCGGAGAAGAGCATCACCAGGTTGTTGCGGATTACCGGCATGTGCACTTTGAGCGCTTCCAGATCGGCCTGATTACGCGCCAGCATGGTGATGCTCACCTGCATATAGCGCTGACGGCCGTTCTGGTTGTAGTTGGCAACGAAGGCCGGCGCCATCGGCTCGAAGATCGCTGGCTGCTTGCCGACAGGCGCCGCATCGGCGGCCTCGGCGGGCTTGCTCTGGGCGCTGTGCATGAAGAACCAGGTCGCCCCCACGGATGCACCAATGGCCAACAGCAACGCCAGCACGATCACAATGATCAGCTTGAGTTTGCCTTTGGTTGCGGGGTCTTTCACTGCTGCTGTTTCGCTCTTCGCCATGCCAATAATCCGTCACTATTCGGGTTTTCACAGTCGCACGGCAAGGCAAGAGCAAGTGTTATGCCAGAAGTGTCGGTGATGGTGGAGACAACGCTAAAGTCAAAGGCACCCTCACCCCAGCCCTCTCCCGGAGGGAGAGGGAGCCGACCGAGGTGTTTTGTCGTGAAACGTCGACCTGAAAGACCGAGTCGACTATGGATTCACAGCAGAAGTATCCGGTCGGCGTACTTCACAAGCATCCCCCAATCAGTCCCCTCTCCCTCCGGGAGAGGGCTAGGGTGAGGGGCCCCGTCGTGATACGTCGACCTGAAATACCGAGTCGACTATGGATTCACAGCAGAATTATCAGGTCGGCGTACTTCACGAGCATCCCCCAATCAGTCCCCTCTCCCTCAGGGAGAGGGTGAGGTGCCCTGTCGCGAAACGTCGACCTGAAATACCGAGTCGATTATGGATTCCCAGCAGAATTATCAGGTCGGCGTACTTCACAAGCATCCCCCAATCAGTCCCCTCTCCCTCCGGGAGAGGGCTAGGGTGAGGGGCCCCGTCGTGATACGTCGACCTGAAAGACCGGATCGACTATGGATTCCCAGCAGAACTATCAGGTCGGCGTACTTCGCGAGCATCCCTCGATCAGTCCCCTCTCCCTCCGGGAGAGGGTTAGGGTGAGGGGCTGTTGATTTGATCAGGCGTAGTAGTCGACGGCGCTGCTGCCGATCACGCTGGTGGTTTGCGCAGCGGCTTCAGCAATGGCGGCAGGCGCCAATTCTTCATCCGCCGAATCGAGGCGACCGCCGGCAGCGCTGGTGCGACCGCTCTGGCCCTGCTGCGCTTGTTCCTGACCTTGCTGGCCCTGCCAGCCACGGCTCTGGTCGGAGACATTGACGTCAACCTGGCCCATGCCCTGCTGGTTGAACATATCGCGCAGACGATGCATCTGCCCGTCGAGCGCTTCACGCACGCTTGGATGCGCGCTCATGAACGTGACCTGGGTCTGCTGGTCAGGGACCATATTCACGCGGATGTCCAGACGGCCCAACTCGGCCGGCTGCAACTGAATGTCCGCCGCCTTCAGATTGGCGCTCGACAGATACATGACGCGGTTGACGATTTCTTCGGTCCAGCCGCTCTGATGCATGGCGATCGGCTGATTCACCGGCACCGCGTTCGCGGTCTTCGGCGTGGCGGCCTGCGTCAGTGCCGCCAGACGGTTGGCGAAGTCATCCACGCGGGTATCACTGGTCGCCGTCTTGAGGTCTTTGAGGCCATCGTCGATCAAACCGCTGAAGGCTTTCTCGCCACCCTGGCTGGTGCTGTCCTTGTCGGCTTGCACGTCAAGCATGCTGGCCATGCCGGCGGCGAAGTTCTGCGCCGCAGTCAATTCACCGTCGGCCTGAGCCTGAGCAGGCGTCGTTTTCGGTTGCGCCTGGCTGGCGGCGGAAATGTGCCCGCCCTGCTCCATGGCCATGCGCACGGCCGGCAGCGAGTCGAGCGGATCGGCCGAAGGGTCGAAATCGCTGTCGGTGGTCGGTGCCGGATCTTTGACCATACCCGGCAATGCGGCGAGCGCAGGTGTTTCAGCTTCAGGCTGGGCGGTGGCGACAACAGCCGGGGCTTGCGCCACTGGCGCCGTGACCACTGGCTGCACAGCGGCGACCAATGCCGGATCAAGCGTCGGGTCAACCGGCGCAGCATCCACCACTGGGGTCTGGGCGCTGTCCGCGCTGTCGTCGCTGCTGGCGGCGGTGTCATCGGTCGCTACGGTTTTATCAGCAGGCAAGTCGTTGCCGCTGTCGGCAACTGCCGGTTGTGCAGCGGCAGACTGATCCTTGCCGATATCCTTTTTGCCGCTGTTGTCGGCGACCTTGTCGCGCAACGACTTTGGCGAATTTTCGGTGCTGGCGACAGGCTTGCCCGATCCCTGATCGGCGAACACTTTAGCGAAGCTTGAGGCTT
Organism: Pseudomonas sp. Irchel s3f10; assembly: GCF_900187515.1. Classification (NCBI taxonomy): domain Bacteria; kingdom Pseudomonadati; phylum Pseudomonadota; class Gammaproteobacteria; order Pseudomonadales; family Pseudomonadaceae; genus Pseudomonas; species Pseudomonas sp. Irchel s3f10. Next base: position 11,105 of record NZ_FYDZ01000018.1, read on the forward strand.
TATCCCCAGTGTCTACGGCCATCGCCGACGTTTTGGCCGAGGCGGCTTGCGCCTTGGCCTGAGCGGCATTCTGAAGAAGGATGTTGGGGGTCGCAGGCATGAAACGGTCTCCGCTGCACTGGGATCGTAGGTACAGTTACGGAGATAGCTGCAAGTGCCGGGCCAGTTTCGCCCGACGCTTGAGAAAAGCGCCGGACGGCGGGATCAGTGCGTGTGAGCGGGATGTTTTTCGCTTTCGTAAACCGGGCGAACTTCAGCAAATTCGCCACTGATCTCAGCGACCAGTTTGACTATTTCCGCCGGGCTCTTGTCTTTTGCGTCCGATTCGAGTTCCTGGCAGAGCGCCGCCAAGCGGACAGCGCCCATGTTGCTGGCGCTGCCCTTGAAACTATGGGCAACTTCCGACAACACCTTGGCATCGGAGGTCTTTTGCAACTCGCCCAAGCGACTTTCGGAATCCGCCAGAAAGGTATCCAGAAGCTCCGGATAACCCTCCTCCATGACTTCGCGCAGTACGCTCAGCGCCTCGCGATCAATATGTGTGTCAGTCACTTGTTCACTCCTTGATCAAGAATTGCGCGGATTATGCCTCAACCTCCCAGGAAAACTCCACGCGGGCACTACGACCTTCGTCCGACCAACTGGCGTTGCGCCCCAATTGCCGGACCAGACTGACGCCGCGCCCCGACAAACGGACGCCGTCCAGCGGTCGCTCCATGACTCGCGCCACATCAAATCCCTTGCCGCTGTCTTCAACCCGAATCACCAGACAACCGCCCTCGCCTTGTGGCTGCACCTGCAAATGCACGCGAACAAAGCCATCCTGCAGTGCCTCGAGACGATCATTGCGCTGCTGATAGTAGCGAGCGAAACCCGCCGCATCGCGCTTGAGACTGGAATCCAGACCGAGCACGCCATGCTCCAGCGCATTGGAATACAACTCGGCGAGCACGCTATACAAAGCACCACTCTGCGCCCGCAACCCATGCACCTCAAGCAGCAACTGCAGCAGGTACGGCAACGGATTGAAACGCTTGAGCGTGGCGCCACGGAATTCGAAACTCACCGACCAGTCGAGCGGACACGACTGGCCGCTGTCGGAATACACCGGCGCCGACGGCTTGACCTGCGCCGTTTCCAGCAGGCTGACCTCGACCATGCTGACATCGTCGCGCGCCTCGCCGCGAAAATCCCGCAGCGCCAGTTCGATATCCTCAAACAAGCGGTCCGGCTCGCGATTGGCAGCGAACACCTGCTGCAAGCGCTCGACGCCGAACAACTGATCGTTGGCATCACTGGTGTCGATGACGCCGTCAGACAGCAGAAAAACCCGATCCCCGACCGTCATCGAATGCACTTCAGTACGGTCATCGAACGCTTGCGGGCTCAGCACACCGAGCGGCAAATGACGCGCGCTCAGTGGCTCGCGCTCGCCCGTGGCGATCCGGTGCAAATACCCGTCGGGCATGCCGCCATTCCATACTTCTACAGAACGTCGCTGAAAGCTCAGGCACAGCAGCGTCGCACAGCAAAACATGTCCACCGGGAGGATACGTTTGAGCTTTGCGTTCATTTCACGCAGGGTTTCGGCCAAGCCATATCCCTTGGCGGTCATGCCATAAAAGACTTCGGCGAGCGGCATCGCGCCCACTGCTGCCGGCAAGCCGTGACCGGTGAAATCGCCGAGCAACACATGCATGTCGCCCGCCGGCGTGTACGCCGCCAGCAGCAAGTCGCCGTTGAACAGCGCGTACGGCGATTGCAGGTAGCGAATATTCAGCGCGCTGAGACAACCGGAGTGCGCCACCTTGTCGAACACCGCTTTGGCCACACGTTGCTCGTTTAGCAGGTAATCGTGGTGTTTGGCGATCAGGTCGCGCTGTTGCAGCACGGTCGCCTGCAAGCGGCGCAGGCGATCCATCGCCTTGATTTTGGCGGCAAGGATCACCTGGTTGTAAGGCTTCGCCAGAAAGTCGTCACCACCCGCCTCCAGACAACGGGCCAGCGCCTCGCTTTCGGTCAGCGAGGTGAGGAAGATGATCGGCACCAACGTTTCGCCGGCCAGTGCCTTGATCTGCCGCGCAGCCTCGAAGCCGTCCATGACCGGCATCATCGCGTCCATCAGCACCAGATCGGGTTGCTGACGGCGAAACAGATCGAGCGCTTCGGCACCGTTGGCCGCCGTCAGGACCTGGTGACCCTGGCGGCGGACGATGGTCGACAGCAATAAGCGATCGGCGGCGCTGTCTTCGGCGATCAGAATGGTCAGCGGCTCTTGCACCTGCATGGCCGTCAACTGATGTCGAAGAGCTTGTCGAAATTGGAGATGGCGAGGATCTTGCGCACATCGGAGTTGCTGTTGACCACCCGCACGTCCGAGTTATCGCCGCCGGCGTGATCGCGCAACAGGAGCAGCATGCCCAGCGCGGAACTGTCGAGATAGGTGGCTTCTTTCAGATCGACCACGATGGATTCAGGCTTGGTGTCGAGCCGCTCATAGGACTCGCGAAATTCCTGATGGCGACCGAAATCAAACCGCCCCTTGACCAAAATCGTCAGTTTTTGACCATCTGGAGAGACTTCTGTAACGACTGACATTGACTGGCTTCCTTGTCATTGACGAACCTGTACAAGGTTTAGCACTTGGACAGGGTTGCAGCAAGGTTAGAAGCCAGATCAAAAGATCGCAGCCTTCGGCAGCTCCTACACTGATCCCCTGTAGGAGCTGCCGAAGGCTGCGATCTCTTGATCTTGTTTCAGAAGGGATTCTGTCGCGGCAAACGCTGCGACAATTCATCAAGCAACTTCTGCTCACGCTTGTCTTCGAGGCGTTGCGCCTCTTCGCGATAACGTTGCACCAGTTTGCGCAGCCCTTCGACCTTGGCGAACGCCTGTTGCCATTCCTCGCGAGCCTTGTCGAGCTTGTTCTGGTGCCAGACCAGGCTCTGCCGCTGCTGATCAACCGCCGTGTCGAGTTGCGCCAGAAAGCCCTGAAAACCGAGCAGCCATTGCCCGCTTACGCCGGTGCTGCCGCGCACGATCCATTGCTGCGAGTAATCCAGCCGGAAGGCATTGAGGTCAGCCAGTTTGCTTTCCGCGACTTTCACCTGGCCCTGAAAATAGCCCAGCCGTTGCACGGCAGTTTTCTCGGCCTGCTCGGCCATGTCCACCACCGGCGCCAGACGCGCGGCTCGACTGACAGTGGCCATGACCGGTTAGCCGCCCGCCGCAGGGGCGAACAGGGTTTCGAGATAGGCCTGGCTTTCGCCCATGTTGATTTTGTCGTTGAGGCCCTGACGCTGATACCGGACCAACTGCGGTTGCAGGGAAATCGCCATGTCGGTTTCGCGGTCGCCACCGGCAACATAAGCGCCGACGCTGATCAGGTCGCGGCTCTGCTGATAACGCGACCACAACTGTTTGAAGTATTGAGCGCGCTGCATGTGTTCCGCCGAGACCACGGCCGGCATTACCCGGCTGATCGAGGCTTCGATGTCGATGGCCGGATAGTGCCCCTCTTCGGCCAGACGCCGGGACAGCACGATGTGGCCGTCGAGTACGCCTCGGGCCGAGTCGGCAATCGGGTCTTGCTGGTCATCGCCTTCGGACAGCACGGTGTAGAACGCGGTGATCGAACCACCGCCCTTCTCCGCGTTACCAGCGCGCTCCACCAGTTTCGGCAACTTGGCGAACACCGAAGGCGGATAACCCTTGGTCGCCGGCGGCTCGCCGATGGCCAGGGCGATTTCCCGCTGGGCCTGGGCGAAACGGGTCAGCGAATCCATCAGCAACAGGACGTTCTTGCCCTTGTCGCGGAAATATTCGGCGATGCGTGTGCAGTACATCGCTGCGCGCAGACGCATCAGCGGCGCATCGTCCGCCGGCGAAGCAACCACGACGGAACGCTTGAGGCCTTCTTCACCGAGGCTGTGCTCGATGAACTCTTTAACTTCTCGACCCCGCTCACCGATCAGGCCAACGACAATAATGTCGGCCTCGGTGAAGCGCGTCATCATGCCCAGCAACACCGATTTACCGACACCGGTACCGGCGAACAGACCCAGACGCTGGCCACGACCGACCGTCAACAAACCGTTGATGCAGCGGATGCCGACGTCGAGCGGCACGCTGATCGGGTCACGGTTGAGCGGGTTGATCGTCGGGCCATCCATCGGCACCCAGTCTTCGGCTTTCATGCCGCCCTTGCCGTCCAGCGCACGTCCGGCGCCATCGAGCACGCGCCCGAGCATGCTCATGCCCATCGGCAAACGACCGGTATCAGCCAGTGGCACCACACGGGCGCCGGGGGCGATGCCGGCGACGCTGCCGACCGGCATCAGAAAGACTTTGCTGCCGGAAAACCCCATGACTTCCGCTTCCACCTGCGACGGGTGATAGCTGTCGTCATTGATCACCAGGCAGCGCGTGCCCATGGCCGCACGCAGGCCTTCGGCTTCGAGGGTGAGGCCAACCATGCGCAGCAGGCGACCTTCAAGAATCGGCGCGCCGGCAATCTCGGTGGCCTCAGCGTAAGTGCTCAGGCGCTTGGCGAAACTGGTGCGTTCAAGGCGCATCGGATTGGTCCGCGAGCGGCTCTTCAGGCGTGGCCGCCGGTTTTACGTCTTCGGGAATATCCAGGCTCAGATCCGCATCGGCCGGATGCAAGGCCTGCTCGTGTAACTGATCGAGCAGTTTCGCCATGACCTGAGCCACGCGGGTTTCGATGCTGGCATCGATGCGGCTGTGCTCGGTTTCAACCCGGCAGCCGCCCGGCAACAGCGATTCGTCTTCGACGATGCGCCAGGTTTCCTCATGGCGCTCGCGCAGAGCCTTGGCTTGCTCGAAGTCCTGCGGATTGACGTACAGACGCACGTTGTCGACGCCCAGCGGCAACAGCTTGAGCGCATCGCGCATGACGTGTTCGATCTGGCTGGAATCGATGGCCAGTTCGCGCTTGATCACCTGTTTGGTGATGTGTTGCACGAGGTCGACCAGCGATTTTTCAATCTGCGTGTCCTGTTCGGCGATGGGCTCGAACAGGTTCACCATCAGTTGCTCGAGGCTGGCGAGTTTGGCGCTGAGCGCCACCTCGGCTTCCTGACGGACCTTGAGCGTGGCGCTGTGAAAACCTTCCTTTTCGCCGATGCCGAAGCCCTCGTTGTAAGCCTCCTGACGGATGCTTTCGAGTTCTTCCAGGGTCAGTGGCTGGACTTCCTCCAGCGGCACTTCTTCCATTTCCGGCGGTTCTGGCTCCGGCTCTGGCTCGGGTTCCGGCTTCGGCGGGTCGAAGCTGGGCATGGCCCAGGATTCGAAACCACGGACATCGCGGGCACGGATCAGATCCGTCACATCGTCGTCGTGCTTGTCCATGGGCTTAGATCATTTCCTCGCCACCTTTGCCACCGAGGACGATTTCGCCGGCTTCGGCCATACGACGGGCAATGGTGAGGATTTCTTTCTGTGCCGTTTCGACGTCGCTGACGCGCACCGGGCCTTTGGCCTCGAGGTCGTCGCGCAACAGTTCGGCAGCACGCTTGGACATGTTCTTGAAGATCTTCTCTTTGACGCCTTCGTCCGAACCCTTGAGGGCCAGCACCAGCACGTCGGAAGACACTTCGCGCAGCAACGCCTGAATGCCACGGTCGTCGACGTCGGCGAGGTTGTTGAACACGAACATGAGGTCTTCGATCTGACCGGACAGGTCTTCGTCGACTTCGCGGATCGAGTCCATGAGCTGGCCTTCGATCGAGCTGTCGAGGAAGTTCATGATGTCCGCCGCACGCTTGATGCCACCCAGGGTGGTGCGCGAGGCATTCGAGTTGCCGGAGAACTGCTTCTCGAGAATCTGGTTCAGCTCTTTCAGTGCCGCTGGCTGCACGGTGTTCAACGACGAGACGCGCAGGATGATGTCCAGACGCACCTTGTGGTCGAAGTTACCCAGCACTTCACCGGCCTGATCCGGATCGAGGTACGCCACCACGATCGCCTGAATCTGCGGGTGTTCGTAGCGGATCACGTCGGCAACGGCGCGCGGCTCCATCCATTTCAGGCTGTCGAGGCCACTGGTGTTGCCACCGAGCAGGATGCGGTCGATCAGGCCGTTGGCCTTGTCTTCACCCAGGGCCTGGGTGAGCATTTTGCGCACGTAGTCGTCGGAACCGACGCCCAGGCTGGTCTGGTCGCCGACGATGTCGACGAACTCGCTCATGACCTGCTCGACCTGTTCGCGATGGACGTTGCCCATCTGCGCCATGGCCACGCCGACGCGCTGAACCTCTTTCGGGCCCATGTGGCGCAGCACTTGTGCGGCATCGGTCGAACCCAGGGACAGCAGCAGAATCGCGGCTTTGTCGACCTTGTTCAGTTTGACGGTTGCGGCTCGGTTATCACTCATCTGCGTTAATCCACTCTTTCACGACCTGAGCCACGCGACCCGGATCCTCGGCCACCAGACTCTTGATTGCATTCAGTTGCGCGTCATAACCCTCACTCGGGCTCGGCAACAGAATGCTCTGCGGACCACCGAGGCTCACGCGGTCGTTGGAAAGTTCGCCATCCAGGCCGCCCATCCCGCCGAGTTCCACGTCGCTGCCAAGACCGGCCAGCTCCTTGCCTTTGCCGCCGCCGGTGATGTTGTTGAGCACCGGACGCAGCACACCAAACACCAGCACCAGGATGAACAACACACCCAGCACTTGTTTGACGATGTCCCAGAACCATGGCTGGGAGTAGAACGGAATATCGGCAATCACTTCACCGCGCTCGGCGGAGAACGGCATGTTGATCACGCTGACGCTGTCGCCACGGCTGGCGTCGAAACCGACCGCGTCCTGGACCAGACGGGTGAAGCGCGCCAATTCGTCGGCGCTCCACGGCGCACGGCTGATTTCGCCGTTGGCCGCGTTGACCTTGACCTGATCGTCGACAACCACCGACACCGACAGGCGATTCAGGCGACCCTGCTGCTGTTTGGTGTGGCTGATGGAACGGTCGAGCTCGAAGTTCTTGGTCGATTGCTGACGCTTGTCGGCCGGGTACGGCGCGAGCATTGGCTGGCCGGTGGCCGGGTCCATGATCTGCTGACCGTTGGCGTCAACCAATGGCTGACCTGGCTGCACCATCGCGGCTGGCGCTGCGGCACCACCGGTGGTTTGCGGCGCCGAGGCTGGCGACGGCGGCTGGTTGCTCAGGGCACCCGGCACGCCTTGCGGGCCATTGCTGGCGGTGCGTTGTTCGTTGACCGACTGCTCGCTGCGCAACGCCGGTTGATCCGGGTTGAACTGCTCGGCGGTCGACTCGACAGCGTTGAAATCGATGTCAGCCGAAACTTCCGCCTTGTAGCGATCGTTGCCCAATACCGGTTGCAGAATGTTGTGCACGCGCTGGGTGAGCATGCTTTCCATGCGGCGGCTGTAATCGAACTGCTTGCCGGCCATGGTCATTTCGGAGTTCTCCGCCTGATCGGAGAGCAGGTTGCCCTTCTGATCGACGACGGTGATCTGCGATTTGCTCAGCTCGGGAACGGAGGTCGCCACCAGGTTGATGATCGCGATGACCTGACCTGGCTCCAGCGAACGACCGGAGTACAACTCGACCAATACCGAAGCACTTGGCTTGCGCTCATCACGCACAAACACCGAACTCTTCGGAATTGCCAGGTGCACGCGGGCACCCTTGACGTTGTTCAGGCTGGAAATGGTCCGCGCCAGCTCACCTTCGAGGCCACGACGGTAACGCGTCGCCTCCATGAACTGGCTGGTGCCCAGCCCCTGTTCCTTGTCGAGGATTTCGAAACCGATATTGCCGTCGCTGGGAGTGACACCAGCAGCAGCGAGTTTCATCCGCGCACGGGACAGGTCGTCGGCCTTGACCAGCAAGGCGCCGGAGTTCGGTTCAACGGTGTAAGGGATGTCGGCGGAGGCCAGGGTGTCCATGACCTGCTTGGCGTCCATGCCGGCAAGGCTGCCGTACAACGGACGGTAATCCGGCTGCTGCGACCACAGCACCACGGCAAAGCCAATCGCCACGCTCGCAGCCAGGCCGACCAACAGGCCCACCTGACGCAGCATGGTCATCTCGGAGAGGTTTTCCAGGAAGGACAGGCCGAACAGCGGCGGTTTGCCGTCTATCGGGGTGGCCTTGGCCGGAACGTTATCGGCGACTGCTTCTGCCATGACTCAATCTCGTCCTTAAACCGGCATCTGCATGATGTCTTGATAAGCCTGAACCAGCTTGTTACGCACCTGGGTCAGAGCCTGGAACGACACGCTGGCTTTTTGCGAAGCGACCATCACGTCCGTCAGGTCGACGCCGCTTTTGCCCACTTCAAATGCGTTGGCCAACTGAGTCGACGCGGTCTGGGTATCGCTGACCTTGTTGATCGCCTGACCGAGCATGTCGGAAAAGCTGCTGCCTCCCAGCTCAGGGACAGCGGTCGTCGATTTCGGTGCAGACATGGCGTCCAATTTCATGGCCTTCATGTCCATCATCAACCGATTAAATTCAATACCTTGGCTCATGGTCTACTCTCTTGGGCGGCCCGCAATTTTTTGACACTCACTCGGCGGGTACACAGGTATTAGCAACAAGGGTGCCAGCTCATGGGCACCCCTTTCAGAAAAGCGTTTTCAAATCGTTGCACCAGACGTCAGGTGGCAAACAGATAACCTTCGACGTCCATCCCGGCATCGCGCATTTGCGCCAGTTTGTAGCGCAGGGTGCGCGGGCTGATGCCGAGCTTTTCTGCGGCTTCCTTGCGGCGGCCACGCTCGGCACGCAGGGTGTCGATGATCATCTGAAACTCCCGGCGGCGCAGGTCATCGCCCAGGGCGCCGGCCGAATCCGCTTCGATTTCCACCTCGCGAAGCACCGCTGACACCGGCGCGGTGACACACATCGCGGTGTACGTCACGGGACCGGCCAGACAGAAATCCTGCGGCTGAATCAAACCGCCCTGCTGCAGGATCAACGCACGCTGAATGGCGTTATCCAGCTCACGCACATTGCCCGGCCATGGGTAAGCGGTCAGGCACGCTTGCGCGTCAGGCGAGAGTTTCGCCGCCGCATGCTTCATTTTATTGACGTGTTTGGCCAACAACCTTTCGGCCAGCGGCAGGATATCGGCAGTGCGCTCGCGAAGTGGACGCCAGGCCAGGGGGAAAACCGACAGACGGTAAAAAAGGTCTTCGCGGAAACGCCCCGCCGCTACTTCGCCGGCCAGATCACGGTTGGTGGTGGCGACCACGCGAATATCCAGAGCAATCGGTTTACGCGCACCGACGCGCTCGACCTCGCGCTCCTGCAACACACGCAGCAGTTTGGCTTGCAGACCGAGGGGCATTTCCGAGATTTCGTCGAGCAACAGCGTGCCGCCATCGGCCTGCTCGAACTTGCCGGCCTGCGCCGCGATGGCTCCCGTGAACGAGCCCTTCTCGTGGCCGAACAACGTGGCCTCGAGCATGTTGTCCGGGATCGCCGCGCAGTTGATCGCAATGAACGGCTGACTGGCGCGGTGGGATTGCTGGTGAATGTAGCGCGCCAACACTTCCTTACCGGTACCGGACTCGCCGGAAATCAGCACCGTGGAGTCGCTGCGTGCAACGCGCGCGGCCAACTCGAGCAGTTGCGCGCTCGCCGGCTCGACCGCGATCGGGCCTTCGCTTTCGCTCGCGCCAATATTGCCCAGCGCATGCCGCGCCACCAGATCGAGCAAGGCTTTAGGTTCGAAAGGTTTGACCAGATAGTCCGCTGCACCTTGTCGCATCGCATCGACCGCGCGCTCAACGGCGCCATGGGCAGTCATCAGCAACACCGGCAACTGCGGCTGACGAGCGCGCAACAATGAGAGCAATTGATGTCCGTCCATGCCTGGCATGTTGACGTCGCTGACCACCAGGCTGAATGCTTCGCGAGCGACTGCCGTCAACGCCTCCTCAGCGCTACCGACCGCATGGTAGTCATGGCCGGCCAACAACAACGTATCGGTCAGCGCTTCGCGCAACGAACGGTCATCCTCGACCAGCAAAACCTTGATGCCCATGGCGTTTACTCAGCTCCCTGTGCAGCGGAAAACAGCGGCAGGATGACCTGCGCGCACGTGCCGCGGCCGACCCGCGAACGCAGCAGCAATTGTCCCTGATGCGCACGGGCCACCGCTTTGACCACGGTCAGCCCGAGGCCAGTGCCGGTCACTTTGGTGGTGAAAAACGGCTCGCCCAGACGCTCCAGCACCAAGGGCTCGATTCCGCTGCCACTGTCGCTGACGCTGATGCGCAAGGCGTTGTCGCGGGTGTAGCAATGCACTTTCAGGCGCACGTCTGCGGCACTGGCCTGAATCGCATTTTCGATCAAATTCAAAAGCGCACCGACCAGCGTATCGCGATTGCACAACAGCTCTCCGACATGACTGTCGCACTGCCAGCGGATGGGCAGATCCTGCACATGGGTCAGCGCCGCCGCCTGCAACGCCTGCATCAAAGCGTTCGGAGTGAGGCGATCAGTCAACGGCAATTCACCGCGAGCGAACACCAGCATGTCGCGCACCTGGTGCTCCAATTCATGCAGGCGCTCTTTCAGCCGCCCGGCGAAACGCTGCTGAGTGGCGACCGGCAGTTCCTGCTCAGTCAAATGACTGGCGTAGAGCAAAGCGGCGGACAGCGGCGTGCGGATCTGGTGGGCCAGCGAAGCGACCATCCGCCCCAACGAAGACAATCGTTCGTGGCGCGCCAACTGGTCTTGCAAATGGCGGGTTTCCGTCAGGTCGTTGAGCAACACCAATTGCCCAGGCTCGGCGTCCAGCGAACGGGTAGCAATCGACAGGCGTCGGCCGTTTTTCAAGGAAATTTCGTGACCGTCGTCCTCACGCGGGGCAAAGCAGCGAGCAATCACGTGGCGCCACAGCTCGCCTTCCAACGGCAGACCCAACAGTTCGATTGCCGCCGGATTGGCTTCGACGACGATACCGTGGCCATCGATCACGATGACGCCACCAGGCAACAGGTCGAGGAGGTTTTGCAGACGGTTGGCCAGACGCTCTTTTTCCGCCAGCTCCTGCATTCGCTGGGCGCTGACCACAGCCAGTTCACCCTTGAGCTCGGTGACCCGCGCTTCAAGCATGCTGTAGGAGTCCGTCAGTTGACTGGACATTTGGCTGAACAGCTCGAAGGCCTGCTCAAGACCCTGTCGGCTTGCCTGTTCTACGGAGGACGGTTGCCCCTCGGGACTGGAGGCAGAAGACATCTGGGCGGCTTGGGGCATTGTGCTTCTCGCTTGGCTGACCGTCAGTTAAACGGAACGTTGCGAGGGCTGTAGCAATACCCGTGCCTAAAAAAAACTGCTTATAAATGAAGCAGTTGAAAAACAGGCGTCAATCCTCCGCCTGTTCATCTCCATCGCGCCGGCTCATGCCGTATTTGCGCATCTTCTCGACCAGGGTGGTACGACGGATGCGCAGGCGCTCAGCGGCACGCGCCACAATGCCATTGGCATCGTCCAGTGCCTGCTGGATCAAGCCCTGTTCCAGACCACCCAGGTAGTCTTTCAGGTCCAGGCCTTCCGGCGGCAGCATGGCGTTGGCGGTGAAGTCCGGGGTGTGGCCGTTAATCGCCACGCGCTCTTCAAGATCGCTGCGCAGGCTGTCGACCATTTGCTCGTCTTCGTCGTCGACGTAGCGGAATTTCTTCGGCAACTCGACCACGCCAATCACCCCGTACGGGTGCATGATCGCCATGCGCTCGACCAGGTTGGCCAGCTCGCGAACGTTACCTGGCCAGGCGTGACGGCACAGGGACATGATCGCCGCCGAGTTGAAGCGGATCGAACCGCGCTTCTCGTGCTCCATGCGCGAGATCAGTTCGTTCATCAGCAACGGAATGTCTTCGACACGCTCACGCAACGGCGCCATCTCGATCGGGAACACGTTCAGGCGATAGTAGAGGTCTTCGCGGAAGGTGCCGATCTCGATCATGCTTTCGAGATTCTTGTGCGTTGCCGCGATGATGCGCACATCGACGCTCTGGGTCTTGTTGCTGCCCACGCGCTCGAAGGTGCGTTCCTGCAAGACGCGCAGCAGTTTGACCTGCATTGGCAGCGGCATGTCGCCGATTTCGTCGAGGAACAGCGTACCGCCATTGGCCAGCTCGAAACGACCGGCACGGCTGGTGATTGCACCGGTGAAGGCGCCCTTCTCGTGACCGAACAATTCGCTTTCGAGCAGCTCTGCCGGGATCGCCCCGCAGTTGACTGGCACGAACGGCGCATCGCGGCGCTTGGAGTGGTAATGCAGGTTTCGCGCAACCACTTCCTTGCCGGTCCCCGACTCGCCGAGGATCAACACACTGGCGTCGGTGTCGGCGACTTGCTGCATCATCTGGCGCACGTGCTGGATCGCACGGCTGGTGCCGACAAGGCTGCGGAACAGGTTGGGTTCGCGATGACGACCGCGCTCGCGGGCCTGGTCATACATCTCGCGGTAGACCTGGGCACGGTGCAGCGAATCGAGCAATTTGCTGTAGCTGGGCGGCATTTCGAGGGTCGAAAGCACACGACGACGCTGGTCTTCAGGCAAGTCAACGGAAGAATTATCGCCCATCAACAAAACCGGAAGGAACTCATCCCAGGTTGAGAGTGTCTTTAGCAAGCCCAAAAGCGCGCCAGGAGCATTAACCGTCCCGATCAGTACGCAAATGACCTCACGACTAGACGACAAAGAGCCGACTGCCTGCTGCCAGTCATGGCTGCCGCAGGGTAAATTTTCTTCGCCAAGAAAATTTAGAATCACCGCCAGGTCGCGGCGGCGGACGCTATCGTCATCGATCAGCAGAATTTTGGTTTCACGCCACATGCAATAGCAACTTCCCTAGTCAACTCAATGCCCGAAATTAGGGGCAAGCGAGACGCTTGCAGGACACCATGTGCCTGTAGACGCCTGAAATCTGAAAACAGCCACTAGTTAAGTCAAAAAACCGTGCACAGTCAAATTTATGGCGCACATGTCTGGATTAACTGAGTGTTAATTAACCAAACAGATGGTAAACCTTTGCCGCGTTCTGCGCTTGGGTGATCTGCGACATCTCGTTGGCAATTGCTTGCCGCTCACCCATGGCCACCTCAAGAAGCTCCTTGTAGACATGGAGCAACTCTTCAAGATTGTCGCGCAACGCGACCTCGTCCAGCGAAGCCTCAGCCATGACGTCTTCCATGCAGGAACGGCAAGCCAGATCCAGCTCGCCAATGGCTTCCCAATTACGCTCGGCCAAAGCTGTGACCAACGCTTCACGGGTATCGGCGATTCGCTGCAATACAAGACTCATGACGATCTCCTTCAGAACTGCGGAGCTGGCGTAGGCGCGATGGCGTCCCAGCCTTCTTTTACCGTACTCAGCAGACCTGCAACCTCGTCGAGAATGCGCAGATCACTGCTGATGTTCGCCTCGGCGAGGCGCTTCATCATGTAGATATACAGCCCATCCAGGTCCGCCAGCGTATCCGCACTGTTTTCCAGATCCAGACCTTCGCGCAGACCACTGACAATGCCGATCGCCTTGCTGATCGAAGTGCATTTGCCTGGAATATCCTTGCGCTCGATGGCGCCTTTGGCCTGAGCGATACGCGCCAGTCCACCTTCCATCAACATTTGCACCAGACGGTGCGGGCTCGCTTCGGATGTCTGAGCGTGTGCGCCGACTTTCTGATACTGCCGAAGGGCTAACATCGGATTCATGTTCTACCTCATTGCCACAATGACTCGTATAACCAGTGTATCGCCAACGAATCACAAAACTTTAGAGCAGAAGACAAAAACCCGGCACACGCCGATAAAGCGTAGCCGGGTTTTTGTCGTTCCTGCCTGTTACTTCGCGGATTGCTGCGCGTTCAGCGAGCTGAAGAACGACGTGATATTGCTTGCCGTAGCCTTCATCTGCCCTACCAGCAAGTCCATGGCGTTGTACTTGGCAGTCAGCGTCTTGGTCAGGTTGGCCACACGCAGGTCCAGCGCCAATTGCTGCGACGTGAGGCTGCGGGTGTTGTTGTTCAGAATGGTCATGCGCTGATCAAGCAAACCGGTGGTGGTTTTACCATCAGCAGAAGCTTTGAGGTAAGGATCGACCGCTTTGCTCATGCGCGCCAACAGACCGTTTTTGTCGTCGGTGCCGGAGAACAGCTGCTGCACCTGGCCCGTCATGCCTGGCTGAGACATAGCCTTGTTGAAGGCAGTAGCGTCCAACGTCAGCTTACCGGTGTCACGATCAGTCATGACACCAATCTGCGACAGCACACCCAGTTCGCCTGGCGACGAAGTGGTCAACTGAGCTCGAATATCGGCAATCAACGTACGCGGCAGAGAATCACCGGTAAACGCCGCCTGCACCGTCAACTTGCCATCTTCGTCCGTCGTTGCCTTGGACAGGCTGTCGATAGTGGTCTTGAGCGTGTTGAAGGCATCGACGAACTGCTGAACCGAAGCCTGCAAACCCTTGGTGTTGGTATCGACAGAGACCTTCACCGCCGTAGGGCTGGCTTCCACCAGGTTCATGGTCAGGCCACTGATGGCGCCGCTCACGGTGTTGCTCTTGCTGGTAACGGCAAGACCATCAATGGTCAGCTTCGCATCCTTGGCAATATCGCCCACAGACCCGGAATCACCCGCGGTCGGGGTGGCAGACATGACCTTGGTGCCATCGATTTCCAGGCCGGCAATACCACTGACGCTCAGGTCGGAGCCCGCGCCAGTCTTGCTGGAGCTGATCACCAGACGCGAAGCACCCGAGCTGTCGGTCACAATGTTGGCGGAAATACCGTTGACACCCTGCGCCTTGTTGATGGCGTCACGGGTGGTCTGCAAGGTGGCATTGGCCGGAATATCGACATTGTAATCAGTGCCATTCTGACTGATTTTCAGGGTACCACTCGGAATGGCACTGGCCGCACCGCCGGCAAACGATGCACTGGCTACTTTCGAGCCGGTGGCCAGGTTATTCACCACGACACTGTATGTACCCGAAACAGCCGTGTTATCGGAGGTAGCGGTCAGTGTTGTCGGGGTAGCCGAGGTCGCCGTGTAGCCGGCAAACGCAGGGTTGGTCTTGCTGCCCAGATCGGTCATTGCCTTCTGGTAGGCGGCCAATGCGCTTTTCAGCGTACCGACACCGGAAATCTTCAGGGTGTTGGTTTTGGTCGCATTATCGATCTGCGTCTGCTTCGGCGACTTGTCGGCGTTGACCAGCGCGGTCACGATCGCGCCGATGTCCAGGCCGGAACCCAGTCCGGAACCCGGTAGAATTGGACTTGCCATGTGCATCTCCCTTCAGATTGTTGCCATTCTTTTGACCGTTACATGCGTCTTGAGAACGGACAAACACTATTCATGCCAGCTATCAGACTTTCGCGTCGAACAACACGTGACTGGCGTTGGCCAGACTGTCTGCCAGCTTCAAGGCTTCTGCGGAGGGAATCTGTCGAACGACCTCACCCGTCTCGCTTGCGATCACTTTGACAATGACCTTGCCGGAATGCTCGTCAATCGAGAACTCCAGATTGCGCTTGATCGACTGTACAAACTTTTCGATCTCCTGCACCGCCAGTTTCAGTTTGGCGTCGTCCGAATCCTGACTCTTCGCAGCGACCGGCGCTTCAGTCTTGGCAACTTTAGGCGTCTCTGACGGTTTGTCAGCAACCGGCGTTACTGGCTTGGGAGCCGGATAAGACACGTTAAGCTTTACGCTCATGTCCATGCCCATCACCTCTTAACGTAAAAAGGCGAGAGAGCGCGACCAGCGCACTCCCCCGCCCAAACTCGATCCGAAATTACTGAAGCAGCTTCAGTACAGCGGAAGGCAGTTGGTTGGCTTGAGCCAGAACAGAGGTCGAAGCCTGTTGCAGGGTTTGCTGCTTGGTCAGGTTAGCAGTCTCTGCGGCGAAGTCGGTATCTTGTACGCGACCTTGTGCAGCAGTGGTGTTCTCGGTAATGTTCTGCAAGTTCTGGATGGTGCTGGTCAGACGGTTTTGCGAAGCACCCAGGCTGGCACGAGTTGCACCGATGGCAGCGATTGCAGCGTCGATCGCGGTGATCGCGTTGTCGATGTTCTGCGAAGCGCCAGTTACGTTAGCACCGGTCAGGGACAGAGTACCGCTACCTACCGACAGGCTTACTGCGTCGAACTTGGAGCTCAGTACCAGGTCGATGTGGTTAGCCGAACCGGTGTTTGCGCCCACTTGCAGGGTCACAGTACCAGCCGAACCGTCCAGCAGGTTTTTGCCGTTCAGGTTGGTCGAAGCCGAGATACGGGTGATCTCGTCGGACATCTGAGCGAATTCAGCGTTGGTAGCGGTCTGGTCAGCAGTGCCGTTGGTACCGTTACGTGCTTTAACAGCCAGTTCACGCATACGCTGCAGGATGTCGGTAGTAGCTTGCAGAGCGCCTTCAGCGGTCTGGGCAACGGAGATACCGTCGTTGGCGTTCTGGATGGCTTGGGTGTTACCACGGATCTGCGAGGACATACGGTTCGAGATCTGCAGGCCAGCGGCGTCGTCTTTAGCGCTGTTGATTTTCAGGCCGGAAGACAGGCGCTGCATCGAAGTCGACAGAGCGTCGGAAGCGCGGTTCAGGTTTTTCTGAACGTTCAACGACGTGGTGTTGGTGTTTACTGTTAAAGCCATGACGAATTCCTCGTTGGTTGGGTACTGCGGCTTCCGGCCCTGGCAACCGCCGGGTATGGCCTAGAGAACCTTCGTAATAGTTATCGTCGGGATTGCAGGTTGCTTGAGGGCTTTTTGAAAAAATTTTGCCATCACCCTGCCACCCCCGCGAAAACAAAGACTTAGCAGCACATCACCCGCGAAAAAATGACGTCATAAAACCGACTGCCGTGCAAACCTGCGGGCCAGTGCTGTCGGCGTGTTCAGGCCGGAACACTTCCCAGCAAATCCACCAGCTCGTACTCCATAGAGTCAGCCAGCCCCAACCAGTCCTGGCGCTCCTGGCATTCGAGCATTTGCAATAACAGCTGCGCCCACACCTGCTGAACCTCTGTCGGGGCAGAAGCTAAACATTGCTGGGCCTTTTCAAACACATCGACCATCGTCAGCGCCGCCTCGACGTCGCGCCCGAGGCGAAACAAACCCGCACACTGGCGACATTCATCCTTGCAGAGACTCAACGCACTCATTGCACAAACTCCGGGTTGAAACCGGTTCCGGCGATCAGCGCCCCGGAGCGGCTGCTGTTGAGAAACTCGACCTGTGGATGCGCAGCGATATAGCGCTCCAGCACGCACAGATAACCGCGAAAGTTGAGCTGTGTGCTGACCCGCTGACCATGCCCATCGCGTACCCAATGCCGCGCCTGATTCACCGGTGGCCCCAGCTCGCCGTCGTTCCAGCCGGCATGGGTCTTGTTCATCGGGAAGGCGAAGTCAGCACCAAACAGCGTGATGCCGGTGGCGCCCATCTTTACCGCCAGATCCACCGCTGGGTGAATCACACTGCCGCCCACGTGCAACTGCGCTCGCGGGTGCTGCTCACGCAGGTTCGCGTAGATCGGGCTCGCGGAATAACCACCGTAACGCTTGCCCTTCCACGCCTTCAACACCGACGGATCGCTCATCGGCAGATACACCAGCGGAATGCCGTCGGACTCCTCGAATGGCAAATGGCGAAAGCTGATGCGCTGATCAATGCTCACCACCAGGTCGGGCACAATCCCGTGTTCGCGCAGCGGTCGATACGCAGTGTCGACACAGATGAACAACGGGCGTTCGGCGCGTTGACGGATTGCCGCCAGACGCTGGTAATGCTGCTCCAGCGTCGGCCCGGTGGCGATCACGTAGATTTCCCGGCCGGCACAGGTGCCGAACAACTGCGCCACATCCGCATCAGCGAGCAGCACTGGCAGGCATTCCTGCAGACGCTGTTGAATCTCCATTGACTGCGGATCGAAATCCCGATTGTTGAAACTCAGGTGGACTTCGCTGACCAAGCGATCACGGACTTTCGCGTTGAAATCGTCGGCCAGCAGCATCTCGGCAGGCAGGGCAAAAAACGGCGTAAAAAAGTCTGGGTGATCGCCGGCATAAAACAACTCGACGCGCGGATCTTCCAGCCACTGGCGCTGATCGAGCAGTTGCACCACCAGCGCGAACAATGCGCCATTGAGGATGTGCACGTACAACCGCTCAAGCCCTTCGCGCTCCAGTAGCACGCTGGGCAAATCGCCGAGGCCAGTACCGTAGACATGCAATTGCGGCTTGTCCGCCAGGCTTACCGCCTGAATCCGGGCTTCATGGATGCGGTCATGGCGGCTGGTGAGCTGAACTCCATTGACGCTGAGCGTCGAACCCAACCCCTGCACCAGTTCGGCCTGGACGGCCGCAGTATCTTCCGCCATCAGTCGTTCGAACAGCGCCGGCCAACGCCGTTGCAACACCTCGGCATTGGCTTGAAAAAACTCGCTCATGGCGCCTCGCGCTCCGTTTCAGGCAAAAAAATAGCGTTCAAGGTTAACCTTGAACGCTATTTTTGTATCCGCCGTTTTTGATCAGACTCAAGGACGATAGATGATCGCCGAGCCCCACGACAGACCGACACCAAAACCGCTCAGGGCAATACGCTGCCAGTCGGAATCGATGACGTGTTTTTCCAGCAGCAACGGAATGCTCGACGACACGGTATTGCCGGTCTCGACCATGTCCTTGATGAACTTCTCCGGCTCGCCTTCGAAGCGCCGCGCCACGGCATCGACAATCGCCGCACTGCCCTGGTGTATGCAGAAGGCATCAATGTCATCCGCCTTCAGACCAGAGTCATCGAGCAACTCGTGCAAGTGTGCCGGCACCTTCAGCAGAGCAAAGTTGAACACCTGACGACCGTTCATGAAGAACACGCCATCGGTGACTTTCAGGTGCGGCGCACCGGAACCGTCAGTACCGAACTTGGCCTTGCCCAGCGCCCAGGTCGGATCTTCGCCCATCCATGTAGCGGTGGCGGCATCGCCGAACAGCATGGTGGTGTTGCGGTCTTCCGGATCGACGATTTTCGAATACGGGTCAGCGGTGATCAGCAGGCCGTTCTTCAGGCCGGCGGCTTCCATGAAGCCCTTGATAGCGTAGATGCCGTAGACATAACCGGAGCAGCCCAGGGAAATGTCGAACGCGGCAACGTTGGTGGGCAGACCGAGTTTGTCCTGCACGATCGCTGCGGTGTGCGGCAGGCCTTCTTCGTCACCGTTCTGGGTGACGACGATCAAGGCGTCGATCGATTCACGCTTCAGTTCAGGGTTGCTGGCAAACAGCGCATTGGCCGCTTCCACGCACAGATCGGAGGTTTCCTGTTCAGCGTCTTTGCGTGGCAGAAACGCCGAACCGATCTTGCCAAGGATGAATTCTTCATCCTTCTCGAATTTTGCACCTTGTGCGTAATTGTCCACGCCGGCTACAGGAACGTAGCTCGCAATGCTTTTTATGCCAATCATTACGGCTTCCCAATAAAAAACAGCCCAAGACCACCGCTCGCAAGGATTTCGAGGGGCGCCGACAAACAGAAAACGGCCGCCACAACGGGCAGCCACGGGGAGCGCAAAGGGCTATCACTGGAATCGAAAACGAGCCAGGCGCCATCTCCCCGATCAATACAATACAGTGAAGATGCGCGTTATGACTCGCAGGTCACGCTATTTTGCCGAATCGGTGCAGATCAGGTTATTCGACCAACGACCAGTCCAGCGGCGTGCCGCGCTTGATTGGCGCGCGTGCGCGGCGGCCGAGGACGGCGTCGGTGTGCTTGGGCGGCAGACCAAGACCCGGGCGAATGGCGCGCAGATTGTCCCCGCTAAAGGTGTCACCGGCGGCCATGTCGGCCGTGACATACAGCGAGCGGCGATAGACCAGCGACTTGCGCTCAGCCTCCGTGACGCCGTAATGCACCTGCCCCATGGCCTGCCAGGCGCGCTCGGTTTCCACCACCAGACTGGCCATTTCTGCCGGCTCCAGCGAGAAACTGGCATCGACGCCACCTGCTGAACGGTCGAGGGTGAAGTGTTTTTCCACCACCGTCGCGCCCAGCGCCACCGCCGCTACCGACACGCCGACGCCCATCGAGTGATCTGACAGCCCCACTTCGCAAGCGAACAAATCACGCAGGTGAGGAATCGTTCGCACGTTGCTGTTGAGTGGCGTCGCCGGATAGGTGCTGGTGCATTTGAGCAGCACCAGATCCTTGCAGCCGGCTTCGCGGGCAGCGCGCACGGCTTCATCCAGTTCAGCGATGCTGGCCATGCCGGTGGAGATGATCAGCGGCTTGCCGGTGGCGGCCACACGGCGAATCAACGGCAAGTCAGTGTTTTCGAAACTGGCGATCTTGTAGGCCGGCACATCGAGGCTTTCGAGAAAGTCCACGGCGCTGTCATCGAACGGTGTCGAGAACGCGAGCATCCCCAGTTCCTTGGCACGAGCAAAAATCGGTGCATGCCATTCCCACGGTGTATGGGCTTTTTCATACAAATCGTAGAGCGAAGTACCCGCCCACAGACTGCCCGGATCCTTGATGAAGAATTCGCCTTCAGACAAATCCAGCGTCATGGTTTCGGCGGTGTAGGTTTGCAGCTTCAAGGCATGCGCGCCGGCCTTGGCCGCCGCTTCGACGATTTGCAGGGCGACGTCCAGTGACTGGTTATGGTTGCCGCTCATCTCGGCAATGATGAAGGGTGGCGCGTCGGCACCGATCAAGCGGTTGCCGATCTTGAAACTAGTCATGCGGGTAATCCTTCAAAACACGGGTGAACGCACAGGCACTCTGAGTGAACCCGGCGTCACGAAACACATTCAACGAGGGACGATTGTCCGGCAACACCCGAGCGGTGATGACCGTCAGTTGCGGCCAGTGCGCGGCAACAAACGCCTCGCCACGGGCCAATAGCGCCCTGCCCCACCCCAGACCCATCCGTCGTTCGAGCAGGTAGATCGAGACTTCGGCTTCAAACCCGCGCAGGTCATACCGCACAACGCCGACCGCACCGTCATCCGCCTCGGCGATCAACAACAGACGCTGTGGATTGCGCAAACTCGCCGTCAACCAGTTCAGGTGCTGCGGCCAATCGATCACGCCGCTGTCCAGCGACCAGCGCCGTACCGTTTCGGCATTACGCCCATCGAACAGCAACTGCGCATCATCCAGGGTCGCCGCACGCACCTTCAGCACCGCACCGGCCAGTGCCACCGCGACACGCTCGGCACCGCGCCCGTCGACCAGTTGTCGCGAGCGCTCGGCCAGGCTTTGGCGCAAATAATGATTGCCGGTGACAAAGCCGATGGCGTCGCGCAACTGCTCGACACTGACTTGCTCACGAGCGCCCATGAACACATGCGCGCCCGCCGCGGCCATGACTTCGCCGTTGCTCTGCTGGTTGTTTGACACGGCAATGCAAATCGTCGGCAACCCCATCGCCGCCCGTTCCCAACTGGTGCCGCCGCCGGCGCCGATAAACAGATCCGCTTCCGTCATGCGCTGATGGAAATCGCTGACGAAGCTGTGCAGGCGCCAGTTCGGCCGCGTCTCGGCCAAGGCCTGCATCAGCGTCCACGCCGGGTTGTCGGCACCGGCGACAAAGTCCACTTGCAGCTCGCTGTAATCGGCCAGGGCGAGCATCGCGTGATGGGTCTGCATGGCCGCATCGAAGCCGCCGAAATTGACCAGCACGCGGCGAGCCCTGGGTTTGATTTCGATGGCCGGGCAACAGAACTCTTCGCGCAACATGGCATAGCGCGGGCCGAGCAAGGTGCGACAGCCGTCGGGCAACAGCGGCTGATAATTTTCATGCAGACCGGACAAGTTCTGATTGAGCAAAAGATCTGCGCTGTAGCGCCGGGTAGCCAGATCGTCGACTGCCGCTATGCGCTGCGCCCAGCGCCGGGCGGCGGTTTGCCAGTGATGATCGAGGCCGTAATGATCGACGATGATCCAGTCGAACCCGGCATGGCCGGCCAACAACAGATCCAGCGCGTCGATGTCGGCCTGCCACGGCAGCATTGATTCGATGGCTTGCTGTGGGTCTTCATCACAATAGAGATCCGGCAACGCGAATGTCTCGAACCCTTCGGCGCTGAGCATATCAAGCCGATGCCCGGGCAATTTTCTGCAGGCAAACGCGACATGGCTGCCCTGCCCGCGCAACACTCGCGCCAGCGTCAGGCAGCGGGCAATGTGGCCGCTGCCGATGGTTGGCGAGGCGTCGGCACGAATCAGCACTCTCATTGCAGCTCTCCACCCGCCTTGAGCGCGGCGTATAGGTATTCGGCACGCTTCCAGTCTTCAAGGGTGTCGATGTCCTGCACCAGATGCCGGGGCAGAATCACCGGCAGGCTGGCTGGCGAATAGAGCACCTCGCCGCGCAACCACGCCTCAGTGCGCCCCCAGTAAAACTGACCGGCGTCCTGAAATGCTTCGGGCAAATCCTGCGAACGTGTATTGCGAAATTCCGGATACAAAGCGCTCAACCCACCCTGCCCGTCCAGCGTCAACGCACGCTGCACCGGAAAACCGAAACTGCACACGGAGAACGCGAAAGACTTGTCCAGGTGCTGCTCCAGCAACCCGATGCCCTGGCGCAGATAGCGCGCCTGCAACAGCGGCGCCGTGGCATACACGCAACAGGCGTAATCGAACGCCGGCAACTGCTGCAAGGCATGCACGATCACTGCCGCCGTGCCGGTGAAATCATCGGCGAGGTCTGCCGGGCGCAAAAATGGCACCTGCGCGCCATGGGCTCGCGCCACATCGGCAATTTCGCCATCGTCGGTGCTGACCACGACCTGATCGAACAAACCCGATTCCAGCGCAGTGCGGATCGAACGGACAATCATCGGCACGCCGTCGAATGGCAAGAGATTCTTGCGCGGGATGCGTTTGCTGCCGCCTCGGGCCGGGATGATTGCAACGTTGCTCAAGGACGTTTTTCCAACAGGAACCAGGTGACATCGTCTGCCGGGAATTGCGGATCGCGGTGATAGACGAAACCGTAATCGAGCAGGTGCAGATCGGCATAGCGATCGAGCATCTCACCGGCAAAATCGCGCTTGAACAGCTTGCCGCTGTTGCCACGATAGGACACTTCCACCGGTGCCGGATTGTAATACTCGGCGATCAGGATGTAGCGCTGGCTCAACTCGTATAACTGCGCATAAGCGGTCGGCAACAGCTCCGGGGCCAAGTGAATCAGCACGCCTTTACTCAGTGTCAGGTCGTAGCGGCGCTCGCGCGGGAAATCGAACAGCGAGCCATGCCAGATCTGTGCGATGTCCAACGCCCGAGCCTGAGCACAGGCGCTGTCATTGATCTCGACGCCGAACAGCTGGCAACGGGGCAGCAGTTGATGCAACGCCTGCAAATTGTTGCCGGCGTTAGTGCCCAGTTCGACCAGGCTCTCGATGCCTGCGGCACGGCTCAGCGCTTTGGCAAACAACGCCAGATTCGTCGCCACCAGCGGTTGGCCGACATTGCGCTCGACGTACTGGTTACCGAAGTCGCCCTGCCAGAACTTTTCCTGCTCACTCAAATGACGCATTGCAGATACTCATCCTTTGCCTCAGCGGCAATTATTCGGTCAGCCGACGCAATTGCTCGACCACGTAATCCTGTTGCGCATCGCTCAACAGCGGAAACAGCGGCAGGCTGATCGCCTCGGCGTAATAACGCTCGGCTTCGGGGAAATCGCCCTCGGCGAAACCCAGGTCGCGATAGTACGGCTGCAAGTGCACGGGAATGTAATGCAGATTCACGCCAACACCGGCAGCACGCAAGCCTTCAAACACCTGACGATGACTGAGGCCGATGCGATCGGTCTGCAGCCGAATCACATATAGATGCCAAGCCGATCGCGCCTCGGGCTGAGGGCTGGGCAGCGTCACCGGCAGATACGCCAGCAAGCGATCGTAGCGCGCCGCGAGTTCACGACGCCGGGCGATGAAGTCGTCGAGCTTGCTCAGTTGCGACAAACCCAGCGCGGCTTGCAGATCGGTGATGCGGTAATTGAAGCCCAGCTCGATCTGCTGGTAGTACCACGGGCCATGACTGGCCTCGGTCATTTGCTGCGGATCGCGGGTCATGCCGTGGCTGCGCAAACGTTGCAGGCGCTCGGCCAGCTCCGGACGATTGGTCAACACCATGCCGCCCTCGGCGCTGGTGATGATCTTCACCGGGTGAAAACTGAACACCGTCATTGCTGCGAATTGACCGCAGCCAACCGGACGTCCTGCGTAGGACGCACCCACCGCGTGAGACGCATCTTCGATCACGGTGAAGTTGTAGCGCTCGGCCAGTTCGGCAATCTTGCGCATGTCGCAGCTCTGCCCGGAGAACGCCACCGCCACCAGCACCTTCGGCAAAGTGCCGTCCTGCTCGGCCTGATCGAGTTTCGCTGCAAGAGCGAAGGCGTCGAGGTTCCAGGTCAACGGATCGATGTCGACGAAATCAACCTCGGCACCGCAATAACGTCCACAGTTGGCCGAGGCAAGAAAGGTGTTCGGCGTTGTCCATAAACGCTCACCCGGCCCCAGACCTGCGGCCAGACAGGCAATGTGCAGCGCCGCCGTGGCGTTGCACACCGCGACGGCGAAGTCAGCCTGGCAACGCTCGGCCATTGCCTGCTCGAAACGCTCGATGCTCGGCCCTTGGGTCAGCCAGTCCGACTGCAGCACTTCGACGACGGCGTCGATGTCTGCCTGATCGAGGCTTTGCCGACCGTAGGGAATCATACCGAGAGCTTCGCGTGCAGATCGGCGATCTGCCCGACCGAGAGAAAATGCGGGTTGGTGTCGGAGCGGTACTCGAAATCTTCGCTGACGACACGCCCCTGCTCACCGAGTCTGTCGACGGCGAAATCGACATCGACACTGGTGAAGCGAATCGACGGCTGGATGGTGTAGTGATCTTCGAACTCAAGGGTCATCCGCGCATCGTCCAGCGGCACCATCAACTCATGCAGCTTTTCACCGGGTCGAATGCCGACGTGCTTGTGCGGCAGATGTTCAGCCATGCCGCGCGCCAGATCGACGATGCGGATCGACGGGATCTTCGGCACGAACACTTCGCCGCCGTGCATCCGCGCAAAGCTGTCGAGGACGAATTGCACGCCGTGGTCGAGGGTGATCCAGAACCGCGTCATGCGTTCGTCAGTGATCGGCAGTTCCTGTGCGCCATCGGCGATCAGTTTGCTGAAGAACGGCACCACCGAACCACGGGAACCGGCAACATTGCCGTAGCGCACCACGGCAAAACGGGTTTCCTGCTCGCCGGCAATATTGTTGGCGGCGACGAACAATTTGTCCGAAAGCAACTTGGTTGCGCCGTACAGATTGATCGGGCTGGCCGCCTTGTCGGTGGACAGCGCGACAACTTTTTTCACGCCGTTATCAATGGCGGCGGCGATGATGTTCTCCGCGCCGTTGACGTTGGTGCGGATGCATTCGGTCGGGTTGTATTCCGCCGCCGGCACTTGCTTCAACGCCGCGGCATGCACCACGTAGTCGATGCCGCGCATGGCCTGACGCAGGCGATCGGCGTCACGCACATCACCAATGAAGTAACGCATGCATGGCGCGTTGAACGTCTGCTGCATTTCATACTGCTTCAGCTCGTCACGGGAGAACACCACCACGCGCTTGGGCTGGTATTGCTCGAGCAGACGCGCAATGAATTTGCGCCCGAACGAACCGGTGCCGCCGGAGATGAAAATCGATTTACCGTTGAACATATGCTGATTCCTGTCCGGCGCGCTTAAGCGAGCAACTGTGCCCAGTTGATCGAGGCATTTTCACCCAGGGTGAAACCTTTGCCGCTCAGCGCCAGGTTGGCGTTGTAAGCCGGATCCTGCGCGAAGACATCGCTCCATTTTTCACGCAGTGCCGCCAGTGCTTGCGGTGCCTGCGGCAGCTCACCGGTATGCAGCACCTGCACCAACGGCGTCCACACGGTGAGGTAACCGGCCTGACCGGCCTTGAGGCACAGATCGACATCGGCATAACCCTCGACGAAGGTCACTTCGTCCAGCCCGCCAAGGACGTTGAACAGTTCTTTGCGCACCATCAGGCAGACCTTCGACACGGCCGAGTAATTCTGCTCGACGGCCAGACGATGCATATAGCCGGCTGCCGCGTGTTTATCACCGATGAAGGCCGATCCCACGCCATCGTTGAGGCCAAGAATCAGACCGGCCTGAGCGATGTTGCCGTCACGGTCGACCAATTTCGCACCGACGATGCCCACTTCCGGACGCTGGGCGTGGTTGAGCAGCGAATCGATCCAGTTTGGATTGACGATTTCACTGTCTGCGGCCAGCAGTACCAGATACTCACCCTGAGCCTGCTCGCTGGCAGCGTTGTACAGCGCGACTTCGCTCAGCGGCTGATCGGCACGCAACACATTGACTTTGGCGTGGCGAAGCGTGCCCAGCCAGTCGTTGACCGCTGCCGACTGATTGGCGTTTGCCGCCAGCAACACTTCATAACGACTGTAACGGGTTCTGAGCAACACGCCTTCCAGGCAGCGGCGCAACACTGGCAGATCATCGATGACCGGCACAATGATCGAAACCAGTGGCTGTTCGGTGTGACGGTAATCGATCTGCCAGGTGCCCGGCGCCGTCGACGTGACCTTGGCCTTGTAGCCGCGATTACCCAGATGACGCAACAATGCCTGACGCTCGTGGACGTTCTCTTCAAGCTCTGCCGCCTGAGTGATCAGCAACGGCTCGTCGAGGTGCGCGAGGCCATCGAGGCCACCCTGCTCAATAATGCGCAGCAGCAGGTCGAATTCCAGCGCCTTGCTGAAATCGGCCTGATAACCGCCGGCGTCGAGCAACACTTCGCGACGGATCAACCAATGGCGCGCCATCAGTGCCGGCACGCTTTGCAGTAGATCCAGATTGAAACCGGGGCGGAACACGTCAACCAGCGCGCCATTGTCCTTGCGCTGGATCTCGTCGGTGGCGACGGCACGTACACCCTCTGCCGACATCAGTTCCAGGCTGGCGCGCAACAGGCCGCTGGCGGTGAACTGGTCACCCGCCTCTCCCAGCAGTAACCAATCGCTTGGCGACTGCTGAGCGCTCTGGTTGAGCTTGTCGACAAAGTTGCTTTGGGTAACACGGACAAAGTGCAGAGTGTTTTGTGCCGTCGTCGCCGCCGGTGCTTCGCCGGTGGTGAACACGACAATCCTGAACGCTTTGCAGTGACCTTCCAGCAGGCTGTCGAGCGACACCTGCAACTTGTCGATGTCGTTGTCCAGATCGAGCAGGAAAATGCCGAATTGCGGGCCACCGCCTTCAGTCGCCAGATGTTGGCCAATCGACTCGAGTTGTTCGATCGCCGGCGTGCGAGCCGCCAGCCACTGCAACAGGCGACCGGACTTCATTTTGCCGAAGACTGGCTGATGATCGTCGACCGTCAGCGCTTCAAGACGGGCGATCCACTCGCGCATGGCTTGCGCGGCGCTTTCGTCACCGACAACGTCCAGCTGCGCCGCCAGGCGTTTGACCACAGTCTGGTTGAAGGCGTTGAGATCATGGGCCTGCCACAACCGGTCAACCACACTTTCCGCCGTGTCGTTGTTGCGCGCCTGCAACAGATGCGCCTGACGGGCCCACACGCCTTCCAGTCCTTCCAGTTGCATGCGACCGGCCGGCAGCGTGTGCAAGATGAATTCGAACTGCTCCAGACGCTCAAAGAATGCCTGGTTGTAAAACGGCATCTCGACATACTGCAGCGGGCCAAACCGACGATCCGGCGCCTTCAGTTCCTGGCTCCAGGTCGACTCGATAATCAGCTCGGCGGTCAGCGCCCGCCCGGACTTCAGGCTGTCGGCCATTGCCTCGAAACTCTCCAGGGCAAAGGCCTTGGCCTGCCCGGCATCCAGCCCTTCGATAGCGGTAGGCAGCGAGACGAGGAACTCGGCAAACGCCTCGCGTTCGGCGACCGATTTGGCGTCGACGTAGGTCAGCGAGTGATACACATCGGTATTGTGCTCGGAGACACCGTAGTTGATCTCGCGCACCACGTACGGAATCGGCAGGATGCGCGCCTTGGCACTGGCCAGCAGGTAGTAGACGTGGCCAATTTCCTGCCACTGGAAATTGGTCCCCGGCGGCAGCGCCGCATGCCAGTTTTTCATCAGGTCAGTACGGGTTACCGCGTAGAACGGCGGGATGTACTGGCTCATGTAATCGAGGACGCGATCCTGCGCCCGCTCGGACGCATAGTCTTCCTGGACTTTCTTGTCACGGCGGTAGTAGTTCACGCCATGGGCCAATGACAGATACATCAGGCAGTAGCCGTGGCACATACCGTAATCAGGGTTGGCATGCAGGAAGCCAACGGACGCTGCCAGTGAATCATGCAGGATGAAGTCGTCGTCGGCCGCCAGCACCATGTACGGCGTGGTCAGATGCTCGACACCATAGGCCAGTTTGGCCTGCATGCCCCAGTAGGCGAACTGCGGCACATGGTGGTAATCGACGGCGGAGAAGTCGCCTTCAGGTCGTTCGAGTGTCGAATCGAGCACCATGATTCTGCAGGGCAAGCTGCTGTAATACTTCACCGCCCGGCGCAGAAACGCCGGCCGATTGTGAGTAATCAGGACGACGGTCAATAGCTCTTCGAGCGGTAGCGCCAGTTCAGTACTGTACTTGCCTTGCATAACTTCTCTCCACAACCGGCGACTCGCCGAAACAACGCTTGGTGATGTTGCGAATTAACGGACGCGACGCAGATAGCCGTCCGGCGCCACGGTGATCAGCAGCTTGTTCTGCAACTGCTGGTCGATCTCGAAATCCTGGTTCTCTTCGAGGTATTTCCACACGGCGGTTTTCGGGTTGTCGCCCGGGCCCCATGGGCGATCCGGGAAGAAATCGGCCGGCATGTCTTCGACCACGGTGTCCATCACCACGCAGTAGCTGTCGACCGACACCAGTGGAGCGTACAGACGCAGTTCTTCGAGGACGTGATCGTGGGTGTGGTTGGAGTCGAGCACCAGAATGACTTTCTTGCCTTTGGCCGCAGCCTGCACCTGGGCGGCAATGCCGGCGTCGATGCTCGAACCTTCGATCATCTTGATGCGCTTGGCCATCGGGTGGCTTTCGATCGCTTCGCGGTTGTGCGGGCGAATGTCGAGGTCGATGCCCAGCACTTCGCCGTGGCCTTGCAGCTCCAGCAACGAGGCGTAGTAGATGATCGAACCGCCGTGAGCGATGCCGCACTCGATGACCAGATCCGGTTTGACCTGCCAGATGATCTCCTGCATGGCCATCATGTCTTGTGGCAGCTGGATGATCGGACGGCCCATCCACGAGAAGTGGTAGCTGTATTTGTGCTTGGCCGATTCATTGAAGAAATCGCGGGCCAGGCCGGTGAGTTTCTGGTCGTCACCCTGCTGGGCAATCTGTTCCCGGCACTCGGCTTCGAAGGCTTGGTTGATGCTGTTGTCGGTCATTTTAATAATCTCAAGGGTCACTGAAACGAAGCGCTGTCGACGGCGTGATAGACGTAGCGTCCACCGGTCATCCGCTTGATCTCTTCGAGGTAATTGGAATTCATCACAAACAGGTTGGCGCCCTCGGGCAGCGCGTCCATCGCCTCTTGCGGCGAGGACACCCGTGCGCCGCTCAATGGCAGATAACGCCCCTGCTTGGCCGGGTTGATATCCACCACACGATCCACTGCCACCCCGGCGCGTTGCAGGAACAGCGAATAGATCACGCCTTTGGACGAGGCGCCCCAGATCGCCGAACCCTGCTCGGGGGCGGATTGAATGATCTGCACGGCGCGATCGAGGCTGGCGGTGAACCCGTCAGGCAGCGCAAGGCGCGGCACCGGTTGCTCCGGGGTCAGGCGCAATGTCCCAAGGTCGGCGACGATGTACAGGTATTGGCCACCGAACAGGTGACCGGCCTCGTGCACCGTGCCGAACATCCGCCGCAGGTCATCGAGGCGGAAATAATTGACGTGTTCGTAGAACAGATCGAACCAGGCTTTGTGCTCGAGAATCCAGTCGAAGCACGGCACTTCGATGTAGATCTGCCCGCCCTGATTGGCATTGGCGATTTCGGCGAGGAAGCTCACTGGGTCCTGGATATGTTCCAGCACATGGCGCAATACGATGGCATCGGCCGCCAGACCAAGACCGCGAGTGAACGGCGCCTTGATCACGTCGGCGTTTTCGCCTTCGTACGCCGGGTCGATGCCGGTGATCGAATAACCGAGGCCCTTGAGCAACTCCAGGAAATAGCCTTTGCCGCAGCCGACTTCGATCAGCTCCTGGCCCTTGAAGTGCTTGGCGATGATGCCTTCGACGTCGCTCAAGTGCTTCTGGAACTGGCCGGAATGCGCCTGTTCGTTCTGGTAATCGGCGTCGTAGCTGAGTTTGTCGGCGTCGAACGCGGCGTTGAAGATCAAACCGCTGCGCTCGTCCTGCACCAACAGCATGTCGGCACTGGCCGAGGCCTGTGCCGATGCGGCATCGGCAAAGGTGCGGTTCTGCAGCACCGGCAGGTCGGTGACCCGGTACAACTCGTGCTTCATTGCGGCTCTCCCAGTAACTGTTGCAAACGCTCGGTCACCGCCCAGAACGCCAGGGGTTCGTGGGTTGGGTATGGGTAGTGGCCGAGGTTCAGATGCAGTGTCGCGCCGCGTTCGCGCAGGCGTTGTTCGACCAATGAACGGACTGAGACCGGTTGGCCACTGGCGCAATTGATCACGCCGTTGAAGTCGGTTTTTTGCAGGATCGCGGCGAGGTAACCGGCAGCGTTTTCAATCGGCAGAAAATCACGCAGTTGCTCGCCGGCGGACATGTTGAACGACGGCTCACCGGCATCGATCGCCCGGTCCAGTGCGGCCAACAGACTGTTGGGGTTCTGACCTTCGCCATGCAGATAGAACAGGCGCGCCCACTGCAAGGTGAACGGTTGTTCCTGCTGCAGATTTTGCAAAAACAGCTGTAGCGTATGCTTGGCCAGACCGTAAGGATTGCTCGGCTGCGGCTCGGTGCTTTCGCTGAGTGGCCCGCTTTGCATGCCGTATTCGAAACAGGTGCCAGTCACCAGCACCTGCTGCACGCCCGCCTCGACCGCGCTTTTGATAAAGCGGTAATCAGCCATCAGGTTGTGCTCGAAATGGAACAGCGCCCGATAGTTCGGCAAACCCGGCCAGGCCAGATGCGCCAGCGCGTCGATGCCATCGGTCAACGCGTGGATATCGAGATCGGCGGCGTGAATATCCGCGGCGATGAACTCGACGTTGTTGATCCACGGCATGCCTTGCGCGGTTTCTGCGTTGCGCGCCACGGCGCGAACATTGCAGCCGCGCGCAAGCAACGCCGCGACCAGATGCCGACCGACAAACCCTGTGGCGCCAGTGACCAGAACCTTCACAGCACGCTCAACTCAGGCACGGCGATCACGAAGCGGCCATCCCACTGACGCACTTGCACCAGTTGCTGGCTGACTTCGTGGAGCAGGTTCCACGGCAGCACCAGCACGTAATCCGGTTTTTCGAGATCAATCTGCGCCGGCGCCACAATCGGAATGCGGCTGCCCGGCAGGCATTTGCCCTGCTTGTGCGGATTGGCATCAGCCACCCAGGCCAGCAGGTCGGGTTTGACCCCGGCGTAATTGAGCAAGGTGTTGCCCTTGGCCGCCGCGCCATAACCGACCACGCGTTTGCCGTCGGCCTTGGCCTGCAACAGGAAGCGCAGCAAGTCATGCTTGATACGTTCGGCAGCAGGCGCGAGGGTGGCGTAGTACTCGGCGGTTTTTACCCCGGCATCCAGTTCGGCTTGCAATTGTTGCTGCACCGCAGGTTGAACCGCACGGCGCTGGCCGTCCTTGCGCTGGACGAATACGCGCAGCGAACCGCCGTGGGTGGTCAGTTGGCTGACGTCGAACACTTCCAGACCATTGCGCTCGCACAGGGTCTGCACGGCGGTCAGCGACAGATAGGAATAGTGCTCGTGATACAGCGTGTCGAACTGCGCGCCCGCCATCAGCGTCAGCAGTTGCGGGAATTCGAAGGTGGCCACGCCGGTTGGCTTGAGCAGGGTCGCGAAGCCGCCGAGGAAATCGTTGATGTCCGGCACATGCGCGAGCACGTTGTTGGCCGCCATCAGGTCGGCGCCCCAGCCTTCGCTGTGCAACTGCGCAGCGGTGTCGCGACCGAAGAACAGTTCGCGGATTTCCAGGCCCTTTTCGCGCGCCGCTTGTGCAGTGCTGCGGGTCGGCTCGACGCCCAGGCACGCAATGCCGCGAGCGGCGACGTACTGCAGCAGATAACCGTCGTTGGCGGCGACTTCCACCACACGGCTATCGGCGCTCAGGCCGAAGCGCTCGACCATCTCGGCGACATAGCGCTCGGCATGGGCCAGCCAGGTGCTGGAGAACGAACTGAAGTAGGCGTACTCGGCGTCGAACAGGCTGTCGGCGCTGGTGTAATCCTCGGTCTGTACCAGCCAGCATTGCTGGCACACCGCGACCTTCAGCGGCACCCACTGCTCGGCCTGTTCCAGGCGATCAGCGTGGACGTAGGCGTTGGACGGCGGCGAGGTACCAAGGTCAATCAGCGGCAGGCTCAGCGGTGCGGCGCACCCACGGCAGTTCATAGACGCACTCCAGCAAAGTGTTGATCGAGCGCGGGATGGCTGGAATCACGCGCTGACAAATTATTGACAGGCAACGGCCAGGCAATCGCCAGCCGTGGATCGTTCACCGACAGTCCGCCCTCATGCTCCGGCGCGTAATCAGCGCTGTGCAGGTAGAGCAATTCGGCGTCTTCGCTGAGCGTCTGGAAACCATGAGCGAAACCAGCCGGGATCAACAGGCTGCGGCCATCGCCGGCCTTGAGGTGCTCGGCGTGCCAGTGCAGAAACGTTTCGGAGTCCGGACGCAGGTCTACCGCCACGTCCCACACTTCACCGCGCAGGCAGGTGATCAGTTTGGCTTCCGGGGCGTTGGCGTTCTGATAATGCAGACCGCGCACACTGCCCTTCTCGCGAGTGCAGGAATGGTTGATCTGACGGATATGGAATTCACTGCCGAACGCACTCAGGCTGCCTTCGCAGAACAGCCGGGCGAAGTGCCCACGCTGATCTTCGAAGCGTTTGTGCTGGACGCTGAACAACCCGGCCAGCGGCAACGCCTTCAGGGAAAACTCGCTCACAGCGCGCCTCGGTACAGGTTCAATTGGCCGAGGGTGACGGTGCGCATGTCATCGCCGTTCTGCCACGCCAAGTGCCAGTCGAGGGTCTGGGTCAGGCAGGCCTGCAAGGTCCAACGTGGTTGCCAGCCGAGCAGTTGGCGCGCGCGGCTGCTGTCCAGACGCAACAGACCCGCTTCGTGCAGTTCGCTTTTTTCGATGCGCAGACCACGCGCTTGCGGCCAGCGGCTGGCGAGCAATTCGACGACTTCGCCAACGCTGCACATGTCCGCCTCGCCCGGGCCGAAGTTCCACGCCCCAGCGTATTCCGGGCCTTGCTCGTAGAGGCCGGCGGCCAGTTGCAGGTAACCGGCCAACGGCTCCAGCGCGTGCTGCCACGGGCGTACGGCTTGCGGATAGCGCAGGGTCACCGGCTCGTCGGCGGTCCAGGCTTTGAGCACGTCGGGAATCAGTCGCTCTGGGGCAAAATCACCGCCGCCGAGGACGTTACCGGCACGTGCAGTGGCCAAGGCCAGACCGTGTTCGGCGTATTTGTCGGCCGGGAAGAACGACGCGGCATAGGATTGCGCGAGCAATTCACAGCAGGCCTTGCTGCTGCTGTAAGGATCGTGGCCACCGAGGGCTTCGTCTTCGCGGTACGGCCACAGCCATTCTTTGTTGGCGTAGACCTTGTCGGTGGTCACCAGCACACAGGCGCGCACGCAGCCGACCTGACGAATCGCTTCGAGCAGGTTTAGCGTACCCATGACGTTACTGGAGTAAGTGCCGAGCGGATCGCGATAGCCTTCGCGCACCAACGGCTGCGCGGCCAGGTGCAGCACGATCTCCGGCTCGGTATCAGCGATGACTTCCAGCAAGGCGCCGAGATCACGCAGATCACCGCGCTGATCGTTGATGCCTTCATGCACGCGCGCCAGTTCGAACAGGCTCGGTTCAGTCGACGGATCCAGGGAAAAACCGCTGACTTGCGCGCCGAGGCTTTGCAGCCACAGGGTCAGCCAACTGCCTTTGAAACCGGTATGTCCGGTGACGAGGACGCGTTTGCCGCGCCAGAAATCCGCACTCAGGCCCATTGCTTCCATGGGGCCTCCCCGCTCTGCCACAGCGCTTCGAGATGGTTCTTGTCGCGCAGGGTGTCCATCGGATGCCAGAAGCCTTCGTGCTCGAAGGCTTTCAACTGTTCGTCAGCGGCCAGACGCGCCAGCGGTTCGGCTTCCCAAGTGGTGGCGTCATCGGCGATGTACGGCAGCACTTTGGGCGACAACACGAAAAAGCCACCGTTGATCCAGCCACCGTCACCACGAGGTTTTTCGGTAAAGCCCAGCACCTGATCGCCTTGACGCTCAAGCGCGCCGTAACGACCCGGCGGTTGCACGGCAGTGACCGTCGCGAGACGACCGTGGCCTTTATGGAAATCCACAAGTTGCGCAATGTTGATATCGGAAACGCCGTCGCCGTAGGTGAAGCAGAACGCCTCTTCATCCTGCAGATAACGGCCAGCGCGCAGCAGACGGCCACCGGTCATGGTTTCCTCACCGGTGTCGATGAGCGTGACGCTCCACGGCTCGCTGTAATTCTGGTGCACGTCCATGCGGTTCTCGCGCATGTTGAAGGTGACGTCGGAGGTGTGCAGGAAGTAGTTGGCGAAGAAGTCCTTGATCGCATAGCCCTTGTAGCCGAGGCAGATCACGAAGTCATGAATCCCATGGGCGGAATACTGCTTCATGATGTGCCAGAGAATTGGCTTGCCGCCGATCTCGATCATCGGCTTGGGCTTGAGGTGCGACTCTTCACTGATGCGCGTGCCGAGGCCACCCGCCAAAATAACTGCCTTCATCGTCTCCCCTCTTGTTCTTCACCGGGCTGCGCGCCGCTTTCTTGAGCTTTGCGGGCCTTCTGGCTAAACCTTTTGCCGATCCGGGCGCCGCTGGAGTGACCGCGAACGCTCGTTTTATGGCGATTTACAGGGGACTTGCAGGAAACGCGCCAGCTCCACAAGCCCCTCACCCTAACCCTCTCCCAAAGGGAGAGGGGACTGATCGAGTAGTTTGCGAGAAGTACGCCGACGTGAAATACCGAGTCGAACTCAGATTCTGAAACAGATCAAAAGCCCCTCACCCTAGCCCTCTCCCAAAGGGAGAGGAGACTGATCGAGGAGTTTGGGCGAGGCACGCCGACGTGCGATACCGAGTCGAACTCAGATTCTGAAACAGATCAAAAGCCCCTCACCCTAGCCCTCTCCCAAAGGGAGAGGGGACTGATCGAGGTGTTTGGGCGAGGTACACCGACGTGCGATACCGAGTCGAACTCAGATTCTGAAACAGATCAAAAGCCCCTCACCCTAGCCCTCTCCCGGAGGGAGAGGGAAATGATCGCGGTGTTTGGTAGAGGTACGCCGACGTGCGATACCGAGTCGAACTCAGGTTTTGAAATGCCCGAAAATCGGCCCCCTCTCCCTCGGGAGAGGGCTGGGGTGAGGGGCAAATCCAACACAAAACCAAAGCCGACCACGCCCCGCTCTTCACCACTCAATAGGCCGAGTGTCAGCTCGCCTGCTTTTGATCTTGATCCACGGGCGACGTCGGAAGGCTGAGTGGAGGGATTGATCCGGGCGTGGGAGCGCAGCGACCGTTTGGCGCAGCCAAACACAGCGAGAGGAGGTGCAGCGAAGCAAACCGTAGGCGCTGCGCCCGGATCGATCCCGCAGCGAAGGAACCCCGAGCCCCAGCGAGCGGGCCGCACGTAGGAGCAAGCCTTTTTGGTTACTTTTTCGGCGTCTGGAAAAAGTGACCCGCCGTAAGGGCGGAACCCTAATCAGCAACCCCCACAGCAACGGATATACCCCCAAAACCCCAAGAGCCTGGTCGGCCCAAAGGCCGCCAAGCCCCGCTCGATCAATCCGCCAGCCAGCCGTATTCCCAGTAGCGCAGGTTATCGCCGCGCAACACGTAATCGCGCAACACCACCTCACGCAATTCATCCCCCATGCGATAACTGGCATCCGGATCCGCCAGGTGCATGCGGATCGCTTGCAGCCATTCATCCGTGCTGTTGGTCTTGATCCGCGTGCACGGCAAATAACCGCGATAGGCCTCAGTATCCGTGCAGATCACCGGGTAACCGCAGGCGCCGTATTCCAGCAGCCGCAAGTTGCTCTTGCAGTCGTTGAAGATATGAAACTCCAACGGCGCCAACGCGAGATCGAGGTTGAGGCTGGCCAGTTTCGCCGGGTACACGTCCAGGCCGATGACGCCATGGAACTCATGCATGTAGGGACGCAGGTCATCCGGGCACATGCCGAAAAACACCCAGTCGACTTCATTGGCCAACTCGCGCACGACATCGGCGATGACCGCGAGGTCGCCGTGGTGACTGGTGCCGCCGCCCCAGCCGACCCGTGGTTTCTTCGAGGTCCGACGCTGGCTGCGCAGGTGGCCCCACAAGTCCTTGGCCAACATGTTAGGGACGACACGAATGTCGTGGTGCATGTCCGACAGCACGTTGGCCAGCGGCGCGGTGGATACGACCGCGCGATCACACAGGCCGATCGCGCGGCGCACCATGCGCTCCATGTCCTGCTTGCTCGGCATGTTGCGAATGTGTGCATTGCGGTGGGGAACGTCGATGACATAGTCGTCGAGCTCGAAGATCCGTCGAGCGTTGAAGTACTTTTTCAGCGGAGGAATTTCATCGATGGCGTGCTCCGAGTAGCGTCCTTGCAGAACAATCACGTCGGGCGACTGACGCTCGATGTCGATGATCGACGGCAAGCCGTAGCAAATGCGCCCTTCTGCCCGATTGGCCGCTTCCAGCTCGATCATCGGCTGGCTCATGCGGTAATGGCCGATGGCGGAAGCGTTGATCGGCACCACCAGCAGATTGGGCAGCTGTGCCTTGGAGAATGCACTCCACCCGGTGCGCAGGCCCGGCTCCAGACTGAAGTTGGTGGCGCCCACGCCCTGCAACGTCAGGTTGACGTTGTAGGCCGGGTCACGCGCAACCAGCGGCAGCCAGCGCTGGTAGAAGGTGTCCCTCTCCTCGATGTGCTGCGCTTCTTCCTCGGGTGTCGCCATCGCACTTGGCCGTGCACCCACGGCCAGGATGGCATGGGGGTTCAACACCACCAGATAACCGTCGCGGCCAACCCGCAGACACAGGTCCACGACATTGAGCGTTTGCTTGAGGTCCTGCTCGTCCAGCCCGCCGGCAGCTTCGAACACCGACTTGCGAATCATCAGGCAATCGCCGCCGACGGCACTCAGGTCATGCACCGCCTGCAGGCGATGCATGTACCCTTCCGACTGCACCGGTTGGCCATAGAACGGCAACCCGACCGGTCCGTTCAAGCCAAGAATCAGACCCGCGTGCAGCACGCCACCGTCCGGGTTGAACAGCTTGGCGCCGACCACCCCGACCTCCGGACGCTGCGCA
Organism: Pseudomonas sp. Irchel s3f10; assembly: GCF_900187515.1. Classification (NCBI taxonomy): domain Bacteria; kingdom Pseudomonadati; phylum Pseudomonadota; class Gammaproteobacteria; order Pseudomonadales; family Pseudomonadaceae; genus Pseudomonas; species Pseudomonas sp. Irchel s3f10. The sequence goes on from NZ_FYDZ01000018.1 coordinate 48,718, forward strand.
TGATTGAGCAGTTCGTCGAGCCAATCGTTCTGGGTAATCACCGCAAAGGCATTGAGCATCAACACATACTCACCGCGCGCCTGGCTGACGGCAAAGTTGTGCACCGCTGCCGCGTTACCCTTTTGCGGGTAGCTGAGCACGCGAATCCGCTCGCTGCCCATCTGCGCCATACCGTCCAGCCACGCCAACGCTTCGGCGCTTTTGCAGCCGTTGTCGACCAAGAGCAATTCGTACTCGGTGTAGGCGGTCTTCTCCAGCAGTGTCTCGACACAGCGCTGCAACGCGGCAGTCTGGTCCTGCGTGACAATGACCACCGACACCAGTGGGCGCCGGGCATGGTGATAGTCGACGCGATTGAGCAGCCCGCTGTTACCGTCGCGGATTTCATGAGCGATGCCCAAGCGTTGCAGATGCGCTGCGAGAATGCGCGGGCTTTGCTGCGCAACACCAGGATCAGTGAGCCATTGCGAGAGATCGAATTTCGACTCCAGCAACACCTCAGCAATGTGCCCGACCACTTGCAGGCCATCGCTTTCAACCATACGCCACAGCACATCGTGGGGTGCGAGTTCGGCGAACGTCGAGGTAAAACCGCCAAGGGCCAGAAAACGTTCACGCTGGAACGCCAAGGCACGCCCGACGTAAGGGTAACTGCGCATCAGGTCAAGGTTGAAATCAGGTTTGAACGCAGGCTCTGCCGACTCACCATCGCGCAGGCTGCCTTCGTCGCTGTACAGGCACGTCAACGCACTTGCGTGCGCAATGCGATCAGCCATCACCAGCAACGCTGGCGCCACCGGGCAGTCACCTGGCTGCAGCAGATAAAACCAGTCGGCGCCTTCCAGTTGCGGCAGCAGAGCGTTGATCTGCTCCAGGCCGTCACCCTGCAACGGCATGTGGAACACCCGACCATCCAGCTTCGCTTCGCTGCAAGCTGTGGACAGCACCAGAACCAGCTCTGGCGGATAATCCTGAGCGCCGAGCGCATCAAGCGTACGTTCCAGACCATCGCGGCTGCCTTGGCCATCAATGATGATCGGCACGATGCGCGGCTGATGCGGCCAGCCTGCGAGGGTTTCCGGCAGCCATTGGCGCTGCGCCTCGGTCAACACCCGAACCGCCAGCCATTGTGCATAGAGTTCGCCGAAACTGAAGCTGTCGACACCGACCCCCAGCTCCTGACGGCTCTGCTTGGTGCCGAGCGTACGGCTCAGCGGCAGCTCTTCCCAGACCCGAGGCGACTCATCGGCCTTGGTCAACGGCACATAACGAACCCAGCCCGGCGCCGGTGCCGACTCGCCGCTGCGGACCTTGAGCATTTGCGAGACCCACTCGCGCTCGATCTCCGCCGCGTCTTTCATCGGTTGCTGCGCGCTCAGACGCTCGGGGTAGAGACGTTCGGCACTCAGCACGTTGTTGGAGACCAACAGGTTGCCGCGCCGCAGCAAACAGATGTACAAGGCAAAATCCAGCGTCGCGACGAAGCAGGCTCCGTCCTCGGTCAGGGCCGGCAGCAGTTCGGCGACGTCGGCGCGCCGGAACATTGCGCTGCTGAAACCGCCGAGCACATTGACTGGAAATTTTTCGAAGATGCTTAGTACATCGTCACCTTTGAGCAAACCACTGGCCGGCGATAACGAGCTGTTTTCCAGACGCCCGGGCAGGATGATGTCGTTGGCATCCCACAACAACCTTTGCGCGACCACCAGACTGACTTCTTCGCGCCGCAGCTCGTGGGCTTGCTGTTCGATACAGGCCGAATACAGCAGGTCATCGTCACACAGGAATTTGATGAACTCGCCCCGGGCTTGCTCAAGGCAGGCCTTCAGGTTGCCGACCAGCCCCAGCGTTCGCGGGTTGCGCACGTAACGCACGGCAAAGCCGGTCTGCTCTGTCACCTGCGTAACAACGTCTTCGATCTCGTGGCCACGATTGTCATCGCATACGATGATTTCAAGATTGGCGTAATTCTGGCTGACGGCGCTGTTCAGCGTCCGCTCGAAAAAGCGCGGATTGAAGGCGGGAATGACGAGGCTGACAAGAGGAAGTGAATTCACGGCGGGCTCACAGGCGGTACGAGCCCGCTCGAAAAAGCGAGCCCTTGAAACCGCTAAAAAACATAACTGAGGGGCAGGCCAAACGGGCGCTTACACGCCCGCTGACGGTCAGATCTTGTTGAACAGACCCAACTGGCTGATCTTGCTGAACGCCAGTTGCGAAGCTTGCAACATGGTTTGCTGCAAGGTCAGACGAGTCATCACTTCGGCCGGATCCGAATCACGGATCGAACCTTGGGTGGTGGTGTTTGCGGTGCTCAGGCTGTCATTGGTGATGGCTTGCATATCCAGAGCCTGACCACGGGCACCGATCTCGGTGACTGCGTTGCCGATTTGATTGTTGGCCGCATCGATGTTGCCGATACCCGCCTCCATCGCGCCCTGGAATTTCTGCTTGGCCACCGGATCACCATCGATCGGTGTGTTCAACGCGGTGATCATCTGGCCCAGGGTGTCGAGCACGTTCTGGGTCTGGTGGTCGTTCGGCTGGATCGAAAACTGATCACCGGCAGCCGGGGCAGCGCCGAGTGCGAACGTGACGCCCGCCGCGGTAGCGTTGTTACCGACGATAGTGCCCGAGGACACGGGTTTGCTGTCGGCAGTGACCGGCGCTGCGTACAGATCGAACGCGGTGGCGCTGGTGAACTTGAGGACGGCGCCGCCCTGCGGGAATGCCGCAGTGTAGGCCGCCTGATCAGTGATGCTGGAACCGGTGATCACCGCGCTCGACGGGTTGCCCGGGCTGCGCGTGGTGGTGAACGAGTCGGGTGCGGTCGACAACTGGAAGCTGTGGCCGGCAATCACCGCGTCCGGGTTGGTGTCACCGGTCTTCAGGTTGATATTCAACTTCATGTCGACGCCACGGAAGCTGACCGTCTGGTTGGCGCCGCTGCTGTTGCTGACCAGACCGTTCTGGCTCGCTTCAGCGGTCACGTCGTTGCCCAAGGCATCAGTGATTTTCAGCTGGGTGCTGCTGAGGAAGCTGACGGTGTACGGCTGGCCGGCAGTGAATTTGGAATCATAGGTGGCGGCAGTGCCGACCGTACCGTTGGACAACACAACGCGGCCGTCATCCACGGCCGGCGCAGTCATGGTGACGTTGGTGCGCGCGGTATTGATGGTCTGCTGGAAAGCCGCCCAACCGGTGGTGTTGGTGCCAACCGTCATGCCGTCGCCAATGCCCAGATTGATCGTGGTCTGGTCACCGTTGTAGGTGTAGGTGCCGTCGGCATTCTGCGAGTACGGCGCGGTATCGGTTTTCGAACCGGAGAACAGGTAATTACCGCTGGCATCCTTGGAGTTCATCAGGCCCAGCACTTGTTGCTGGATCTGGCCGAGCTCCGACGCGTAAGCTTGGCGGTCCTTGTCGGTGGCCGTGCCGTTGTTGGCCGCCAGGGCAAGTTCCTTGGCGCGTGCCAGTGCGGTAGTGATGGAGTCCAGCGTGGACTCCTGCACGGTCAACGCACTTTTGGTGGTATCAACGTTGGTCTTGTACTGATCCAGCATCGCCGCCTGCTGACCCAGTTGCAGCAAACGACCGGCACCGACCGGATCATCCGCGGCAGTGTTGATGCGCGTCAGGCTGCTCGCCTCGCTGGCGCTGGCAACAGCCTTGTTGAAGTTACGCTGATAGTCCGACGCTTGCGTGCCGTAATACTGGGCGGTGGAAATGCGCATGAATTACGACTCCTTAAAGGCTGTTGATCAGCGTGGCGAAAGTTTCCTGCGCAGCTTTGATGATCTGCGAAGACGCTGTGTAGTACTGCTGGTATTTGACCAGGTTGCCGGTTTCTTCATCCAGGTTGACCCCGGACAGCGAATCGCGGGCGCCTTTGGCATTGTCCAGAATCGCTGTGGTCGCGGTGCTGTCGGACTTGCCTTGAGCGGTCTTGGTACCGACATTGGTCACCAGCTTGTTGTAGCCGTCAGTCAGGCTGATGCCCTTGCTGGCCGAACCGGTGTCGATGGTCTGCTTGGTTTGCAGGGCGACCAGCGATTGCGCGTTGCGGTTGTCCGAAGACGCCGCACCGGTCAGATTCATGGTGAAGGACTCGCCCGACTTCGGCGTGCCGCCGACGGTGGTCTGCACGGTGAAGGTTTTCTGCACGTTCGGCGTGACGCTGGTGTCCAGCACCGGGTTGCCGCTGGCATCGACGATGCCGACTTTCAGGTCCAGCGTGTTCGATTGACCGGGAACGATAGTGCCGCTGCTGATGAGGCCGCCCTTGGCATCTACAAATTTGTAAGACTGGCTGCCACCGGTGACATCACCAAACACCAGTTTGACCGGCGTCGAATTCTTCAGTGCCGCCTGCATGTCAGCCTGGGCAGTCGGGTTGTAGATATCGATCTTGTCGCTGAGCGTCGGCTGCGTGTAAGTCCCCAGGCCGGCAGCGCTGGCCACACCGGTCAACGGACCGGCCGCAGCGATTTTCTTCGGATCGGTGAGCACCGTCTGGATGCTCGCGGCGGCATTGCGGGTCGGCGTCACTTTGAAGCTGTCACCGGCGCTCAACGCCCCACCTTTGAGCGCGAGGGTGAAACCGTCGATCACTGGCGGTGGATTGGTGGTGGTGCTGAAGGTGCCCAGATCGGTGCCGTCGGAACGCTTGACCGAGTAGTCGGTGGCGCTGGTGAACGTCACCTGATAATCGCTGGTGGTCAGCTTGCCGCTGTCCTTGATGGTGACATCGAGGTTGCCCGAGCCTGCGCTGTTGCCATCCTTCGCGATGCTGCGCTGGCTGATCAGCGCGGCACTGTTGATGTTGTTGAAAATCGCGGCGCCGAAGTCACCGTTCTTGTCGATGCCCTGGGCTTGCTGGCTGTTGATCTGATCGGCGATCACCAGCGCCACTCGGCCCAGTTCGTTGAGCGACGGATCGAGAACTTCTTTGCGATAGGTCAGCAGACCACCGATTTCGCCACCGCTGATCACCGAGGTGATGTCGATGGTGCTCGAACCGCGATCCATCTGGATGCCCATGCGCGATGGGTCATCCTTGAGCGGCACAGTGCTCAGGGAATTGGCGGAGTTGCCAATGACCAGTGGCTGGCCGCTGCCGACGTAGATGTCGAAGCTGGTGCCACGTTCAACGACCTGCGCGCCGGTCAGCTCGGACAACTGGCGCACGGCTTCGTTACGGCTGTCGAGCAGATCGTTCGGCGCCCCACCACTGGTGGAGATCTCGCCGATCTTCTGGTTCAGGTTGGCAATCGAGGTGGCCAGTTTGTTCACCTGGGCTGCCATGTCGCCAAGGCTGCCATTGATGGTGGTGTTCTGGTCGTTGAGCTGTTTGGCGATCGAGTTGAAACGGCTGGTCAGCGCCTGCGCACCGGTCAGCACCGATTGACGTGAGGTGTCATCGGTCGCAGACGTCGAAACGCCCTGCATCGAGGTGAAGAATTTTTGCAGTACACCGGTGAGGCCGGTGTTGGTGTCGGACAGCATGGAGTCCAGCGGCGTGGCCTGAGCCAGGTACGAGGCCGCTTCGCTGTTGAGCGAGGTCGCCGTGTGCAGTTGGGATTCCAGGTAGGAGTTGTACACCCGACGCACGTCAGCCAGGGTTGTACCCGTACCGATGAAAACGCTGCCGTACTGTTGCGAGGATTTGGTGCCCTGCACGGTTTGCTGACGTGAATAACCGGCGGTGTCGACGTTGGCAATGTTGTTGCCTGTCGTAGCCAAAGAGGACTGGCTGGCCGACAGTCCCGACATCCCGATATTGAGCAAACTCATGGTTCAGACCTTATACCTTGTGCCTTATAAAGGCGTGGTGGAGACACCCGCCGCAGCGTAGTTTTGGAAACTGTTCATCTGCCTGGCAATCTGCGAAATCTTGCTTGCGTAGTTAGGGTCGGTGGCGTAACCGGCCTTTTGCAACTCGCGTACAAACTGTTCTGGGTTATCGGCAGACTTCACGACATCTTGATAGCGATTATTGGACTGCAGCAAAGTCACCAGATCGTGGAAGCTGTCCTTGTACGAGGCGTAGGAACGGAACTCGGCCGTCTCCTTGACCATCTCGCCATTGCGGAACTCGCTGGTGATCGCCCGGGCCGAATCGCCCTTCCAGTTGCTGCTCGCCTTGATGCCGAACAGGTTGTGGCTGCTACTGCCATCCTGGGCGCGCATGACCGACTTGCCCCAACCGGTTTCCAACGCAGCCTGCGCCACCAGATAACGCGGATCGACGCCGATGCGGTCGGCAGCTTCCTTGGCCATCGGCAGCATGGTGTTGACGAACTCGTCGGCGGAACTGAAGGCTTTCTTCGCCGGCGCGAGCGGAATCTGCGCCATGGCGCGACCGTAGACCTGCATCTGGCCGCCAGAGGCTTTTTCGCCCTCGGCGCGCGCCAGCCAGTCGCCGTTGTACAGCGGCCCGGCACCGGTCGTGGCTGCGGTCGTGGCGCGCTGCGGCAATTGCGTTGCGACTGCCGGTGTGGCCGACGGCACTAGCCCGGCGAGCAAACGATCAGCCAGTTTCGGCGGCAAGGCCAGACGACGCTGGTTGATCATTTCCATGTCATTGCGATGAGCGAGTTGCGTGTTCGGTGCGTTTACCGAACGCGACGCCCACAACGGACGCTCGCCATTGAGGCGCGACAACGGGCCGTTGGTGGCAACGGTGCCAGCGGCAACCGGTGTGACCACGGCCGCGGCTTTTGCCTTGGCCTCTTCCTGCTTGGCCGCGGACGCAGCAGCGGCTTCGCCCGGCGCCAGCGGTTTGTTCTTCGACATCTGCCGCATCAGCACGTCGGCAAGGCCAATACCACCGCCCTCGCGGGACATGGAAACGGCCAGTTGCTGGTCGTACATTTCCTGATACTGCTTGGCCGCCGGCGTGTTGAGCGGGTTGTCTTCACCCAAGGCATTGGTCGCCGAGCGCATCGATTTGAGCATTTCGCCGAGGAACAGCGACTCGAATTCCTGCGCCACTTTGCGCAGGTTCGCATCGCTGTTCTTGTCGCCGACCTTGAGCTGATTCAGGCGATTGAGGTCCGAGTAGGAACCCGAATCGCTGCTGCTGACCAGACCGCTCTTGCGCATATCCATAACGGTCGGCCTCAGATCACGATCAGGTCGGCTTGCAACGCGCCGGCCTGCTTCAAGGCTTCGAGAATCGCCATCAAGTCACCCGGTGCCGCGCCGACCTGGTTCACCGCACGCACAATCTCGTCGAGGGTGGTGCCCGGGCCGAACTTGAACATCGGTTTGGCTTCCTGCTCGGCATTCACCCGCGAGCGCGGCACAACAGCCGTCTGACCGTTGGACAGCGGACCCGGCTGGCTGACGATCGGATCTTCGGTGATGGTCACAGTCAGGCTGCCGTGGGTCACGGCGGCTGGCGACACTTTCACGTTCTGGCCGATGACGATGGTACCGGTACGCGAGTTGATGATGACTTTCGCCACCGCCTGACCCGGATCGACTTCGAGGTTTTCCAGGATCGACAAGTAGTCGACGCGCTGACTCGGATCGAGCGGCGCAGTGACACGGATCGAACCGCCGTCGATGGCTTGCGCAACGCCAGGGCCGAGCATGTCGTTGATCTTGTCGACGATACGTTTGGCGGTGGTGAAGTCGGAGCGATTGAGGTTCAGCGTCAGGCTGTTGCCCTGGTTGAAACCGCTCGGCACCGAGCGCTCCACCGAGGCACCGCCCGGGATACGACCGGCCGACGGAACGTTGACGGTGATCTTCGAACCGTCTCGCCCTTCGGCATCGAAACCGCCAACCACCAGGTTGCCCTGAGCGACCGCGTAGACGTTGCCGTCGATACCCTTGAGCGGGGTCAGCAACAAGGTGCCGCCGCGCAAGCTCTTGGAGTTACCGATCGAGGACACCGTAATGTCGACCTGCTGACCTGGCTTGGCGAACGCCGGCAAATCGGCACTGATCGACACCGCCGCGACGTTTTTCAACTGCACGTTGCCCGATCCCGGCGGCACCTTGATGCCGAACTGCGAGAGCATATTGTTGAAGGTCTGCAGGGTGAACGGGGTTTGCGTCGTCTGGTCGCCGGTGCCGTTAAGCCCGACCACCAGGCCGTAACCGATCAACTGGTTGGAACGCACGCCGGAAATGCTGGCGATATCTTTCAGCCGCTCGGCATGGGCAGCAAAAGCGGCGGACATCAGGGTCGCCGCCAGCATGAAGCTTTTCAGATTCAACGTAGCCACCTAGAAAGGGAACAGCGGGCTGAGGAAGAAACGGTCGAACCAGCCTGGCTGACTCGTATCGGCAAACGCGCCGGTACCCGAGTAGGTGATGCGTGCATCGGCGACCCGGGTCGACGACACGGTGTTGTCCGTGGCGATGTCATCGGCGCGTACCAGGCCGGCGATGCGTACCAGTTCGTCACCGGTGTTCAGCGTCAGCCACTTCTCGCCCCGCACGGCGATGATGCCGTTGGGCAGCACGTCAGCGACGGTCACGGTGATCGAACCGGTCAGGCTGTTGCTCTGCCCGGACTTGGCGTCGCCCTTGGTCGAACGGTCAGCGCTATAGCCGGCGTTCAGACTCAGGTCACCGCCACCAATCGGATTGTTGGTGGTCAGGCTGGAGCCGAACAACGAAGTCAGACCGACACTGTTATCGCTGTTCTTGTCCATCTGCGAGTTGGCGTTCTTGCTCGCCTGTGTGCGCTCGTTCAGGGTGATGGTGATGATGTCACCGACCCGGAAAGCCTTGCGGTCGCTGTACAGGTTCTGCTCGAAACCGGCCTGATAGATCGAGCCGTTATTGGCCGCTGCCGGCAACGGCGTGCGCGGCAACACCGGGGCGTAGTAAGGGTCATTGGGCTTGGGCGTCGGGGCGACGCAGCCCGCGAGCGAGACGACCCCACTCAATGCCAGAACAGATACAAAGCGATTCATGACCCTACCTCACGGTGTTGCAGGCGACCTCATGGCCGCCTCATAGACTTGATTACAGATTCTGCGTTACGAACGAGAGCATCTGGTCAGCGGTGGAGATCACCTTGGAGTTCATCTCGTAAGCGCGCTGAGTGGTGATCATGTTGACCATCTCTTCAACAGTGCTGACGTTGGAGGTTTCCAGGGTGTTCTGCAGGGTGGTACCGAAACCGGCCAGACCCGGGGTGCCGACTTGCGGCGCGCCGGAAGCGGCGGTTTCCAGGAACAGATTGTTGCCCACGGCTTGTAGACCGGCCGGGTTGATGAAGTCGGCGGTTTGCAGATTGCCGATCACCTGAGACGCGGCGTTGCCAGCGACAGTGATGGACACCGTGCCGTCACGGCCGACGGTGAAGGTCTGGGCATCGTTCGGAATGACGATGGCCGGTTCCAGAGCGAAACCGCTGGCGTTGACGATCTGGCCGTTGGAATCGAGGTGGAAAGTACCGTCACGGGTGTAGGACGTGGTGCCGTCCGGCTGCAGAATCTGGAAGAAACCGCGACCGTCGATGGCCATGTCCAGCGGTTGCTCGGTAGTTTGCAGGCTACCGGCGGTGAAGTTTTTCTGGGTGCCGACGATGCGCACACCGGTACCCAGTTGCAGACCCGACGGCAGTTCGCTGTCCTGGGTCGACTGAGCGCCTGGCTGACGCTTGATCTGGTAGAGCAAGTCCTGGAACTCGGCGCGATCACGTTTGAAACCCGTGGTCGAGACGTTTGCCAGGTTGTTGGAAATGGTGGTCAGGTTGGTGTCCTGGGCGGACAGACCGGTTTTGGCAACCCATAGAGCCGGAAGCATTCGATTCTCCTCGTGCGCCTGTTTTTCGGCGCGACGTTCTGATAATTAGCTGATCTGCAAGACCCGAGCCATGGCCTGGTCGTCGTCTTTGGCGGTGTTCATCATCTTGACGTGCAACTCGAACTGCTTGGCCAAGGCCAGCACCGAGGTCATCTCTTCCACGGCATTGACGTTGCTCGACTCGAGGAAACCCGACACCAGCTTGACGTTGGCATCAGCCTGCGCCGGCTGGCCATCCTTGGTGTAGATCGAGCCGTCGAGGCCCTTGTTCATGTTCTTGATGTCCGGGTTGACCAGTTTGATCCGGTCGACTTCCGCCATGACGCGCGGGCCTTCGCCCATCGCACGAATACTGATGGTGCCGTCTTCACCGACCTCGATCTGCTGCTCGGGCGGCACGGCGATCGGACCGCCGTTGCCGATCACCGGCATGCCGTTGCCGGCACGCAGAACGCCGAGGGCATCAACGTTGAGGCTGCCGGTGCGCACGTAGCTTTCGCCACCGTTAGGGTTCTGCACGGCAATGAAACCGTTGCCGGTGACGGCGACGTCGAGGTCACGACCGGTCTGCACCAGCGAGCCCGGGGTGAAGTCGGTGGCGGGCCGTTCGCTCATGGCAAACGCACGCGCCGGAAAGCTGTCACCGAACACCGGCATCGAACGCGCCTGCTCCAGGTCGCGCTGAAAACCGTTGGTGGAGATGTTCGCCAGGTTGTTGGCATGCGCCTTTTGCGCCAGCGCATTCTGGCTGGCGCCGGTCATTGCCACATAAAGGTACTTGTCCACACTCTTTCCTCTGCATGCCGGACGTTTGCCGCCCACCGCTGTACTGCTGAGCCATAAGCAATTTGCAGACCAACTTTTTTCTGGCGCACAAAGGCCCGGTAAACAAAGGACTTGAGGGATGGCGAAGGGAAATTGGAAATGTATCGAAGTCGAAAAACCGGCGGTGTTATGCCGCTTGGCGGCAATCCCTCGAATGATCGTTCCCACGCTCCGCGTGGGAATACCTCAATGGACGCTCTGCGTCCGCTTTGGGACGCGGAGCGTCCCGGGCTGCATTCCCACGCAGAGCGTGGGAACGATCACGTGCTGCCCGACTCTTTGCCGACTTCATATTCACGCAGCTTGTTGGCAATGGTGGTGTGCGAAACCCCAAGCCGCTTACCCAGCTGCCGACTGCTCGGATGTTCGGAATACAACCGTTCCAGCACCGCTTTTTCGAATCGCCCGACAATCTCGTCCAGCCCCCCCTCCAGCGAAAAATCGCCAAGCGGCTGACGCACGCCGTAATCCGGCAGACGAATATGCTCGGCCTTCACCGTGCCGCCATCACACAGCGAAACCGCCTGGAACAACACGTTCTCCAGTTGCCGCACATTGCCCGGCCAATGGTAATGACTGAGCCGATCCATCGCCGCCGGCGCCAGTTTCGGCAGCGAACAGCCGATCTGCCGACTCGCCTGATCAAGGAAATGCTCGACCAGCGGCGTTAGTCCGTCGAGGCATTCACGCAGCGGCGGGATGTGCAGGGACAGCACGTTCAAGCGGTGGTACAAATCCTGGCGAAACTCGCCGCGTGCGCACAGTTCGGACAAGTCGACCTGCGTCGCACAGATGACCCGCACATCCAGATAAACCTCTTCATCACTGCCGACCCGGCGAAAGCAACCGTCCTGCAAAAAGCGCAGCAACTTCACTTGAAGACGCGGGCTCATCTCACCGACACCGTCAAGAAACAGCGTGCCGCCCGCCGTCAATTCCAGCAGCCCGAGCTTGCCTTCGGCGCGCGCACCTTCGAACGCGCCCGGGCCGTAACCGAACAACTCGGTCTCGGCCATCGACTCCGGCAAACCTGCGCAGTTGAGCGCCATCAGCGGCGACTGCCCGCGCGGACTGGCGAGGTGACAGGCGCGTGCGAGCAATTCCTTACCGGTGCCGGTTTCGCCCTCGATCAATAGCGGCGCATCCAGCGGAGCCATACGCCGCGCTTCACGCACCACAGCCGCCATCACTTTCGAACTCTGGAAGATGCTGTCGAAGCCCCGCAGCTCCTGCTTGCGCACGTTGTAGATGCGCTCGCCCACTCTGTCGGCGCGATGCAAGGTCAACACTGCGCCGGCCATGGCTTCACTGTCGTCGTGCTCCGATTGCAGCGGCGCAATATCGGCGAGAAAGATGTCGCCCTTGACCTTGACCCGCATGCCGTTGATTCGCGATTTGTTGGCGCGCACCAGTTCCGGCAAGTCGAAATCTTCGGCGTAGCGCGACAGCGGAATCCCCGGCACTTCATCGACACGCACGCCGAGCAACTGCGCCGCCGCACGGTTGGCCGCCACGATCGAGCCACCCATATCGATCGACAGCACTGGAAACTCCAGCGCGCCGAGCAAGGCGTTCAACTCCATGTGCCGTCGTTCGCTGGGCATCAGCCCTACCCGCTTGACGCCGAACACCCCGGCGATCGCCTCGAACTTCGGCCGCAGCGCCTGGAACTGGATGTTGATCAGGTTCGGGCAGTGCAGGTAGATCGCATTGCCGTGCTCGCCACCGACCTCGCCGCGCGCGACGTTGATGCCGTAGGCGACCAGCAGGTTGAGAATGTCGCGCAGGATGCCGATGCGGTTCTGGCAGTGGACTTTGATGCGCATATAAATCGCCTGAATAAACGATGAGAAACCTGTAGGAGTGAGCCTGCTCGCGATGGCTTTGGGTCAGTTGATATTGATGCTGACTGATACACCGCTATCGCGAGCAGGCTCACTCCTACAGGGGGACCGCGCCAGACTTTTCTGTGGCGGCACGCAGATAGTTGTCAAGATTATGTGACAGCCAACCGCCTTTTCAAACCCATGAATCACTGCATACGCGAGATATCCGCCAAACCGTAACGAAAACTTTACGAATTAAAAAGAAATTTCCTACGCGCAGGCCATTCAACCTGCTGCACATCAACCCGCTCTCAGGTAATTCTGAGTCCATCGCTGGACATAACAAGAACGAATTCCCCTAGCAGGAGAGCAGTATGAAGCAGACGCGATACGTGGCCCGCGAGCCCGATGCGCAAGGTTTTATCGACTACCCCGCCGAAGAACACGCGGTGTGGAACACGCTGATCACTCGCCAGTTGAAAGTGATTGAAGGGCGTGCCTGCCAGGAGTACCTGGACGGTATCGAAAAACTCGGTCTGCCCCACGACCGCATTCCGCAACTGGGCGAGATCAACAAAGTGCTCGGCGAGACCACCGGTTGGCAGGTTGCCCGCGTTCCGGCACTGATCCCCTTCCAGACCTTTTTCGAACTGCTGGCCAGCAAGCAATTTCCGGTGGCGACGTTCATTCGCACCCGCGAAGAGCTCGACTACCTGCAAGAGCCGGATATTTTCCACGAGATCTTTGGTCACTGCCCGCTGCTGACCAACCCGTGGTTCGCCGAATTCACCCACACCTACGGCAAGCTCGGCCTGCAAGCGACCAAAGAAGAACGCGTGTACCTGGCGCGCCTGTACTGGATGACCATCGAGTTCGGTCTGGTCGACACCCCGCAAGGCAAACGCATCTACGGTGGCGGCATCCTGTCTTCACCGAAAGAAACCGTTTACTCGCTGTCGGACGAACCCGAGCATCAGGCCTTCGATCCGCTCGAAGCTATGCGTACGCCGTATCGCATCGACATCCTGCAACCGCTGTACTTTGTCCTGCCGAACCTCAAGCGTCTGTTCGACGTGGCCCATGAAGACATCATGGCCATGGTTCGCCAAGGCATGCAGCTGGGTCTGCACGCACCGAAATTTCCGCCGAAACCGAAAGCCGCGTGAACCGCGACTTTTGCTGACAATTGAGCCTGTCAGTTGCCGTCACTTTGGTTTAGCGTGACGGCATTGACGGCTCAAACGCTTAATAAAAAAAACACACTCGATTTCAGGAATACGCCATGTCCACTTTGAACCAAGCCCACTGCGAAGCCTGCCGCGCCGATGCGCCACAAGTCAGCGACGAAGAACTGCCGATTCTGATCAAGCAGATCCCTGACTGGAACATCGAAGTACGCGACAGCATCATGCAACTGGAGAAGGTCTTCCTGTTCAAGAACTTCAAGCACGCGCTGGCGTTCACCAACGCAGTCGGCGAGATCTCCGAGGCCGAAGGTCACCACCCGGGCCTGCTGACCGAGTGGGGCAAAGTCACCGTGACCTGGTGGAGCCACTCGATCAAAGGCCTGCACCGCAACGACTTCATCATGGCCGCGCGCACTGACGAAGTGGCCAAGACTGCAGAAGGACGCAAGTAATGCATTTCGACGCCATCGGCCGGGTACCCGGCGACCCGATCCTCGGCTTGATGGAGGCGTATGCGCAGGACGGCAACCCGCGCAAATTCGACCTGGGCGTTGGCGTCTACAAGGACGCTCAAGGCCTGACGCCAATCCCGGAAGCGGTGAAACTCGCCGAAGCGCGCCTCGTCGAAAGCCAGGACACCAAGACTTACATCGGTGGCCACGGCAACCCGCTGTTCGGCAAAGTCATCAACGAGCTGGTGCTGGGTGCCGACTCGAAGCTGATCGCCGAACAACGTGCCGGCGCCACCCAGACCCCGGGCGGCACCGGTGCCCTGCGTCTGGCGGCTGACTTCATTGCTCAGTGCCTGCCGGGTAAAGGCGTATGGCTGAGCAACCCGACCTGGCCGATCCATGAAACGATTTTCGCTGCGGCCGGGGTCAAGGTCAGTCACTACCCGTACGTGGGTAGCGACAATCGCCTAGACGTCGAAGCCATGCTCGCCGTGCTCAATGAAGTGCCGAAAGGCGATGTGGTGCTGCTCCACGCGTGCTGCCACAACCCGACCGGTTTCGATTTGAATCATGACGACTGGCAGCGTGTACTGGACGTGGTGCGCAGCCGCAATCTGCTGCCGCTGATCGACTTTGCCTACCAGGGTTTTGGCGACGGTCTGGAGCAGGATGCTTGGTCGACTCGGTTATTCGCGGCAGAAGTGCCCGAGCTGCTGATCACCAGTTCCTGCTCGAAGAACTTCGGCCTGTACCGCGACCGCACCGGTGCGCTGATCGTCTGCGCGAAAACCGCCGACAAGCTCATCGACATCCGCAGCCAACTGGCCAACATCGCCCGTAACCTGTGGTCGACGCCGCCGGATCACGGCGCGGCAGTGGTCGCGACCATCCTCGCCGACCCGGAGCTGAAAGCGCGCTGGGCCGATGAAGTGGAAGCGATGCGCCTGCGGATTGCGCAACTGCGCAGCGGCTTGGTTGAAGCACTGGAACCGCATGGCCTGCGCGAGCGTTTTGCGCACATTGGCGTGCAGCGCGGCATGTTCTCTTACACCGGGCTGTCGCCGGAGCAAGTGAAACAATTGCGTGAGCACCACAGCGTGTACATGGTCAGCTCGGGCCGGGCTAACGTCGCCGGTATCGACGCCACCCGCCTCGCCCTGCTGGCCGAAGCCATCGCCAACGTCTGCAAGTAATCCCTCCCATGCTCGTTCCCACGCTCCGTGTGGGAATGCAGCCCGGGACGCTCCGCGTCCCAACAGCGGACGCAGAGCGTCCATTGAGGCATTCCCACGCAGAGCGTTGGAACGATCAACCCGCCGACTTTGCTCCCCTGCGGCCATCTGTCGCATTAATTTGAATTAAAAGTCTGATTGTCATTTTTCCTGCTGTATCCTGCGCAGGCTTTCAAGAAGCGCGGATCTACCAGATCTATCAACAGACTTAGCGAGGAGCGCAACCATGCACGAGATTCCTAATCTCCCCTTCCCAAGCCTGCACGTACCTGAGCAGACGACCACGCAACAAGCCGGCGCGGGGCAACCCGAGCCGAAAGAAGCCGTTGAGAGCCGCACGGCCGACAACGAAGAGTAAGACCCGTCGTACAGACCGTGTGGAAAGCGCTAACATGCGCTTTCCACACTGCCTGAAACCCGAGCCCGCCATGACCGACGAATTCTCTGAAAGCCAAGCTGCCGTACTGATCGGCGCCACCGAGAAAATGATCGAGATCTGGAACCGTCTCTCGCCCGAGAAACAAGCCGCCCTGCTCGCCCGTTTCGGCAGCGAAGAAAATGCCCTGGCGGCGCTGGTCACCACACAACTGGTTGCCCCGGCCAAATCCTGAAGCGTCCACCCGGCAAATAGTTTTACTTTTCCCGCCCCAGATCCGTCCGCGCCGGTATCATAAGCAGCCTATCTAATCTGCCGCTCCGTGGATCGTTACCCATGTCGTCCTCTATGCCAGAACCCCAGCGCCCCCTGGCGGTCACGCTGCAAGTTGTTTCCATTGTCCTCTTCACCTTTATCGGTTACCTGAACATCGGCATTCCGCTCGCGGTGTTGCCAGGTTACGTCCACAGCGATCTGGGCTTTGGCGCAGTGATCGCCGGTCTGGTGATCAGCGTGCAATATCTCGCCACCCTGCTCAGCCGTCCGTATGCCAGCAAGATCATCGACAACCAGGGCAGTAAACGCGCGGTGATGATTGGCCTCGCCGGGTGTGGTTTGAGCGGTGTGTTCATGCTGATTTCGGCGTGGACACCGAGCATGCCGATGTTCAGTTTGATCAGTCTGTTAATTGGCCGTCTGGTGCTGGGCAGCGCGGAAAGCCTTGTCGGCTCCGGCTCGATCGGCTGGGGCATTGGCCGGGTCGGCGCAGCAAACACCGCCAAGGTGATTTCCTGGAACGGCATCGCCAGTTACGGCGCACTGGCGGTTGGCGCCCCGTTCGGCGTGTGGCTGGTCGGCCAGTTGGGATTGTGGAGCATGGGCGTCAGCATCATCCTGCTGGCGATTCTTGGTCTGGCGCTGGCCTGGCCGAAAACCGCCGCGCCGATTGTCGCCGGCGAACGCCTGCCGTTCATGCATGTGCTCGGCAAAGTGTTTCCCCATGGCTGCGGTCTGGCGCTGGGTTCGATCGGCTTCGGCACCATCGCCACCTTCATCACTCTGTATTACGCCACCCAGCATTGGGACAACGCGGTGCTGTGCCTGAGCCTGTTCGGGGCCAGCTTCATCGGTGCGCGATTGCTGTTTGGCAACCTGATCAACCGCCTCGGCGGCTTTCGCGTGGCGATTGCCTGTCTGTCGGTGGAAACCCTCGGCCTGCTGCTGTTGTGGCTGGCGCCGGACGCACATTGGGCGTTGGCCGGTGCGGCGTTGAGCGGGTTTGGTTTCTCGCTGGTGTTCCCGGCGCTGGGCGTGGAAGCGGTGAACCTCGTGCCCGCCTCAAGCCGTGGCGCAGCCGTTGGCGCCTATTCGCTGTTCATCGACTTGTCGCTGGGGATCACCGGGCCATTGGCCGGGGCGATTGCGGCAGGATTCGGTTTTGCCTCGATCTTCCTGTTTGCTGCCCTCGCCTCGCTAAGCGGCTTGGCACTGAGCGTGTATCTGTACAAGCACACCGCCAAGTATCGCGAAGACTAGAAGTCCACTTTGCCGCGCCCGGCCTTGATGCTGCCGCGCTTGGTTTTCGATTCGAGCCGACGCTTCTTTGAGCCGAGGGTCGGCTTGGTCGGACGGCGTTTCTTTTCGACTTTGGTCGCGCTGAGGATCAGCTCGACCAGACGCTCCAGCGCATCGGCGCGATTGGCTTCCTGCGTGCGATATTGCTGCGCTTTGATGATCAACACACCGTCGCTGGTGATGCGGCTGTCACGCAGCGCCAGCAGCCGCTCCTTATAGAACTCGGGCAACGACGAGGCCGTTATGTCGAAGCGAAGGTGCATGGCACTGGAGACCTTGTTGACGTTCTGCCCACCGGCGCCCTGGGCGCGAATGGCCGTCAGTTCGATCTCGGCATCCGGCAGATGCACGTTGTTGGAAATCACCAGCATGGAAAAGCGTCCGTAATCAGAACGCGCAGGATACCGCGATTAGCCGCAAAGCGACCTGCGGCCTGCAGGCGCAACTTCCGGTGCACTTATGTCGAGCGTCATTTCGAGTTACCCTTGCGACCTGTAAAACTACCCGTTTAATGCAGGAAGCAGACTTATGAGCAACAAGGCAGTTATCGTTTTTAGTGGTGGCCAGGACTCTACGACCTGCCTGATCCATGCACTGACCCATTATGATGAAGTCCACTGCATCACGTTCGACTATGGTCAGCGTCATCACGCAGAAATTGAAGTGGCGCAGCAGCTGTCGAAAAAGCTCGGTGTGACCGTGCATAAAACGCTGGATGTGTCCTTGCTCAACGAGCTGGCCATCAGCAGCCTGACCCGCGATAACATTCCGGTGCCGACCGTGAACAGTTCCGGCGAGAGCCTGCCAAGCACCTTCGTTCCAGGGCGGAACATTCTGTTTCTGACCCTGGCTTCTATCTATGCCTATCAAGTCCAGGCCAAAACGGTCATTACCGGTGTCTGTGAAACCGACTTCTCGGGCTATCCCGATTGCCGGGACGAGTTCGTCAAGGCTTTGAATAAAGCCCTTGAATTGGGCATGGATTACAAGCTGCAACTGGATACGCCATTGATGTGGCTGAACAAGGCAGAAACCTGGGCCTTGGCTGATTACCACCATCAACTGGATCTGGTTCGCGAAGAAACACTGACTTGCTACAACGGCATCAAAGGCACTGGATGTTCCGATTGCGATGCCTGCAATCTTCGCGCAAAAGGCTTGAATGAGTTCCTGAACAATAAAGTGCAGGTCACTCAACGCTTGAAAGAGAAACTTGGCTTAAAGTAATACTGCAACAAGGAGCGCTCACTCAAGCATGCCGAGTGAGCGCCCTCCTCTCTTTATTGCGTCTGCGCACCCGTCAGGTACTTCTTGAACAATGATCTTGCGCCGTAGGCCGGCAAGATATTAAAGAAGGCAAAACCTACCTTGATTGCGATCTGAACGTAGATCATGCCCAGTATCGCGCTATTCTCCATCGTCCCGTAGAAAGCGATGTAGCAGAACAGAAAGCTGTCGATGATCACAGCAAACAATGTGCTTAAAAACACTCGCAAAAACAGAAACCTGGAATTTGTGAGTTCTTTGATTTTGCACAACAGGTACGAGTTTATGTTCTCGGAAACCAGAAACGATATAGAAGACGCTACCAGGACTGCGGACAACTGACTGATAACATCATTGTAAGCCCCATCGAGTTTCCAGCCCGGCAGTCCCGGAAGATGGGTAGTGATGGCCAGCAGAATGATAATCGCGGCATTACTGATGAATGCGAACAGGATCGCTTTTCGCGCGAGCCTCAGGCCAAACGTTTCGTTGAGCAAGTCGACGATCAGGAATGTCAGCGGATAGAGGAAGGTGCCCGGCGTTACGACAATATCGAAATACTCGAGGTAGATCGGTTTTGTCGCTGCAATACTGGTAAAAATGTAAAGCGTGAACAGCATCAGGTTCAGGATAATGTAGATCATCCAGGAACTCTCATGCCGGTCATTGATTTCGTAGGCAGTGAGTGCACCGCCCTGGGAGTAAAACTTCTTGTAGAGGTTTTTCACTTCGATTTTATTCAGATTATCCATAATCTCACTATTCAACACTTCACTTAGCTTTATTTTAATTATTTTGCCTGTCGCGATGACCATGATAACGGCCAGGCTTTTTCCATTTTCGAATCCCAGCAACTTGTACTTGCTGTTTTCCAGCTCAACACTGCAATCCATTAAATCGTTCCTCGATTACATCTCCGATCACGCATACACGATCCGTATCAAAGTTGCCTTCATGGCTTATAGATAACTTCGCTGTGATTTTGTCATACACCAGCTTTTCCCTGTCGCTGGTCGACGCTCCTTTCTGCACGATCAACAGATCGCCGGGTTCATTCATGCCGCTGATTTCATTTTCCAGCAAAACGCCAATCAGGTTAAAGGACGCGCCAAAATAGTAAGTCAGTGGATAAATCGTGGCCAACTCGCCAATTCTTTTGTCCAGACTTTGCAGCAGCATACTTTCCTTGATAACAGGCACCGCCGCCGGATTCATGTTCCCCTGTGGCGAAATACTGCTTTCGATGATTTCCTTTTCTTCAAAATCAATCGTCTCTATTTCTTCGTAAGACACCCCGAAGAAATCAGAGATCTTGCGCACAGTGGACTGCTGTACGTTGACCACCTTGCCTTCAAGGATGTTGTAGATGGTCGTTCGGGTCAAACCACTGGAGTTGCACAAGGACAGCTGCGTCTCCCCGCGACTCTTTATCAGGTATTTGATGTTGTTCTTCAGATTCTCCGATCTTTCTCTTCTGTGCATCACATGCTTATCATCCATTTTTAACTGCAATCAATGTCACGTCCCGAATGATCATTCCGGACATACACAAGTGAGGTAGGAAATTGCAGTTATATCCCTGTCAGTGCCGCGCAGGATCATAGCATTCTCCCTCCCTGGGTTCGGTATAAAAAGTCAGCTTTCACAGGCTGCTTCCGCCAACGTGCGGGGTCATTTCAGCCTCCTCACTGACTCGTCAGTTCCTGTCGACTTCCACCCAAGGCCTGAAAATCGTCCCCGGGCAATGGTTGTTTTACACCCGACGCGACCACAAAAAGAATCATTTTCTTTGAATAATGTTCATTTTTTTGATTAATTCTGTGGCGTTCCTCACTGAAAAATCTATGATGCGTCAATCCGGCGTCGCATTCTCAAGAGTGAAAGAACGAAAAACCGGGAGGCCTGTACAGGGTTTAGTTTTGCGCGCACAGCGGTCAAAACACGGATTCGCCTGTACAGATCTGGCAAGCAAGGACATGCGCAAATCACGCAAAACCAGGGAAGGAATCAAGCAATGGCAGTCATTACTGAACCGCTCAAGAACCAGGCTGACTTGCTGCGACGCGGCCTGGCAGATCTCCGCGCAGAAGACGCCGAACTGGCGGCAATTCTCGACGCTGAAGTCACGCGTCAACAGCACACGCTTTCACTGGTCTCCTCCTCCTGCGCAGTCCAGCCGCGAACCTTGGCGGCCTCCGCTTCCGTGCTGGTCAACGTGACCGCTGAAGGCATGTCCGGAAAGCGCCACAGCGCAGGGTGCGAGAACGTCGAGCGGGTCGAATCGCTGGCCATCCGCCGGGCGCGGCAACTGTTCGGCGCGCAATACGCCAACGTGCAGCCACACTCAGCGTCGAACGCTGTTTATCAGGTGCTCACGGCGTTGCTTGAGCCTGGCGATACCTTGCTGGGCATGGCGGTGGAACACGGCGGTCATCTCACGCATGGCAGCCTCGCCGCGTTTTCCGGCGCCTACTACAAGGCGATCCAGTACGGCACGACAGCAGACGGTCTGATCGATTACGACAAAGTGCGCCTGCTCGCACTCGCCCATCGCCCACGCGTCATCCTCTGCGGCGCCAGCGCCTATTCGCGCGAAGTGGACTTCAAGCGCTTTCGCGAAATTGCCGATGAAGCCGGGGCCATCCTGCTCGCCGACATTTCGCATATCGCCGGGCTGGTCGCCACCGGACGACACCCGAGTCCGATCGACGCCGCCCACGTCACCGTCACCTGCACGCACAAGCAACTCGCCGGGCCTCGTGGTGGGGTGATTCTCAGCGGTGCTGATGCGAACACCAAGATTCCTGGCTTGCGGACCACCTTCAGTCGCCTGCTTGATCAAGCCGTTTACCCGCGAATGCAGGGCGCGCCTGCTGCCAACATGATCGCTGCGAAGGCTGCCGCGCTGGGTTATGCAATGTCCGCAGCATTCGATGCCTGCATGGCGCAGATCCGCAGCACGGCGGATGAAATGGCCAAAGCGTTTCAGGCCAAGGATTATGAAGTGGTCGGCGGCTGCAGTGAAAACCACACGGTGCTGGTTCGCTTGCGGGGTGGCATCACGGGCGCTATCGCGGAGGCGGCGCTGGGGCACTGCGGGATCATCGTCAGCAAACATCGCGTACCCGACGATCCTCGTTCGGCATTTGTCACCAGCGGGCTGCGTATCGGCACGGGCGCGCTGGCGCAACGCCGGGTCGATGTCCACGGCAGCCGCCAGATCGTCGATTTGATCGTGCGGATTCTGAACACGGTGGCGCCGCTCGGCGAACAGGATTACACCCTGGAACCCCTACTCCTCGCGCAGTTTCGTTCAGAGGTCGAAACCCTGTGCAGGGACTATCCTTTCGCCGACTATCAATAGCGCTTCAACATTTGCATCCATAAAAAACCCGGCGCTCAGGCCGGGTTTTGTGTTTCTGCGTCAGCGTTTACTTGGCAGCACCTGCCGCGTGCACGGCCTGCTGCGCACCGCGCTTGTTCTTGATCACGTAGCAGACCCACATGAACACGACCCACAGCGGAATCGCATACACCGAGATCTGAATGCCCGGGATCAGCAGCATCACGCCGAGGATGAACGCGACGAACGCCAGGCAGATGTAGTTGCCGTACGGATACCACAGCGCCTTGAACAGCGGCGTCTGCTGGGTCTTGTTCATGTGCTGGCGGAACTTGAAGTGCGAGAAGCTGATCATCGCCCAGTTGATCACCAGCGTTGCAACCACCAGCGACATCAGCAGTTCCAGCGCGTGCTGCGGAATAAAGTAGTTGAGCAACACAGCGACCAGCGTCACCGCCGCCGAAGCCAGAATCGAACGCACCGGCACGCCGCGCTTGTCGATCTTCGCCAGACCTTTCGGCGCATCGCCCTGCTCGGCCATGCCCAGTAGCATGCGGCTGTTGCAGTAGGTGCCGCTGTTGTACACCGACAACGCTGCGGTCAACACCACAAAGTTGAGGATGTGCGCGGCGGTGTTGCTGCCGAGCATCGAGAACACTTGCACGAACGGGCTGCCGCTGTACGAATCGCCGGACGCGTTGAGGGTTTCCAGCAGGCTGTCCCATGGGGTCAGCGACAGCAGGATCACCAGTGCACCGATGTAGAAAATCAGGATCCGGTAGATCACCTGGTTGATCGCTTTCGGGATCACGGTTTTCGGCTTGTCGGCTTCAGCGGCGGTGAAACCGAGCATTTCCAGACCGCCGAAGGAGAACATGATGATCGCCATGGCCATCACCAGACCGCTCACCCCGTTCGGGAAGAACCCGCCGTGTGACCACAGGTTGGTTACCGACGCTTGCGGGCCGCCGTTGCCGCTGACCAGCAGGTAGCTGCCGAGCGCAATCATGCCGACGATCGCCACAACCTTGATGATCGCGAACCAGAACTCGGCTTCACCGAAGACTTTGACGTTGGCCAGGTTGATCGCGTTGATCAGCACGAAGAAGGCTGCCGCAGAGACCCAGGTCGGGATGTCCGGGGCCCAGTAGTGGATGTATTTGCCGACCGCAGTCAGCTCCGACATGCCCACCAGAATGTACAGAATCCAGCAGTTCCAGCCCGACAGGAAACCGGCAAAGCCGCCCCAGTACTTGTGCGCGAAATGGCTGAAGGAACCGGCCACCGGCTCTTCGACGATCATTTCGCCGAGCTGGCGCATGATCATGAAGGCGATGAAGCCGCAGATGGCGTAGCCGAGGATCATCGACGGGCCGGCGGATTTCAGTACCCCGGCCGAGCCGAGGAACAATCCGGTACCGATCGCGCCACCGAGGGCGATCAGTTGAATATGGCGATTTTTCAGGCCGCGTTTCAGCTCGCCTGATTGCGAGGGTTGTCCACTCATGAAAAAGGTCTCACGCAAGGTTTGATGATGTTCAGTAGACGTTGCTGCCAGGTTGCGATTTCAAGCAGCCCCGATCAAACCCCAGCGCAGGCACCAGGAGTTCAGCTTATTTACAACGGTCATGCGTCACCTGTTTGTTTTTATCTGTGACGAAATCGAACCCGAAACGCTTGTGGCGCCACGGAGTGAACAAGGCGGATAGCCTTGAGATTTTTGCGATTACGCAGAGGGTCACAGTTAAAACGCGGCGCATTGTACACCGCTAACCCCCTGCTGCCAGACCCCGCTGGATCAGCGTGATGGTTGCCGGGATTGCGTGTGTCCGCCTCGAGACACTCGAGCGGCTGCAAAAATTGAGTCAGGCCTTTGCAGGCCATCGGCGTGGACGAGGAAAAAACCGTCCCACGGAGAGAGGTGGAGATCAGTCGCGGCGTTCATTGCGCCTCCTTCTTGTTATGCACCTGCACGACAGGCATGGGGCGCATCTCACCCTGCAAACGGCGCTGAAACAAGCGTGCCAGAGCCTTGCCCGACCCGCGGCGGAGCAGGCTGCGGCAGCTTTTCCTTACAGCGGTCATGAAGGGTTGGTTTCACTAGGTTTGATCGGGTTTTCCGTAAACATTTCTTTACGATGCGTAACGTAGAATTTCCATTTCAGAAAATTCTGTCGGACGTCTGCAAATTGACGGTCGCTAGCTTGCTAATGAAAACCACGACTTAGTTTTTTGTTTTCAAATAAGAAAAACCCAGTAAAAAAACAGAATAAAAAGTCTATTTAAAAATTAAATGAATAATTTTTTGCATTACAAAAAACCCTGAACTAGGTTCTTCACGTCTTGCCGGCCACCTCGACCGGCCAGTCACAACCGTGAAAGTCATCTAGGAGATCGACCATGCAAGCACTGGAAAAAGACTTGGATACCGAACTGCAACTGGACGAATGGTTTGAAGCACCGACCCACGAGGCAGCAGTAGAAATGATGCAAGCCGACGCGGTAGTTCCGTTCGGCACGGCGATGTGGCCTCTGTAAGACATCCCCGGGCAGGCACGATCCGGCCGGTCGTGCCTGCCGCTTTCTTCACGGTCAGTCAGGGAGGACTCATGGATAAGCCCCGCGCGATCTCGCATTTCCTTTACTACCTCGAACACCACCCCGCCCTTGCCGGCCTCGACTCGGCGAAGGTATTGCTCGGCCACACAGCTGATTACCAAGCGCTGACCGGCGCGATCGCCGAACAGGCTGGCGATCATCCTCGTTTCCAGTTCAGCGCCCGACGTCTGGACCTGGAAAGCACTGCAGCGCTGACCTCGGCAATCACCGACAGCGATCTGTACATTTTCTTCTACGACTCTTCCACCCTGCCCAACCCGCGCCCCGACGGCCCGGAATTCGTCCGCGCGCTGCAAGGCGTGATGGCAGAAAACTGGAAGAAGTCGCTGCTGTTCAAGGATTACGGCGAGTATTTCTACGACACCTTCAGCGTCACCCCGCAACGCATCGCCGGGCTGAACAGTCACCTGATTCAGCGTATGTCCCAAGCGACCACGCTGAGTTTCAAGGACGACGACGGTTCATGGTTTGAAACGCCGCTGAGCAGCATCAAGAAGTGGACCGACATCAACGGCATCGGCAACTTCGACCTCGCCCCCGGCGAAATCGCCACACACAGTGAAGCCATCAACGGTCATGTGAAGTTCAAAGGCACGTTCCTCAGCACCATCCCGTTCGCGCGCAAGTACGGCGTGCTGGAGTCGCCGCTGGAGCTGTGGATCGAGAATTCGACGATCAGCCGCATCGCCACCGAGGTGCCGGGGCTGGAGCATGATTTCAACAAGTACCTGGATGCCAATCCGTCGAACCGGCGGATTGAGGAGTTGGGGATTGGCACCAATGAAGGCGTGAAGGATTTGTATGCGCGTAATGCCGGGTTTGAGGAACGGCATTGTGGGTTGCACCTTGGGTTGGGCGGTGGCGCCAAGGGTAGTCATCATCTGGATCTGATCTTTTCTGGCGGGGTGTTGGCGCTGGATGACAAGCCGGTGTTTGACGGGCGCTTTGTATTCTGACTTTAAGCTTTGTGTTGATGCCAGCGACGTCATCGCGAGCAGGCTCACTCCTACAGAGGAACGCATTTCAAATTGTAGGAGTGAGCCTGCTCGCGATAGCAATCTCTCAACCACTACAACTCTTTCGCCAGACGAAAAAAAACGCCAACCCTGAGGTTGGCGTTTCTGCTTTGGCTTGACGCTTGCCGCTAGAAGCTCACAGCTGCCTTATTCCGGTTTCTTGCGACCAAACCCCGGACGCTGACCGGAACCTGCCGGTGCGCCACGACGCTTGCCCGATGGCTTGTCGCCATCTACCAGCTTGATCCCCGGACGCTTCGGCGCAGGTTTGGCCGGACGCTTGTTGGTGGTGTCCGCTGGACGATCCGCCACTGGCGTACCACGACCGGCAGGAGCACCGCGCTCGCCACGTTCAGTACGACCGTTGGCCGGACGCGGAGTGCGCTCGCCGTCACGGGCGACTGGCTTGCGACCTGGACGCTCACCTTCGATCTGCGGCTCACGGCTTGGGCGTGGGCCGGTCGGCGCGCCAGCGGCTGGACGCAGCGTACGTACGCGCTCGGTCTTGGCCATCGGACGCGACGATTTACGCTGCATGCGCTCAAGCTTGTCTTTGCTCTTGGCGTTCAGTTGCGGCATCGCTACCGGCGTCAGGCCGACTTCAGCACTGAGGATGTCGACTTCGTACTGGCTCATTTCGCGCCAGCGGCCCATTGGCAGGTCGGAGTTGAGGAACACCGGGCCGAAACGCACGCGCTTCAGACGGCTGACCACCAGACCTTGGGATTCCCACAGACGACGAACCTCACGGTTACGGCCTTCCATCACCACGCAGTGGTACCAGTGGTTGAACCCTTCGCCGCCCGGTGCCTGTTTGATGTCGGTGAACTTGGCCGGGCCGTCTTCCAGCACCACGCCAGCCTTCAAACGCTCGATCATCTCGTCGTCGACTTCACCGCGTACACGCACGGCGTACTCACGGTCCATCTCGTAGGACGGGTGCATCAGGCGGTTGGCCAGCTCACCGTCGGTGGTGAACATCAGCAGACCGGTGGTGTTGATGTCGAGACGACCGATGTTGATCCAGCGCCCCTCTTTCGGACGCGGCAGCTTGTCGAACACGGTCGGACGGCCTTCCGGGTCGTCACGGGTGCAGATCTCGCCATCGGGCTTGTTGTACATGATCACGCGGCGCACCGATTCGGCCGCCTCTTCGCGCTTGATCACCTTGCCATCAATGGTGATCGCGTCGTGCATGTCGACGCGCAGACCGAGGGTGGCGTCTTTGCCATTGACCTTGATCCGGCCCTGGCTGATCCAGGATTCCACGTCACGGCGCGAGCCGACGCCGATACGGGCGAGGACTTTCTGCAGCTTTTCGCCTGCTGGGCCGATTTCCTGGTCGTCTTTCTGAATGATGTCGCTCATCTGGGCACCTCCCGGTGTGGTCTGTTCAGGCGGCGCCTGAAGCATTGAAATCTGGGTACTCAGCCGAAGGGATCGGCGAAGGGTCGCGAATCATACGCGGATGTGCGCCGTCGCGCATCAGAGACTAGCTGATCGATCGACAGTTATTTGTTTTTCCGCCGACCGGCGTTGCCGAGTTTGATCAGGCGCAGCGCGGCTTCGGCCAGTACGGTGCGCTTGTCGTCCTTGTCGAGTTTCTTCCAGGCTTTGATTTCGCGCTTGCTGCGGCCGCAGCCGAGGCAGATGTCGTCGCTGAACTTGCAGAGGCTGATGCACGGGTCTTTGGTGGAACTCATCGCAGTCTCCAGAAACACACAAATCCCTGTAGGAGTGAGCCTGCTCGCGATAGCGGTGTGTCAGTCGACATCTTCTTGGCAGCTACACCGCTATCGCGAGCAGGCTCACTCCTACAGGGGATCGCGGTGGTTTTGAGGGCGGCTCAGCCTTCGAATTCGCGGCGTTCGGCTTCGATGGCTTCGGCCAGGGCGCGGGCCTCGGCTTCTTCTTCGCTTAGCTCCGGTTCGGGTTCTGGCGCCGGTTGTTCGAGGGCGGCGACGGCGGCCAACAGCTTCTCGCGGGCTTCGGCGACGCCAAGAATGTCCTCTTCCGGTTCGGCTTCTGGCTCAGCTTCAAGTTCAACTTCAATGATTGGCTCGGCGATCTGCGGCGCAGGCTCAGTCTCGATTTCTGCTTCAGGCGTCGGCACCTCACCATCCACCGCATCCCGCAGCAAATCATCAAAGTCGGTCTTGATCCCCTCCTCCATGCTGTCCAGTTCCAGCAGCAAGGTATGGAAACTGGTCTCTTCCTTCTCTTCCTCCGGCTCGGCGCTGGCATCGGCCAGTTCCTGCAAGCCCTGCGGGACCGGCGCGTCGTCGAAATCGAGCACCGGGTCGGTTTCCATTTCGCGCAATTCAGCCAGCGGCGGCAGGTCTTCGAGGTTCTTCAGGTTGAAGTGATCGAGAAACATCTTGGTGGTGGCAAACATCGCCGGTTTGCCCGGCACGTCGCGGTAGCCAACGACGCGAATCCACTCACGCTCCAGCAAGGTTTTGACGATGTTGCTGTTCACCGCCACACCGCGCACGTCTTCAATCTCGCCCCGAGTAATCGGCTGGCGATAGGCGATCAGCGCGATGGTTTCCAGCAAGGCACGGGAATAACGCTGCGGTCGCTCTTCCCACAAGCGACCGACCCACGGCGAAAACTTCTCGCGGATCTGCAAGCGGTAGCCGGACGAAACTTCTTTGAGCTCGAACGCGCGGCCCTCGCAGGACTTGCCCAGCAGGGTCAGGGCTTTCTTGAAGACCGCAGGCTCGGGCCGCTCGCCTTCTTCGAACAGTTCAAACAGGCGCTCAAGGGATTGCGGCTTTCCCGAGGCCAACAGAAAGGCTTCAAGCAGGGGCGCCAGCTCGCGGGGTTCAGTCAGGTTCATGTTTCGACTCGTTATTCGGCTCGGGCTCGCACGTGGATCGCGGCGAACGGCTCATTCTGCACCAGCTCGACCAAGGATTCCTTGACCAGTTCAAGGATCGCCATAAAGGTCACCACCACACCCAGTCGCCCTTCTTCGGCGGTGAACAGCTCGACGAACGGCACAAAACCGCCGCCCTTGAGCCGTTCCAGCACGTCGCTCATGCGCTCGCGGGTGGACAGCGCCTCACGGCTGACCTGGTGGCTTTCAAACATATCGCCACGGCGCAGTACTTCGGCCATGCACATCAAAATCTCTTCCAGCGCGACATCCGGCAACAGCTTGCGCGCGCGGGCTTCCGGGGCGTCGAGCTTGGGCACGATCACGTCGCGGCCAACCCGGCTCAAGCCGTCGATGCCTTCGGCGGCAGCCTTGAAGCGCTCGTATTCCTGCAAGCGGCGGATCAGTTCGGCGCGCGGGTCGTCTTCTTCGTCTTCGACGGTTTCAGCGCGCGGCAGGAGCATGCGCGACTTGATCTCGGCGAGCATCGCGGCCATCACCAGATACTCGGCGGCCAGCTCCAGACGCACCGACTGCATCAACTCGACATAGCCCATGTACTGACGGGTGATTTCCGCCACCGGGATGTCGAGGATGTTGATGTTCTGTTTGCGGATCAGGTACAGCAGCAGGTCGAGCGGGCCTTCAAACGCTTCAAGAAAGACTTCCAGCGCATCCGGCGGGATGTACAGGTCGAGCGGCATTTCCATGACCGCCTGGCCATAGACCATGGCAAACGGCAGCTCTTGCTGAGCGCCGGCCTGGGGATCGACAACGGTTTCCACTGCGGACATTCAGGCCTCGACCATGAACGGCGTCGGATCGCCGCAACCGACGCGGACCACTTCCGGGTCGTCGCCGGTCAAGTCGATCACGGTGGAGGCCTTGATGCCGCCGAAGCCGCCGTCGACGATCAAGTCCACCTGATGTTCGAGCAACTGACGCATCTCGTAAGGATCGCTGAGCGGGTCTTCATCGCCGGGCATGATCAGGGTCACGCTCATCAGCGGCTCGCCAAGTTCGGCCAGCAGCGCCAGCGCGATCGGATGGCTCGGCACGCGCAGGCCGATGGTGCGCTTCTTCGGATGCAGCAAAAGACGCGGCACTTCGCGGGTGGCGTTGAGAATAAAAGTGTACGGCCCCGGCAGATGCGCCTTGAGAATACGGAAGGTGCCGGTGTCGATCTTGGCGTAATTGCCCAGTTGCGACAGGTCGCTGCAGATCAGGGCGAAGTTGTGCTTTTCATCAAGCTGACGCAGGCGACGCACGCGCTCGATCGCGGTTTTGTCACCGATCTGGCAACCGATCGCGTAGGAAGAGTCCGTGGGATAAATCACCACCCCGCCCTTGCGGATGATCTCGACCGCCTGTTTTATCAGGCGCGCTTGCGGGTTTTCCGGATGTATCTGGAAAAATTGACTCACATTCTCTACCTGTTCAGACGGCGGCAATATCTGTGTCATGTTTGAACCGACACCACAGGGGTGGAAGGTCCTCGGGAACCGGCCGGTACTGGCCGATCTCGGACCAGCCGCCAGGGCCATGGAAGTCACTGCCGGCGCTGACCAGCAGACCGAACTCACGGGCAAGGATTGCCAGGCTGCCGACCTGTTCCGCAGGCTGATGGCCATTGACCACCTCGATTGCATGCCCGCCTGCTTGAATATAGTCGGCAATCAGCTTTCGGCGCTTGCTACGGGTGAAATCGTAGTGCCACGGATGCGCCAGGCTGACCCAGGCATTGGCGGCGCGCAGCGTACCGACGGTGTCTTCCAGCGTCGGCCAGTGCAACTTGACGTCACCCAGCTTGCCGGCGCCGAGCCATTTGCGGAATGCCTCGGCGCGATCCTTTACAAACCCTTCACGCACCATCCAGTCGGCGAAATGCGGACGGGCCGGCGCATTGCCGCTGTCGCCCAGTTCCTGCTGGATTTTCCGCGCGCCGTCGAGGGCGCCGGGCATGCCTTTGAGGGCGAGCTTGCGGCTTATTTCTTCCGACCGCAGCCAGCGGCCATCGTGCAATTTGGCAATCGCCTCGACCAACGGTGCCGCATTGACGTCGAAACCGTAGCCCAACACATGAATGGTCGCGCCGCCCCAGGTACAGGACAGTTCGACGCCGTTGACCAGTTGCATGCCCAATTCGGTCGCGGCCGTGCGCGCTTCGGCGAGGCCCTCGAGGGTGTCGTGGTCGGTCAACGCCAGGACTCGCACGCCGTTCTCGAACGCACGCGCAACCAGAACCGCAGGCGCCAGGGCGCCATCGGAGGCCGTGCTATGGCAGTGCAAATCAACATTCACGGGGAGTTGTAACCTCAAATCAGCTGGCGCTATCGCGCGCCCATATGTTTGTTATTATGCCGCCACATCCAGCTTCTGGCTCTCACTGTGAAACAATTCATCGATTTCATCCCGCTTCTGCTGTTCTTCATCGTTTACAAACTTGATCCACGGGTCGTCGACATCGCTGGCCATGAAGTCACTGTAGGCGGTATTTACAGCGCCACGGCGATGCTGATCATCAGTTCCCTGGTGGTGTACGGCGCGTTGTTCATCAAACAGCGCAAGCTGGAAAAGAGCCAATGGCTGACCCTGATCGCCTGCCTGGTGTTCGGCAGCCTGACGCTGGCCTTCCACAGCGAGACCTTCCTGAAATGGAAAGCGCCGGTGGTCAACTGGCTGTTCGCCGTCGCCTTCATCGGCAGTCACTTCATCGGTGACCGTCTGCTGATCAAACGCATCATGGGCCACGCGCTGACCCTTCCGGATCCGGTCTGGACCCGCCTGAACATCGCCTGGATCGCCTTTTTCCTGTTCTGCGGCGCTGCCAACCTGTTCGTCGCCTTCACCTTCCAGAGTTACTGGGTGGATTTCAAGGTGTTCGGCAGCCTGGGCATGACCCTGGTATTCCTGGTCGCACAGGGCATTTACCTGTCGCGCCATCTGCACGATGCCGATACCACAACAACACCAAAAACCGAGGACTGACATGCTCTACGCCATCATTGCCACCGACGTCGCCAACTCGCTGGAAGCACGCCTGGCCGCGCGTCCTGCGCATCTGGAACGCCTGCAAGCGCTCAAGGGCGAAGGCCGCATCGTATTGGCCGGTCCGCACCCGGCCGTCGACAGCAATGATCCGGGCGCAGCGGGTTTCACCGGCAGCCTGATCGTCGCCGAATTCGATTCGCTGAGCGCTGCGCAAGCGTGGGCCGATGCCGATCCGTACATTGCCGCCGGCGTCTACGCCAATGTGCTCGTCAAGCCGTTCAAGCAAGTCCTGCCGTAACGCTATCCCCACGCGATGAACCTTCTCGGTTCATCGCGTTCTCAATCGCTCATTATTCTCGTTTGCCTGCCGACAACCTGCCCAATATCCATTTGGAAACAGGTGTCGCGATGCGCAAGGGTCCGTTGTGTCTGATGTTGGTCACGTTGTCGATCATGGCGCCCGCCCATGGTGAGGAAACCACCGAAGGCGGCAGCTCCACGCCATTGTCGTTAAGCGCCGGCAGCCAGATCACCGAGTTGCAGCAGCGCCTCAAGGCCAGCGAGCAGCAGCGGGAAGAACTGAGCAAACAACTGCAAAATGCCGACAACACCCGCGAAAGCGCCCAGCTTGCCCGGTTGCGCCAGGAGAACCAGCGTCTCAAGCTGCAACTCAAGGAAGCCCAGGCCAGCCCGCTGCCGCGTCTGTTGACCGATCAGCAGCAGTGGTTCGTCACGGGCGCCGGAGTAGCGCTATTGGCGCTGCTCTGCGGTATCTTTGCCAGTGGAGCAAGCCGAAAACGTCGGCAATGGCTAAATTGAGTGAGTCATGAGCGAGCTGTTACTGATTGATGATGACCAGGAGTTGTGCGAACTCCTGAGTAGCTGGCTGAGCCAGGAAGGCTTCCACGTACGTGCCTGCCATGATGGCCAGAGCGCCCGCAAGGCCTTGGCCGAAACGGCCCCGGCGGCAGTGGTGCTGGACGTGATGCTGCCCGATGGCAGTGGTCTGGAACTGCTCAAGCAACTGCGCAACGACCACGCCGACCTGCCGGTGCTGATGCTCTCGGCCCGTGGCGAGCCGCTGGATCGCATCCTCGGCCTGGAACTGGGTGCCGACGATTACCTGGCCAAACCGTGCGACCCACGGGAACTGACCGCTCGCCTGCGCGCCGTATTGCGTCGCAGCCATCCGGCGGCCGTCTCGACGCAGCTTGAACTGGGCGACCTCAGTTTCAGCCCGGTGCGCGGCGTGGTCAGCATCGACGAGAAAGAACTGACCCTCACCGTTTCCGAAAGCCGCCTGCTCGAAGCGCTGCTCAAACAGCCGGGCGAACCGCTGGACAAACAGGAACTGGCGCAGCTCGCCCTCGGTCGCAAGCTGACCCTGTACGACCGTAGCCTCGACATGCACGTCAGCAACCTGCGCAAAAAGATCGGCCCACACCCCGACGGCCGTCCACGGATCGTCGCCCTGCGTAGCCGCGGTTACTTCTACAGCCTCTGAACCTTCCACCTGTAGGAGTGTTTGTCAGGTCAGCGCTCGAGCGTCTTTACCGAAGCTTTACGCAGTGCTGACCGCCGCTGACCTTGATCTCCGTAATCTGAACTCATCCGGAACGTACCGGGAACGAGACAAGGAGATACACCATGCGCAAGACTCTTATCGCTCTGATGTTCGCTGCCGCTCTGCCAACCGTCGCCATGGCCATGCCGCAAGACGGCGGCCCGATGGGTGGCCCGCTTGACGGCCCACGCCACGGCGGTCAGATGCACGGCATGCACGGCAAAGGTCCGTACAGCCAACTCGACCTGTCCCGCGAACAGCGCGAGCAGATCCGCAAGATCATGGGCGAGCAGATGCACGAGCGTAAGCAAGTGGTCGACAAGTACCTGGAAAAACTCTCGCCGGCTGACCAGAAAGCCATGAAGGACGAGATGGCGGCCAACCACAAGAAAGCCGAGACCGATGTCCGCGCCGTGTTGAAACCGGATCAACAGAAGAAATTCGACGAGATCCAGAAGAAACAGGCCGAGCGTCGCGCCGAATGGGCCGAGTTCAAGGCGTGGAAGGCGCAAAAGGCGCAATAATGCAATAACCCCGGACCCGACGGCTAAACACCGTCGGGTCTTTTTCCACCGATCCAATGTAGGAGTGAGCCTGCTCGCGATAGCGGTGTGTCAGTCAACGGTTACTTGTCTGACTCACCGCTATCGCGAGCAGGCTCACTCCTACAGGATTTGTGTTTGATTGAGGATTTTCTGTGCGTTCATTGTTCTGGCGTATTCTCGCGAGCTTCTGGCTGGCCATCGCTCTGGTGGCCGGGTTGTCCATTCTGCTCGGGCATATGCTCAACCAGGACGCGTGGATCCTCAGCCGTCATCCGGGCCTCAACACCCTCGCCGGCGAATGGACACAAACTTACGAAGCCCAGGGCGAAGAAGCCGCCCAGGGCATTCTCGAACAGCGCAAACGCCAATATCACATCGACGTTCAGGTGCTCAACGAATCCGGCGACCCGGTGGTGCGTGGCACCTTCCCGCGCCGCGCCGCCGCATTTGAGGCACGGCAAAACAATGATGATCGTCGCCTGCCATGGCGGCGCCTGACCGACGAATTCACCAGCGAAAAAACCGGTGACACCTACCTGTTCATCTACCGCATCCCGCACCCGGAACTCGACTCCTGGCACCGCGAAAGTCTGCTTTGGCCACTGAGCGCTCTGGGCATCGCGCTGGTGGTGCTGACCCTGTTCAGTTTGCTGGTGACCTTCTCCATCACCCGCCCGCTCAGCCGTTTGCGCGGCGCGGTGCATGATCTGGGGCAGACCACCTATCAGCAAAACAGCCTGGCGAAACTGGCCAACCGTCGCGATGAGTTCGGCGTACTGGCCAATGACTTCAATCGCATGGGCGCGCGTTTGCAGAGTCTGATCGGCAGTCAGCGGCAGCTGTTGCGCGACGTTTCTCACGAATTGCGCTCACCGCTGGCACGGTTGCGCATTGCCTTGGCACTGGCAGAGCGGGCCAACCCCGAAGAACGCGAGAAACTCTGGCCACGGCTGACCCGTGAATGTGATCGGCTGGAAGCGCTAATCAGTGAAATTCTGGTGCTGGCACGGGTTGATGCCGACAACGCCAGTGCGGAAGACGTGGATTTGAATGCCCTGCTCGGCACGCTGCAGAAGGATGCGAAACTTGCATCGCCCGAGCAGATGGTGCGTCTTGATGCCGAACCGCAACTGAATCTGAAGGGCTGGCCGACCATGATCGAGCGCGCCATCGATAATCTGCTGCGCAATGCCCAGCGCTTCAATCCGGAGGGTCAGGCGATTGAAATGCAGGCTTCGCGTCAGGGTGAAAAAATCATCGTCAGCGTGCGTGATCATGGGCCGGGGGTGCAGGCCGAACATTTGAGTCAGTTGGGCGAGCCGTTTTATCGCGCGCCGGGGCAGACGGCGGCAGGGCATGGTCTGGGCCTGGCGATTGCGCGGCGAGCGGCGGAGCGGCATGGTGGGAGTTTGATGCTGGCCAATCATCCGCAGGGCGGGTTTATTGCGAGCCTGGAATTGCCGCTTGTACCTGGAGCTGTGGTGCAACTTTAAGAGCCTAAAAGCTACCCTCACCCCAGCCCTCTCCCGGAGGGAGAGGGGGCCGACCGAGGTGTCTTGCGTCATACATCGACCTGAAGAACCGAGTCGATTATGGACTGAAGATACTTGAACCGTCGTCGACTCTGGGCTCGAAATGCATCGGAACCGTTATCGACTCTGGATTCAGCCGAGCACTTTCAGGTCGGCGTACTTCTACAGCATCCCCCAATCAGTCCCCTCTCCCTCTGGGAGAGGGTTAGGGTGAGGGGCTTTTGATCTTCAGGCTTTACCAGGCCAGACACTAACGAACTCGCTCAGGTCGACCTTTTCAGCTACGCGAGGCTCCTTCTGCGGCGTGCCAAGGTAAAGAAACGCAATCACCTCTTCACCCTCCCCCAGCCCCAAACCTTTGGCCACGTGCTGCGAATAAGCCAGATCCCCCGTACGCCACACCGCACCAATCCCCTGCGCATACGCTGCCAGCAAAATCCCGTGCGCCGCACACCCCGCCGCCAGCAACTGCTCGGCCTTAGGATATTTAACGTGTTCCTGCAATTTGGCGATCACCACAACCACCAGCGGCGCCCGCAGCGGGCCGTTGCGGGCCTTGTCGATCATCGCTTCGGTGACTTCGCCTTCCTGCAGCTGTGCAGCCTCGGCCAGCAACTCGCCCATCTGCTCACGCGCCGCGCCTTCGACAGTCAGAAAGCGATACGGCTGCAAATGTCCGTGATCCGGCGCGCGCAACGCTGCGCCAAACAGGGCTTCGCGCTGCTCGGCAGTGGGGGCCGGTTCGACCAGTCGTGGAACGGAAACACGGTTGAGCAACGCGTCGAGAGCCTGCATCGGCCACCTCCTGAGAAAAATGTGCGGCTATTCTAGCTTCATCTGCCAACAGGATGCCGGTTTACATGCCCTGCCCCACGGGTAGAATGGCGCCCTTCCCACATCAGCCCGAGCGGACTTCATGGCGTTGCCGACCTTACGGATCATTGGTTTCATCATCGGCATCTTCCTGATCACCCTGGCCGTGGCCATGGTCGTGCCCATGGCCACGCTGGTGATTTTCGAGCGCACCAGCGACCTGCCGTCGTTCCTCTGGGCGAGCATGATCACCTTCGTCGCCGGCCTTGCGCTGGTGATTCCCGGTCGACCGGAACACATTCACCTGCGCCCACGTGACATGTATCTGCTGACGGTCAGCAGTTGGCTGGTGGTGTGCATTTTCGCTGCGCTGCCGTTTCTGCTGACTCAGCACATCAGCTACACCGACTCGTTCTTCGAAAGCATGTCGGGCATTACCGCCACCGGCTCGACCGTGCTCAATCATCTCGACGACATGTCCCCGGGCATCCTGATGTGGCGCTCGTTGCTGCACTGGATCGGCGGCATCGGCTTTATCGGCATGGCGGTAGCGATTCTGCCGCTGCTGCGCATCGGTGGCATGCGCCTGTTCCAGACCGAATCCTCAGACCGCTCGGAAAAGGTCATGCCGCGTTCGCACATGGTGGCGCGGCTGATCGTGGCGGCTTACGTCGGCATTACCATTCTTGGCAGCCTGGCGTTCTGGTGGGCCGGGATGAGCCCGTTCGACGCGATCAACCACGCGATGTCGGCGATTTCCACCGGTGGTTTCTCGACCTCCGACCAGTCGCTGGCCAAGTGGACGCAACCGGCGGTGCACTGGGTCGCGGTGGTCATCATGATTCTCGGCAGCCTGCCGTTCACCCTGTACGTGGCGACGTTGCGCGGCAACCGCAAGGCGCTGATCAAAGATCAGCAGGTGCAGGGTTTGCTCGGCATGTTGCTGGTGACCTGGCTGGTGCTCGGCACCTGGTACTGGTGGACGACCAACCTGCATTGGCTCGATGCGCTGCGCCACGTGGCACTGAACGTGACCTCGGTGGTCACCACCACTGGTTTTGCCCTCGGCGACTACAGCCTGTGGGGCAACTTCTCGCTGATGCTGTTTTTCTATCTGGGCTTCGTCGGAGGCTGTTCCGGGTCGACGGCGGGCGGGATCAAGATTTTCCGGTTCCAGGTCGCCTACATCCTGCTCAAGGCCAACCTTAATCAGTTGATTCACCCGCGCGCGGTGATCAAACAGAAGTACAACGGCCATCGCCTCGACGAAGAGATCGTCCGTTCGATTTTGACGTTTTCGTTCTTCTTCGCCATCACCATCTGCGTGATTGCCCTGCTCCTGTCGCTGCTCGGCGTCGACTGGATGACCGCACTGACCGGCGCCGCCAGCACCGTGTCCGGCGTCGGCCCGGGCCTTGGCGAAACCATTGGCCCGGCCGGCAACTTCGCCACCTTGCCGGACGCGGCCAAGTGGATCCTGTCGTTCGGCATGCTGCTCGGCCGACTGGAGATCATTACGGTGTTTGTGCTGTGTATTCCGGCCTTTTGGCGTCACTGACCGCGCTCGGCGCCTGCAACAACCGCGTCCGGTAATCGCCGGGCGTGGTGTCGAACCAGCGGCGGAACGCGCGAAAGAAGTTGCTCGGATCGGCGAAGCCCAACAGATAAGCGATTTCCAGCAAGGTCATGCGCGGTTGCGCCAGATACTGCTCGGCCAGTTCGCGGCGCGTGTCATCGAGCAACTGTTGAAAACTGGTGCCCTCCTCCTGCAAGCGCCGCTGCAAGGTACGCTGCGATAAATGTAGAGTCTGCGCCACGGTATCGCGCTTCGGTTCGCCTTGTGGCAGCAACCGGCACAGCACCTGTCGCGCCTTGTGGGTCACGCGACTTTCGGAAAACCGCGCCAGGTATTCCCCGGCAAACCGGTCATGCAACAGCGCCATCGCCTCGTTGGCCGTAGGCAACGGGGCTTCCATGTCGGCCCGCTCGAAAATCAGCGCATCGTAAGGTGCGTTGAACATCAGCGGTGCATGAAAGGCTTGTTTGTAGGGTTCCAGATCGTCGGGTTCGGCGCCCTGCACCAGCACTTTGACCGGATGCAGCGTGCGCCCGGTCAACCAGCCGCACAGGCCCAGCGCACAGGCCAGCGAGGCTTCGGCGCTTTGCCGGGTCGGCGGCAGATGGTCGCCGTGCACGGTCAGAATCAGCGCATAACCTTCTTCCAGCAAACGGAAGCTCAGGTCGGCACTTTCGGCGATAATCCGCTGATAACGCACCAGCCGCTGAAAGCCTTCGGCCAGGGTATTGCTCGACATCAGCGCATAACCGGCGACATGAAACGACGCCGGTCGCACCACTTTGCCCATGTTCAGGCCGATAGCCGGATTACCGGACAGTTCGACTGCCCGCTGCCACAGCCGGGTCATGGAATCTTGCGGGAAGCGCGCATCCGGATCATCCAGAGCCGTGTAATCGAGCCCCAGTTGCTTGAACAGAACCCGGCAATCCAGGCCGTCCATCTCCAATGCTTTGACAATCCCCATCGCCCAGCTTGCAGAAGTCGTTCGTTCGCTCATGGCGTTTTTCTTTTACATGAGGGGCCGCATGTTACGGCCTGATTTGCGAAGGATACTAAAGTGGCGCCGATTGTCACTGGCCCACGCCAATGATCACTCTAGACTCAAATAAGCTACCCGCAGCACAACTCGTCGCCAGAACAATAACCACAGAGAACGCGGTCGTGGAAAACATCAAGCATTTCAGCAGCTTCGCTGAGTTCTATCCGTATTACCTCAGCGAACACAACAACAGCACCTGCCGGCGCCTGCACTTCATCGGCACGACACTGGTGATTTTCATTCTGGCGATGACCATCGCCAAGGGCGCCTGGCTGCTGCTATTGGCGGTGCCGCTGGCCGGTTACAGCTTTGCCTGGGTCGGGCACTTCTTCTTTGAAAAGAACCGCCCGGCGACTTTCCAGCATCCGCTGTACAGCCTGCTCGGCGACTTCGTCATGTACCGCGACATGATCCTAGGTCGCGTGGCGTTCTGAATGAGGGTCAGCCAATGAATGCCAATGCCCGCTTCACCCATATGAAGGACGGTACGCAGGAAGACTGGGCGATCATCGCCGCTGACTTCAGTGCCTACGCCAAACAGTTGCCCTCGCGGATCATGACTCACCTGAAATTGCTCGAAGGCGATTTCGGCGGCTTTCCGGTGGATCGCCTGACCCACTCGCTGCAAACCGCCACCCGCGCCTTTCGTGACGGGCGCGACGAGGAATACGTGGTGTGCGCGTTGCTGCATGACATTGGTGACACCCTGGGTTCGTACAACCATCCGGACATTGCTGCGGCGATTCTCAAGCCGTTCGTCAGTGCCGAGAATCTGTGGATGGTCGAGAAGCACGGGGTGTTTCAGGGGTATTACTTCTTTCATCATCTGGGCATGGATCGGCATCTGCGCGAGCAGTTCGCCGACCATCCGCAGTATCAAGCGACCGCCGAGTTTTGTGCCAAATACGATGCGGCGGCGTTTGATCCTGACTATGACACGCTGCCGTTGAGCTTCTTTGAGCCGATGATGGAACGGTTGTTTGCGCAGCCGAAGAACTCGATTTACAAAGCGGCGATGGAGGAACACTCGCCAGCGTAATCATCCTCGGGAACCGCTGCGCGGTTCATCGCGAGCAGGCTCACTCCTACAGTTGAAATGCGTACCCCCTGTAGGAGTGAGCCTGCTCGCGATGAGGCCCTCTCAATCACCAGAGCGTTATGCGAGTTCGGCGACTTTGGCCGCTTTCAGCTCCGCCTCGCGCGCCTGCGCATCCGCCAGCCGATACAACTCGATCGTGCCGTCCCAATGCTCGATCAACGCCGTGCACGACTCCACCCAATCACCGCAATTGAGGTAATCCACTTCTCCCACCTTGCGGATCTCGGCATGGTGAATGTGCCCGCAGACCACGCCATGCAACTCGCGCTTCACACATTCATGGGCGATGGCTTCTTCAAAGTCACTGATGAAACTCACCGCGGTTTTCACCTTGTGTTTCAGGTACGCCGACAACGACCAATAGCCGTAGCCATACCGCGCCCGCCAGTGGTTGAGCCAGCGATTGAGGGTCAGGGTGAATTCATAGGCGGAGTCGCCAAGGAAGGCCAACCAGCGGTGATAGCGGGTGATGACATCGAACTGATCGCCGTGAATCACCAGCAGATGCCGACCGTCTGCGGTGACATGCACCGCCTCGTCGACCAGTTGGATATTGCCCAGAATCAACTTCGAATAACGCCGCAGGAATTCATCGTGGTTGCCGGTGACGTAAATCACCTCGGTGCCGCGCTTGCTCATGGTTAACAAACGACGGATCACGTTGGTGTGCGCTTGCGGCCAGTACATGCCGCCGCGCAGTTTCCAGCCGTCAATGATGTCGCCGACCAGATAAATCCTGTCGGCATGGTAGCCCTTGAGAAATTGCGACAAGTGCTCGGCCTGGCAATCGCGCGTGCCC
Source organism: Pseudomonas sp. Irchel s3f10 (assembly GCF_900187515.1). Classification (NCBI taxonomy): domain Bacteria; kingdom Pseudomonadati; phylum Pseudomonadota; class Gammaproteobacteria; order Pseudomonadales; family Pseudomonadaceae; genus Pseudomonas; species Pseudomonas sp. Irchel s3f10. The sequence continues at coordinate 89,048 of NZ_FYDZ01000018.1, forward strand.
AGGTGCACGTCGGAGATCCACAGGGTTCGCACCCGTTGTTTGCGACTGGGTCTGGCGAGCTCGGCGCTGGTCATGGGCAACCCTCTGCGATGTTTTCGCCACTCTGCGCTTGTCCGGTTAATCGACCATGACAAGCGTGAGTCAGTCGTGTGACAACGCATCCGGCGTGCGTCGGTGTAGACTGGCGATCACTTCGGAGACAACCTGCCATGCGACCGATCCTCACCCTGCGTCAGTACACCCACGATTTGATCGTGCATAGCCACGAGCACGCGCAATTGGTGTTCGGGTTGTCCGGTGCGCTGGATTTCGAGGTCGAGGGTTGCGGCAGTCAGGTGCGTCAGCAGAGTTTTGTGGTGATCCCTTCTGGCGCGCATCATGCCTGCGGCAGCCCCGACGGCAGCCGCTGTCTGGTGCTGGATATTCCTGACGGGCAATGGCTGGTCGACTCGCTGGGCGATCATGCCGACGCCAGCCGCCGCTTGCTTGATCAGCCCGCGCGCCTGTCGCTGGATTCCGGGCAGAGTCAGTTGGTCAGTTGGCTGGCGAACAGCCCGGTCAGCGATCCGTTGATCGCGCAACAAGGCGCGGTGTTGCTCCTGGCCAGTCTCAATCACGCGCTACCTGGCGAACTGGTCGCGCGTCGCCTGCCCTACGCCGCGCTGGATGCGCACATCGAGCAAAACGCCGCTTATCCGCTGCAAGTCGCCGATCTGGCGCGGGTTGCCGGGCTCTCAAGCGCGCGCCTGCATGTACGGTTCATGGCCGAATGCGGGCAGACGCCGATGGATTACATCCGCAGTCGGCGCCTGCATCTCGCGGTGCAACTGCTGCGCGACACAGCCCTGCCGATCGGCGAAGTTGCCAGTCGCGTCGGCTACAGCTCGCAGAGTGCCTTCTCGGCTGCCGTCCTACGTGAGTTCGGTGCATCACCCGGCCAGCTTCGGCGCGATTCCTACGACAAAAGACGATAGTCTGCCGACAGACTTGTAGGCCGAGACGCGGTTCAATGGACTAATTGATCGTTCCCGCGCTCCGCGTGGGAATGTAGCCCGTGACGCTCCGCGTCACTGGACGCAGAGCGTCCCTAGAGGCATTCCCACGCAGAGCATGGGGACGATCATCACAAGAAACCGTGTCTGGATTAAGGAATGCAATGACTCCGCGTACCGCCCTTGGCGCTCTGCATATAGGCGCTTTGATGTTTGGCCTGACCGGTGTGTTCGGCAAACTCGCTGCCGCGTCCCCCGCTGTGATCGTCTTCGGTCGCGCAGCTTTCGCCGTGCTCGCCCTGGCATTTTTCGCCCGTTTTGCCAGTCAGCACGGCTGGCAGAAACTTCAGGCCGTGGATTGGCGGCGCCTGGCCCTCAGCGGCGTGTTGCTGGCCGGGCACTGGGTGAGTTTCTTCCTGTCGGTGAAGATCGCCGGTGTCGCCATCGCAACATTGGGCTTCGCCAGTTTCCCGGCCTTCACGGTGATTCTCGAAGGGCTGATTTTCCGCGAACGCATCCGTGCCAATGAAGTTGTGCTGGTGGTGTTGGTCAGCATCGGCCTGATTCTGGTGACCCCGGCCTTCGATCTGGGCAGCGGCGCGACCATCGGTTTGCTCTGGTCGGTGCTTTCGGGGCTGCTGTTTTCGCTGCTGTCACTGACCAACCGCGCCAGCTCCGGGCGCATCCCGGCGGTGCAGGCGGCGTTGTGTCAAAACGTCGTGGTGGCGCTGTGTCTGCTGCCGGTTGCGGCGCCGCAACTGAGCGAAGTGCGAGCACTGGACTGGCTCTGGATCGGCTTGCTCGGGGTGTTCTGCACCGGCGTCGCTCATAGCCTGTTCGTCGCCAGTCTGGCGGTGATCAAAGCACGCACGGCGGCGGTGGTGTTTGCCATGGAGCCGGTTTACGGCATTACCATCGCCTGGCTGCTGTTCAACGAAAACCCGACGCTACGGATGTTGATGGGCGGCGCACTGATCATCATCGCCATCGTCGTTTCCGCGCGGATGTCCGGCAGCGCCAACAAGAAAACCGTCGCCGCCGAGGCCGCGTCTCACTGAGTGCGGTCGTTGTGGCCGAGGTCGCGCTCAGGGTCGATCTGATCACGAACCCGCTGTTTCAGCACCTTGGCCTCGGGAAACCCACCGTCGGCCTTGCGTTCCCAGATCTGCACGCCGGCGCAGGTGATGTGAAATACCCCGCCGGTGCCTGGCACCAACGAGACTTTGCCGAGGTCATCGCCGAAGGTACTGAGCAGCTCCTGCGCCAGCCACGCGGCGCGCAGCAGCCACTGGCACTGAGTGCAATAGGTGATGACAACTTCTGCTTTTGCGACAGTCATGTTTGCTGAAACTCCTGAGACAGAGGGCGCCGCTATAATAGCCGGCTTTAACGCTTGCCCCGAGACTCACAATGCGCCGTCTGTTGTTCTGCCTGCTGCTTGGTTTCCTTCCTCTGCTTGTCCATGCCAGTGAGGCGCCGCGACCGAAAGTCGGTCTGGTGCTGTCCGGCGGCGCCGCGCGCGGATTGGCGCACATCGGTGTGCTCAAGGCGCTCGAAGAGCAAGGCATCAAGATCGATGCGATCGCCGGCACCAGCATGGGCGCAGTGATCGGCGGTCTGTACGCCTCGGGCTACAAGATTGATGAACTGGAAAAACTCGCGCTGAACATCGACTGGCAAGCCGCGCTGTCCGACGCCCCACCGCGCGAAGACGTGCCGTTTCGGCGCAAGCAGGATGACCGCGACTTTCTGGTCAAACAGAAGCTGAGCTTTCGCGACGACGGCAGCCTCGGCCTGCCACTGGGCGTGATTCAGGGCCAGAACCTAGCGCTGCTGCTGGAAAGCCTGTTGGCGCACACCAGCGACACCCGCGACTTCGACAAACTGCCAATCCCGTTCCGCGCCGTAGCCACCGACATTTCCAATGGCGAAAAAGTGGTGTTCCGCAAAGGCCACTTGCCGCAGGTGATCCGCGCGAGCATGTCGATCCCGGCGGTGTTCGCCCCGGTCGAACTCAATGGCCGGCTACTGGTCGACGGCGGCATGACCGACAACATTCCCCTCGATGTCGCGCGGGAAATGGGCGTGGACGTGGCCATCGTCGTCGATATCGGCACCCCGCTGCGCAATCGCAAACAACTGACCACCGTGGTCGACGTGCTGAACCAGTCGATCACCCTGATGACCCGCAGTAACTCCGAAGAACAACTGGCCGCGCTGAAATCCTCCGATGTGCTGATTCAGCCCGCACTGGCGGCGTTCGGTGTCACCGATTTCGGCAAGGCTCAGGAGATGATCGACGCCGGTTACCGCGCGACCCGGATCCTCGATGCGCGCCTTGCTCAGCTCAAGCCCGACGAATCTCAGGATGCCGAACTCAATGCCGCGCGCTCGCCGGGGCAGCGCACGCCGATCATTACCGCGATCCGCGTCGAGAACGACTCGAAAGTCGACGACGACGTCATTCGTTACTACATCCGCCAGCACATCGGCGAACCGCTGGATCTGGGCCGACTGCACTCGGACATGGGCACCTTGTATGGCCTCGACTACTTCGAGCAGGTGCAATACCGCGTGGTGCACAAGGGCCAGGATCACACCCTGGTGATCAGCGCTCGGGGCAAGCGCAGCGGCACCGATTACCTGCGGGTCGGCCTCAATCTGTCCGACGACATGCGCGGCGACAGCGCCTTCAACCTCGGTGCCAGCTATCGCATCAACGGCATCAACCGCCTCGGCGCGGAATGGCTGACCCGTGCGCAGATTGGCGATAAACAAGAGCTGTACACCGAGTTCTATCAACCGCTCGACGTCGGCTCGCGTTACTTCGTCGCGCCGTACGCCTCGTTCGAGGCGCAGAACGTTGAAGCGGTGCTCGACAACGATCCGATCGCGCAGTACCGCGTCGAGCGCTACGGTTTCGGCCTCAACTTCGGCCGCCAGATCGGCAACAACGGCGAGGTGCGTTTCGGTGTCGGTGAGGCGTGGGGCAAGGCCGATGTACGCATTGGCGATCAGGATCTGCCGAGTGAAAACTTCAACGAAGGTTTCTATGCGCTGAAGTATTCGTACGACTCACTGGATAACGTGTACTTCCCTCACGAAGGCAAGGACGTCAGCCTGACGCTGACGCAGTTTGAACCGGGCCTGGGGTCGGACACGCGTTATCGGCAGTGGGACTTTAAAATCGACAAAGCCATGAGCCGTGGCCCGGATACGCTGATTCTCGGTGGGCGCTACGGGCGCACGCTGGACGACGCCAATGTGGTGACATCGAGTTTCCTGCTCGGCGGTGCGCGACAGTTGTCGGGTTTCCGTGAGGACGCGATTTCCGGGCAGAACATCAGCCTGATGCGCGCGGTGTATTACCGCCGTCTGACGCCGCGCTCTTATCTGCCGCTGGACTTCCCGCTGTATGCCGGCGCCTCGCTGGAGCGTGGGCGGGCGTGGAACAACGACAATGAGTTCGACAGTGGCTACATCAACGCCGCCAGCGTGTTTATCGGTTTCGACACGCCGCTGGGGCCTTTGAATTTCAGTTATGGGTTGAATGATGCGAATGAGCAGGCGGTTTATCTGAATCTGGGGCAGACCTTCTGATCAGGTCGCCTGACGAATCGCTATCGCGAGCAGGCTCACTCCTACATTGGAATGCGTTCCCCTGTAGAAGTGAGCCTGCTCGCGATAGCGGCATAAAATACACCGCAAAACCATCGGCTTCAGCGAATCCCCGCCAGCAACGTCCGCGCTGTTTGCTTCAACGGCTCATCCCCTTCCTTGAGCAACTCATTGAGCAACGCAATCGCACTGTCGATGTCACCGTCATCGATGCACGTCTGCGCCAGTTCGAGCTTGCCGGAATTGTCGTCGTGGACCGGCTCCGGTTCCTGCAAGTCCAGCGGTTGCAACGTCAGTGACAGCTCGGGATCAGCAAACTCATTGAGAAAATCTTCATCCAGCGGCTCGGTGTCCGGTTCGGGGATCCACTCAAGCTCAGCGTCTGCGCTGGTCGCCTCCGGCAACTCGAAATCCTGAGGCAGTACTCGCAAGCCGGAACCCAGCGCCGAGGTATCAGCCGATGGTTCGGTTGAGGCCGGGCGACTGTCCTCCAGATCCCAACTGGAATCCATCGACAGCTCGCCCAGATTCAACTCGAAATCATCTTCCGGCAGCTGTGGTGCAACGACAATGGGGGCCGCCGCAATGACCGGCGGCGCGCCGGCCAACAGCGCGGCACTTGCCAGTTTCGGATGTCGAGCGCGCACATCCTGCAACGTCTGGACAGCCACGCCCAGCTCACGCAAATGACTTTCCTGTTGTTCAAACGCGGCGCTGTCACCCTGGCGCCCCAGTACTTCAAGCAACTGCAAACCGATATCGGTGCGCTCCGGCTCTTTGTGCAAGGCATCGCGCAGCAGCCCGGCAGCTTCGCCGAGTCGGCCATAGGCCAGATAGATCCCTACTGCTTCCAGCACATCACCCGCCGCCGGTTCTTCACGATGTTGGGCAGAGACTGAAGCGCTGACTGATCCTGCGTTTTCGGCTTCAGGCAAATCCGGCTCACTGCCCTGCGGCAACAGCGGCTGCGGTTCGTCAGCCGGTGTCTGTTGTAGCCGTCGACGGTGTACAAACAACCCGGCCAGTGCCCCCAGCAACAGCAACAAGCCACCGAGCAATGGCCAGTTCAAACCGTCCTCGCCGGACGCGAACGGCGTCACAACAGGGGGCGAAGCCGGTACGGGTGTCACTACAGTCGGTGGCGGCGCTTGCTGAAGTTCGACCAGGCGCGTTTGCAGGTCAGCGATCTGCTTCTTGCCGTCGGCAATCTGCACATCCTGTGTCTGCAGTTTTGCATTGAGTTCGTCGACAGTCTTCTGCAGTTGCTGGCCCAGCAACACACTGGCGGCCAATTGCTCGGCCAGCGCATCGTTGGCGGGCGGGGTGGCAGGCGTTGGCAGCGTATCGCGCTTGCCCTGAGCTGCCTGCGGCGCAGCCACGGCAGGCTCGACAGTAGGAAAACCGGAGGATTGCGCAAGTGGATCCGGCTCATCGGTGGCCGGCACGATACCCGGCGAACCCGGTGGATCGATCAACAGCGTGTACTCGCGCAGCAAACGGCCATTGGGCTGATTGAGCTGCACGAGGAAATTCAGGAAGGGTTCGTTGACCGGTTTACTGGAGGTCACCCGGATCATCTGGCGATTGCCATGCAGGATCGGAATGAACTTGAGGTCGTTGAGGAAGAACACTCGCTCGACCCCGGCCTCGGCGAACTCATCCGCCGTGGCCAGACGCACCGCCAGATCGTTTTGCGTCAGCCCGCCGACATCGACCAACGCGATGTCAGCCTTGAGTGGCTGATTAAGGCCTGAATGAACAGTGATGTCACCCAGCCCCAAGGCCATCGACCAGGCCGAATAGCTGAAAACACCGACGACCAGCAGCCATTTGGCGCCACCGCGCAGTACCACGTGCCGACTTGCGAGCATGAGCATCCCTTAAATAAGCAAAACCGACTTCTATGCGTTCGCACATCCGGTACGAACACGATATTGCCCAGTAGTTCTTATAGTCGGCTCAGCGCGATCTCTCAAAGATACGGCACGGGGATGTGCCTCAAGATTTTTCCAGGTTGCCCAGAATGTGCCCGTGAACTCGCATGCACACCTTCAAATCCGCCTCGTCGACGCCTTCGAACAACTCGTGACGCAGCTGTGTGGCAATGGTTTCGATTTGCTCGATCAGCGGCAGCGCCGGTGCGCAGAGAACGATTTTTTTCGCCCGGCGGTCTTCCATCACGGACTGGCGTTGCACCAGCCCCTGGCTTTCCAGACTATCGAGCAAGCGTGCAAGGGTCGGCCCTTCGACGCCAACGCTCTGCGCCAGCTCTCGTTGGGTCGGCGCTTCTTCAAAACGCGCCAGATGCAGCAGCACCAGCCAGCGCGCCTGGGACAGACCCAGCCCGGCCAGTCGGCGATCCAGTTCGGCACGCCAGCCACGGGACATCTGGGCCAGTTGCATGCCAAAGCGGTGTTGATCGGTTAACGGCATAAAACACTCACGGTTAGACTGAAAATAAAGAAAATCTAATTATTAGCCAGCTAAGCATGAGCTGCAGTTATAGGCAAGTGGCGGTCTGTACTGAATCGTTACATCTTGAGGTCCCTCACCCTAGCCCTCTCCCAGAGGGAGAGGGGACTGAATGGGGGATGCTTTAGATATTCAGCGACTTGGGAGTGCTCTGCTGAATCCAGAATTGGCAGGCCCTCACCCTAGCCCTCTCCCGGAGGGAGAGGGGACTGAATGGGGGATGCTTTAGATATTCAGCGACCTGGGAGTGCTTTGCTGAATCCAGAATGGGACGGCCCTCACCCTAGCCCTCTCCCAGAGGGAGAGGGGACTGAATTGGGGGATATTCGGGAATTACGCCGACGTGGCAGATCGGCGCTGAATCCATAATCGACTCGGTCATTCAGGTCGATGTATGGCGCAAGACACCTCGGTCGGCCCCCTCTCCCTCTGGGAGAGGGCTGGGGTGAGGGTAGGCCGCCAATTACATCTCGAATTCCGACTGCAACGCAGCCCGCACGCAATACAGCACGCCCTCCGGCACACGCCCGGCAAACAGCTCCGCAACCTCGGCGACCGACGGCAACTCGCCCTCGCCATCAAGAAACGCGTCCTGCACTTCGCCCATCAACTCTTCAGGCAAATCCAGCGCCTGCTCGAGCGACAACTGCTGCTTGCCGATCGCCTCGGCGAGCATGGTGTAGACGTTCTTCTCCGAGCACTGCAGCTGACCGGCGATCTGCAGCGGCGTCATGCCGGCGCGAGCCAAGGTGATCAGTTCGTGGCGCACGTCGGCCACCACTTTCGGCGCCTCGACCTCGCCGCCGAGCACTTCGAGGAAGGCATCGCCATAGCGTTCCAGCTTGCGCGCGCCAACACCGCTGACCCGGGCCATTTCCGCCAGCGAGGTCGGCTGGCTGCGGAGCATTTCCAGCAACGTCGAATCGGGAAAGATGACGTACGGCGGCACACCATGTTCTTCGGCCAGTTTGCGTCGCAGCGCGCGCAGGGCTTCCCACTGTTCGCGCTCTTCGCCGCGCACCAGTTGGCTGGCCGGGCTTTTGCTGGCGGTTTTGGCGGTGACCTGCGGTTTGAGATCGCGGCGCAACTCCAGCGTGACTTCGCCCTTGAGCAACGGCCGGCAACTGTCATTCAGACGCAGGCCGCCATAACCCTCGTGATCGACATCCGCCAGACCGCGCGCAACCAATTGCCGGAACAACGAGCGCCATTCGCTCTCGCTCAACGCCTTGCCGACGCCCCACACCGACAGGTGCTGATGGCCGAAACTGCGGATTTTTTCGTTGTCCTTGCCCAACAGCACGTCGACCAGATGACCGACGCCATAACGCTGACCGGTACGGAAAATCGCCGACAAGGCCTGACGTGCAGGTTCGGTGGCGTCCCAGGTCTGCACACCGTCGACACAGTTGTCGCAATGGCCACACGGCTCGGGCATGTCTTCATCGAAGTACGCGAGCAGGGTCTGACGACGGCAACGGGTTTCTTCGCACAGCGACAGCATCGCGTCGAGCTTGTGTTGCTCCAGACGCTTGTGCCGCTCGTCACCTTCGGAGTTCTGCAGCATCTGCTTGAGCATCACCACGTCTTGCAGACCGTAGGCCATCCACGCATCCGCCGGCAGACCGTCACGGCCGCCGCGCCCGGTTTCCTGGTAATACGCCTCAAGGGATTTCGGCAGATCGAGGTGGGCGACGAAGCGCACGTTGGGCTTGTCGATGCCCATGCCGAACGCCACGGTGGCGACCATGATCAAGCCTTCCTCGTTGAGGAAGCGCTTCTGGTTGAAGGCACGCAGATCGTTGGGCAGGCCGGCGTGGTACGGCAGCGCCGGGAAGCCCTGTTCACTGAGAAACGCTGCGACTTCCTCGACTTTCTTGCGCGACAGGCAATAAACGATGCCCGCGTCGCTGCGCCGCTCGGCGAGGAACGCCAGCAACTGCTTGCGCGGCTGCTCCTTGGGCACGATGCGGTAAAAGATGTTCGGGCGGTCGAAGCTCGACAGGAAGCGCTCGGCATTCTGCAGATGCAGACGGGTGACGATTTCTTCGCGGGTACGCTTGTCGGCGGTGGCGGTCAGGGCGATGCGCGGCACGTCGGGAAACATCTCGGCCAACTGGCCCAGTTGCAGGTATTCCGGACGGAAGTCGTGGCCCCACTGCGACACGCAGTGGGCTTCGTCGATGGCGAACAACGCAATATTCAGGCCTTGCAGGAACGACAGCATGCGCGGCTGCACCAGGCGCTCCGGCGCCAGATACAACATCTTCACTTCACCGCGCTTGATCCGCGCCGCGAGATCGCGCTGCTGTTCGGCGCTCAGTGTGGAGTTCAGCGCGGCGGCGGCCACACCGAGTTCTTCGAGGGTGGCGACCTGATCGTCCATCAGCGCGATCAGCGGCGACACCACCACCGCCAGGCCATCGCGCAGCAAAGCCGGCACCTGAAAGCACAGCGACTTGCCGCCACCGGTAGGCATCAGCACCAGCGCATCACCACCACTGGCCACGCGCTCAATGATTGCACCCTGACGGCCACGGAAACTGTCGTAGCCGAAGATGTCCTTGAGGACGCGTTGAGCCTGTTCGAGCATAAAAACTCCAAAAATCTACCGAAACATCCCTGCACAGGCTGGTTCAGGACAGCCACGGCTGCTTAAACAAAACGTAAGAGCGCATTACGTGACACGCGCAATGCGGGCAGGGATCGCAAAACGCGGCAGTATACCCGAGGCCTCCCCTGCACAGGGCGACACCCGTCGATACAATCGCTGATACCTGTGTAGGAGCTGCCGAAGGCTGCGATCTTTTGATCTTGTCTTTATTAAAAGCAAATCAAAAGATCGCAGCCTTCGGCAGCTCCTACAGGGTGTATGCAGGGTATGGCAGGTCAAATCTGCCATGCGGCTGGCTTGAGCGCGCAAGAAGGCCTAGAATTCCCGCATTGTTTATTCCCCAAGGTAGCCCCGTAATGTCCTTCGCTGAGCAACTGACCCGCCTGCAAGTTTTCCTCGACGCCGACGAGCTGCATGACGAGGCGCTGGATTACGTGGCCGCTCACGGCTACCTCACCGCGCTGTCGATCTGCGCAGAAGACGTACCGGAGCGTGAGTGGATCGACGCCCTGTTCGCCGAAGAGCCGCATTACAGCAGCGACGCCCAGCGCGAAGAGATCGAAGCGACCCTGATCGGCCTCAAGGCGCACATCGCCCGTCAACTGGCCTCGGATGAAGAATTCGAGCTGCCATGCGAACTGGATCTGGGCGAAGAGCCGGATGATTCCGAACTGCGCGGCTGGTGCATCGGTTTCATGGAAGGCGTGTTCCTGCGTGAAGCGGCCTGGTTCGAAACCGCCGAAGAAGAAGTCAGCGAAATGCTCCTGCCGATCATGGTCGGTTCGGGCCTGTTCGACGAACAGCCGGAATTCGAAGACATCGCCAAAGACGCCAACCTGATGGACGACATGATCGTGCAGATCCCGGAAGCCCTGACCGCGCTGTACCTGCTGTGCCAGGCGCCTGATGAAAAACCGGCGATCCTCAAGCCACGTCACCACTAAGATCCGGCCTATGGACAATCCCATAGGCAACCGCCCCCTGATGTTGCGCTACATCCTGCTGGCCATCGGCTGGCTCAGCGTGGCATTGGGGGTGATCGGGATTTTCCTGCCTGTTTTGCCCACCACTCCTTTTCTCCTGCTCGCGGCGGCGTGTTTCGCCCGCAGCTCTCCGCGCTTCTATCACTGGCTGGTCGAACACCCACGACTGGGGCCATGGATTCGTGACTACCTCGATGGCAACGGCATTCCGCTCAAGGGCAAGATCTACGCGATCGGGCTGATGTGGGCCAGCATTCTGTTCTCGTGCTATCTGGTGCCGCTACCGTGGGCGCGGGGCTTCATGCTGACCAGTGCGGTGCTGGTGACGGTCTATATCGCGCGCCAGAAAACGCTGCGCAAATCCTGAGCGGGCGGCGAACGAGGCTACCGATCGTCGGAAAACAGCCTTGACCTGTCAGATCTGACAGGTGCGCAAATCCCCCATCCAGCGTTGAATCACTCCACCGCCATGCGCCCTGGAGTCCCCCATGTCCATCACCCGACAGCCCGACAACACCCCCCTGATCTTCAAGGAACTCGACATCCCCGGCCGCACCGGGCCAGTGTCCGAGACGCCCAAGGTCTGGGGCATCAACCTGGCCGCCGCGCGAGACAACTTTCCACGTCAGGGCCTGTTGTGCCGCGCCGGGCCGTGGAGCCCGATGGGCGTGGGCGACAAGCTGGTGATTTATTGGGGCGCCGGCCAGCAGGTGCTGCAGGAGACCATCGACCGCAGTGAAGTCGGTACCCAACTGCAGATGTTTGTGCCCGCGTCACGCATTGACGAGGGTCAGTTTGCGGTGTCCTACGCGGTCACCCGCCTGAACCAGACGCCCGAGCGGCCTTCGGAAGTGATGAACGTGCGGGTCAAACTCACCCGCCCCGGTGGCGATGACGATAATGACGAGCCCGGCCACTCCAAACTGGTCATGAGCATCCCCCGGGAAATCCTCGACGGCGGCATCGATCAGGACAACGTCGCCGCTGGCGTGCCGATCACCATCGGCACCGCTGGCGCGGCGCCTTATCCAAATGCCGCCGTCGGCGACGTGATTCAGGTGACCTGGGGCGGCGTGTTTGTCCTCAGTGATCCGCTGACCGACGAACAGGCAACGGGGCAGACACCGATCATCGTGCACATCGACAAAGACACCATCAAGGAGGGCGGCGATTCCGGCGACGCCGGTCTGGCCGTGGCCTTCGAAGTTTACGATGTGGTCGATAACCGCTCCGAAGACTGGAGTGCCGAACAACGCGTAGTGGTGGCGCTCGACACGACCCTGTTGGGCGCACCGCTGCTCAAGGAGGCGCTGAACAACAAACTGGACGTCGACAAACTCGGCGAGGCCGACGGCACGGCGCAGGTTGTGGCCATGAACCGCCCCCCTCCAGCCCCAAAAGACTTCGAGGTCGGCGACACCCTTTTTGTACGGATCAAAGGCACCCCGAAAGAAGGGGCACCGATCAATCTTGAGTTACCGGCAAAAGTCCTCCTCAGCGTGCCCAGCATCCCCGAAATTCCTGTGCCCAACGCCGTGCTGCGCCAACTGGCCCAGACCCAGATTGCCCTGTCCTATCGCCTGAAAAAGCACGACGCTTCCGACGACCTGCGCGCCAGGACCCAGTTCATCAGCGCCATCGGCGAGGTGCAGCGGCTTAAAGCCCCGGTGGCACTGGACGCCGTGTCAGGCGCGCTCGACCCGACGCTGAGCCAGGTGCGCATCGAAATCCCCTTCGACACCTCCTTCGCCGCCGGCCAGTCGATCAGGCTGTTCTGGCTCGGCACCCGCCCGGAACTGACCCCGTACCTGCCCGACCTGCCGCTGCGCCCGATCACCAACGGCGACATCGAGGCCAAAGAGCCGCTGCGCATCAACGTCCCCGGTGCGGCGCACCTGACGCCCATCAACGGCGGCAAACTGGAGCTGTACTACCAACTGCTGATCGAAGACTCGCTGCTCGGCACGATGAACCGGGTCAACGCCACCCACGCCATCCGCGAATCGATCCACGCCGAGATCCTGCAAGTCGGCGAGGCCCGCCTGGAACTGCCGGAGCCGCAAGTGGCCGGCGTGGTCGACGGCGTGCTGCCGGCCGACACCGACGGCACCACCCTGACCGTGATTTATCTGAACACGGTCAAGGGCGATGAGGTCTTCAGACAGTGGGTCGGCTCGAAAACCGGCACCGACAGCGACTCGATCAAACTGAACGAATTCAGCGCCGGCAAAGAGGTGCCGTTCACCATCAAGGCCGCGCTGATCAAGGGCAATGAAGGCGGCACGGTCACGGCGTCGTATTACATCAAACGCGCGGCGGGGGGTGAACCCAGCTATGCCAATCCGCTGGAATTCAGTGTCGGGGGGGCGCTGGAAAACCCCTTGCCGCTCCCGCAGATGCCGCAAGCCACCGGCACCGGCGCCGCTGTGACCCTGGCACCGCTCAATGCCCAAACCGGTGGCCGGGTAATCGTGGCCTACACCGGCATGAGCGACAAACACAGCATTCAACTGACCATGACCGGTACCCCCGGCGCCGGCTCTCCGACCATCGCGCCCAAGCCGGGGGTCGCCAGTGGCAGCGTTGAATTTCTGATTCCAACAGAAGCGATTGCCGCCAACATCGGCAACACGGCGAAAACCTTCACGCTTCAATACGAAGTGACGCAGGGAACCCACAAATTCCCATCGCTAGCGCTCACGGTGACGGTTACACCGCTGCCCGCTGCTGAGCTGGAAAAGCTCAGCATCGTCCAGGCGGTGGGCGATGAACTGGATGTCACCCAACTCTCGGCGGGCGCGACATTCCGTGCCGGGGTCTGGGCGTTCATGAAAACTGGTCACCCCGTGTGGCTGGTGCTCAAGGGCAAGAATGCTCAAGGAAATGAGCATGATCGCGTGGTGTGGAAAGTACCGGGCTCCGCGGTCTATCAGGCCTGGATCGACACCGGAAAATATGAGCAGGTCATCCCCTACAGTTATTTGAAGGATCTGGGGCACGACACAGATCTGGAGTTGCATTACAAACTGGCACTGACCTTGAGTCAGGTCGAAGCGGACGCGATTGTCGGGCCGGTGAAGGCCTACAAGATCAAGGCTGTGGAAGATGTGAAACCGGAGATCACCTCGGTGAAAGACTCCAAAGGCGCAGAAATTGTGCACGACGGTGGTACGGTCGATCCCGTTGTAACCTTGACCGGTACCGCCGCGCCCAATCAGCAGGTCGAGGTATTCGAAGGCGCCGCGTCAAGGGGCAAGCACCCGGTCGACGGCACTGGCATCTGGACATATACCGCCACGCTGACCGCCATTGGGACTCGTACATTCAAGGCCAGAGCGAACTATGGTACCGGCCAGGATTCAGTCGGCAGAATCCTCACGTATTCGAATGCAGTGATCCCTGCCATCACCTCGGTGAAGGACTCGCAAGGAGTGGAAATACCCAAAAACACCGTGACCCTCGATACCAGCATCAAGTTGACCGGCACCGGGACGCCACGCCTGAACGTAGAGATTTTCGATGGGGTGGCGTCGAAAGGCATAGCGCAGGTGAATGCCACTACCGGCAAATGGGAACTGGAAGTGAAAGACCTGAGCCTTACAGTGCACAACTTCAAGGCCAGGGCCTTGTATGGTTCCGGGGCCGAGTCGGCGGTCTGGACGCTGACCGTGACGGCGGCCACCGCGCCTACGCTGACCTCCGTGAAGGGCTCGCCGAGCGGTGTCGAAATCCCCGACGGCACAACCACTAGAGAAACCGCCGTAACGCTGTCCGGGGTCGCGGCTAAAGGTCAGCAGATCGAAGTGTTCGATGGTACAACCTCGAAAGATAAAGCGACGGCCCATGCGACGACAGGCGTCTGGACGTTGCTGGTTTCAGGCCTGGACGTGGCCGCGTACAGTTTCACTGCCAAGGCGTTGTATGGTTCCGGGGATTCTTCGAAGCCATACAAAATCAACGTAATTACTTATGCCCTTGAAGACTTTGAAAAGTGTGCAGAGGGCCTCATCGCTCAAAACACCCCGTTCTCAACACCACTTATTACACTAACTTGGACCGGACCAAACACCGGCATTACGGGACGCCTTCTTTATTTTGGCGACCCCCTATTCTCTAAAAGAGTATATTTTGCATCGGGTGATAGCGTTATGCTAAGACCAATTATAATCCAAGTAACACTCAACAAACCTTGCTCAAGGCTATATATAGATCTAGGCTTTAACAACCATCACAATGGGAACGGACAGATTGATATTTACAACACTCAAGGTGCTCGCCTGGGCCAACGCAACATCAGTACGGACCTGGATTTTACCAGTATAAATATAAAACAATTTATAATAAGCGCGAACTTTTACGGAAGCATTTTCATTGACGATATATTAATGGATTATTAAAAACTGCGATAAACGGGACGAATACTACGCCCCTCACAAATATGCTCTAGCCTCTGCGCGCATTCTGGGAGACAGAGTCTTTTCCAGTGCAATCTCAACTCCGCCGCCCATACCAAAATAGTCCACATAGTTCACGTCCAAGCCGCCACAATCGAAGAAAAGGGGACGCATTTTATTTACCAGCCCCGACAATGAAAGCCGCCCCCTGTAAAAAGGGAGCGCGGTTTTTCGCCCAGTTCGCAGTAATCGTTGAATAGTGTTTAAGGCTATGTCCGCAAGGCTACCTATTCTTGCGTAATTGCCTACAGCTACGCCAGAATCCGCCGGCTTGTGCGCCTTGGGATCGGGTTCTATTGTGGTGCGGTCGCTGACGAATCAGTGATCGGATTTGACCGTCCGCCCAACATCAAGGCGCATCAGCGCTCTGCACGTGTTCAGGCTTTGTCTGGAATCATGTCGCGGCGGCTGTGCGTGGGACACCTTCGGGTGTGCCGGAGTCCTTGATGTCCGGTCGGTCAACCCGCGTACAGCTGCCACCCTGTTTGTTTGACCGCGAACGGTGGCAGCTCCATTCATCAAGGAGCTTCACCATGATCAAACCAACACCCAACCCACCCGAAACCGACCCCACCTCCCCCTACGAATCCCTCGATTCAAAAAAACTCCACGAAGCCGCCGACCGCGCCCTCGATCACTACCTCTGCCCACCCGGCTCCACCCCACCGCCACGCAAAACCCGCCGGATGTACGCCGT
>NZ_FYDZ01000019.1:0-85841 GCF_900187515.1 Pseudomonas sp. Irchel s3f10
AATGTTGTGAACGCGGCAGCCTGGCTGTCCGCCTCAAGGTGCCCGGATTCAATCTTGCCGGTGGCGTCGGCGGCTTCAAAACGATAGCGATTCATCAGGCGTCCCGTGTCACACGGAGGATTTCTTCAGGGGCGGTGGCGCCGCTGCGAATCCAGCGCTCACCGTCCTCGCGCAGGCTGAACATCCCGGCTTTCGCGGCGGATGCGCGCAAGGCCTGCTCCCCTGCCCCTTGGTGAATCAGGGTGCGGATGTCGTCGTCGATGCAGAACAATTCGTGGATGCCGGTGCGGCCGCTGTAGCCGGTTTGATTGCACGCTGGGCAGCCGACCGGGCGCCAGGTGCCGGGCGCGGTGGGGTCTTCTTCCTTGCATTGATTGCACAGCCGCCTCACCAGTCGCTGCGCCAAAACCCCGAGCATTGACGACGCCAGCAGAAACGGTTCGACGCCCATGTCGATCAAGCGGTTGACCGCCGATACCGCGTCGTTGGTGTGCAGCGTCGCCAACACCAAATGCCCGGTCAGCGACGCTTGCACGGCGATTTGTGCGGTTTCGAGATCGCGGATTTCGCCGATCATGATGATGTCCGGGTCTTGGCGCAGAATTGCCCGCAGTGCGAGGGCGAAGGTCATGTCGATCTTGGCGTTGACCTGAATCTGGCTGATCCCCGGCAGGTCGTACTCCACCGGATCCTCGACGGTGAGGATATTGCTGGTACTCGCATCGAGCCGCGCCAGCGCCGCATAAAGGCTGGTGGTTTTGCCGCTGCCGGTGGGGCCGGTGACCAGGACGATGCCGTGGGGCTGGCGGATCAGGTGATCGAGTTTGGCCAGCACCTGCGCGTCCATGCCGAGGGTTTCCAGATGCAGACGCCCGGCCTGTTTGTCGAGCAAACGCATCACCACCCGTTCGCCATGACCGGTAGGCACGGTTGAAACGCGAATATCAATCGGCCGCCCGGCCACCCGTAAGGCGATGCGACCGTCCTGCGGCAGGCGTTTTTCGGCGATGTCGAGCTGGGCCATGATCTTGATCCGCGACACCAGCGCACCGTGCAACGCCTTGCGCGGCGAGACCACGTCACGTAGCGTGCCGTCGACGCGGTAGCGCACCACTGAGTGGGTTTCGAACGGTTCGATATGAATGTCGCTGGCCTCGTCGCGCGCGGCCTGGGTCAGCAGCGCGTTGATCATGCGAATCACCGGTGCGCCGTCCTGGGTGTCGAGCAGGTCGGTGATTTCCGGCATGTCCTGCATCAGTCGATCAAGATCGACTTCGTTTTCTGCCGCGCCGACCACCGCCGCTGCACTGCCTGTATCCGCATAGGCACTGGCAAGCAAGCCATCCAGTTCATCATCGCGCACCCGCTGAATCGTGGTCGCACCAAACTGCCGCCGCGCCTCGCTGATCGACCAGCCCGGCGTCGACGGGCACACGGTCAGCACGCCATCGCACAACAGAATGCGCTGCGCCTTGGCCCAGGCGTAGGGCAACGCACTCATCTCATGCCCTCCCCAATCCCTGTAGGAGCTGCCGAAGGCTGCGATCTTTTGATCTTGATTTTTTCAATGCTGCCAAAGAGCAGGATCAAAAGATCGCAGCCTTCGGCAGCTCCTACAGGGGATGGTGTTTTCATTGCAGAGGCACCGCTTTGATGGTTGCGCGCGGACCCGACCCAGGTAACACCGCCGGCACCCCTTGCGCCGCCGTCGGCAACTGCGGCGCCTGCATGTCCGGCATCGCCCAGCTGCGCTCAGGCTGCAATCCACCCTGAGCGCGGCGCATAAAGTCGTAACGGTTGAGGGTGATGCTGCGCCCCGCTTCGCTGTCGCGGATGATGTACGGGCGCAGGAAGACCATCAGGTTGGTCTTGGTAATCGCCCGACGTTCGTTGCGAAACAGTGCGCCAATCCCCGGCAGGCTGCCCAGCCAAGGCACCGCGTCATTGCTCTGGCTGTAGCCGTCCTGCAGCAACCCGCCAAGGACCATGATCTGG
The DNA here is from genome assembly GCF_900187515.1 of Pseudomonas sp. Irchel s3f10. Classification (NCBI taxonomy): domain Bacteria; kingdom Pseudomonadati; phylum Pseudomonadota; class Gammaproteobacteria; order Pseudomonadales; family Pseudomonadaceae; genus Pseudomonas; species Pseudomonas sp. Irchel s3f10. Next base: position 1,996 of record NZ_FYDZ01000019.1, read on the forward strand.
CCGTCGTCGAGCAAAATACTGGTGTCGATTGCACGTTTGTTGGTGACGATACCCGTCGATGTCGCGCTGCTGGAAGCGCGTTCGTCGATGCTGCTGACTTCCTGATAGATATCGAGCTTCACCGTGCCGCCCTCGGAAATCTGCGGGCGAACATTGAGCTTCAAACCCACCTCTTCCCGGGTCACGGTCTGGAACGGGTTATTGCTGGTGCCGCCACCGCCAGTGACATAACTGCCGCTGACAAACGGAATGGTCTGGCCGACAAAAATACTCGCCGCTTCGTTGTCGAGGGTCAGCAGATTCGGCGTCGACAACACGTTGGTGCCGCCCTTGCTCTTCAGGGCACGGGCCAGCACTTTCAGGTCAAGAATCTTGCCGATACCGGGGATATCCACGGTGCCGTTGACGTAGCCCAAATTCAAACCCTGCGGCAGTACGTCAATGCTGGTCTTGCCGTTGGTGTTGAGCCCCGAACCACCCAGATTCGCCCCACCGATCACGCCATTGCCACCGAGATTACCGGTCTGCCACTGCACACCGAACTCGCTGGCATCGTCCTCGCCGACTTCGACGATCAGGCTCTCGATCACCACTTGCGCGCGGCGCTGGTCGAGCAGATCGATCACCTCACGCAAGTTGCGATACAACGGCTCCGGCGCAGAAATCAGCAAGGTGTTGGTGGTGGCGTCAGCCTGAATGGTCACGCCGCCGGCACTGAAGGCGACGTTCTGTTCGCTGCTTTGCGCGCTGCCGCTGCCGGTTGTGCTGCCACTGCTGCCCTGCGCGTAACTGCCGCCCGTGCTGCCGCCGCTGTTGGTGGTCGAGGTGCCGCTGCTTTGAGTACCGCTCTGGCCATTCTGCCCAGCGCTGCCGCCGGTACTTGCACCCATGGCACTGAGCACCGAGCGCGCACTGTCGCTGGTGCCGCTGTCACTCTCACCAGTCAGCAAACCGCGCAAGGCCTGCGCCAGTTTCGCCGCCTGCGCGTTGCGCAAATAAACCACATGCAAATTGCTCGGATTGCTCTGCGCGTTATCCAGTTTGTAGATCAGATTACGCGCCAGCTCCGTACGCTCCGGGCTGCCGGCGCGGATGATGATGGTGTTGGAACGCGGATCACCGATCACCGCAATTTTCTGCGTCGGATCATTGCCCGGCGCATCGAGTAAATCAGCGACCATCGGCGCGATGTCAGCAGCGATGCCGTTCTGAATTTGCACCACATCGGTGTCGATCGCGCTCGGCGAATCAATGCTCGCAATCAGCTGCGCAACGCGGGTCAAGTTCTCAGAGTAATCAGTGATAACGATGGTGTTGTTGCCCGGATAGGCGTTGATCGGATTGTTCGGCGAAACGATCGGGCGCAGCACCGGAATCAGGTTCACCGCGTTCTCGTATTGCAAACGAAACGTGCGCGTGAGCATGCCGTTGCCGGCTGGTTTGTCAGCGCTGTAGATCGGCCCGCCGAGCAACTTCGCATCGGCCTCCGGCACCACCTGCGCCACGCCGCCAACATCGACCACGCTGAAACCCTGCATGCGCAACGCCGCCAGCAACATGTCGTAAGCCTGCCGCGCGGGCACCTGACCTTCCGAGACCAGCGTCAACGTGCCCTTCACCCGAGGGTCGACCAGAAACTGCTGACCAGTCGAACGCGACAACGCGCGCACCACCGCTTGAATATCGGCGTCGACAAAATTCAGCGTTACCGGTTGATCGCCCAAAGGATTACTCGGCAAGGCAATGCCCGACGCCGCCGCACCACTGCGGGCACTCTTGCTGATGTTGTGCAATTGCTTCGGCACAGGTCGCGCCTGAGCCTGCGCACGCTCGCGGTCAAGAACCGCGTCGCCGCTGCGCTGAGTGCTGGCCAGCGGGCGGCCCAGCTCACTGTCGACCAGCAACGGCGGCTGATTCTGCGGCGTGGTGGTGTTGCTGCACGCGCTCAACGCCATCAGCAGCATCGGCAACGCCAGACGTGCCGGTTTGGATCCTGACCCCTTCATGAAGCTTCCTTAGCGCCCAGCGCCTGATCCATGCGAACGGTGCCTGACAAAGTGCCGGCGGTGACTTCGGTCGAGGGGTTGTCTGCGCGTTGCAAACGGGCCTCGACCACTTGCAGAGAAAGTTGTGCCGGGTTGCTCAACAGCCAGTCGAGCACGGCGTCGGCTGGCGCCGCATCGAAGGTCAACTGCCAGGCGCCCTGCGCCTCCTGTAATTGGTAATGTCCCGCCAGGCCGCTGGCCTGCAGGGTCTGCTCCAGCGACTGCGCCAGGCTTTGCCCGTCCGGACGCACGCTGACTTCGCGCAGCAGCACTTCCAGCGCTTCGGTCTGGGCGCGCAGCTTTGGCGTTTCGGTTTGCCAATAAGTGATTTTCTTCAGCGGCGGCTGGATCAGCGCAACCCACAGCAACAGGCCGATCAGCGCAACGGCCATGCCGCCAACCATGCGTTTTTCGCGCAACGCCAACGGCTGCCAACGCGCCTGCACCTGAGCGTTAAAACGCTGCCACTTGGCGCGATAAACCGCGAGCGAGGCCTTATTCATCTTCTTCTGCTCCGCCGCTGTCATCGCTGTCGCTTGGGCTGGCCTCAGTGGCCGGACGCAAGGTCCAGCCCTCGTCATCTGCCGTCACGCTGATACCGGCCTGCGCCAAAGCGCTTTGCCAATCCTGATCATTGCCGCCACGACGGGCTTCACTCAGCAGACTCAGTTGCAAGGTGCCGTCGACAAACGCCAACCGCTCGACACTGCCAGCCATCGACGGCATGCCGCTGCCGGCCTGCAACACCAGACGATTGAAAGTCTGCGCCGGATCATCCGCCACGCCCTTCTGCCGCGCCGCCAGTTGCTGACGGGCCTGTTGCAACGGGTTGAGGATTACCGGTAACTCGGGAAAGGTCTGTTTTACCCGCAGGTTCATCTGGGTTTTCAACTGCTGGCCCTGCCCGGCCTCGCGAGCGGCATACAGGTTCAATCCGATCACCCAAACGGCCACGGCCAACGCTGATAAAGCGATCGCCCTGCCCCAGCCGCGATGCTCGGTATTTTGCTGCTGGACCGCGCCATGCAGTCCCCAACCCGGTAGCGGCCCGGTCCAGCGCTGCGCATCCGCCATCGGCAGCTCAGCGCCCGGCGGCGGTTGCTCACCGATCCAATGCAAAGTGATGCCCGGCTCCCACACGACACCGTCGAGGCCGTCATCGAACAACGGCTGCACCCGCGCCGCTTGCACACTGTCGCGCAACAACAAATGCCCGTCCTGCACGCACGCGACGGTGCCGGGCAACACCGGCAAACTGTACGGCGCCGGATAGAGACCGCGCAGGTTCAGCCCAGCGCTTTTCAGCAACTGGCCAAAGCGCAACAAGTGCTGCCGAGGCGCCCAGGCGATCTGCACCTGCCCGGCCTCATCCCGCGCGCTGTGCGCGATGTGCATCTCGCTGCTGTCACCCAGCATCAAGGCCTGCGCCGCACACTGCACCGCCGCGACAATCTTGTTGGCCGGCAACGGCGGTAAATCGAGACTCGCCAACAGGCTGTCAGCCGGGTGCAAAAAACACACCAGCGGCGGCAGTTTCGACTGCTGGCTCAACTGGCTCAGACTGTGGCGTTCTTCCCGCGTGACCTGGCCCTGACGATCCAGCCAGGCGCAGTGCAATTGACTGTGCAGATCCAGTTCCGCCAAGGGCGGCAACGCCACTTTCAACTGGCTCATACGCCCACCCGCGACCAAATCACCTGCGGCAAGCGGTCCTGGCTGCGATGCAACAACGCCTCAAGACTGACCCGCCGCTGATCGCGCCGCGCCTCACCGCGCAGGCGAAACCAGTCACTGGTGATGCCGACCTTGACGCTGGTCAGCTCCAGTTGCGGCATGCGCAAACGGTTAACGAAATCGCCTCGATTGATAAACCAGCGCCCGGCATCACGCTCGGCAATCAGCGCATTGGCGCGCTCCAGCGACAACCCCGGCACATACGCGGCCAAAACCGGAGCAGTGGCTGTGTTGCCATTGAGCCAAGTCGTCGCGGGGATCACCGTCAGGTACGGCGCCAGTTTGCCGATCAACGCCTCATTAACACCGTCGACACTGCGCAAATCATCGATGCTGCGCAGCATCGGCAGCGTCGGCTTCTGCGGTTTGTGTGAAGCGTTAGGCGAGGTCGCGCGACCACTGTCGAAACCGCTTTTCGGCGCCTCGGCAATCTGCGCATTCAGCAGTCGCGGGTAGGACGCAATCACCCGCTGACTGATGCGCTGACTCAACCCGGCACTGACCCCGATCAACTCGCACAAACGCTGAAACGCCGCGACCTGTGCCTCATCGACCCGCTCGTTGGCGACCAGATTGCGCAGGTTGAACTTGCCCTGCTCATCCTCCAGTCGTCCTTCAAAACCTTGCGCGGAGAGACGCTGCGCCCACGGCTGATCGAGCCGGGTCAACGGATCGCGCTGACGTGCATCCCAGAGCAACTGACGGCTGATCTCCAACCCGCCCTGCACCACCCAACGCCCCTGCACACGCTGCTGATCCGCCTCCAGCGCACGGGTCGACACGCTCTGGCGCGTCAACATGCCCGCCGCAATCACCGCCACAACGGCCGCAATCAACAACGCGCTGATAATCGCCATGCCCTGTTGCTTCGCCCCCTCAGGCGAGCGGCTGTTCATGGCCGGCCTTACAACTGCCAGGAACCGATATCGGCATTCACGCCGTCGCCGTCCGGCTGACCGTCGGCACCGAGGGAAAAGATGTCGATTTCGCCGTTGGCGCCGGGGTTGAGGTACTGATAAGGACGCCCCCACGGATCGTTCGGCAAGCGCTCCAGGTACGAGCGCCAATTGCTGTTCTTCGCATCCGCCGGCCGCTCCACCAACACCTTCAGGCCCTGGTTCATGCTCGGATAAGTGCCGTGATCGAGGCGATACAACTTCAACGCCTGCATCAACCCACCAATATCCTGCTTCGCCGCCGTCGCCCGCGCCTGATCCGGCCGATCGAGCACCTTGGGTACCACCATCGCCGCCAAAATCCCCAAAATCACCACGACCACCATGATCTCGATCAGGGTAAAACCCTGCTGCCCACGCGGCGTGCGCATCGGTTGCTGAAGCGATTTGAAAGGTGCGATATCCATCTCGACATACCCTGGCTTGATTCGATTCGACGCGCAGTGTTGCAAGAAGATATGTCAGTGATGTTGAAAATCCTCGGGTGTTTTCGTCGTCAAGCCGTCAAGGACGCGGGTTAGCGTCGAGGGCTGGGTTTGGTTTTGGGCGGTTTATGCGTGCGCGTTCGCGGGAAGCGGGTTTCACGTTGATTGAGGTGCTGGTGGCGCTGGCGATTATTGCCGTGGCGATGTCGGCGGCTGTGCGCGTGGCGGGGTTGATTACGCAGAGCAGTGGGGTTTTAAGGGATCGGTCGGTGGCGATGATTGCGGCGCAAACACGCATGGCAGAGCTGCAACTGGAAGGTCGTATGCCGATGGGGATAAAGGCGCAGGAATGTGATCAGGGGCGGTTGTTGTTGCGGTGTGAACAGGTGATCAGCGCAGCCGAAAACGGCCGCTTGCTCAAGATTGGCATTCAGGTATTTGACCGCAACCAAGATGCCCCGCCGTTGGCCAAGCTTGAGACTTTGTTGTCCCGAACCGAAAGCCCCTCACCCTAGCCCTCTCCCAGAGGTAGAGGGAACCGATTCGGGGATATTCGAGAGTTACACCGACTTGAACGTCTTTCATTGAATCCAAATTCGCCAAGCTCACAAAGCCAAATCGAAGGCCCTTCACCAAAACCATAATCACCAAAATCTTCCAGGTCGACGTACCCCGCAAGACACCTCGGTCGGCCCCCTCTCCCTCCGGGAGAGGGCTGGGGTGAGGGCCGCTTCTACTCACGCAGCCTCCAGAATCACCAAAGCCATAATCACCAAAATCTTCCAGGTCGACGTACCCCGCAAGACAACTCGTTCGGCCCCCTCTCCCTCCGGGAGAGGGCTGGGGTGAGGGTAGCTTTTGCCCTTCAGACTGAAACAGGCGAGAAGCCATCATTGCCATGACAATGGTATCGTCCCCTCCTTTTTAAAATTTCTGACAGATTATGAATAGCACCAAATCCTCAATCCGGGTCGTGGCTCCCATACCAGGCACTCCTGAATCAATGGATACCTGACATGCCCAACTTATCGCAGAACACGAGGTTAAATAAGTTGCTGGCCGTGAACGAAGCCAGTGTTGAGAGGGCTAAGTCCAACACCGACTTATTGAAGGTGATCCATGAGTTCGCCTCGTACCGTGGCCCGCTCGAATTTGATCACACACGCGCATGGTGGTTTTTCGGCACTGGCCTGTTATTGCTTGCGAGTGCTGTGGTCCTTTATTGGATTGGGAATATCTCTAGCGTCGCTCTGTTCTTTTACCGGTTGGAAATTGATCCCGACTCGTTCGGCATCGGTACTGGTTTTCTTGGCATCGTGATTGCCGTTTGGAGTCTGACATGGATGAAATCCAAATCTGATCGGTTGCCGTCGCTCAGTAAAAGAATTGCTCGACTGTCATCCTACTTCCACAACGGACTGACTTTCCTGAGAGAAGACTCGGCCGCGACCCTGAAGGAGCTGGACACGGAATTTGGTGATTACCGCCGGGGCGACTACAGCCGCAAGTTGGTCGAGTCGATACAGGGCGTATTCACCGGCACGTTGCGCAACCTCCCTTACACGTACCGCCAGCTGCACTATGTCAACCAACGAGAAGTGCATACCACGGTTACCGACGAAAAGGGCAATACCAAAACGGAGACTCGGGTGGTTCATGACCACTACGATCGCTACAGTTTGGTCATCGACTTTCCATGGGTCACCGGAATATCGGTCAGATCGGATTACCAGTCAGAGAACGACTATTCGCACCCCATGGACACGACTTCTCCGGATTTCAATAAAGCATTCCGTTTGACCGGTCGCAGCGAGATGCTCTGTGCGAAATTCATCAAGCCTTCGACGGTGCTCCACTTGCTGAAGCTGTTCGACATCCTCCATCGTCCGAACCTGGAGTTCTCCGACAGTGGAGAGCTCTGCCTCAGTTTTGAGAGCAGCGACCTGTTCGCGTACGGTGCTCAGTATTCGCTGGCTTCGCCCAAATATTTTTACGCGGAAATTTCTGCTGGTATCGAACTGCCGCGACTGATGTCTGCGCTCCAATGGAGCCATGCACTCAGTGAGCTGCACGATGACAACTTCAGCTCCCTTACCCCTACAAACCGCAAAGAGAAGTAAGCCATGGACATTGCACTCATCCTCGCCGCTGTTATCGCTGTCGTCATGATCATCGGGGGATTCAGCATCTACAACGGCATCATTGGGGGACACAACCGAGTACAACGTGCATGGTCAGACGTCCTCGTTTACGAACGCCAGAAGACCAAAGTGCTCGACCAGCTTCAAAAAGTGCTCGCAGATTTCATGGTCTATGAGGCCAGCCTCCTGGAAAAGATCACCGGCCTTCGCAGCGCGGTCAACGCCCTGCCTGCGGGCGCCAATGGCAATGCCCTCACGACCGTTGAAACCGCCACCCGGGAGCTAATGGGTGGCCTGCGCATCGCTTTCGAGGCCTACCCTGATCTGAAAGCATCGGAAGCGGCGAACAACATGATGCGTGAAATTGCCGAACAACAAGAGAACGTCGGCGCAGCGATCACCATCTACAACCGCAACGTCGAACTGTTCAACAACGCCATCGAGATGTTCCCCGGCTCGGTCGTCAATGGCCTGTTCAACAAGAAAACTCGCGTCACGCCATTCACCGATACCGAAGCTTCGCAGGGTTTCTCTTACACCCCGAATATCTAACCCGCGTTAAGCATCGAACCATCACCCGTGAGGGTGGTGGTCGGTCACCTGTCTTATTGAATAGGACCGCCGCTGATTTCTCGGGCGCGAACCATTCAATGACACGAGCGGTCAATCGGCCCCTTCTGAATCAACCAGCCCCACCACCGGAACCTGCCAAGCAGGTTTTTTCCCACTCTGACCATCAAACACCCGACGCGCCTCGCGAAAATCATCCACGTGCTCCACAACCCAAGTCCAAATCGGCGACATGCGAACCAACAACTCCATACCCAACGCCGTCAGCTCATACTCGACATGGGGCGGCACTTGATCCAACTCCCGCCGTATCAGCAAACCATCGCGTTCCAGCGCACGCAGCGTCTTGGTCAACATGCGCTGAGTCACGCCCGTCATCTGCCGTTTGATCTCGGCATGACGCATCGTGCCGTACACACCCAGGGCATGCAGGATACCCAGTGACCAGCGGCTACCGGCGTGAGCCAGGACTTCGCGCCGCACGCCATCATCGTCTCGTCTTAGCGTCTGGCAGATCGCTTCTGCCTGGCTAAGGGTTTCCTCATCGGTCATGTGTCCCCCTGGTATCACGCGTGTGCCTTCTTCTGAGCGCTGCGCAATCGTGCCAGCATCGCCAAATCATACAGACGACGGATCTCAGGAGACATCATGACCGAAGCGACCCACCCTTCCCCACAATCCATTCTCGTACTCGGCGCCGGCGAACTCGGCCTGCCGGTGCTGCGCAATCTTGCGCGGGTAGCCGAGCGCTCGACCGGCAGCACCATCAGCGTCCTGCTCAGGGATTCGACCATCAACACGCAAGCCCCCGAGAAAAAACTGGAAGTCGATGAACTGCGCAGTCTGGGCATCCAGCTAGTCGCTGCAGACCTGGTTAACGATTCCATCGATCAACTGGCCGAAGTGTTCGCAGCATTCGACACCGTCATAGGCTGCGCAGGCATGGTCGCGGGCCGGGAAACGCCGATGAAACTGGCGACAGCAGCGCTCAGGTCCGGCGTGAAGCGCTACTTCCCCTGGCAGTTCGGCGTCGATTTCGAAGTGATTGGCCGGGGCAGCCCGCAGGATTTGTTCGATGCACAACTCGACGTGCGCGAGTTGCTCCGCGCCCAGGAAAAAACCGAATGGGTGATCATCTCGACCGGTATGTTCACCAGTTTTCTGTTCGAGCCGGTCTTTGAGGTCGTCGATTTTGAGAGCGACACCGTCAACGCCTTGGGCAGCCTGGAAACCAGCGTAACGCTCACGACACCGGAGGACATCGGCAAGCTGACAGCGGATATCGTTTTCTTCGAACCGCGCTTTCGCAATGAGATCGTCTACCTGTCTGGCGACACGGTGACGTATGGGCAGGTGGCGAGCCTGCTTGAACGTGTGCTGGGGCGGCCGTTCAAGCGTAACGTCTGGACGGTTCCTCACCTGATGCAGGAACTGGAAAAAGACCCCACTCACCACATCAAAAAATACCGCGCCGTATTTGCCCAAGGCAGAGGCGTGTCGTGGCCTAAAGCGGGGACTTTCAACGAACAGCAGTCGATTCAGGTCACAACGGCTGAACAGTGGGCTCGGGACAACCTGGCAGTCGATTGACGCTAAGCAAGCACCCCGCCACTCACAATTACAGAAACGCGTACATCGTCTCGACATTTATCGCGGCTGAAGAGCCAGCGCACTCCCACCTTGAAACACACTTAAAGGTGGGAGCGAGCCTGCTCGCGAAGGCGCCAGAATGAACACCCGATCAATCACCAGGTGATCCCGGCACCCGCATCACTCCGGCAATTGCAAATTATCCAACGCCCGATTCACCGCCAACTCTCCGAGCATGATCAACTGCGCAATCCCCGCCAGCGCCTGGCGCTGCGATGCCGGCAACAGGCTGGAGACGTTCTGGGCGATGGTTTTGGCCGAAGCGAGTGTTGCACTGGCATCGACCAGCAGTTCTTCGGTTTTGTTGTCCGCCGTCACTGCATACATCCCACGGTTTTTACGTGGGGGCGGTGTGGAACCGGGCGGACAGAGGTAATGGTCGAGCGCGCGGTCGGCGGCTTCGTGGAGTTTTCTGGAATCGATGGATTCGTAGGGGGAAACAGAGGCGGTTTCGGGCGGGTTGGGTGTTGGTTTGATCATGGTGAAGCTCCTATTAGGGTGGAGCCGCCATAACTGTCGCTAAACAGAAAGGTGGCGGCTGTACGCAGGTTAGCGAACCGGTTATAGGCACCCGGCAGACCCGAGGGTCTCCCGCATACAGCCACCATAGCGGAGTCGCAGACATCGAGTCTGCGACAAAGCATGGAACGCTGATGCACCTATTACAAAAAGTCGAGTCGCTAAACCCGATCGCTGATTCATCAGCGACCGCACCACAATAGAACTCGCCTCTAAGGCGCACAAGCCGGCGGATTCTGGCGTAGCTGTAGGCAAAGGCGCAAGGATATGTAGCCTGCGAGAGTGTTTGGAGATGTCTTTTTAAACGTTGGTGTTTATCGAGACATCAGACGTTGCTAAGTCGCTCGGGGAACCAATCGCCCTGAGTCTCCCGAAACGTCGAACCATCAAACTAACCCACTCCTACAAAAAACCTCTGTATTTCCCATAAAGCCAAACCGCCCACGATGTACCGCACACGAGATAGCCGACATGAAATGGACTCGTCGCCCAAAACCTGAGTCCTCTGGGAAGGCGTTGAACGGCGTCGATCAGCAAGGGTTCCTGCCGTTGGATACTCTTGGATGTAATCAACCGACTGACAGCGGTCATCCGCTGAGTTCTCGAGTAAAAACTTCCCCCTGATGAACCACAGTAGATGGAAAGGTACAGCCACTCATCAAAGTGTTTTTCCAGAGCATCGAGTTTTGTGTAAACGGCGTAGAAAATCATTGCGCAGTTGATCACGCCCATCATGATCTGCGCCCCACATGCCCAGGCAAATACTGTGCTGGTGATTTCCATTACTCGGAATACTCATGAATTTCTTGTCCTGAAAACTCAACATCATCAAACACCTTTTTTCTGTCTCCACGGCACCCTGGCGACTCGCGATAGCACTTGATAGACGACCGGTTTCTCATGGTGCTCACTCGAACAGTCCTAAATATTCCGCCCAACCATACAAAGCCAGAATTCCCAGCAGAGAAAAGGAATTCAATCGATATGGGATTTCGACCCACCGCCGCAAATTCAGCGGAAGGCTCCGGACCTCTTCGAGGGCGCTCGGATTATCCAGCAACAGGCGCGAAGGACGTTTACGAAGCAAAGCAGTGATCAGAGTGAGCCTGTACCTGCGCGCCCAAAAACCGGAACGTCCCTTCTGCGGGCAGTTATGGAGCAGATCGCAATTTTCAAGGTGCGACTCAATTTCGGAAAGCTTGAAATACCCGACATAGATCATCACCAGAACGTTGGAGATGATCAGCACCAGTAACGCAATGCCAGTGGCGGCGAACAGAAGTTTGATTTCAGTCATTTAAGATTGCTTCGTAAACGATTTCACCGAGGACTGACCTTCTCTCTGCCCCTTTACAAAAAACCTCTGTATTTCCCATAAAGCCAAAGCACCCACGATGCACCGCACACGAAATAGCCGACATGAAATGGACTCGTCGCCCAAAACCTGAGTCCTCTGGGAAGGCGTTGAACGGCGTCGATCAGCAACGGTTCCTGCCGTTGGATACTCTTGGATGTAATCAACCTGCTGACAGCGGCCATTCGATGAGCTCTCCAATGAAAACTTCCACCTGATGAACCGCAGTCCATGGATAGGTACAGCCACTCAGCAAAGTGTTTTTCCAGAGCATCGAGTTTTGTATAAACGGCGTAGAAAATCATTGCGCAGTTGATCACGCCTAATAGGATCAGCGCTCCCCAAGCCCAGGCATATACAGTGCCGTCGACTTCCATCATTCGGAATACTCGTAGATTTTTTGTCCTAAATACTCACCGCCTTCAGTCATCCGAGTTCCTGTCTCCACGGAACCTGCCGCACCGACCACAAGTACACACACGAGTTTTCCCATTCCTTTCAGTTTCGCGCATACCGCCAAACCTACTTTCCCTCCGATATATCCACCAGCAAGAGCTCCAGCGGTACCGCCGACCATTTTTCCTCCCTCTACAAACCTCACTTGCCTGCATTCCGCCTCGCGGTCGGACGCGCAGACCTCGTAGATTTTTGAGCTGGATGCGCCCAGTTGCAGACCTATGCCGAGATAACCACCTCCCTTCATGAACTTCGCTGCTCTGGCAACGCCCGCAATGTTGGTTGCATATCCGGGTAGTTGTGCCGGTGCGCCTGCTTTGCCCCATCGGTGAACAATTCGGCGGCTGGACAATCCCAGTGCACGTTTGAGTTTTGGATGATCTGGCAAACCCGTGCCTTTGCGTACCAGCGGCCCAAGGCTGGCATCCAGTTTCGCCATCAGACGTTTGCGTTTGGCAAAGAACTCTGGGGAATGTAGATGGCGATGTTGGGTGTATTGCTGCTGATGCAGTTGCTCCAACTCTTTGAGGGTATTTTTCAATCCTTCCAGATGCTGCCCGATCATGAATGACGCAACGCCCAATGTGCCGGCCGACACCTCCAGAAACGGCTCAATGACCTCATGATGCTCAACCATGAACGAAGCTTCTTCATCCGAAAGGTCTTTCAACGCCTCGTTCACCTTCTCCGCAGCGGCCATCATCTGTGCTTCTTCGCGTCGGCACATGTAGTTGCGTGAGTCGCTGAACAAGACCATTTGCCCAGGCTTGACCCGCTCACCGAGATGTCGATTGAGTGAACGGAATTCGCGACGCAGTAAGTCGCCGGGACTGATTTCGTACAACTCCCGTTCAAGCGCCTCGAGCGTCATGGGTTTCTGAACGATGTGGAAACCCGATTCAGCCGGTTGCGGCAAGGTGTAGGCGTGTTCCTCCACCAAGTGTTGTGCAGGAGGTGGCTCGGGTTTGGGGTTGAAGGCATTCCAGGAAGCGCCGCCGTTGTCTGTAGCAATGCGTAGCTTCACCAGAGCCCAATCACCGTTACGCACAGCATCGATGAGTTTTCGCTCATTCGCGCCTTGCATGTAGTTGTTACGATGCAGGCCCATGGCGTTTAACAAGTCGTCGAATCCGGGCAAGTCGTCCGGACGATTCAATGCCTGTCGGAAATGTTCCATGGCTTCGTAGGCATCGAGGATCTGCTCTCGCTGGCCATGGAACTCGCTTAGCGGGATGAGTCTGGTCACATCCGTGTCCCGTTCTGAAAACGCAGGACTTTGGCGAACGGACTCAGGTTTGAATGCAGGACGGATCGGTGTTCGTTGTAGGGAAAATCCGGCTTTTTGACTTGCAGACGCCGCGCTCAAATCATCAATGTTTTATGGCGGTACTGGGTGGGGCAGAAAATAGATCCGTCGCCAACGTTTGCTCCCACAGGTGTCAGCGTCGTACACAACATCTGCAATCAGCATAAAACCCTGTGGGAGCGAGCCTGCTCGCGAAGGCGCCAGAATGAATACCCGATCAATCATCAGGTGATCCCGACACCCGTATCACTCCGGCAGTTGCAAGTTATCCAGCGCCCGATTCACCGCCAACTCCCCGAGCATGATCAACTGCGCAATCCCCGCCAGCGCATGGCGCTGCGATGTCGGCAACAGGCTGGAGACATTCTGGGCGATGGTTTTGGCCGAAGCGAGTGTTGCACTGGCATCGACCAGCAGTTCTTCGGTTTGGTTGTCCGCCGTCACGGCGTACATCCCACGGTTTTTACGTGGCGGCGGCGTGGAACCGGGTGGACAGAGGTAATGGTCGAGCGCGCGGTCGGCGGCTTCGTGCAGTTTTTTTGAATCGATGGATTCGTAGGGGGACGTGCAGATAGATTCGGGCGGGTTGGGTGTTGGTTTGATCATGAGTGAATCTCCAAATCATAGAAAAGGAGCCATCATCTTTCGCTACCAAACGAAGGGGTGGTGGCCATACGAAGGTTGGTAGACCGGTGACTTGGAGAACCGGCGCGCCCGAAGACGCCCTGCGCATGGCCACCATAAATACACAGCCCCAAAAAGGCCTGTATCGGGTGACGCTATGCGCCAAGTCTAAGCCGGGCTACCAAACCCGATCGCTGATTCGCCAGCGACCAGACCACAATAGAACCCGCCCCCAAGGCGCACAAGCCGGCGGATTCTGGCGTAGCTGTAGGCAAAGGCGCAAGGATGTGTAGCCTGGGAGATTGTTTGGAGATGTCTTTTTAAACGCTAGTGTTTATCGAGGCCTTATTGCGGCACCCAACCACTTAAACAAATCTGCCCCATTACCCGCAATTTTTCCCGCGCACAAAACGTAAACCCAGTCAGGGCGTAAAGGCATTGCGAGCGACTCGACAGAAGCCACTCACCAACAGTCAATCAAAGGACTGTAGGAAATGTTGAGCGCAAATTTTGCCTCAGGCATTCTGTGCGACGCAAACGTACATGGACGGTAGATTTTTGGCGGTACTGTTAAATGAAACTAAAAATATTAGCCATCAGCCTTTTATGTTGCGTCAGTTTATTTTCTAGCGCAGCAGACGTTCCTATCAAAGAGGGAATGCCATTTTCGAAAGCCCGAAAAGCGTTGATCAAAAATGGCTGGAAGCCGAATCCGTCCTACTCAGGTGAGTTCGGGGTTGAAAACGTCCTACAAAGACAAGGTTTCAATGAAATCGAGTCTTGCACGGAGGGCGTCCGTTTCTGCAGCTTCAACTACATCAAGAACGGAGATTGTTTAGGTGTAGGAACTGTCGGCGAAGAAGTCAAAGACATGAAAATTTATTCCTGGAACTTCAAATGTCCTGAAAATGATTGAAACCAGAAATCGACAACAAAGTGATAACAAAAGGGACTGATTTACTTTATGGAAATAAATCAGTCCCTTTTTGGTGTCGGAGGTGGAAGCAGATTTTTTTTGGCTTTGATGACTCAGTGTTCAGCAGCGCTAAACAAAACCTGACTTAACAGCGATCCCAAAGCTGATCATGACCAACAACAGAGAAATGACGCTCCATTGCAGCACCACTAGCTTACGTTTAAGGGAGGCTGGGAAACTGGCCAAATCTTCAGAGCTCAGCTCACCCCTTTTCAAATAAAACTTAGGAAAGGTCACAATTCCCGAAATACCACCTACGAGCAGAAGCTTTCCCCAAGGCCCACCATGCCGAAGCGGAGCCCGAGTCATGATCGCTGAGCAATTCTTCAGGTGCTCCAACATCAAATCCATCTTCGTATAGGCCAAGTGCAAACAGACGCCTATCCAAAGAATTAACCCTGCCAGATCAACGATGGCAATGGACAGAAGTACCTTATCAACGACGTTCAAACTCACTTCCCTGCGGAATAGATTTACTCACCAGCCCACTCGCCTGTGGTTTCCAAGCGTTCAAACGGGGCTGAGCACGCTTCTCATCCGGTTACTTGAGTACTCCTGATTTCCCCAAAGCAACCAGCACAACCATCGCAGAAAGCAGCGCTATTGCGCTCCATTGCATCAACACAAGTCTCTGTTTGAGTGACGAAGGAAAATTCTCGACATCATCGGCGCTGAGCGTGCCGCGTCTCATATAGAAATTGGTGAACGTAACGAGACCAGAGGCACCGCCTACTAAAAGCAATCTGCCCCATGCACCTCCGTGCTTCAGCGCAGCTAACCTGGTGCCGGCAGAACTGTTTTTGAGGTGTTCAAGGATCACGTCCATCTTGATATGTGCAATGTAGAGAGCAATCCCGATCCAGATGATCATCGAAATAATCACAACGCCACACAATCCTCCGACTATCAGTTCAGCGGTATTCATTTAGTCACCTCGTAAATCACTTCGCCGAACATTTCACCGCCGGCCCCTCCAACCGCCCCGCCAGCATATGAGCCTGCCGCTACAACTACCACGCCACAAGCGAGAGTTCCCAATCCACCCGTAGGCACGCCAAGCCCCACACAGATTGCACCTACCACTGGAGCAGTGAGTGCTGCACCTGTCATCGCGCCACCGGCCACCCCACCAATGAAACTACCGCCCTCGGTGTATTTAATCTTTTCACACGCATCCTTGTTACCTGCTGCACAGACTTCTTGAACCTTCATGTAAGACGCCCCACCACCTACGGCTGTACCAATCCAGCCACCGTACTTCACAACCTTGGCCGCTCTGGCGACACCTTCTGCGTGAGTGGCGTAACCGGGAATCTGTCCCGGAGCACCGGCCAGGGTCCAGTGGTGCACCAAGCTTTTGCTTGAGATGCCGAGGGCTGATTTCAAACTTGGATGATCAGGGAAACCGATGCCCTTTCTGGTTAACCCGGTGAGCTGTCTATCAAGCTTGGCAAACAGCCGTGCACGCTCATCAAAAAACTCTGAGCTACGCAAGTGACCGTCACGCTGAAAACTTTTCTGGTGCAGCGTTTCGATTTCCTTCAGCGAGGTTGTCACGTCTCCCAGGTTCTTGGCGAATATCGACTCACCCACACCGATTGATGTTGAGCCTTGCGAAAGAATGGACTCTATCTGGCTCTGATAGCGAACCATGAAGCTCGCTTCTTCGTCAGTCATGGGCTTGAGTGCCGTGTCCACTTTCTGCGCCGCTTCCATGAGCAACGCTTCTTCACGTGTGCACTGAGGATTGTTCGGATCGCTCAACACGATGAGCTGCCCGGGCTTGGCGTACCCGGTGACGTGAGGGTTGAGGCGCGTGAATTTCTCAAGCGTTGCACCATCCGGCTTATCGAACAATGCTGCTTCCAGCGCAGAGCGCGGCATGACTTGCTGAACGATGTAGAAACCGGGTTCCGCTGCTGGCTTCGCAACAGCCGGTTTCTCTGCGGGAGCCTCAGGGTATTCTGCCCAGTGCTTGGCGTGCAGATCAGTCGGTTCTACGCCACGGTAGACCTGTTTTCTTGGCGGGTTAGGTAGTGCGGGCCTTGGTACGTTTCCATATTCACTCATGCATCATCCTTGTTCACTTCGGGAATCCCGACTTGAGGTTCCGACAGTCCGACGCTATCGAAAAGCCCAAGTGCTGGCTGTAGGACAAAGCCTAAAAAGCTGTGCCCAAACGGCTGATTCCTGTCATTCGCGGGGTGCGCAGGATAACTGGTGAGGGAAGATGGTTGTATGGCAGCAGATGGCCACACACAGAATAATCGCAGGATTTGCCTGCCCCACCCGCAACCTTGTGCCGAGTACTCGAAGTTTTTGTCGAGCTATAAGTCGGCTGGAGGAACAACCAAATGAAGGCTTCACCCCTCGTACTCGTCGCACTTTATTGCATGGGTATCAGCGCAACGTTTGCCGATGGCTCACAGGCGCCGAACGACAAGCGCGGGCCAGCAGGCATAGTCGTCGGTGAGCGTTTGGCTGCGGCCAAATCCAAGCTCGTCAAACAAGGCTGGAAGCCGACGCGGATGCATACCAGCGACGGCTATGAATACAGTGGCGTGGAGAAGGAGTTGGCTGCACGCAAGTTCTTCGAACTGGACACCTGCTCGTTTGATAGCTCGCGTTGCATCTTGTACTACGCGAAGAAAGGAACTTGCCTACGCGTCGATACCATCGGTGAGCAATTCAATGACATGACCGTGACGCGATGGACCCGCGAATGTCCCGAGGCGCCCCAATAACCACCCGAAGACGACGCGGTAATAATCGACTGCTCCCACAGGTTCCAGCGTCGTACATAACATCTGCAATCAGCATAAAACCCTGTGGGAGCGAGCCTGCTCGCGAAGGCGCCAGAATGAACACCCGATCAATCACCAGGTGATCCCGGCACCCGCGTCACTCCGGCAATTGCAAATTATCCAACGCCCGATTCACCGCCAACTCGCCGAGCATGATCAACTGCGCAATCCCCGCCAGCGCATGGCGCTGCGATGCCGGCAACAGGCTGGAGACGTTCTGGGCGATGGTTTTGGCCGAAGCGAGTGTTGCACTGGCATCGACCAGCAGTTCTTCGGTTTTGTTGTCCGCCGTCACGGCGTACATCCCACGGTTTTTACGTGGGGGCGGCGTGGAACCGGGTGGACAGAGGTAATGGTCGAGCGCGCGGTCGGCGGCTTCGTGGAGTTTTTTGGAATCGATGGATTCGTAGGGTGAAACCGAGGCGGTTTCGGGCGGATTGGGTGTTGGTTTGATCATGGTGAAGCTCCAAATTTATACCTGGTGGAACCACCAACACTTGTCGCTAAACAAGTAAGGGTGGCAGCTGTACGCGGGTTAGCGAACCGAGAGGTATAAGACCCGGCAGACCCGAAGGTCTCCCACGCACAGCCACCATAGCGTCGTCGCAAACGTCTGCGACAAACTGGAGCGTCGTTGTACTTATACCTGGTCAGGTCGCTAAACCCGGTCGCTGGGTTGCCAGCGACCCATAGACGATATAGACCAGGTACAAAGCCCACAAGCCGGCGGATTCTGGCGTAGCTGTAGGCAAAGGCGCAAGGGTGTGTAGTCTGAGTGAGTGTCTGGAGATGTCTTTTTAAACGTTGATATTTATCGAAGCCTTACTGCGGCACCTCCATGAGGTGGGGAGGCAGGCCAGATGATTCTCAGATTTTTTTTTTGGGAATAAATCAGTCCTTTTTCCTCATTGAAGGTGAAAGTTCTCGGTTGATCGAGCAGTTTCTTCGCTGGCAGTACAACGCTTCGAACTCGGGCATTCATCATTCATGAGTCTCAGCTGAACAAGCCTCTTCCTCGCATTGATCGGGAGCGGTCAGACGCTCTGCCAAAATCAAGACCGGTAAAAACGAAGCGGTAGATATTCCGTAAGCGTTCCTAGCTACAATGGTAAATTGGTCTAGTTTTTTGGCGATTATTGATGCTTGATAGTCGGTTTTGACTCAGGTTCAGCCGCAAGAATTAATGAGGCTTGTATCTATTTCCCCTCCTTGCGTTCGATGTGCGAGCAATGGAGACAGCTCAAAAAATACGTGTGCATAAATTGCTAAGGACGAAAAATTGAAAATACTAAAAATATCAATCACTAAGCTTTTCGGGATCTTTGATCATGATATCCCTCTCAATCAAAATCCTGGCATCACAATTATTCTAGGTGAGAATGGCATTGGAAAAACAAAAGTTCTTGAGGCGATAAGTGCTATATTTCGCAACGACTATAACTTCCTAATTGATTTGGACTTTGAAACGCTGTCCATTTTTTTCGATACTGATGAAGTATGGGACTTCTCTAAGTCCCAGCTCCACAATGAATCTACACTATATGTACACAGGCGAACTCCAGGCTCAAAATCAAAACCAGAAAAACTTTCGAATCAGCGCCCAAACGCCGTGAACGACCCCAGGGAAAGGCGCCGAAGAGAAATGGAGTTTCGTAAGTATGAGATGATGAATTCTCACTATGCTTATGAGTCTAAAGATGTTCATGCTCTCTTACTGGAAAGTGATTACTTAGAATATAAATATCGGTCAGAGCAAGAAAAAATAAAGCCAGTTAAATGGTTTATTGAAGAGACAAAGAAAATAAAGATTCGCTTGATTGAGACGCAACGAATTATAACTCGAAATGAAATAAGCAAAAACTCTTACGAAAGTGCGGTGACGCAATGCTCAAATGAATTGAAAGAGCTAATCTCCATTGCGATAAAATCATCAGCTGATATTACGTCTGCACTGGATAGTACTTATCCAAATCGTCTTGTTCAGAATCTTCGCGCGGAAAATCACTATACATATTCTCAGTTAAATGATGAGCTCTCTGAGTTAAATGAGAAACGAAAAACTCTTTCCGCTGCTGGTCTTGTCGTCGACGCTCAGGATTCGGAACTTGCCGTTATTGAAGATGAGCATAACGACCTTATTATTATATCGATGAGACAATATGTCGAGGATAGCAAGCTAAAATTAGAGCCATATGAGAAGCTTGCTGAAAAAATTGGTTTGTTTATGGATATTGTCAGCAATCGCTTTAAGCATAAAAATATAAAAATTAGCAAGGATGACGGTATAGTCTTTACTTCTATTGTGAAGGATAAGCACAATGATTCTATTAATATAGATTTGACCAAGCTTTCCTCTGGAGAGCAACATGAGTTGGTGTTGTTTTACAAGCTTATATTTGGTTCAGCCCCGGGTGATCTAATTCTCATTGACGAGCCTGAGCTATCGTTGCATATTTCTTGGCAAACGCAGTTTATTGATGATTTGAAAAGGGTTGCAGCTCTTAGCAAGTTTTCTGCAGTTATCGCTACGCATTCCCCGGACATAATCTCTTCAAATTGGGATCTTAGAGTTGAACTGCTGGGGGTTGAATAATTGGAGAAATACATTACGGCAGATCGTATCGCAAACTCTGTCATGCAGGATGTCCGATTCAAGGGATACCACATATTGGTTGAGGGTGTAAAAGACATTAAAGTGTATACTAAGTTTTTCCGAAGAGAGCAAGTTAGACTTATGCAAACTTACGGAAAGTACAAACTTAGAGAAGCATTTGAAATATTGTCTGCTCGAAACTTTACAAATAAGCTTGCTATCCGTGATGCTGATTTTTTACGTATTAAAGGAAACGTGAAATACGACGAGGGTTATCAAGAGGATATATATCCAACTGATGGTCATGATTCAGAAGTCATGATGTTATCCGTAAACACTCTCGAAGATATGCTGTCTGTGATAGTTGATCCGCAATCACAAAATGCTTTCGAAGAAAGCTTAGGGGAATCATTCAAAGACCGGCTTCTAAAACTTGCCTACATTATTGGATGCTTGAGACTGGCAAATAAAAAATTCAGTCTCGGCTTGTCGTTTAAGCCAGCTCGCCAAGATGGAAATAGACTTAAGTTTAAAAGGTTTATTTGCGAAAGGAACTTCACAATTGACAGTACTCAGATGATCCATATTGTCACCGAATACTCTAAAAATAGAGATATCGATGTCTCTCCTAAGGAGCTGATCAAGTCAAAGTTAGATGAAGTACTAGACCAGAATCATGATTGCCTTGAAGTTATAAATGGACATGATATTGCTGAAATCTCATGCTATTTAGCTTCGGTCGGCATTAGAAGCAAGAATCATACTTTTCAACATCCAGATTACTTAGAGGAAGCTCTCGCCCTTTCCTTTGACAGGGAAAAGTTTAGAAAAACGCAACTGTTTGAGAAAATCAACAACTGGCAAGAAAAAAATCAGATTGCTGGACTCTTTTCGCTTTAGTCGACAGTTAGCTATGGCGCCTCGAATTGTAATTCTTGGCGCCACTTAAATATTGAATAGGATTCGATTTGGGATTCAATAACGCTCCAGCTAAGGAAGCGCTCACCCTATCAAGCTATACGCTTCAAAGCTGTTCCATTCGTCAAACTGTCGAGCTAGATCGATGGTTCATCGGTTAATCAAGGCGATCACCCCGCTTGCCCTTTGAAGTGAGCCTACGTGGGAGAAATCAACGCGATTAAACTCAAACGTCAATTTTCAAAAATATAACCGATTTTTACAAAAACTTGGGCGTTAGGTTCTACAATTTACATAGTTCCACGGGCGAGGAGGGAAAATTTACAGAGTTAGTCACAGCCGTCCTTTCCCATTCTAGCAGATGGTTGCGTCAGGGATCTGAGCAGCTTGATTATCGACTGATCTGTTGTAGCCGAACCCGCCTTGTCGCAAATAGCCGCTATTTGCCGCACAACAAACAATACTGATTCATTTTTTAGAAATAGATCAGCCCCCTTTTTCCTCATTCGAGTATCCGTTCGATCCATCCAATAACTGATATCGACTACACCCAATGCTCCAACAAAACTACAGTCGTTTTAATATTAATTTAAAATAAAGCATTGGTGCGAACTTCAAGATTGATCCTTCAGATTTAGAGTAGCTTTCGGCACGGCATATACTCGCATTCCCTCTCGAAGCCTGATCGCATTCGATGGCCACTTAAACCCCGCAGGATCACCTTGCTCTGCGCTTTTCACATCAACTTTATCAACTTGAATTGATGAAACCCCCACCTCTTCGAAATAAATATCTCCTTCCACTGCTAAATAATCACCTACTTCAACCCTATTTTCTAGAATGCGCATACCAAAAAAGTCACTGAAGACTTTAGAGACGTTCCCGACATACTGGTAGTGCTCAGGCAAGGGTGAAATTCGTTGATGCCTATAGAATAGCGGTTTTACCCAGTCAGATGACCAACCATGTCTTTGTTTGTTTACTACTATTCGATACAGATCGAAAGTAGTCAATAACCCCATTCCTGTCTCTCCAGCGAAATCAAGAATTTCTTGGCGAAAAGGTTCGTTGTTTTCTCGTAGCAGTGGAGGTAGATGTCTTTGCTGATTGATTATTGATAGGCCTTGTATGGTAGTTATATTGAGCTCCCTCATATTGATCATCGCGTGTTTATTGGCCTGCATGAGGTCATCATCACTGGCTTTCCCTCCCACTCCTTTAACGTCAATAATTAGAGTGGGCTCATGATCTTCTACCCTTAAATCCTCCCGTCGGCTTTTACCTTCAGCATCTCGTATTTCGTCGACATCAATAACGCGCTGAAATCCTAGTTTGGAAAGAGCAATTTTAATTGCAACAACCAGATCATCTCCTGTCGCGGTTAATAGATCATGCAACCATCCATCCTCAGAACGTTGCTCGGCAATCTCCTGTGTTAGCCTGTTAAGTTCTTTATCGGCTTCAGCGATCACTAGAGTTTTTTTGGCTTCCAACTCAAGAATTTGCTCAAGTTCGTACTCTGGAAGATGGGTCCATTTTCCTTTCTCGATATCTGGAAATAGGTGTGGCAATTGTTCAGGCAAAACACTTTCAAGGAACTCCGCAATAAAACTCGCCTTATCTGAGATTTGAGGAAAAATAAAAACCAACCCATCACCTTGCCTACCTGCCAAAGCAACATGCGAGCCATATTTATTAGTCGCCAAAGGAGTCCAATGACCATATCTTGACCATCGAGGTTTAAAGGAGCATTTGAACTCAGCACCTTCTACATGGCGTTTCAATAGTCTTTCTATTAGAGCGTCGCCGATCACATTGATTACGGAGCCAGACTCGGTGGAAAACTCTATATCTTCCATAGAATCAATGAAGTTCCATATACCGCCATCAATTCTTTCTTTTGTGGCGAGGTCACGATAACCGGCAGACGCCCATTGAAATGCCATAGGACTATCTGGTCCCGCAAAAATTATTAGAACACCCCCGCTAGTTACTATACGATTAAAGTTTTCTTTAGCGGATAATACTGTCCGCACCCTCGCATCTATCCACCCTTTGTCACACTTCGCCCATAGGTCTATTTCATCTTCTGGCCTGTGCTTTCCGCCTTGGGCAGTGAGGGCCAGTGTTTTGGACGTCAAATCAATTATAATCAGATCCGACTCTTGATATTTTACAAGCTCTCTATGTTGAACTACTGGGCGCCAGTCACTGTCAGTAGGTACTTCGTAGGGGATACCAAGAGTGCCAACTCCGATGCTATCCCACTTGCTTTTCAAAGCTTTATAAACACTGTCATCAGTATCAATGAGAAAAATATTAGGTAGGTGGTACATTCTTCGAAATCCCCTTCGTGTGAATTCGACAGGCTTTTCCGATCGATAATAACGATGCCAAGGAACACGAAGCAATAAAAATTGGTGAACCACCCGGGCAAATAAGATTAAAAATTTGCGCACCTAAATCATCTGCTTTTAGCCGAAAGCGGACCTTTTCGACATACCTCCTGTGGTTGGTCAAAAGCCTCCCAGTACATCCCGGGTGATCAATACCCACCATCCGACTAAAACGCCAAAATTACTCCCTTCCAAAAAAATCACGGCCTCACCAACCTAGGCAACACCACCCCCTCCCCCAACCTCTCCACCCCCAACCTCACCCTCTCCCCACCCTGCTCAATCACCACCCCATCCCCCTCCACCGCCACCAACTTCACCCCAGGCCCCACCTTCTCCCCCTGCAAAAAACTCCTCGGCGGCCCATCGTTCAGACTCAGTATCGCCACCGCCCCCCGACTTCCCGCCATCACCCCGCTCACTTTGATATCCATCGGCGCCGTTTGATTGGAAAACCACTGCAACGCCGGGCTATCACTGCGCGCCGCCAGCAATTGCGGGGCCGCTGCCGGGGTGTGTGATTCGGCGGAGGTCAGCAGCAGCGACGACCATGTCGCTACGCCGACCAGCGCTGCGAGCAGCGCGAGGGCCTGGACGATTTGCGGTGGGGAAACGCGTGCGGTGAAGGTCATGGGTTGAATCTCCTTTTTATCCCTGCTGTCAGCCTACGCGGCAATTCTCTCCGTTTTATTTCACACGCCTTACTGTTGGCCGTGCACGATGGCGCAGGACGCAAAGGAGCGCGCGCGCGATGAACAGGCAACGGGGTTTTACGCTGATCGAGTTGATGGTGGTGCTGGTGTTCTTCGCCGGGGCCGGGTTGAGACGCGGAGCAATGAGCGTTCGATGGCCCTGATTGCGGAGTCCGCATGGCCAGGTTATGCGGTTGTTGCGCTATGAACGGGCTATTGGCGCGGAGGAGAATGGGCGGTTTCTCAAGGTTGGCGTGCAAGTGTTTGACCGTAGTCAGGAGGCGCTACCGTAGCCACACTCAAGACCTTGCTTAGCCGCCCATAAAGCTCCTGAGCCTAGCCCAAGAATCGGACCAAGCCAGGAGCCAGTTTTTTAAGCCTACTTGTTTGGAACCACAGTGAAGGTCCAGGGCAGGGACGGGCCTCCATTACTGTAATCGTGGGCTGTAATGGAGTGCAAACCCAAGGTCAATCCCTTTATGGGAACGGTCCATTTCCCCGTTGAGTCTACAACAGCCGCACCTTTGGCGAACCGGCCATCAAATACTTCAACAGATTTTTCCGCTACACCGCCAATAATCACGCTTGTCTCGTTGGTTGTACCGCCATTTGCGATTTCTACGCCGCTGACTCCTTGGACCGAAACGATAGTTGTGACGATTGCATTGGATTGGGATGTCGACATGGTGAAAACTCCGATAGTGAGATAGATGGGACGGAGTAATTCAACGCTGAAAAACGCAATTTGACACCTGTCAGATCTGACAGGTAGCAGTCCTTTTCCGACGAGCGGTCGGCACCACTCAGGGCCCGGCAGGGTCGGTCAGCACGGGCTACCACGGCCCTTCCGGCAACTATGCCGCACCAGTCGGAGCCTCTCCCTACTCAGCTCTCTCACCACCGCATTACCCTCCACCGCCAGCAGCAGCGACGACCACGCCGACCAGCGCTGCGAGCAGTGCGAGGGCCTGGACCATTTGGGGTGGGGAAACGCGTGCGGTGAAGGTCATGGGTTGAATCTCCTTTTTATCCCTGCTGTCAGCCTACGCGGCGACTCTCTCCGTTTTATTTCACACGCCTTACATGTTGGCCGTGCACGATGGCGCAGGACGCAAAGGAGCGCGCGCGTGATGAACAGGCAACAGGGTTTTACGCTGATCGAGTTGATGGTGGTGCTGGTGTTCTTCGCCGGGGCTGGTTTGAGACGAGGAGCAATGAGCGCTCGATGGCCCTGATTGCGGAGTCCGCATGGCCAGGTTAGGCGGTTGTTGCGCTACGAACGGGTTATTGGCGCTGCAGAGAATCGGCGGTTTCTCAAGGTTGGCGTGCAAGTGTTTGACCGTAGTCAGGAGGCGCTACCGTTAGCCACGCTCGAGACCCCGGTGAACCGCCCATAAAGCTCCTGAGCCTAGCCCAAGAATCGGACCAAGCCAGGAGCCAGTTTTTAAGCCGACTTGTTTGGAACCACAGTGAAGGTCCAGGGCAGGGACGTGCCGGAAGCAGCGTCGGCTATAATGGTGTGCAAACCCAAGGTCCATCCAGTCTTGGAAAAGGTCCATCTCCCCGTTGAATCTGCAGAAACTGCACCTAGGCCTCTTATGCCATCCCGCAGTTCTATATGTTTTCCCCCTTCACCGACGATAATCACGCTTGTCTCGTTGGTTGTACCGCCATTTGCGATTTCTACGCCGCTGCCTCCTTTGACCGAAACGATAGCTGGTGCGATTGCATTGGATTGGGATGTCGACATGGTGAAAACTCCGATAGTGAGATAGATGTGACGGAGTAATTCAACGCTAAAAAACGCAAATGGACACCTGTCAGATCTGACAGGTAGCAGTCCTTTTCCGACGAACGGTCGGCACCACTCAGGGCCCGGCAGGGTCGGTCAGCACGGGCTACCACGGCCCTTCCGGCAACTATGCCGCACCAGTCGGAGCCTCTCCCTACTCAGCTTTCTCACCACCGCATTACCCTCCACCGCCATCAGCAGCGCCGACCACGTCGCCACGCCGACCAGCGCGAGGGCCTGGACCATTTGTGGTGGGGAAATGCGTGCGGTGAAGGTCATGGGTTGAATCTCCTTTTTATCCCTGCTGTCAGCCTACGCGGTAATTCTCTCCGTTTTATTTCACACGCCTTACATGTTGGCCGTGCACGATGGCGCAGGACGCAAAGGAGCGCGCGCGATGAACAGGCAACAGGGTTTTACGCTGATCGAGTTGATGGTGGTGCTGGTGATCATCGGCATCGCCAGTGCGGCGATCAGCCTGAGTATCAAGCCGGATCCGTTGCAGTTGCTGCGCAAGGATGCCGAGCGTGTGGCGCAGTTGCTGCAAGTCGCGCAGGCCGAGGCGCGCGCGGATGGCCGGCCGATTGTGTGGGTGAGTGATGCCAAGGGGTTTCGGTTTAGTCGGCGCAGTGACAGTGGCAAGGGGTTTGATCATTTTGCGCAGGATCCGCAGTTGCGGCCGCGTGCCTGGCAGAGTCCGAAGATGGAGGTGCGGGTGGAGCCGAAACAGAGGGTTGTGCTGAACGCTGAGTGGATCAATCCGCCGCTGCAATTGATGTTGTCGGATGGGTTGAATCGCTTGAGTGTGCTGCGTGATGGCAGTGGAAGGATCAGCCTGCAATGAAGCGCCAGCAAGGGTTTACGTTGATTGAGGTGATGGTCGCGATTTTGTTGATGGCGGTGGTGAGCCTGATTGCCTGGCGGGGGCTTGACAGTGTGACGCGGGCGGACAGTCATTTGCAGGCCAGCAGTGAGCAGAGTGACGGTTTGTTGCGGGCGTTGAATCAGTTGCAGCGGGATGTGGAGATGCGGGCGGGGATTGAGTTGACTGAGCCGAAGAAGGTTGGGGTGGATGATGAGCCGCCGAGCGCCCCGCCCGCTCTGACTGTGCGCAGTAGCGACAGTAAGGGGTTTCGCCTGGACATCATTCGTACGGCGGCGGATCAGCCGGGGGCGTTGCAGCGGGTGCGGTGGTGGGTCAAGGGCGACACGTTGTATCGGGCGGTGGCTGAGGCGCGGAGTCGGTATCCGTTGCCGGCGCCTGGGAATGGGGTTGCTGTTTTGAATGATGTCAGTGATGTGCAGGTGCGGGTTTGGGAGGTGGATAAGGGGTGGCGGCAGTTGAGTGGGAATCGGCGGGAGGATCCGTTGGGGTTGGAGATTCGGTTGAGTCGGGGGACGGCGCAGGGGGTGGAGAAGTATCGGCAGGTGATTGGGCCGTTGGAGTGACATATATCCCTTCTGATCGGATATTCCTGTAGGAGCTGCCGAAGGCTGCGATCTTTTGACTTTGATTTTGAAAATCAAAAGATCGCAGCCTTCGGCAGCTCCTACATTTGGATTTGGGGTAGTCAGTTGGGGGGGTGGTTGGCTGTGAGGGCGTCATCGCGAGCAGGCTCGCTCCTACAATTGGATTGGGGGTAGTCAGTTGGAGGTTGGTTGGCTGTGAGGTCATCTTCGCGAGCAAGCACGCTCCCACAATTGGATTGGGGCGAGTCAGTTGGGGGTTGGTTGGCTGTTAGGCCGTCATCGCGAGCAGGCTCACTCCTACAGTTGGATTGGGTGAGGTCAGTTGGGGATTGGTTGGATGTGAGGACGTCTTCGCGAGCAGGCTCACTCCTACAGTTGGATTGGGTGAGGTCAGTTGGGGATTGGTTGGATGTGAGGACGTCTTCGCGAGCAGGCTCGCTCCCACAGTTTTTAATCTGCGTACACCCCAGCGGCAAAGCCGCCCCACTCAACAGGATGAGCGTTAGCTCGGCTGCAGCTCTTGATCTTGATCCACGAGCGACGTCGGAAGGCTGAGTGGAGGGATTCATCCGGGGGTGGGAGCGCAGCGACCGTTTGGCGCAGCCAAATGCATCGAGAGGAGGTGCAGCGAAGCAAACCGTAGGCGATGCGCCCGGATGGATCCCGCAGCGAAGGAACCCCGAGCTTTAGCGAGCGGGCCGTACGTAGGAGCAAGCGTTTTTTTGCTTACTTTTTTTAGGCGTTTGTAAAAAAAGTGAGTCGCCGTAAGGGCGAAACCCTAAGCAGCCGTTACCGCAGCAACGGATATGTACACGATCAAACCCACTAGCTCAAAACGACGACGCCGCCGGGCAGCTCAGTGCATTTGACGCCATAGGCATCCCGAATCAGCAATGCGACACCGGCGAGTTGGTCGAGGCTGAAGCGGGCCTGGACGCGGCGTTGGCCGAGTTCGCGGTTGAGCAGCAGCAACATGCCGGGGCGATAGCGGTTGATCTCGTTGATCATTTGGCTGAGGGTCGCGCCGTTGAAGACCAGCACTTGTTGGCGCCAGTTCATCACTGCGGCTGTGTCGACGCTTTGTACGCTGCCGACTTGCCGTGCGTCGTAGGTCACTTGCTGGCCCGGTTCGAGGCGCAGGCTTCGGCCTTCTACGTCGACTTCCACCGCGCCATCGAGGCAGGTCACGCAAACTTGTTGATCGGTATTACGCAGGTTGAAACGCCCCTGACTAGCGCGCAACCACCCTCCCCCAGCCTGCATCGCCAACGGCAACCGCGCGGTCTGCACTTCAACTTCACCACTGACCAACTCAAAACCCTGCACACCCTCAGACACTGCACGCTGATTGATCCGCGTCTGAGTATTCAGCTCCAGGCTCAAACCCTGCGCCGGTTCAAATCGGCGCTGCTGGCCGACTTCAGTAATGTAGTCCGCGCCCAGCCCTTCAAAACCACCAGGAATCGTCCCGCGCACCAGCAAAAACGCCGCCGACGCAGCAATCGCACCACCGAGAAAAGCACGTCGACCAAACCCGCGTGGCGCCTGCATCTGCTCCACGGCAGGTTGCAGGTTGTGCCACAACCGCTTGGCCTCTTCGAACGCACGGGCATGCTCGGCACTCTGCGCGCACCATTCGCGCAGTGCCCGGGCGTCGCCCACGGTGGCGCGGCCGGAAGTCAACAGGACCAGCCAGTCAAGGGCTTCGCTGTGCAGATTGTCGGCCGCCGATGGCTCGGCAGGTGTCAGTCGAAAGATGTTCAAACGCGCAGATTCTCAACGAATTGATCGGGCACTATTCAGAAGACGGTTTTCCGGCCCCGCGACCGAACCGCTGAAACACTTTTCTTTCCAGTTTCGCCGCGCAGAAGCCCAATGCAGCTTTGATTTCCTTCTCAACCATGCGCGTGGAAATGCCGAAGCGCTGGGAAATTTCCAGGTGCGGCGCCTCTTCCAGACGCGCTGCGATGAAGATCTTCCGGCGCCGTGCCGGCAACTCGTACAACGCACTGAGCAGCGACTGGATTTCCTTCTGCCCGCCCACCACTCGCGCCGGGTCCAGCGCTTCGTCGCCGATTTGCAGCAGCTCTTCGACTTCCTCGCCGGTGAGCAGGCGCGCATCGGCCTGGCGGCGGTCGGCGGCGATGTTCAGGGCCATGCGATAGAGGTAGGCATTGGGCCGCAGGACGTTCGGCGGCGTCTCCATGCGGTCGACGCGCAGGTAGGTTTCGTGCAGCACGTCGTTGGCCAGATCCTCCGAACCGAGACGCCTGCGCAGGCGCACCCGAAAGTCCTCGTAGGACGTCAGGAACAGTTGGACCATCGAACCTTGTCCGGTGTCTTTCATCCCCCGGAAACTCCTTCCCATTTGGTGCATTCCATGCGTTTTCCTGACGACTCCGGTAACAACAGCAACGTGACCGGCTGACGCAAGGCGCTGGGCGTCGGCCGGTCGATTTTGAGGTTACGAAAACTTTCCACCAGCGCGTTGTCGCGCCGTACATCACCGGTCGAAGTGACCAACCGGTTATGCTGCACCAAGCCATCGCGGCCAACCCAGACCTGCAACACCGCGCGATAACTGCCCGGCCGGGTCAGCGGCGAGCGGCACAGGTTGCGCTCGATCGCCGCTTGCACCGCCGTGGCGTAACTGCGGTTGACGGCGACGCTTTCCGGCGTCTGTTTTTGTGGCGGCGCCGGCACGTCTTCGACCTGCGCCACTTGCAATGTAAATGCATCGTCGCGGGCATAACGCGCCATCAAACCACTGCCGCCGAGCAACCGACGCAGGGCGTCGGCGGCGGTGTATTCACCGTCCACCGCGAGCGAACGTCGGCCGCGACTCAACTGGCTGTCAACCAGCACTGCAACGCCGGTGGCGTGGCTGTACTGATCCAGCGCGTGTGCCAGATCCTGCGCCGGAATGTGCAGCGTCATGCGCAAATCCGCCGGCACCGCATCGGCCATGGCGTGGCCCGCCGCACAGCCAAGCAGCCACCCCAGACACATCCGGCGCACAAGCCTCGTTGAACGCTGAAAACCGTCCGTGGAATTGCCTCGCTGCACGGCTGACGAATCCTTGGAAATCGTCATCCTGAGGGCTGTTTATGAATCTGGTGTGACGGGCGGTGCAAAAAAACCATCACGGGAATTGCGCACGGCTTGCACTAGACTCACGCCATAGCGCGGCCCCGTCGGGCCGGCCAGGAGGCGAGCATGAACACACTGTGGCGATTGAGCCTTGGCGGGCTGTTGTTGATGGCGCTGTCGAGCGCTTATGCCGAGCAGCCGTTGGGCTGTGTCGAGGTGACAGTCGGCGGTTACAAGGCGCCGAATTACGATTGTTTGAGCCAGCAGATGGGCAACAACCCGGAAGGCGCTGCGGCGGCGGAGAGGAATCAGGAAGCGCTGAATGTGCCGGTGAATAAACGGCCACCGAATCACGTCGGCCTCGCGACGCCTGCCGCCACCAGTACGCGGATGGGCAATACCTTTGGCACCTCGGTGAAACCGCAACGCCCACCGCAATGACACCCCACCGATCGTTCCCACGCTCCGCGTGGGAATGCAGCCCGGGACGCTCCGCGTCCCATCCAGAGCCGAACGCAGAGCGTCCGTTGAGGCATTCCCACGCGGAGCGTGGGAACGATCATGGGTGTTCAGTCGCTTGGGGTTTGACGGAAGCTCACGGCCAGGCGGTTCCAGCTGTTGATGGTGGTCACGGCCATAGTCAGGTCGACCATCTCGCCTTCACTGAATTGCTCGCGCGCCTGCTCATAAACGTCATCAGGCACACGGCTCTCCGCCAACAACGTCACCGCCTCCGCCCAGGCCAACGCCGCACGCTCACGCGGGTTAAAGAAGTTGCTGTCGCGCCACACCGCAATCGCATACAACCGTCGATCACTCTCCCCGGCCCGCCGCGCGTCCACCGAGTGCATGTCGGTGCAGAACGCGCAGCCGTTGAGCTGCGAGGCGCGGATCCGGATCAGTTGCAGCAACGGCTGTTCGATACTGAGGTTGGCGGTCAGAGCCTCCATGGCAATCATCGCTTTCATCGCTTTGGGCGAAGCGTTGTAGTAATCCAGGCGCGGGGACATAGCGGTTCTCGGTGGACGGAATGATGAGTTCACCGTAAACGCCGACAGCGATGCATTACAGCCCCAATTGCACGGAAAACCGCTACACCAATCACCATGAGCCGAGCACAAATCCCTGTAGGAGTGAGCCTGCTCGCGATAGCGGTGTGTCAGGCAACATTGTTGTCGGATATGCCACCGTCATCGCGAGCAGGCTCACTCCTACAGGGGATTGGGGCCAATTTTGGTTTTTTCGGGTAGGCAACTATTGCCAATCAAACAACAGCGCTAATCTGGCAGGCACGCCAAATAGCCCCGGGAGCCTCGTCGGTATGGAACTTCACGTCGTGATCAACGGCCGCAAGGATCTCGCCGGTCAGTTGTATCAGCAGTTGCGCGGCGCCATCGAAACCGGGCGCTTGGCCGCTGGCACACAACTGCCGCCCAGCCGTCTGCTCGCCGAGCAACTGGGCATCTCGCGCAAGACCATTTCCGACACCTACGCGCAACTGACCTACGAAAACTTCCTCACCGGAGTGATCGGCAAAGGCACCTACGTCAACGCGCGCCCGGCGCAGATCCAGCGCAAGCAAAGCCACACCGAACTGGCCAGTGCCGAAGTGATCGAGAGCTGGCGCAATCTGCCGGTGTTTCTGCGCCACCCGACGCTGGAAGGCTCGCTGCGCTACGACTTCATCGGTGGCGCCACCAGCAAGGGCCAGTTTCCGCAGGATGACTGGCGCCGCTGCGTCGCCCACGCGATGCGCCAGATGAGCCAGTCCAAGGGTTTCTACAGCCTGCCCGAAGGCCTGCCGGCGCTGCGCAATGCGATTGCCCGGCACATCGCGTTTTCCCGCGGGATCAACTGTCAGGATGAAGACATCGTCGTGTGCAACGGCGCGCAACAGGCGCTGGACCTGATCACCCGTGTGCTGATCCGCCCCGGCAGTCTGGTGGCGATGGAAGATCCCGGTTATCCGCCGGCACGCCTGCTGTTCGGCACCCATGGCGCCGAGGTGGTCGGGATTCCGGTGGATGCCGAGGGCATTCAGGTCGAAAACATTCCCGATGGCACGCGCCTCATCTATGTGACGCCGTCGCACCAGTTCCCGCTGGGCATGCCGATGAGTCAGGCGCGCCGCGAAGCCCTACTGGCCCGCGCTCATGAACTGGGCGCGATCATCATCGAGGACGACTACGACAGTGAGTTTCGCTACGAAGGTCGGCCGACCGATTCGCTGTTCAATCTCGACCAGCGCGGCATCGTCGCCTACGTCGGGACATTCTCGAAAACCCTGCTGCCGGAGCTGCGTTTGGGTTATGCAATCCTGCCGCCGGCGATTCTCGAAGCGGTGATCCGCGCCAAACAACTCACCGATCTGCACGCCTCGACCCTGCCGCAATGGGCGTTGGCCAAGTTCATCGCCGAGGGCTGCCTGCTCAAGCACATCCGCCGCTGTCATGCGATCTACGCCCAACGCCGCGAGCGGATTCTGGCGCGCATGGCCACTGATCTGGCGCCATGGCTGGAGGCGGTACCGGCCAGCGCCGGGTTTCATATGGCGGTGTTCTGCAAGGTGCCGATCGACCTGCCGCTGGTGATCGAACTGGCGAAAAAGGTCGAAGTCGGGCTGTACTCGATCAATGGTTTCTATCATCAGCAACCCGCGAAAAACGGCCTGTACTTCGGCTTCGGCGCCATCGAAACCCTGGACATCGACATTGCGCTGGATCGCCTGCGCGACATCCTCCAGCAGGTCGCCTGAGCGATTGGCCTGAAGATTTAACCGCCGATTGGTTATTGGTGTTCCGGGGGTGCAGGCCTATCCTGCACAGGCGTTATCCCTCAATGAGCAGGATTCGTCCGGCCTGATTCAGGAGTGTGAGCAATGTCCAACGAAGTGATCAATACGGTCGAGGTGCAGGCTGCGGCCGGCCGCTCGGATGAACTGGGCAGGCAACTGCAGAAGATCGTCGAAACCCTGCGCGAAACGCCGGGCTGCGATTCCTACTTGGTCGACCGCTGCCCCGAGGACAGCCACCGCTGGACGGTCAGTGCCCGCTGGCAGTCGGAAGCGGCGATGCAGGCGCATTTCAACCGGCCCGAGGCGCAGGGGTTTATTGACCTGATCGATAGTCGGTTGGCCAATAGCGTGGATTTCAACAGCTTCCCTATTGTTTAAAAGCAAGATCAAAAGATCGCAGCCTTCGGCAGCTCCTACAGAGATCGGTGTAGGAGCTGCCGAAGGCTGCGATCTTTTGATTTTTGGGGCATCTCAATTGGTCACCTGATCTTCCCGAATATTGGCCGTTTGAATGCGCCACCCTGCGGACTACTGTGATTACACCCCCAATCATCACAGGTAACCCGCCATGAAAGCCCTGCCCTTCTTCGCCGCCGCCCTCGCCTTGAGCCTTTGCACCTCGGCCACTTTCGCCCACGACCCCTCAGAAAAAGTCACCGTCCTGCAAGACCAGATGCTGAAAAACGCCCCCGGCAAAAAAGCCATGATGATTGAAGTCGACTACAAACCCGGTCAGTCCTCCGTCGCCCATAAACACGACGGCACCGCCATGGCCTACGTGGTGGAAGGCGAAGTGATTTCCCAGGTCAAAGGTGAACAACCGATCACCTACAAAAAGGGTCAGTTCTGGTACGAGCCTGCTGGTTCCGAACATTTGGTCTCGAAAAACGCCAGCAAAACCAAACCTGCGAAGTTGCTGGTGTTCATGGTCCTGGCCCCGGATGAGCAAGTGCTGATCCCGCTGAAAAACTGATGGCTGTTTAACCAGCCATAAATAAACAGGCGCAAATCGCTGATTGGCGCCTTTTTATTTCCCGGCGCAATTAGTGATTAAGGGTTAAAGCGAATCAGACTATTGCTCAGCTTTTATTACAGCAAATTGTCAGCTTGGCGGGTTTAGTCTGAATTAACTGTCGTCGCCGACGGCATTTCAAACTTTCCGACTGATGTTGTTTCACGGGAGAAACACCATGAAACTTGCGTTCACCAGTGTACTGGCGATATCGGTTTTAGCTCTGTCAGCCTGTTCGGTACCCACCGCCCCCAAAGCAGTTTCCTCGCTGGACACCCTGCTCCCCCATCCCACCGGCCGCAGCAGCGTCACGCAAGTGAAAAGCGGTCCCGGCGTGTCGCTCGGCGTGGTCTACAGCCCGAGCACCCAGACCAACCGCGAATACCTGCGTGACTATCAGGCCAACGCCGGCACCGGTTTCGGCCAGAGCCTGCTGGTGCAGCCGATTCATGACGCCTACGTCGCCAGCTCGAAACCGGACATGGCGGTGGAATGGGTCAACGCATCCTTGCAACGCCAATTCGGCTCAGTGACGGTGTATCCGGACATGCAAAGCCTGCGTGCGGCCAGACCGGATGTGGTGGCGATTGTTGATACCCATAGCCAACTGATCACCTCACGTAGCTCGGATATCAAAGCGGATGTCAGTGCCGATTTTTATGATGCGCGGTTGAATTACATCGGTACGGCGAAAGGTTCGGATGCACGGGCGTTAACGCCGGTGTGGGCGGACTTCAAGCGTTCGGAAGAGATTGTTGCGGATATTAATCAGCAGCACGATGTGCAAGTTCGGGCGTTGCAGAAGTTTGACCAGTCGCTCAACAATTTAGTCGCGCGGCCTGCGGTCAAGGTGTCGATGCTCGACAGCAAACATAATAAAAAACTGTATTGAACATAAGGCTCGCTCCCACAGGGTAATGCGGTCAATTGTGGGAGCGCCTTGCTCGCGAAGGCGGCGAGAACACAACATCCGCGCCATAGAAAAAACAGTCTGTCTACTGTCAGAGCTGACAGTAGACGTCCGTCTCACAAGTCCTTTCAATGTTCTGACTGCGTTGATCCCAAGTCAGCCCTGGCTATCGGTGTCTGCAGCGTTCGCTCACCTCAAGGAGCATTGAATGAATACCTCATCGAACACATCGACTGCGCCAATCCTCGACCCTACTTTCGGCCCTGATGAAACAGGGATCACCTGGCTCCAATATCCCGACGGTGTCAGCGGGATTGCCGGAGGCATGAGCGTCGCACCGGACAACAAAATCCTGATCGCAGCCCGTAGGGGGACGGAGTTTTCCCTATCGCGGCTGAATGCTGATGGCAGACAAGATGACAGTTTTGGCAACCAAGGAACCGTGACGGGTGGATTCGCCCCAGGCTTCCGATCCACAGGCAAGAACGTCCAAGTCCTCAGCGACCGGAACATCCTCCTCGAAGGCTGGTTTGAACTTGAGGAATATGGGGCGCCCCAGGAGCGCGGGCTGGCATTGTTCGACGACAAGGGCGTACTCGTAAAAAGCTTTGGAAATGGAGGGGTCACCGTCATCCATCCCCTCAGTACCCCACAGTACGGACTTTCTGAAGAAGAGATTAAGCGCAAGGGCCCGGCTGCATCCGGTCAACGCGGCAATACGATTGAGTTGCCCGATGGCAAGCTCATGGTTCTGAGCTATCACCGGTACAGCTACTATGACGAAGTGGGCGTGTTGATGAGGCTGAATAAAAATGGATCGCTGGATACAACCTTCGCCGACGGCAAAGGCTACATCCTCATTCAATACCTCGCTAACTCGACCTGGGCAGGCTCCTTGATCGCCCTCAAGGATGGAACGTTTGCCGTTGCTGGAAGTGCATATATCGAAGAAAAAACGTTTGCCATGATGGCCCGATTTGACACGCAAGGTAGCCCAATCAAGGATTTTGGAGTCAATGGCTATATAACGTTTGATTTCGAAGGTGAACTCGACCAACTAACCGATCTGATAGAAATGCCTGACAAGAGCATTATCGGTGTCGGCAGTAGCTATTTGAACGTAGTTTGCAGGAGCGTTTTGGTGTGCGTCGATGCCCAAGGCAAAGCGGTGCCGACATTCAATCGAGGCAAGCCTGTTTTCACGACTTATCCGCAAGCTACAGGAGGAATCCAATGGTCTGGTGCTGTGTTGCGCACCGGTGGTCGGATCCTCACAGTCGGCAACCCCCTGCGGGAGGCAAACTCGCAAATCGTCCTTGCCCAGTTCAAAGCAGACGGCACTCTCGATGCGGCGTTTGGCAATCAAGGGCTACTGATCCTCGATTTGACTGACCACCTCGACATAGCTGAGGCTGTGGCAATTCAGTTGAATCAGATCATTGTGGCGGGTAATGCCCTGTCATCCCTCACGGTCCCGCGCAACTTTGCCTTGCGCTGTTCGCCTCTCTACTGAGGCATAAAAAAGCCCCGGCATCTCACGACACCGGGGCTTTTTCATTCAACCACTACTTACGCCAATTCAAGCTCGGCATTCGCAGCAACTGCAGGCACTACCGCTTGCCCGCTCAACGCCAGGTCCAGCAGTTCACGGTTGGCCACCGCATACATGGCGTAGTCCGTGCCGCTTGCCGCGCGGATTTCCACCAGCATGGCGCGCCAGCGCGAGATCATGCTTTCGTGCTGTTCCATCCACAGCGCCAGACGTGCTTCCACGTCCAGTGTGCCGTCGCCCTGTTGCAGGACGGAGATGGTGATCGCGCGTTGCTGCCAGTCGACATCGTCACGGAACGCTTCACGGGCCAGGGCTTGCCAGTTGTTTTCAACCGGCAGTGCGCTGATCTGTTGCAGGTACCAGGTGATGTCCAGCGCACTGCCCACAGCGAAGTAAGCTTTCGCGACTTCTGCAGGGTTCTGGCCAGTCACGTCGGAGGCTTCGATGATCGGCAGCAGGGTGTACAGGTGCGAGGTGCCCGCAACCATACGCGCCAGCAGTTCCGGTACACCGGCTTCGACGTACGCCTGATAACGCGCCTGCCAGTTTTCACGGATTTCGCCGCTCAGCAGTTCGTCGAGTTTCAGGCCCAGCTCTTTCAGGTGCGGACCGAAATGCGCGACGTCACGGGCAGCGTTTTGCTCGTTGCGACGGGCACGCAGGAACCAGCGTGTCGCGCGACGGCCCAGACGCATCAGCTCGTCCATCAATTCCAGCTGAACGTCAGCGCTGACCTGGTAGTCCAGCGCTTCGATCTGACGGAACCAGTGCGGGAGGTGGAAGATGTCGCGCACGATCACATAAGCGCCAGCCACATTCGCCGGGCTCATGCCGGTCGACTCTTTGAGTCGTTGAACGAAGGTGATGCCCATGTGGTTGACCAGATCGTTGGCGATCTGGGTGCTGACGATCTCGCGCTTCAGACGGTGACGACGCATGGCTTCGGAGAACTTGCTGACCAGAGACGGCGGGAACGCCGTTTCCATGTCGCGGGTCAGGTAATCGTCGTCCGGCACCAACGAGCCCAACAGCTGCTCTTTGAGGTCGATTTTGCTGTACGAGATCAGCACCGACAGCTCAGGACGGGTCAGACCGTGGCCCTCAGCAATGCGCTCGTTGATCTGCTCTTCAGTCGGCAGGAACTCGATGGCACGGTCCAGCTTGCCACGGCCTTCCAGATCACCCATCAGACGCTTGTACTCAGCGATGCGCTCGTAAGCACGGCGCGCCGCCAGGGACAGGGCCTGAGTCTGCTTGTAGTTGTTGCCCAGCACCAGATTGCCGACTTCGTCGGTCATGCTCGCCAGCAACTGGTTGCGTTGCTTGTCGGTCATGTCACCGGCCTGAACCACTTCGTTCAGCAGGATCTTGATGTTTACTTCGTGGTCGGAGCAGTCCACGCCACCGGCGTTGTCGATGAAGTCGGTATTGGAACCGCCGCCATTCAGACCGAATTCAACACGACCCAGTTGGGTCATGCCGAGGTTACCGCCCTCGCCCACGACTTTGCAGCGCAGCTCGTTGCCGTTCACGCGCAGTGCATCGTTGGCCTTGTCGCCGACATCGGCGTGGCTCTCGGTGCTGGCCTTGACGTAAGTACCGATACCGCCGTTCCACAGCAGATCCACCGGCGCCTTGAGCAAGGCGTTCAGCAGTTCGGTCGGGGTCAGCTTGTCAGCCTTGATGTCGAAGCGTTCCTGCATTTGCGGGGAGATCGCGATGCTCTTCGCGCTGCGCGAGAAGATACCGCCACCTTCGGACATGATGCTGGTGTCGTAGTCGGTCCAGGCCGAACGCGGCAGGTCGAACATGCGCTGACGCTCAACGAAGCTGGTCGCCGGGTTCGGGTTCGGGTCGATGAAGATGTGCAGGTGGTTGAAGGCCGCGACCAGTTGCAGCTTGTCGGACATCAACAGGCCGTTACCGAACACGTCACCGGCCATGTCGCCGACGCCCACTACGGTGATGCTGTCTTCCTGAACATTGATGCCGCGCTCGCGGAAGTGACGTTGTACGCCAACCCACGCGCCTTTGGCGGTAATGCCCATTTTCTTGTGGTCGTAACCGGCCGAACCACCCGACGCAAACGCGTCACCCAGCCAGAAGCCGTAGTCGATGGCGATGCCGTTGGCGATGTCGGAGAAGGTCGCAGTGCCCTTGTCCGCCGCCACTACCAGGTACGGGTCGTCATCGTCGTGGCGCACCACGTTCAATGGCGGCACCAGTGCGCCGTCTTTCAGGTTGTCGGTGATGTCCAACAGACCGGAAATGAAGATGCGGTAGCAGGCGATACCCTCGGCCGCGATCTCGTCACGGCTGCCGCCCAGAGGCAGACGACGCGGCAGGAAGCCGCCCTTCGCCCCCACTGGCACAATGACCGAGTTCTTCACTTGTTGAGCTTTAACCAGGCCGAGGACTTCGGTACGGAAGTCTTCTTCACGGTCGGACCAGCGCAGACCACCACGAGCGACGTTACCGAAGCGCAGGTGCACGCCTTCAACGCGTGGCGAGTAAACGAAGATTTCGAACTTCGGCACTGGCTTCGGCAGTTCAGGGATCGCGTGCGGGTTGAACTTGAAGCTGAAGTACGACTTGTTCTGGCCGTTGGCATCAGTCTGATAGAAGTTGGTGCGCAGGGTGG
Organism: Pseudomonas sp. Irchel s3f10; assembly: GCF_900187515.1. Taxonomy (NCBI): domain Bacteria; kingdom Pseudomonadati; phylum Pseudomonadota; class Gammaproteobacteria; order Pseudomonadales; family Pseudomonadaceae; genus Pseudomonas; species Pseudomonas sp. Irchel s3f10. The sequence continues at coordinate 41,416 of NZ_FYDZ01000019.1, forward strand.
CTTTGATCAGGTCGAGGTAACGACGCAGGATGCGGTCTTCGTTGAGCACCTGAACGTCATCCAGTGCGGTCAGAATCGCTTGTTCCAGACGCAGTTGCTTGTCTTCCAGATCGTCGTCGCTGAGTTTGCGCGCCAGATAGAAGCGGGTCTTGAACAACCGGGTCAGTTCGCGAGCGATGTCGGTGTGGTTGTTCAGGGTGCTGGCGATGTAACCCAGATCGAAGCCCAGACGAATCTGCTTCAGGTAACGCGCGTAAGCACGCAGCAGCGCCACGTCGCGCCACGGCAGGCCGGCGGTCAGTACCAGACGGTTGAACGCATCGTTTTCGGCGTCGCCGCGAACGATGTGGACGAACGCGTCCTGCAGGGTGTCGTTGAGTTGCTGGATGTCGAGGTCGAGGCCTTCAGCGGCAGTGAACGCGAAGTCGTGAATCCAGAACTCGCGGCCATTGGTGTGACGCAGACGGTACGGGAATTCACCCAGTACGCGCAGGCCGAGGTTTTCCAGAATCGGCAGCACGTCGGACAACGCCAGCGGGGTGTCGGCGTGGTACAGCTTGCAATGCAGCTCGCGTTGGCCGGAGACCTGACCGAGCGGCTGATAGAAGCTCATCACCAACGGATTTTTTTCGTTGAGGCTCAGCAAGTGCTGCATGTCGACCACGGCCGAATGCGCGGCAAAACGCTCGCGGTAGCCGGCCGGGAAGCCTTTCGGGAAGTCGGCCAGCACGTTGGTGCCGTGGGCTTCGCCGAAGCTTTCGACGGTCAGTGCAGCGTAGTCGTCCTGCCAGCTGCGGCAGGCTTGCACGACTTCTTTTTCCAGCAGCACCGGGTCGATGTCGAGACGGTTTTTCGGGTCGACACGCAGGATCAACTGCACGCGCGCCAGTACCGACTCGGAGAAGAATGTCCAGAATTCGCAATCGGAAGCCTTCAGGCGCTCCATCAGCACTTGCTGGATCTTCTGACGAACCTCGGTGGAGTAGATGTCGCGCGGCACGTAGGCCAGGCAGTAGCAGAAACGACCGTACGGGTCTTTGCGCAGGAACACGCGGATCTTGTTGCGTTCCTGGATCTGCACGATCGACATGACGGTGGTGAACAGCTCGTCGACCGGGGTCTGGAACAGGTCATCACGCGGCAGCACTTCAAGCACCTGCGCCAGTTCCTTGCCCAAGTGAGCCTTGGACTGGAAGCCGGAGCGGGTTTCGATTTCTTCGACCTTGCGGCGGATGAACGGGATGACCCGCACGCTCTCGCCATACACCGAGGAGGTGTACAGGCCCATGAAGCGGTGTTCCTTGATGACTTTGCCGTCAGCGTCGATTTCACGGATCGACACGTAGTCCGGGTACGCCGGACGGTGGACACGGCTCGGGTGCGCAGCCTTGGCGAACGACAGCAGGGTCGGTTCGCGCAGGTAGGCAACGGCATAGTCTTCGATGCGCAGGTCTTCGTAGGTCAGGCCGGTGCGCAGCAGTTTGGTCAGGCCGAGGAAGGAGTTCTGGTCATACTCGATGTGGCCGCCATCGGCCTGATCGGTGACCACGAATTCTTCGTAGCCGAGGAAGGTGAAGTGGTTGCCCACCAGCCATTCCAGGAAGCTCTTGATTTCGTTCTTTTCGTCGGTATCGACGGCGAAGGCGCTGTTGTCGAGCTTGGCGAGGATTTCCTGCACCTTGGCTTTCATCGGCTCGAAATCGGCGACCGCGACGCGGACTTCACCGAGAACCTGTTCCAGCTCTTTGCTCAGCACATTCAGTTCGGCCGCGTTGGCGCAGCGGTCGATTTCCAGGTACATCAACGACTCTTGCAGAATGCCGTCGCCCTGGGTGCCTTTCGGCAGGATTTCCAGCAACTCGCCCTTGCTGCCACGGCGTACGCTGAGCACGGTGGTTTGCAGGGTGTGGATGCTGTAGCCGCGACGGTTCAGCTCGGTGCGGACCGAGTCGACCAGAAATGGCAGGTCGTGGTGCAGGACTTCGACCGCGGTGTGGGTCGACTGCCAGCCATGACGCTCGTAATCAGGGTTGTAGACGCGCACTTGCGGTTGCGCGTGATCGAAGCGCTCAAGCAGGCGCCACGCAGAAAGAGTACAGCCAGCGAGGTCGGAGAGGCGACGTTGAGTCAGCTCGTCCAGGGAAATGATGCCGAAGAATTGTTCAGCGAACAGCGCCACTTGTGGCAGTGCCTGTTCACTGATGTGCTGCGCCAGTGCCGCTTGCAGTTGGTGCTGGAAGTCGGCTTTGCTGGCTGCGGTGAAGAACGCCATCTGTGGTACTCCGCTTAAGCTTGTTATTGATGGAAAGCGTCGCGTGCAACACCCCTTTCGGGGTTTGTGTCGCCCTGTTCCTGATTCTCGGGCAGAGGAAACAGGGGGACAGGTGGGTGAAGCTGGACGGGACACTCAGGTCACATTCACCTTCCATAGAATGAGCATCTGCAAAAGCGACTGCCAGCGGTGCCGACAATGCCTTTACGGGTGCTCATCCGTTGCGCAGCTTAAAGGGTGCGACAATGTGTCTGCTTGCGGTGCTGCGACATATTCGGTCATTGGCACGTAAACCGAGGGTTTGGCACCGGTAAACACTAGCACTCGTGGCACAAAACGCCGGGTTGCATGCCCGTATTTACGGGACATTCGTGCCAGATGCAGACCTTTTGCCTCTACATATCCAGAAACGAAAACGCCCAAGGCCGTTCTATCGACCTTGAGCGTGGCATCGGGTTCAGCGCCAGCGGTTGATGCGGATCAGTCCGGCAACTCTTCGTATGCCCGGAATTTGCTGATGGTGGAGCAGTCGTAGCACTGCATTTGCAGGGTCAATTTATCCATGCTGGCATCAATATTGCTGGAGTCGCACTCGCGGCAGAAGAGCTGCAAATGGCCGACCAGGTCGCTGTCGAACGCTGCACCGGAAAAGAACTGCGGCACCAGTTCATCGCGCCAGTACATGCCCGGCGACTTGGAGAATCCAGCGCCGCTGTCCTTGAGCACGATGTCATACAACAGTCGATGCATCGCCGATTGCACTACCCGCGAGTCGCGATGAGCGTTTTTGCGCCAGTTTCGTTTGAGCGCATCCTGCGCCGTGCCGAGCATGTTGCGCGGGATGGTGTTGGAGGCGTGATTGCGCCCCTTCGAATTACCCGTGGCGTAGAAGTGAGCGGCGCTTTTCACAGCCAAACGCGCGAAGTAATAGAGCTGACTCACGGAGAAGTCCTGCAACAACTGCCCTACGACCGTTTCAGCGCGAGCTTCGGCGGTAAAGGCAAAGCTCACTTCATTGGCCAGCACATGGATGTATTGGATCGACTCTTGTCGTGCGAGGGTAAAGATCAGTGCGTAGAGCTCGCTCTTCCACGCCGGCTGAACACTCCCGGACAAGTCCTGATAAAGCATCAGATACAGACTGTCACGCGGACTACGCAATGCGCCGTCCAGCGCCACATTGGGCAGCCAGCGCACGGCCAAATAATCGGCGATGCTGCAACCATCAGTCCGATTAAAGGCCTTGATGTCAGAGTCGGTCGCAACCACCAACACGCCAGCCTCGTAAAGACTCTTCAGGATGTCCTCACTGGCTTCATCGGTGGGAGCCAGGCATTCGCTTCTGGAGGGTGCTTTCAGTGGCGCAATCGACTCCAAAGCGCTGCCATTGCCGTCTTCGAGCAAGGCCAATAACGCCAGTTTCTGCACAAACCCCAACGCGGCGTAAGGCACAGCAGGACAAGGTGCGCCGTGGCGAATCTGCAGTTCGGCGCGATCCCGTTGAGCCTGGGCTGCCAATTGTTGTTGGTGAGCCTTGAAACATTCCTTGCACGTACAAGGTGAGCGCCGTCCATAGAGACTGGCTGCAATATATCGATGCTCACACCGCACGCATTTAAACGGATCACGCAAGGAAATCGGCGTGCCTCTGGCGTGACGACGAACCCACATCGGCAAATCGCAATATGGGCAAGTGAGATCCGGGCTGACAATCGGCGGCAGTACCTTGAGCAAACTGCGAACAGTCGCCGGAATCTGAAACTCGGTCATGAGTACGGCAGTTTTTTCTCCATCCAGATAACGTTGATAAATCAGCTCGATCTGTTCGTCGGACAAGTGCGCTATTTCTTCGGCACGTTCGAAATACTGATGCATGAAAAGAGATCCTTTTTTCAGTTTTACATACGCACTCCTTTGCGTTCGAACGGCGAAAATAATCGTATCCGCGTGACTAAAACAAGCATGCAAACAGAATTTCTCCGTGAAATTTCGTCACGATAAAAAATCCTACAACTGCATCAGATATTTCATCGCAGACAATTAGAAAATAACGCAGGAATTTTCCTACCACAGCTCTCCTATTGAAAAAACAAAAACCAGCAAGCATCACTTACCAAAGCTCACAACCCGACAAGAATTGTCTCACACAATTAAAAGACCAGGCCCTACAGAATATCTTTGCCAGCAGCGCTAATAATATTAGACCGAACCACGGAACAGGTTCTTTATCAGGAAAAGGAGTCAGCACATGAGACAACTGGAACTTCCGACAACTGTATTTTATGGCGACGGCACATGGGAAATAATCAATCTGAACCCAGGCTCCATTCGCGGTGACATTCTAAAGAATTATCCGCTTGGTAATCCAATGCATGGATTTACACTGGCCATCGAAAGCGACTATCTCGCGCAACAACAAAACCTTGAGCACAACTTGCAAATAGAGCTCAATCTGGCAGACAGCCGACAGCCACCATTGATTGATGCAACCCCGCAAGCATGGCTCGACAGAGCAACCAACACCGTCAACGAGTTACTCTTTCAGAAGAATACGGCACTGCAACAAAAGCTGAGAGACGTGCAGACTTCTCGACAGCATGCAAAGTTGCAAGCGACTTATGATGCGATGCTGTTGAATGCGCAAATTTCCAGCCTTCAATCAAGACAAGCACAACTGTATGCCGAGATAGCCCGTCGACAGGCCGAGGCGCTTGCGCAACAACAGGCTGCCGAAGCGGCGCGACGTGCTGAAGAAGCTCAGAGACACGCGGCAGAACAAGCTCATTTGGCCGCTCTGGCGGAAGCTCAACGACAGGACGACGAAAAAAAGCGAATTGCGGCCGAAGCAGAAGCCAAACGCATTGATGACTACAAACGCGCGGTGGCTTTCGTCGCCGACGCGAACAAATACATCTTCGAGAAATATGGCGCCAATCTGCACCAGGTGGTCATGGATCTGCAAAAGGATATTTCGGGGAAGAAGATCAGAAGCTATGCGGAGGCGATGCAGACTTTTGAAACAGTGCGGACCAATCCCAATGCGCGGCTCAGTCCGCAGGATACGCGTGCGGTTGTGGACGCGCTCAATGCGCTGGATAAAGCGACCTATATGGACAGTGTCAATAAGCTCGCCAAGGGGTTTGGCGTGACCGGAAAAATCGTTCAGGCCCATTCGGTGATCGAAAAGACGGTCATTGGCTTCCGGGACGGTAACTGGAAGCCCTTGATTCTGGAGCTTGAGAGTATCGCGCTCGGCGTGGGTGCTGGCGCGGCGGTGGCGACATTGCTCGCAGTGTTCAGCCCGGGTTTCGCCGCTAGCGCAATAGGTATCGTTGCCGTTGGCGTAGCGATTGCCACAATCGCATCTCTTTTAAATGCCAATAATGTAGAAAAAATAAACGCTTTCATCTCTGACCACCTAGAAACTGCACTGAAAGATCAGCGCTAAAGTCACTGTCGGGGTCGAGCACGCCTAGCCAGACCCCGATTACCAAAGCGGCATAAACCTCGATTCCAAAGAGTGCAGTTCATGACGAGTAAAAAACCAGATCAACCTTTACCTTTGATTGCATTCGGACTGTTCGCAACGCCCATTTTTCTAATTAACCTGATCCTTCCCGCCCACCCTCAGTCCAACTTGGATATGGCGATTGATCACTTTCTGGACAATCAGCTATTCGGACTGATTGGTTTCTGGTCATCCTTATTTCCTTTCAGCTCAAAAGCGACTGCAAATTATATTGCGCTTTTTGCCCCCCTGCTCGCTGCTGTCTCAACTTTTTATGCCTTCACGGAAAAGTTCGACTCAACGCAGTTCGATCAAATGACACTTAGACGATATCTGACCTTGCTTTTCGCAGGCGTAGCTCTCTCAGCACTTTTTATCTGGTGTTTTTATTTGACATCAACAGACCTCGGAACAACCAAAGGCAAATACGGAAATTTGTTCGGACTTAATGTCTTTTTCTTTTCCGCCCACAACGTGGCCATGTCTTTATTTCCATTTCTCGTTGTACCATTTATGGTGCAACGCTGCTTGTATTACATCCCATGTCGCATTCTAAAAAGGTGGTGGAACTCTAGAGAAAAAGCGTGAAGCAATAGCAGCAAAAACTTTTTTAGGGTGGCAAAATTACATTTTGTCCGCGCCGACTAGGAATCCCCCCATGCAAATGACCACCGCCCTACTGATCGTCAACCCGTGCGATGACGAAGAAGACAACATGGCCATGCTCTGCTGCCACAGCGACAAGGGCGATATGTTCCTGATGAGCCGCTATCCGGATGAGGACGAGCTGGAGATCGCCCTGGATGGCGAGCCTTCGACGCTGGACGGGGTGAAAGTCACCCTGACCTCGAATCTGTTGAAGATCGAGATTGGCGCGGCGGATGCCGATGCTTTGAACGGGGATGATGTGCTGGAGATCAGCTTTAATCCCGATATGGTGGATATGGATGAGGTTGTCGAGACCTTGACGAATATCCTCGACGGGACGGGGACCTTCATTAACGAAGTTTGATGGCGCTCGAACTGGCCCCATCGCGAGCAGGCTCACTCCTACAGGTCGGTGTACGACGATCCATTGTAGGAGTGAGCCTGCTCGCGATAGGGCCGGCACAGGCAACCAATCACTGCCCGACTACAAAAATCCAACAATTCCCCCAGTCATTTCCCGCACTTTGCGCAAAATGCCGTTAGTCGCCACCCCCCGCGATGGATTAAAGTAACGCCCCCAGCCCCGGCGTTATCCGAACGCCTGTGGCCACCCCTTTCCAGGAACAGTCACCGATGGAACATCGTGAAGCGCTGCTCGCGCTGCGAACCTTTCTTTCAACGCAGATTCTCGGCCAGGAAAAACTCATCGAGCGTTTGCTCATCGCCCTGCTCGCCGATGGCCACATGCTGGTCGAGGGCGCGCCGGGTCTGGCCAAGACCAAAGCGATCAAAGAACTCGCCGAGGGCATCGAAGCACAGTTCCATCGCATTCAGTTCACCCCGGACCTGCTGCCGGCCGACATCACCGGCACCGAGATCTATCGCCCGGAAACCGGCAGTTTCGTGTTCCAGCAAGGGCCGATCTTCCACAACCTGGTGCTGGCGGACGAAATCAACCGCGCCCCGGCCAAGGTGCAATCGGCGCTGCTCGAAGCCATGGCCGAGCGTCAGGTCAGTGTCGGTCGCAGCACTTACGAGCTGTCGCCGCTGTTTCTGGTAATGGCCACGCAGAACCCGATCGAGCAGGAAGGCACTTACCCGCTGCCGGAAGCGCAGCTCGACCGTTTCCTGATGCACGTGAAAATCGGTTTCCCGGACGCCGCCGTCGAGCGCCGTATCCTCCAGCAGGCCCGTGGCGAAGCGTTGAACGGTGAAACCAAACCCGAACGCCGCGTCAGCCAGCAGGCGATCTTCGCCGCGCGCAAGGAAATCCTCGGTCTGTACATGGCCGACGCCGTGGAGGAATACCTCGTGCAACTGGTCATGGCCACGCGCAACCCGGCCAAGTTCGACCCGGAAATGGCCGAGTGGATCGCCTATGGCGCCAGCCCGCGCGGTTCGATTGCCCTCGACCGCTGCGCCCGCGCCCACGCCTGGCTTGCCGGCCGCGACTTCGTCAGCCCGGAAGACATTCAAGCGGTGCTGTTCGATGTGTTGCGTCACCGCATCATCCTGTCGTTTGAAGCCGAAGCCGCCGGCATCGATCAGGATCGGGTGGTGCAGCGAATTCTCGACGTCGTAGCCGTCGCTTGACCCCTATGAACGCCCCCCTGCCGTCCGAACCGGGTATCCGCGTCAGCCTCGCCGAGCTGATCGAGATGCGTCACCGCGTGCGTGAAGTGCAGCTGTTTTCCACGCCGAGTCAGCGCAGCCCGCTGATCGGCCTGCATCACTCGAAATTCCGTGGCCGTGGCGTCGACTTCGATCAGGTGCGGGTCTATCAGGCTGGCGACGACGTGCGCACCATCGACTGGCGCGTGACGGCGCGCACGCAAGAGCCGCACACCAAGCTGTTCCATGAAGAACGCGAGCGGCCGATCTTCATCATGGTCGAGCAAAGCACGCGGCTGTTTTTCGGTTCCGGGCTGATGTTCAAATCGGTGTTGGCTGCGCAAGTGGCGGCGCTGATTGGCTGGGCCGCGCTGGGTCATAACGACCGGGTTGGCGGGCTGGTGTTCGGCGACAACGAGCACTATGAAATCAAACCGCGGCGCAGCAAACAGAGCCTGCTGCAATTGCTCAACCGTCTGGTCAAGGTCAATCAGTCGCTGCACAGCGAGCGTGAGCCGGATCGCGATGCGTTCGGCGTGGCCCTGCGCCGTGCCCGCGAAGTGTTGCGCCCGGGCAGTCTGGTGATTGTCATCTGCGACGAGCGTGCGTTGTCCGACAGCGCCGAACAACAGCTCAGCCTCTTATCGCGTCATTGCGACTTATTGATGTTGCCGATTTCCGATCCGCTGGATCACGCCCTCCCCGCTGCCGGCCTGCTCAGATTCGCCGAACGCGGCGCGCAACTCGAACTCGACACGTTGAATTTCGAGCTGCGCCAGACTTACCGCGCTCAAGCCGAAGCGCGCATCGCTCGCTGGGAATTGCTCGCGCAAAAGCTGCGGGTATTGCTGATGCCGCTGAGCACGCAAAGTGAAATGGTCGAGCAGATGCGCGAATTCCTTAATCCGCAGCGTCCGGGGAAAGGTCGATGAACGGCCTCGAACAACTGCAACCGCTGATCTCACCGCCACCGATCGCCTTCTGGCCGCCGGCACCGGGTTGGTGGCTGCTGCTTCTGTTGTTGCCGCTGCTGGGTTTTGCCGTGTGGCGCCTGCGCCGTTTCATTCCGCTGAAGAAACGCCCGATCGTCCGTGCCGAACAGCCGCTCGATCCGGTGCGCATCGCCGCCCTTGCCGAACTGGCACAAATGCCCAAACCCTACGACGGCGCCCCGGCCGGTGCCTGGCTGCAGCAACTCAACGGCCTGCTCAAACGCCTGTGCCGCAACCACTATCCCTACAGCCAGAGCCACACCCTCAACGGGCGTAAATGGCTGGCGTTTCTCGACAACCGTTGCCCGGCCGCTGGCCTGACGCGCTGGATGGTGTTGGTCGAAGGCGCGTACAAACCGGAATGCAAACTCGACGACAAAGCCATCGCCGGTCTGACCCAGGCTGTCGACACGTGGATTCGCAAACATGTTTGAGTTCGCCTGGCCGTGGATCTTTGTGCTGGTGCCGCTGCCGTGGCTGATGCGTCTGGTGCTGCCGGTCGCCGACAGTGGCGAGCCAGCCTTGAAAGTGAGTTTTCTCGCCGACCTCGAAGGCCTCGCCCGCCGTCGCGCTCGCGCCAATCTGCCTGCATGGCGTCAACAAGCGCCGTTCATGCTCCTGTGGTTGTTGCTGTTGACCGCCGCCGCGCGCCCGCAATGGCTCGGCGAACCACTGCCGATTGCCGCCAGTGGGCGTGATCTGCTGGTGGCGGTGGACGTGTCCGGCTCGATGGATTTCCCCGATATGCAGTGGCAGGACGAAGAAGTCAGTCGTCTCACCTTGGTTCAGCATCTGCTCGGTGATTTCCTCGAAAGCCGCGATGGCGACCGCGTCGGCCTGATCCTGTTCGGCAGCCAGGCCTATCTGCAAGCGCCGCTGACCTTTGATCGCCACACCGTGCGCGTCTGGCTCGACGAAGCGCGGATCGGCATTGCCGGTAAGAACACTGCGATCGGCGACGCCATCGGTCTGGCGCTGAAACGCCTGCGCCTGCGTCCGGCGCAAAGTCGCGTACTGATTCTGGTCACTGACGGCGCCAACAACGGCGGCGAAATCGATCCGCTGACGGCGGCAAAACTGGCCGCCAGCGAAGGCGTGAAGATTTACCCGATCGGCATCGGTGCCAATCCTGAGGACAGCGGCTCAACCGGCCTGCTGGGCGTCAATCCGAGCCTGGATCTCGACGAGCCGGCGCTCAAAGCCATCGCCGAAGTCACCGGCGGCCAGTATTTCCGTGCCCACGACGGCAAAGAACTGCAAGCCATCAAAGACACACTCGACCAGCTCGAACCGGTGACTCAACAACCGACCCAGGCCCGCCCGGCACAAGCCTTGTATCACTGGCCTTTGGCGCTGGCGTTATGGTTGAGCCTATTGCTGGTCGCCCGTGAATTGTGGCCGGACAACCCGCTGCAACGCCTGTTCACCAAGGAACTGTATCTGCAAAGTCCACTGCCCGACTGGCGCGAGCGCCTCAAGCGCCTGCGTCTGCGGAGGCGCCGATGATTGCGCTCTGGCCGCACTGGTTCCGTCCGTGGTGGTTGCTGTTGCTGCCGCTGCTCGGCTGGCTGATCTGGCAACTCTGGCACCGGCAGAAACGTGCCGGGCGCTGGCAGATGATTCTGCCGCCGGCGTTTCATGCCACCCTGCTCAGCGGCGGTAACGGTCGCGACAGCAAACAGCCGTGGGTCGCCCTCGGCGTGGCGTGGTTGCTGACCATCCTGGCGCTGCTCGGGCCGAGCTGGGAGCGCGTTGAACAGACCAGCCAGAAACCTGCCGATCCCTTGGTGGTGGTGCTGGAACTGACCCCGGAAATGCTCGCCACCGACTCGCCGCCGACGCGACTGGAACAGGCGCGGCGCAAGCTCTTCGATCTGTTGCAGGCACGCAGCGATGCGCAGACCGCCATCGTTGTCTACGCCGGCAGCGCGCACACGCTGGTGCCGCTGTCGGATGACCTGGCGACCAGCCGCAATCTGCTCGACGCGCTCAAACCGTCACTGATGCCGGAAAGCGGCCATCGTGCCGATCTGGCCGTGAGCAAAGCGCTGGCCCTGCTGAAACAGGGCGCGCTCGGTCAGGGGCGGATTCTGTTAATCGGCTCATCGCTCGATGAAGTAGAACGCCAAGGCATTCGCCGCGCACTCAGCGGAGAATCGGCCCAACTGCTGATGCTCGGCATCGGCACCGCTGAAGGCGCGCCAATTGCTCAAGAGGACGGCAGTTTCCTCAAGGACGAACAAGGCGCGATCCGGGTGCCGCAGCTCGACAGTCCGGCCTTGAGCGCATTCCTCAACAGCGTCGGCGGCGAATACCACCCTGCCCGCCTCGACGAAGCGGATCTTGGTGCGCTCGGCCTGCTCAATGGCCCGCGCAGTCTGCGCGACGATGGCCAGACCGTGCGCCTCGATACCTGGGCCGATCAGGGTTACTGGCTGCTGTTGCCGCTGTTGTTGCTCGCCGCGTGTGCCGGGCGTCGCGGCTGGTTGTTCTGCCTGCCGTTACTGCTGTGCCTGCCGCAACCGAGCTACGCTTTTGACTTTGAGGACTTGTGGCTACGCCCCGATCAACAGGGCCTGCACCTGCTCAAACAGAAGCGCCCGGCCGAAGCCGCGCAGCATTTTGACGATCACCAATGGCAAGGGGTGGCGTTGTACGAAGCCGGCGACTACAGTGGCGCCGCCCAGCGTTTCGCCGAAGGCAGCGATGCCCGCGCCCACTACAATCGTGGCAACGCTTTGGCAAAAAGCGGTGAGCTGGAAGCAGCGATCGACGCTTATGAACAGGCACTGGAACTGCAACCGGATTTGCGTCCGGCGCAGACCAACAAGGCACTGGTTGAAAACCTGCTCAAGCAGAAAAGCGCCCCTCCGCCCGCCGAGCCGGACACCAAACCAAGCGAGCAGCAAAGTCTGCCGGGCGACGAACCAGCGCCCGCGACCACGCCGCCACCGGCGGTAAAAAGTGAAACCCAGAGCGACGCGCAACCGAGCGAATCGGCCAGCGAACCGCCACCGACCACGCCGCCGCAGCCAGGTCCAAACGAAGTGCCAGGCAGCGCCGAGGAAGAACAAACGGACACCGTGCCGACGCTGCGCCCGAGCGAGGACAACCTCGAAGGCGAGCAACGTCAGGCACTGGAACAATGGCTGGGCAAGATCCCGGATGAACCGGGCGAACTGCTGCGACGCAAATTCTGGTACGAACAGCAACAACATCAGGATCAGGATCAGGAAAACACTCGATGACCCGCTTCACCGCTCTCTTGCTGCCCCTGCTGCTCTGCACGGCCACCGCCCAGGCGGCCGAGCTGACGGCCAGTGTGGATCGCAGTCGCCTGAACTCCGGCGAGACGGTCGAACTCACCCTCGAAACCAGCGACGTCACCCAGTTCGGCAAACCCGATCTGACCGCGCTGGAAGCGTTGTTCGAAGTGCGCGGCACGCGGCAAGTCAACCAGCTCAACACCCTCAATGGCGACAACCGCGCGACCACGCGCTGGATCATCACCCTGCTGCCCAAAGAGAACGGCAGCGTGGTGATCCCGCCGCTGCAACTGGGCGACGCACAGAGCCAGCCGATCACCGTGCAAGTGGTCGAAAGCGATACCCGCGAGAACCAGAACAGCCTTGATCCGGTGTTCATCGAGGCCAGCCTCGATCAGTCCAGCGTCTACGTGCAGGCGCAGGCGATCCTGACCCTGCGCATCTACCATTCAGTGTCGCTGTACGACGACAGCAGCCTGACGCCGCTGCAAATCGTCGATGCACGCATCGAGCAACTGGGCGACACGCGCACCTACGAAAAAGACCTCAACGGTGTGCGCCATGGCGTGATCGAAATGCGCTATGCAATCTACCCGCAACACAGCGGTTTGCTGACCATTGCGCCACAGACCTTTAGCGCCACACTGGTCGACACGCAGCCGTCTCAGGACGCCAATGCGCAGGGACCGAAGCCGGGCAAACTGATGCGCGTCAGTTCTGCGGAAATCCCCCTGACCGTCAAACCCAAACCCCTGACCTATCCGGTCGATGCGCCGTGGCTGCCCGCACGCAGTCTGAGCCTCAGCGAAAGCTGGAACCCGGAACCGGAACACACCCAGGTTGGCGATTCCCTGACCCGCAGCCTGACGTTGAAGGTCGAAGGCCTTGCCAGCTCGCAACTGCCAGCGCTGCCCGCCACCGACGTCAACGGCCTGCGCCGCTACCCCGACCAACCAGTGCTGAGCAACCAGAGCACCGACCGCGGCATTGTCGGCAGCCGCGAAGAACGCGAAGCCCTGGTGCCGAGCCGCAGCGGCGCCATCGACTTGCCGACGGTGGACGTGGTCTGGTGGAACACCTTCGAAGATCACCTGGAACACAGCAGCCTGCCGGCGCGCACCCTGCAAGTGGCCAATAACCCAAGCCTGCAAGTCGACACCCCGACCGGCAATTTGCAACCGAGCGTCGTCGATAACGATGTGTTGTGGTGGTGGAAACTCAGCACGCTGATCCTCGCCTGCACCACCCTCCTCGGCTTCGGCCTGTGGTGGCGCGCACGCTGGCAACCGGCGGTGCATCGCGCCGCCCAAACCGGCCCGAGCCCGCGCACCTTGATGGATGACATCAAACGCGCGAGTCAGGCCAATGACCCGCAAGCAACGCGGCAGGCACTGGATGCTTGGGCGCGTCAGCAGCCGGAGACACTGGCGGACATGGCAGCGCGGTTTGTGCCGTTGTCGGATGCGCTGGATGGGTTGAATGGTGCGCTGTACAGCGAAACGGGGCAGCATTGGCAGGGTGAGGATTTGTGGCGGGCGATCCGGACCATTCCGGCGGCGGAACGGGTGCAGGACCCGGTGGGTGACAGCGGGTTGCCGCCGCTTTATCCGAAGTAAAAGAGCAAAAGATCGCAGCCTTCGGCAGCTCCTACAGAGGGTATGTGTAGGCGCTGCCGAAGGCTGCGATCTTTCGATTTTACTTTAGGGAAAAAAGGCTGAAAACAATCGGAATCAATAGTCGAATTTCGTTTTCACTTGTTCGCCTTCGCGATAGGAGAGAACAAATGCCTTCCAGGGTTCACCGCGAGCGACTGCACGCTCGTGTAATTTTTCGACAAGCGCATAGATTTTCGAATGGTTGAAATCAGTTTCAGCGTCCCAGATTTCTGAGCCATTTTTTTCAACGGCGAGGTCTGCCTCCATATAGTTCCCTCCCCATTCAACGCGGTATCGAAAGGCGTCATAACCGTGAACAATTCCGGCCTCAACCAGCTGAAAAATGGCTTTCACAAGTTCAAAATCTTCAGCAATCACTCTCTGACCTCCGGAAATTTATTGTTCCAATTATCCCCTCTTTTAAGTGTGCGCGGAAAAGCTCGACACAGTTGGCCTCGACATCCTGTCAACTTCAATCGCCCAATCCCAAGCAACTAATTCACTTCCTTTATATAGGAAGAAAACTGTCCACCACCTTGGTCCACGTGCAGCCGCCCGCACTGCTGGCATCGATAAACCGTAACAGCCCCTTGGTCTATCGCTTCGTAGAATTCGTCTTCAGACAGCCAGCGATTTGATAGCGCATAGCCAATTTCATCTATCTTCTGTTCAGCGACCAGAGACATTTCACACTCGGACGTCCCTTGAGAAAGGTTAATGACGTGACCGCATACACAAGCAAATTTTGGCATGGCTACTGAAGTGTCCTTTTTCTGTTCAAGTTTTGCCTTATGGCGATTTTGGAGTCACACCCACGAAAGATCCCTCAGGGACAGTCCACGTTTTTTTTTAAAAGAGGTCTGTCCCGTTATCCTCCGCCTATTCAACCTATGCCCGTGGTCTGGACATGCTGGTCGGCGCCTACAACTACCTCGACCTCACGCCCAAGGGCAGAAATGAGGGCGAGATCATGGAGTGGGTGCGGCATCATGATCGGTATGATAATGAGACAAAATCCTGCGGATGCCATGAACGATAAAAGATTCCACCACTTCATGGAGATAGCGCTGAACCTGGGAGATTTACGTTGAGTAAATCTCCCAGGGCTTTACAGGAAAAAACACTCAACCTTCTTCTGGCGCAATGTAGTTGAAATCAATTTTCAACTTCCCCAGCACGGTATCGAACGTGATAACACAGCTGTTCCAAACCGGTAGCCCGGATGTCATGTTTTGCGCTTTATAGAGATTCCTCAGCGCTATCAGGTTTTCATGAATACCAACATCGACCTCTGGGCTGCCTGGGCTGTACCAATCTTTCTCTCCATTCCCATCAATATAGTCAAACAACAACTTACAATGATCATCCTCGGGTGAAAGTTCAGCCTCAACGATAACCGCACTCGCTGTATCAGGAGCAGTGTCAATCAGAATTTGGCCGATCTGGCGATAAATTTCGTCTTCACTCATCCTATCCCCCCGTTTACACCCCGGCCAGCGGCCTCTTAATCCGAAACTTTTTCGTAAACAAAACCCTTGGGGATTTCCGGCCAAATAGGTTTTTTTACCAGCGCATCGAGATCGTCATAAATATCGCGGAAAAAATTAGCCAGATCCATGAAGTCCACACGTGAATTCATCAGCGCAACTTTCAACATGACATCGTCTGCATTTTCCTTGGCGGATGCCGCTCTGGACATATTGTAGAGAGCGTTTCCCAACCTTTCGGAAAGTTCAACCTCCCAGTCCAGCTTGTAATCGGCCTCCAAACTATTGCCATCAAAGCTACCCGCCTTTTCTTTCATCAGCTCGATGATCAGCTGTTTCACCGACTCAAAATCATTCATCTCAATTTTCTCTCATAGTAAAACGGGGACAGACTACGTTTTCGGAGTACTTTCTAAACGTGGTCTGTCCCCATCATTTACTCGTATGTCTCAAGAAATTGTCACTCGATTCAACGGTAAGAACTCTCTGTGCCGCTCTCCCCTGATTCATTTTTCAACTATGGCAATTTCAGTATCACGACCTCATCGAAAGCTTTTGGCAGCTCTAAAGTATGCTTCCATTGTTTCAGGATCTTGCGCCACTCCTCCAACGTAAACCAGCTTTGCGGCTGACCAGTCCAGTCATCGTTGATCAGAATATCGACCTGTACTCCCTCGGAGCTCATATTCAGCAGAACATCGTTTCCCCCTTCAGTGACTGAGGTTTGCGCGCCCCGCTCTACTGTTGAAATAGCTGCCAGCAGACGATCACAATCCTCCGGAACTTGTGCTATGGCATCAAGAACACTGCATACATAAAGCTGGTAGCGTTGCGCGTCTTCCTGATCAGAATTCACTTCAACGATCGCGTGAAACAACTGTCCTTCGGGGTAGATACCGCCGGCGGTTTGATAAAATTTCAGTTCCATAAATGCCTTGGAATTTACGACTACTCCTCAGCACGTGTGCTGAGGGTCAAAATTTTCTATGGCAGTTGGACTAACACAACCTCATCTGACCCCTGGGGCAACTCCAAAAGGTGTTTCCAGCCCTCAAGAATTTTTTGCCATTCCTGCAAGGTGAATTTGCTTTCTGGCTGACCGATCCAGTCGTCATTGATCGAAATGTCAACCTGCACACCCGCTGTATCAATATTCAAAACAACGTCGTTTCCACCCGCACAAATTGATCGCTCTGTGCCATCCAGTACAGCCGCCAGATACCCAAGCATTCGATCACAACTGGCCGGGGTTTGCGCAACGGCGCCCAGCACGCTGCAGACATAAAGCTCATAGCGTTGAGCCCCCTCCTGCCCCGAGCTCACTTGCGCCATTTCATAAAAGACCTCGCCCAAAACAGGGTGAGGACCGGCCGAGTGATAAAAAAACTTCAGCTCCATGAATGTGCCCGATATTTAGGATTCATAGACGGGAAAAACGTTGTGCCAGGATTCCATCAGGGTAAAACCGCACGACCCGTTAATTTGCGCTTTTTCCGTAATCAAACCCTTCAGGAATATCCGGCCAGACTGGTTTTACCAGCAGTGCATCGAGATCGTCATAGATGTCCCTGAAAAAATTTGCGAGGTCCATGAAATTCATCCGGGAATGCACCAGCGCCGCCGTCAACATGACACCATCGCCACTCTCCCTCGCGGAGGCCATTTTAGACATACTGAAAAGAGCGCTCTCAAGCCTTTCCGCCAACTCGGACTCCCAATTCAGCTTGTAATCAGCCTCCCAACTGTCGCCATCAAAATCACCGGTTTTTTCTTTCACCAACTGGATGATCAGGTCTTTCACCGCCTCGAAATCATTCATCTCAATCTTCAACGTTATCTCCAGTACGACTCTGACTGTTACGTTTCGCGAAGCGACTGTTTAGTAGCTCTTCGGCGCTCAAGCATCGACTTCCATCTTCAACTTTTCTTTGAAACTGAGCACCTCCGACAGAGGGACGACCCACTCGGAAATCCTGTCGCCATCTTCGTTAACGACCTCTCGTGCACCGACGTAAGAATTAACATCATCCAGATTGAACCCGGAAACAACGTAGTCTAGAAAAACCACATTATTCTGAATGTGAACAGACTCTCCAACAAAGTATAAAACCCAGACCATCAGAAAATTTGCGGAGTCTGGATCAAGCTTTGAAGTGACTAATACAGAATGCTGTCTCCTTTCGAGACCGAGACAAAGCGATGAGTACCAGCTACTCACGTATTCCTGCCTGCCCCAGAAGGAGATCGGAGCAAAGAAGCTTTCCTCTTCGTCACCCAGTCGTATCAATCCACGTAAAGCCTGGGTTCCAAAGTGCTCGAAAGGCTCTTTTCCCAGCAGGATTTCAAAACTCATTAGCTAATCCTTCACCCAGTTCAAATCTTTCAATCATGGCTACTCTTGAGTTATCAATCAGCACCCAATAGATATCTTCCCCTTGCTCAGGAACCCAATCCAGCACAAACGCAAGGTTGATAGCAGGAAAGCAAGACCTCAAAACCTCAAGCAAACCAGTATTCTTCTCACCGGAAAACAATGCGTCTTTTGCGCCCAACGACTCTTCCTTCCATTTCTCATCAACAGCAATTCCACCCCCCCGGAAAGGCTGGAGAACCGGGGAATGACAACGTTTATTTAAACGTGGTCTATCCCATTCACCACCTATGGCTCTTCGGAAATGACGTCCAACTCGTCCCACAGCATTGAAAGCCCCATGCTTTGCATGTAAGTACCAAAATCCATAAAAGGTACAACGCCAATTTTCTCAATTGAAAACCAGATGGCGTCACACTCTGGGCATATAAATAACTCAGTCCCGGTAGCCCTGATACTGGCACCGACAATGTGGTCCTGCTCACACCTCGGGCAAAGTATCTTCACTGTCCGGATTCTCCGGGCGGAAAGCCTGCCAACCCACTACCAATCATTTCTTCACCTGATAAAACGTAATCACCGGGCCGTAATTTTCATCGGAATTCGAGACCTCGACACTAAATGACTTGTCCGGGAATTTTTCCTTCAGCACCATGCGCCAGGCAAAACCAATGACCTCGCAAAACTGCAGAAATATGCTGGCTGATACGCCATCCCCGTATTGACCAAAAACATCGTAGAGCTTCACATAATTCAACAGTCGCTCAGCCTCTGCCATGTCGTGAGAGGCCAGGCTCAAGCAGCGCGCGAACGTTTCTACTGAAAAATTTCGCTCTAGAAAAACGCCCCCTTGAGACACGACGAACGTCGGGAAGAACAATGTCGAAAACACCAGCATCTGTTCCGGGTGGCATTGATCATTGATGTAAGAATGGATATCCAGGCTTTCCTGATTCGCCCACTGTTTCTTCCAGGCGTCATATTGTTCAGTGTCGATGACCGGGGGTATAGAGTTGATCAGTTGCACTGCGTTTGCTCCATGCATCCGAGGCGATATCAATATGATGGCCAGATACTAGATAGCTGCTGTTTGGGCGTCAATGAAGGGATTCATCGAAATGCCCGGCCGCGTGCCGTCCGGACAAGCCCTACTGGCGCAATAATCTGTAAACTCTCCCCTCTTTCGCCGCCATCATTTCACCTGCGGCCATCACCTCTTTAAATGTTGCGGAGTCCACCTTGCGTCTGTTCCACACCTCCGACTGGCACCTTGGGCAAAACCTGCACGGCCAGGAGCGCGATTTCGAGCACGCCTGTTTTCTCGAATGGCTGCTGCGCCAACTGCAACTGGCGCAGCCGGATGTGCTGCTGATTGCCGGGGACATCTTCGACACGGTCAATCCGCCGGTCAAAGCCCAGGAACGCCTCTACGACTTCATCGTCAGCACCCACGAGCAGCAACCGTTGCTGACCATCGTGATGATCGCCGGCAACCACGATTCCGGCTCGCGTATCGAGCTGCCTGCGCCGTTGATGCGCCGTTTGCGCACCCACGCGCTGGGTCGGGTGTTGTGGCTGGATGACGGGCAATTGGATGCCGAACGCCTGCTGCTGCCGCTGCCGAATGCCCAAGGCGAGATCGCCGCGTGGTGTCTGGCGCTGCCGTTCCTGCGCCCGGCGGAGGTGACTGGCGCGCACCTGGGCGACAACTATTTGCGCGGCATCGGTCAGGTGCACGAATGGCTGATCGAAGCGGCCAACGCCAAGCGCAAGCCCGGTCAGGCGCTGATCGCCATCAGCCACGCGCACATGGCCGGCGGCTCGGTGTCGGAAGACTCCGAGCGCAGCCTGATCATCGGCAACGCTGAAGCCCTGCCCGCCAGCCTGTTCGGGCCGAGCATCAGTTACGTCGCCCTCGGCCACTTGCACAAGCCGCAGAAGGTCAGCGGTGAAGAACGCATTCGCTACAGCGGTTCGCCGATTCCGTTGTCGTTCTCGGAGATCGGCTATCAGCACCAGATTCTCGACGTCACCCTCGACGGTGAAACCCTGATCAGCGTCGAGCCGAAACTGATCCCGCGCTCGGTCAATCTGCAACGCATCGGGCCGGCACCGCTGGCCGAAATCCTGCTGCAACTGGCCGACCTGCCGAACATCGACCTGCTCGCCGAAACGCAACGCCAGCCGTGGCTCGAAGTGCGGGTAACCCTCGACGAGCCGCAGCCGGATCTGCGTCATCAGGTCGAAAGCGCCCTGCAAGGCAAAGCTGTGCGCTTGGTGCGCATCGCCGCCGAATACGCTGGCAACCGTGGCGCTGACGGCAGCGAGGACGGCACTGCGCTGATCGAACTAGACCAACTCACCCCGCAGGAGCTGTTCAGCCGCGCCTGGCTCGACAACTACGGCAACGAGGTCGATGAACAGACGCTGAAGGACTTCGCCGAACTGCTGCAAGACGTGCAACTGGAGGGCGAGCAGCCATGAAGATTCTCGCCATTCGCTTGAAGAACCTCGCCTCACTGGCCGGGCCGTTCGAGATTGATTTCACCGCTGAACCGCTGGCCAGTGCCGGTTTGTTCGCGATCACCGGCCCGACCGGCGCCGGTAAAAGTACTTTGCTCGACGCCTTGTGCCTGGCGCTGTTCGGCGCCGTGCCGCGCCTGAACAACACCGGCCGCGATGCGAAAGTCCCCGATGCCGACGGCGAAATCGCCACCGGCGACCCGCGCACCTTGCTCCGTCGCGGTACCGGCGAAGGTTATGCCGAAGTGGATTTCGTCGGTGTTGATGGCCGTCGTTATCGGGCACGTTGGGAAGCCAATCGCGCCCGTGAGAAGGCCGGCGGCAAGCTGCAAGCCAGCCGGCAGAGCCTGCGCGACATCGATCAGGATCAACTGCTCGCCAGCCAGAAAGGCGAATACAAAACTCAACTGGAAACCGCGCTCGGTCTGAACTTCGAACAGTTCACCCGCGCCGTGCTGCTGGCGCAGAGCGAGTTCAGCGCATTTCTCAAGGCGGACGACAACGACCGCAGCGAACTGCTGGAAAAGCTCACCGACACCGCGCTGTACACCCGCCTCGGCCGCCGCGCCTTCGACAAGACCAAAGAGGCCCGCGAAGCGCACAAGCTGTTGCAGGATCAAGCCACCGGCGTGACCCCGTTGGCGCCCGAAGCCCGGGCCGAGCTGGACGAGCGCTTCAATGCTGCGCAACAGCAAATGAAGTTGCAGCAGGCGCAGCTCAAACAACTTGAGCAGCAGCACGGCTGGCTCAAGGATTTGCGGGTTTTGCAGGACGCGCAGCAAGCGGCCGCCGAGCAACTGCACAGTGCGCAGCAGCAATCGGAAAGTCTGGCCGGCGAGCGGGTGAAACTGACGCGCCTGGAGCAGCTCGGCCCGCAGCGGCACCAGTTCGCGCGCAAAACCGAACTCGATGCCCTACTGATGCCACTGGCCGCGCAAATAGCCGCGCACACCCAACAACACGCCGAGCTGACTGAGCGCCAAACGCAACTGGAGCAAACTCTGGAAGCGGCGAAAGTCGCCCTGAGCGAAGCGCAGCAACGGCAAAGTGAAAACGCGCCGCTGTTGCGTCAGGCCTTTGAAGAGCAAAGCACCCTCGCCCGTCTGGCCAAGGATGTCGCGCAAGGTGCCGAAGCCAAGCTCACTGCGCAGCAGGCTTGCACCGAGGGCCAGAACGCCATTCAAGCCTTGCTGGAGAAACAGACTCAGGTCGCCGAACGCTTGCAACGCATCGCCGCCGAACTTGAGCAAAGTGCTCATCTGGCGCCGCTGAGTGACGCGTGGAATGCCTACCGCGATCGCCTGCAACAGCTGATGCTGATCGGTAATCGCTTGAACAAGGGACAGGCGGAACTGGCGAGCCTCGAAGAAAACGCCACGCGCAGCGCCGCAGAGCTGACCTCGCAGAAACAGCAACTTGAAGTGCTGTTCAAAGAGGCCGGTGCCGAACCCGACGCCGTCGCCGAGCAGATCGGCATCCTTGGCACGCTCCTGCAAGACAACCGCAAACAACTGCGCGCCTTCGAAGACCTGTCGCGTCTGTGGGCCACACAACAGGATCTCGACAAGCGCAGCAGCGAGCTGCAACAGCGTCAGCTCAACGCCCAGCAGGAACGCGAACGGCTGACTCTGGACGGGGTAAAAACCAAAACCGAACTGACCGTCGCCGAGCAAACCCTCAACGTCACCCGCGAGCTGCTTGAGCGCCAGCGGTTGGCACGCAGTGCCAGTGTCGAAGAGTTGCGCGCGCAGTTGCATGACGATCAGCCGTGCCCGGTCTGTGGCAGCAACGAGCATCCGTATCATCAGCCCGAAGCGCTGCTGCAAAGCCTTGGTCGCCACGATGAAAGCGAGCAGGCCAACGCCCAGAAAGTCGTCGATCAGCTCAAGGAAAAGCTTATCGAGTTGCGTGCCGAAGTCGGTGGCGTGATTGCTCAGCAGAAAGAATTGCTGCAACAGCAAGAACAACTGGCGACCCAGCAGCAAGCGTTAGCGCCTAGCCTCGATGCGCATCCGCTGGCTGTGCAGTTGCTCAATCAGGACGCTGACAAACGCGATGCCTGGCTCGCCCGACAAAACGATCAGTTGACCCAGAGCATCACTCAGGACGAACAGCGCCAGAGCGCCCTGCTCACTTTGCAACAGGATGCCGCGCGCCTGACCCAGCAATTGCGCCAGACGGAAACGGCCCACCAGCAAGCCGCCCAACACCTGAGCAATCAACAGCACCAATTGAGCAGCGACCGTCAGCGTCTCGACGAAGAACTCAGCGCGTTCGGCAATCTGCTGCCAGCCGACACCCTCGAAGCCTTGCGCCAGGAACCGGCCGCGACGTTCATGCAGCTCGACCGGCAGATCGCCGAACGCCTGGCGCAGGTCGATCAGCAGAAAGAAGAACAGGCCGAGCAGCAACAGCGGCAACAGACGCTGGAGAAAGAACAGGATCGCCAGCAGACCCGCGCACAGCAGTTGCTCAGCGCCGAACAGCAATTCACTGCATTGACTGAGCAACAGCAAACCTGCCAGCAAAAACTCGCACAGTTGCTTGGCGAGCACAGCAGCGCGGAGCACTGGCAGCAGCAGCTCGAGCAAGCGGTCGAACAGGCGCGCAACGCCGAAACCGCTACCGCGCAGGAACTGCAGAACGTGCGCACGCGACTCGTGCAGATCGCTGCCGAGCTCAAAGCGCAGCAGGAGCGTTTGCAGGCACTGCAAAGCGAAGATCAGGATCTGGCTGGCAAGATTGCTGACTGGCGCGCCCGCCATCCTGAGCTGGATGACGGTGGCCTCGAAGACTTGTTGCGGGTCGACGACGCGCAAGTCGCCGAACTGCGCCAGCGCTTGCAGCACAACGAAAAAGCCATCGAACAGGCCAAGGTGTTGTTGCAGGAGCGTGACCAGCGTCTGCTCGATCATCAGGCGCAGCACAACGGCAAGCTTGATGCCGAACAACTGGCCAGCGCCCTCACAGATGTGCAGAACCAGTTCATCGTCAGCGAGCAGCAATGCGCCGAATTGCGTGCCGAACAGGTTGAAGATCAGCGCCGACAGAACGCCAATCAGGCGCTGGCGCAGCAGATCGCCTCGGCCTACGCCGAATATCAACGCTGGGCGCGCCTGAGTGCCTTGATCGGCTCGGCCACTGGCGACACCTTCCGCAAGATCGCCCAGGCCTACAACCTCGACCTGCTGGTGCATCACGCCAACGTGCAACTGCGCCAACTGGTCAAACGCTATCGCTTGAAACGTGGTGGCAGCATGCTCGGCCTACTGGTGATGGACACGGAAATGGGTGACGAGCTGCGCTCGGTACATTCGTTGTCCGGTGGCGAGACGTTCCTGGTGTCGTTGGCGCTGGCGTTGGGCTTGGCATCGATGGCGTCGAGCACGCTGAAGATCGAATCGCTGTTTATCGACGAAGGTTTTGGCAGCCTCGATCCGGAATCGCTGCAACTGGCGATGGATGCGCTCGATGGCTTGCAGGCGCAGGGCCGCAAAGTGGCGGTGATTTCCCATGTGCAGGAAATGCACGAGCGGATCCCGGTGCAGATTCAGGTGCAGCGTCAGGGCAATGGCTTGAGCACACTGGAGGTGAAATGAACACGCTGTACTCCTTCCGCCGCTGCCCGTACGCGATGCGGGCGCGGATGGCGCTGCGTTACTCGGGTGTACCGGTGGACATCGTTGAGGTCAGCCTCAAGGCGAAACCGCCGGAGATGCTGGCGATCTCGCCCAAGGGCACGGTGCCGGTGCTGAATGCCGGTGGGCGGGTGATTGATGAGAGCCTGGAGATCATGCGCTGGGCGTTGGCGCAGAATGATCCGGATGATTGGTTGCTTGATGGCGATTCACGGATTGCTGAACTGATCGAAGCGAATGATCACGGGTTTAAGGTGCAGTTGAATCGCTACAAGTATGCCGAGCGTTATCCCGAGCAGCCGATGGAGGTTTATCGGACTGAGGGGGCGTCGTTCTTGCAGAGGCTGGATGAGTTGCTGATCGATCGCGATTACTTGCTAGCTGATCATCCGAGCCTGGCAGATATCGCCCTGCTGCCCTTCGTTCGGCAGTTTGCCCATGTGGATCGCGAGTGGTTTGCACAGACGCCCTATGTTCGTTTACAGGCCTGGTTACAGCGTTTCCTCGAGTCCGAACTGTTCACCTCGATCATGAAGAAATAACCCTCACCTTCCTGCTTGATGATCGTTCCCACGCTCTGCGTGGGAACGATCAGTCAGGCCAGCGCTTGGCACATGCCGAGTGCCATGCAATCGACTTCGAACGGTCCGAGAAAATCAGCCGAAACCTTTACCGGTGGATTGCCGGCCATCAGCCCCAGGGTATTCGCCCGTTCGATGTTGTGCGCGATGGTGTGATTGGCCTCTATGGCACGGGCCAATGCACCCACCGAGCCTTGGCCGATTCCCAGTAATGACGCGCCGTTGGTGAAGAACGCTAAACCGGCGATAACCCAAAGTCTGTAGCCTTTCATGCTCCGCCGACTCCAGCGAGTTCGGCCCGGTCGACCATCACGCTTTGCGAGCGGACTTCGAACTGGATGCCGGGATGGGCGACTTCAATCGGGGCGTCGAAGGTGTGTTCCATCTGCGAGGCGATGCTGACGACCAGCACCACGGCCAGGTACAGACCAATGGCCAGGTAGGCGCCGCGTTTGGCTGAGTGAAGGATTGCGCTGGCCATGGTGTTCTCCCGTGGGCATGTTTCGATGTCCACAGAATCGATCAAAAAAGCCACGCTAACCACTCAGGGTTTGCCATAGTAAACATCAGCTTCGTTGATTATTTAGCCAGTCTATCCGCGAGTTTGAAGAAAGCTATCGAGCCGCGAAAAACACACGTGTAGGAGCTGCCGAAGGCTGCGATCTGATCGTTCCCATGCTCTGCGTGGGAATGCCTCTTGGGACGCTCTGCGTCCAGTGACGCGGAGCGTCACGGGCTGCGTTCCCACGCGGAGCGTGGGAACGATCCCAAGGGCAAGATCAAGACTGCAGCCTTCGGCAGCTCCTACAGGGAGTTGTTCGAAGCAGGCATTTCAGTGTTGGGTTTTGTGATCCAGGGCGGCGTAGAAGTTGGCGCTCTGTTGCAGGTATTTCTGGGTGTAGCTCTGGGTGTGGGATTTTTTGCTGTTGATTTCAACGTTGGCACTGGCTGGCAGCACTACGGTGGCGGAGATGGCGGAAGCGGCGATAACGGAGAAGAGATTGAAGTTCATGGCGGTAACCCTCGTGTTCGGTTGGCTTGCTTGCCCGGTTGGGCTGTGAAGCAAACTTAACGCTCGAGGGTTGATCGCTTGAAATGCTTTGTAGCATTACCGGATATCAGCGCGATTAATACAAAGAGACAGGCCCCGTAAACCGGGGCCTGTGGCTTATTGTCGCACTATGAACTTGAGGTCGCTCGGCGCGTCCATCGGCAGTTTCTGCACGGTTTTGCCGAGCAGACCGGTCTTGCCATCGCGCTCGACGACGACAATTTCATTGCTTTTCTGGTTGGCGATCAGCAGGAATTTGCCACTCGGGTCGAGGCTGAATTCGCGCGGGTGATCACCGTCTACCGAGCGTTTTTGCAGCTCTTTGAGCTGACCGGTGGCCGGATCGATCGCGAACACCACCAGTTGATTGGCGGTGCCACGGTTGCTGACGTAGAGGAACTTGCCATCGGCCGAGGCATGCAGCGCCGCGCCGGCCTTGTCCGAGGTCGGTTGACCAGCGGCCAGATCGACCAGTTGCGTCTGGGTCAGCACGCCGTCGTGGTAGTCGAACACCGCGACTTGCGCGCTCATTTCCATGGTCAGCCAGGCGTGTTTGCCGTCAGCGCTGAACAGCAGATGACGCGGACCGCTGCCGGCCGGCAAGGGCACTGCGGCGGTCATCGCCGGCGTCAGCGGCAAATCCGGGTTGGCCTTCGGATCGAACAGGTACACGAAGACCTTGTCCGCGCCCAGATCGTTGGAGAAGACGTAGCGGCCGTCAGGCGAAGAAACCGTCGAGTGCACGTGGTTGGAGGCCTGGCGCTCAAGATTGATCCGGCTCGCCGGATGCGCGCTCATCTGCACGACAGGTTTGAGTTTGCCGTCGGCACCAACCGGCAATACCGCCAGCGTTCCACCCGGATCTTCCATCACCGAATAGTTGCTGACGAACAAGTGGCTGGCGTCAGCGCTGAGGCTCGAATGGGTCGGCTCGTTGCCCAGGCTCTGCACTTGATTGATCAGCGTCAGCGTGTGGGTTTTCGGATTGATCGAATAGCTGCTGACGCGACCGACCGGGTCTTTCTGGCCCGGGCCGTTTTCGTTGACCACGAACAGGCGTTGCTGATCCTTGGACAGGGTCAGCCATGACGGGTTTTCGCTTTTGACCACTTGCAGCGGTTTGGCGGCGATCTGGCCGGTGGCACTGTCGAAGTTCATTCGATAGAGGCCCTGGCTGGTGTTGGCGGTGTAGGAACCGACCAGCAGCTGGAAGCTCTCGGCGGATGCGCTGGAAAGCCCCATGGCACCGACGCTGCCGGCCATCAGCAGCGGCCAGAATTTACGCATTTTCATCAGATTCTTCCTCATCGTCGCTGCTGCTGACTACGTCACCGTGGCAGACCAGACGGTGTTCGCCGATCGCTTTGGTTTCATTGAAATAACCGACGATCAGCCAGCTTTGCAGTGAGTCATCAAATGTTGCCGCTGCAACCTGAGCCGGAGTGAATTCCCAATGCTTGGCCGCGCGGCCATCGATGCATTCGATGTGCAGGTTATCGACTTCGTCGAGGGCGAATTCGAAGGCGTGCAGGCCGTCGATTTCGACCATACCGCAGTGTTCGAGGGCGTTGAGAAGGGTTTGGGCAGTCATGGCAAACAGTCTTTCTAGGGGGGAAAGGGCCAATGATAGCTCATGGCGCCCCACTCCCCCCTGTAGGAGCTGCCGAAGGCTGCGATCTTTTGATTTTGTTTTTAAGATCAAGATCAAAAGATCGCAGCCTTCGGCAGCTCCTACAGGGGTACCGTGTCAGAGGGCTTCGCGGCTAGGCTTGCCATCGACGAGGCGCTGGATGCGCAGCGGGTTGGCGTTTTTCAGCGGCTCGGGCAGCAAGCTGTCCGGGTAATTCTGGAAGCACACCGGGCGCAGGAAACGGTCGATGGCCAGCGTGCCCACCGACGTGCCACGGGCATCGGACGTCGCCGGGTATGGCCCGCCGTGGACCATCGAATCGCACACTTCGACACCGGTCGGATAGCCGTTAAGCAGAATCCGCCCGACCTTCTGCTCCAACAACGGCGTCAGCTCAGGGAAACGCTCGAAGTCCGCCAGCTCACCAATAATCGTCGCGGTGAGTTGCCCGTGCAGGCCATGCAATGCCGCACTGAGTTGCGCCTTGTCCGCCACTTCAACGATCACCGTGGTCGGGCCGAACACTTCTTCCTGCAGCACTTCATCGCCATCGATCAACAGACTGGCATCGGCCTTGAACAACTGCGGCTGCGCCTGATTGCCCTGCTGCGGATTGCCAGCCAGATGCTCAATGCCGGGATGCGCCAACAGCTTCTCCAAGCCTTTGCCGTAGCTGCCGAGGGTGCCGGCGTTGAGCATGGTTTGCGCTGGCTGATCACCGATCAGACCGGCGACTTGCTGGACGAACGCGCTGAACTCTGGCGAGCGGATGCCGATGACCAGGCCCGGATTGGTACAGAACTGGCCACAGCCCTGCACCACCGAAGCGGTCAGGTCGCGGGCAACCGTTTCCGAGCGCTCGGCGAGGGCCTGCGGCAGGACGATCACCGGGTTGATGCTCGACATCTCGGCAAACACCGGAATCGGTTGCGGGCGTGCCGCGGCCATGTCGCACAGCGCCCGGCCACCCTTGAGCGAACCGGTGAAGCCAACCGCCTGAATCGCCGGGTGCTTGACCAGCCACTCACCGACGCCACCGCCGTAGATCATGTTGAACACACCGGCCGGCATCGCGGTTTTTTCTGCGGCGCGAATCAGCGCATCGGCGACCAGTTCTGCTGTCGCCATATGGCCGCTGTGGGCCTTGAACACCACCGGGCAACCGGCGGCCAGCGCCGACGCGGTGTCGCCGCCAGCGGTGGAAAATGCCAGCGGAAAGTTGCTTGCGCCGAACACCGCGACAGGGCCGAGGCCGATGCGGTACTGGCGCAGATCGGGACGTGGCAGGGGTTGGCGATCCGGCAGCGGTAAATCGATTCGCGCACCATAAAAATCGCCTCGACGCAGAACCTTGGCGAACAGACGCATTTGCCCGCTTGTACGTCCGCGCTCGCCTTGAATGCGTCCGGCCGGCAACGCGGTCTCGCGGCAGACCACGGCAACGAAATCATCACCGAGCGCATCCAGCTCATCGGCAATCGCATCGAGAAACTGCGCACGGCGTTCGGCGCTGAGGCTGCGATAGGCCGGGTACGCGGCAGCGGCGGCTTTGGCGGCGGCGTCGACTTCTTCAACCGTGGCCTGAATGAAATCGTGCGGCAGTTGCTCGCCCGTCGTGGCGTCGACAGATTGCAGTTTGACGTCGCCGGCAGCGCTACGCTGACCGCCAATGTAGTTGTGACCGAGAATCTGAGTCATGGGATCTCCTTAAAGGGTGCCGATGCTGTCCGGCTCAAAAGCGGCCGCGATCGGCACGATGCCGTTGACCAGCGGTGCGCCGAATTCGGCCTGGCTGATTTCGAACAGGTCGCCCGGTTGCGTGCGAATGCCATCGGCGAACGACAGCGTCGCGGTGCCGAAGAAGTGAATGTGCACGTCGCCCGGACGCAAGAACTGACGGTATTTGAAGTGGTGGTATTCGAGGTTGGCGAGGCTGTGGCACATGTTCGCCTCACCGCTGAGAAACTCGTTCTGCCAGAGCACTTCGCCGTCACGCAGAATTCGACTGGTGCCGGCAAGGTGTTGAGGCAGTTCACCGGTACGAAGTTCCGGACCGTAACTGCAACTGCGCAGTTTCGAGTGCGCGAGGTACAGGTAATTCTTGCGCTCCATGACGTGGTCGGAGAACTCGTTGCCGACCGCGAAACCGAGGCGATAAGGCTTACCATCGTGGCCGATGATGTAGAGACCGGCCATCTCCGGTTCCTCCCCGGCGTCTTCAGCAAACGGTGGCACCGGGAAAGGTTGGCCAGGACGCACGACGATGCTGCCGTCGCCCTTGTAGAACCATTCCGGTTGCACACCGGCCTGCCCCGCCACCGGTTTGCCGCCCTCCACGCCCCATTTGAAAATGCGCATGGTGTCGGTCATCGCCGCTTCGTCGCCAGCCTGCTGGTGCATTTTGTCCCGCGCCGAAGCGCTGCCCAAGTGGGTCAGACCGGTGCCGCTGACCAGCATATGTGCCGGGTCCGGGTGGTCGAGTGGTGGCAGGATGCGCACTTGCGCGAGCAGTTCGGCGTAATCGTGGCTGATGCCGAGGCCGAGGTTTTGCACTTGCTGCTCAAGGGAGTGGCCGGCCTCGATGGCGGCCAGCGCCAGATCGCGCACGCTGCGCGCGTCCTGGACTTCGCGCACCAGACCATTGTCGACCAGGCCGACGCGGCGCTCGCCGTTGCTTAATTCGAATTGAACCAGATGCATGATTTTCTCCTGTGTTATTCGAAACACCGCCGCCCCCTTGTAGGAGTGAGCCTGCTCGCGATAGCGGTGTGTCAGTTGACAACTTTTTTACTGATACACCGCTATCGCGAGCAGGCTCACTCCCACAGGGGCTCAGTGTTGGTCAATCAGGTGCGGGTGGCGCCACGGGCACTGGCGGCAAACTGGTCAACCGGCAGCACGTGTTTGCGTTCCAGCACGCGGTAAACCACGCCCGTCAGGATCAAACCGAACACCATCACGCCCGAGAGGAAATACAGGCCGGACGCCAAATTGCCGGTGTACTCCTTCAACGCCCCAATCACGAACGGCCCGATATACCCGCCGAGATTGCCCACCGAGTTGATCAAGGCAATCCCCGCCGCCGCACTCGCACCAGCAAAGAACCGCCCCGGCAAGGTCCAGAACACCGCCGTGCAGGAAAACAGCGCAAACGCCACCAGACACAACGCCGCCAATTGCGCCACCGGCAACGACAGCCACGCGCTCAGGAACAGGCCAATCGCGCCCAGCACATACAAAACAGCCAGATGCCCGTAACGATCATTCAAGCGGTCGGAACTGCGCGGGATGATGAGCAAGCCGATGATCCCGAAGATGTACGGCACCGACGAGACAAAACCGGTGACCAGATCACTGCCGCCGAACTGTTTGATCAGCGTCGGTAACCATAGACCGAGGCCATAAATGCTCAACGTCACCGGCAGATAGAACAGCGCCAGCAGCAACACGCGTTTGTCTTTCAGCGCATGCAACGGGTTGCCGTGACGGGTCTGGCCGTACTCCTGCAGATCCTTTTTCAGCTCGCCGGTCAGCCAGTCTTTCTCTGCCTGATCCATCCATTTCACTTGCTGCGGGCCGTCCGGCAACCAGCGCAGCACCGGCCAGGTCAGCAGGATCGCCGGAGTACCGATGACGATGAACAGCCACTGCCAGCCGTGCAGACCCAGAACGCCGTCCATGCCAAGCAAGCCGCCGGACACGGGGCCGGTGATCATCATTGCGATCGGCTGGGAAAGGATGAACAGGCCAAGGATCTTGCCGCGATGGCGCACCGGGAACCATTGGGTGATGTAGTAGAGAACGCCGGGGAAGAAGCCCGCCTCGGCCGCGCCGAGCAGAAAGCGCATCACGTAGAAACTGTGCGGGCCCTGGACGAAGGCCATGCCGATGGTGATCGCGCCCCAGGTAATCATGATTCGCGCGAACCAGCGCCGTGCGCCGAAGCGTTCGAGCATCAGATTGCTAGGGATTTCGAGGAGGAAGTAGCCAATGAAGAACAGCCCGGCGCCAAGGCCGTAGGCCGCATCGCCGATGCCGATGTCGGCGCCCATGTGCAGCTTGGCGAAGCCGACGGCGGAGCGATCCACATAGGCGATCAGGTACAACAGGATCAGGAAGGGAATCAGTTTCAGCGTTATGCGCCGGATTAGCCGCAGTTCCTGGCTCATGAGATCGGTCTCCGATTGTTGTTTTTATAGAACCTCGGGGGACGCCTCTCACGGAAAACCGTCAGGGCCATCCCTCCGTCGAAAACGACTATATAGTATTACTAATTCACCAACAACACTTCCAAACCTAGGATTTTGCGCTTAGATTAAGCCGTAGCTGGAACACTATAGTCATACAATAAGAGAATCGATCATGTCTGATAAGAAACCCACCCTGCGCTCCGCCCAATGGTTTGGCACGGCCGACAAGAACGGCTTCATGTACCGCAGCTGGATGAAGAATCAGGGCATCGCCGACCACCAGTTTCACGGCAAGCCGATCATCGGCATCTGCAACACCTGGTCGGAACTGACCCCGTGCAACGCGCACTTCCGCCAGATCGCGGAGCACGTCAAGCGCGGGGTGATCGAGGCCGGTGGCTTTCCAGTGGAATTCCCGGTGTTCTCCAACGGCGAATCGAACCTGCGCCCGACCGCCATGCTCACCCGCAACCTGGCGAGCATGGACGTTGAAGAAGCGATTCGCGGCAACCCGATTGACGGCGTAGTGCTGCTGACCGGTTGCGACAAAACCACCCCGGCGCTGCTGATGGGCGCGGCCAGTTGCGACGTGCCGGCCATCGTTGTCACTGGCGGGCCGATGCTCAACGGCAAGCACAAAGGCAAGGACATCGGTTCCGGCACCGTGGTCTGGCAGCTCAGCGAGCAGGTCAAGGCTGGCACCATCACCATCGACGATTTCCTCGCGGCCGAGGGCGGCATGTCGCGTTCGGCAGGCACCTGCAACACCATGGGCACCGCATCGACGATGGCCTGCATGGCTGAAGCACTGGGCACTTCGCTGCCGCACAACGCGGCGATTCCAGCGGTGGATGCGCGGCGTTATGTGTTGGCGCACATGTCCGGCATGCGTGCGGTGGAGATGGTTCGCGAAGATCTGAAACTGTCGAAAATTCTGACCAAGGAAGCCTTCGAGAACGCTATCCGCGTGAACGCTGCCATCGGCGGCTCGACCAACGCGGTGATTCACTTGAAAGCCATCGCCGGGCGCATCGGTGTCGAGCTGGATCTGGATGACTGGACGCGTATCGGGCGCGGCATGCCGACCATTGTCGACCTGCAACCGTCGGGGCGTTTCCTGATGGAAGAGTTCTATTACGCCGGTGGTTTGCCAGCGGTGCTGCGGCGTCTCGGCGAGGCCAATCTGATTCCCAATCCGAATGCACTGACCGTCAACGGTAAGTCCATCGGCGAGAACACCAAGGACGCACCGATCTATGGCGAAGACGAAGTGATCCGCACCCTCGACAATCCGATTCGTGCTGACGGTGGCATCTGTGTGCTGCGTGGCAACCTGGCGCCGCTCGGTGCGGTGCTCAAGCCATCCGCTGCGACGCCGGAACTGATGCAGCACCGCGGGCGTGCGGTGGTGTTCGAGAACTTCGACATGTACAAGGCGCGGATCAACGATCCGGAACTGGACGTCGATAAAGATTCGATTCTGGTGATGAAGAACTGCGGGCCGAAGGGTTATCCGGGCATGGCCGAAGTCGGCAACATGGGTTTGCCGGCCAAGTTGCTGGCGCAGGGTGTGACCGATATGGTGCGCATTTCTGATGCACGGATGAGCGGTACGGCGTACGGCACCGTGGTTTTGCACGTGGCACCGGAAGCGGCGGCCGGAGGGCCTTTGGCGACCGTGAAGGAAGGCGACTGGATCGAGCTGGACTGCGCCACCGGGCGTTTGCACCTGGACATTCCGGACGCCGAACTGGCGGCACGCATGGCGGATCTTCAGCCACCACAGCAGTTGCTGGTGGGCGGTTATCGTCAGCTGTACATCGATCATGTGCTGCAGGCGGATCAGGGCTGTGACTTTGACTTCCTGGTCGGTTGCCGAGGCGCCGAAGTCCCCCGCCACTCTCACTGACCTTCTCCACCGATCGTTCCCATGCTCCGCGTGGGAATGCCTCAAGGGACGCTCCGCGTTCCAGCTCTGAAATGGGACGCAGAGCGTCCCTTGAGGCATTCCCACGCAGAGCGTGGGAACGATCATTACCCGCCTCAAGATTGTCTGGTGCCTGCTATGATGCGCGGCATCTCCATCGCTCAGGATCGCGCCACTCCCCATGGATTACCGCAAACCCTCCGACCGCAAAAGCATGCACTCGCGCATCGTCCAGGAACTGGGCATGCAGATCGTCTCCGGACGCTTCAAGCCCGACGACAAACTGCCCGCCGAAGCCTTGCTCTGCGAGGAGTACGCGGTCAGCCGGCCGGTATTGCGTGAAGCGACGCGGGTGTTGGTGGCCAAAGGTCTGGTGTACTCCAAGCCGCGTGTGGGAACAGTGGTCAAGGCGCGCCGCGAATGGCACATGCTCGACCCGGACGTGCTGCACTGGCTGATGCAAAGCAGCCCGCAGAATGAGTTTTTCAATGTGCTGACCAGTGTGCGCAGCATTATCGAACCGGCGGCTGCTGCCCTCGCCGCTCAACATGCGACCGAGGCGGACATCGCCGCAATTGGTGAGGCGTATCAGCGCATGGAAGCGGCGCCGACGCCGGAAGCGTTGTTGCAGCCGGATCTGGATTTCCATAGCCGGATTGCCGATGCGACGCACAATGATTTGCTGGCGAACCTGTGCAACATGTTGTCGGTGGCGATTGCCGAGGCGTTGAAGCATTCGAATCAGCGACCGAATCTGCATGAATTGGCGTTGCCGCGGCATAAGGCGATTTTGACGGCGATTGAGAATCGTGATGCGCTGGGGGCTCGGCATGCGACGTTGGTGCAGCTGGATGATGCGCGCAGTGCGTTGAGTGTCGTGCTCGGAACAGAACTGTCTTAACGCTTGAATCCTCTTGCCCTCACCCTAGCCCTCTCCCAGAGGTAGAGGGGACCGATTGGGGGATATTTGGGATTTACGCCGACTTGAAAGATTTGCAGTGAATCCATAATCGACTCGGTATCTCAAGTCGAACGATCTGCTGTGAATCCATAATCAACTCGGTATTTCAGGTCGATGTATCAAGCCGCACCACTCGGTCAGTCCCCTCTCCCTCCGGGAGAGGGCTAGGGTGAGGGGCTGTTGATCTTGAGCCACAAAAAAAGCCGCAACCCTAAGGTTGCGGCTTTGTCGTTTCAGCCCTTCAGATCAATGCGCAAACAGTGAATTGCCCTTCTGCCCCGCCAGTTTTTCCGGCTTGATCAGGAACTTCGCCAGTGCTGGCAGCAGCCA
The DNA here is from genome assembly GCF_900187515.1 of Pseudomonas sp. Irchel s3f10. Lineage (NCBI taxonomy): Bacteria > Pseudomonadati > Pseudomonadota > Gammaproteobacteria > Pseudomonadales > Pseudomonadaceae > Pseudomonas > Pseudomonas sp. Irchel s3f10. The sequence continues at coordinate 76,057 of NZ_FYDZ01000019.1, forward strand.
CAGCGCACCGAACATGTTCCACAGCAGCATAAAGGTCAGCATCAAGCCCATGTCAGCCTGGAACTTGATCGCCGAGAAGATCCACGTGCACACACCAATCGCCAGGCAAAGACCAGTGAACAGCACCGCTTTACCGGTGGATTTCAGCGTCTGGTAATAGGCTTCCTGCAACGGCAACCCGGCACGCAGGAAACTTTCCAGACGGCTATAGATGTAGATGCCGTAGTCGACACCAATCCCCACACCCAGCGCCACCACCGGCAAGGTCGCTACCTTCACGCCGATGCCCATGAACGCCATCAGCGCGTTGCCGAGTACCGAGGTCAGCACCAGCGGCAGGACGATGCACAAGGTCGCCGCCCACGAACGGAAGGTGATCATGCACATCACCGCCACGCAGATGTACACCAGAATCAGGATGGTCAGCTCAGCCTGCTTGATGACTTCGTTGGTGGCCGCTTCGATCCCGGCGTTACCGGCCGCGAGGATGAATTCCAGGCCGTCCTTGTTGTTGTCCTTGGCGAATTCCTGCACCGCGTGCACCGCACGATCAAGGGTTTCGGCCTTGTGATCGTTGAGGAACACCAGCACCGGCGCCAGCGAGCAACTGTTGTTGTACAGACCGTCAGCGCGGGCAATCGAGTTGTTCAGCACGTCCGGGTTGCGCGACAGGGTTTCCCATTTCAGGTTGCCCTCGTTCATGCCTTTGATCATCTGCTTGGACACGGTCACCAGCGAGATCGCCGACTGCACGCCCTCGGTGTTCTGCATCTTCCACATCAACTGATCGATCGGCGCCATGGCTTCATAACGCGAGCAGCCTTCAGCCTTGGTCTTGACCATCACCACCAGTACGTCAGAGCTGGTGGAGTAATTGCTGATGATGAAATTGTTGTCCTTGTTGTAGCGCGAGTCCGGACGCAGTTCCGGTGCGCCCTGGTCGAGGTCGCCGATTTTCAGGTTCTGGCTGTACCAGAGGCCACCACCGAAGGCGATCAGTGCCAGCAGCACCGAGATGCGTGCGACTTTCGGGTTGGCGAAGTTCGACAGCAGGCGCCAGAACGGGTGTTCGCGGTTCGCGTCCTTCTTGCTCTTGGCGATCGCCCGTTTACTGATGCCGACATAGGAAATCGCCACCGGCAGCAAAATCAGGTTAGTGAACACGATCACCGCCACGCCGATCGACGCGCCGATGGCCAGTTCACGGATCACGCCGATGTCGATGATCAGCAGCGTGATGAAACCCACCGCATCCGCGAGAATGGCGATCATCCCCGGCAGGAACAGTTGCCGGAAGGTGCGTCGCGCCGCGGTCAGGGCGTTGTCGGCCTCGCTGGATTGCAGGGCGATACCGTTGATCTTCTGCACGCCGTGGGAAATACCGATGGCGAAGATCAGGAACGGCACCAGCATCGAATATGGATCAAGCCCGAAGCCGAAGAAGTGCATCAGACCGAGCTGCCAGACCACCGCTACCAGCGTCGTACTCAATACGGCAATGGTGCTGCGCACGCAGTTGGTGAACCACAGGAGCAGGATCAGGGTGATGACGAAGGCGATGCCGAAGAACAGCACCACCATCACCAGCCCGTCGATCAGGTCGCCGACCTTCTTGGCGAATCCGACGATGTGGATCTTGACGTTGGGGTTCTGCGCTTCGAACTTGTTGCGGATCTTGTCTTCGAGCTCATGGGAGAACTTGCGGTAGTCCAGCGCGAGCAACTTGCCCTGGTCTTCCGGATCCGGGTAGGACTCCAGCAGCGGGATGTCGACGATGCTCGACTTGAAGTCGTTGGCCACCAGACGCCCGACCTGGCCGGACTTGAGCACGTTGTTGCGCAGCAGATCGAGGCTGTCCTGCGAGCCGTTGTAGCTCTGCGGGATCACTTCACCGCCGGCAAAACCCTCTTCGGTCACTTCGGTCCAGCGCACGCTCGGACTCCACAGCGACTTCAGGCCGGAACGGTCGACGCCGGAGATGTAGAACACCTCGTCGTTGATCTGCCGCAGGGTCTCCATGTACTCCTTGGAGAAGATGTCGCCGTCCTTGGCTTCCACCGAAATCCGCACGGTGTTGCCCAGGTTCGCCAGATCGTTGCGGTGCTCCATCATCTTCTCGATGAACGGATGCTTGAGCGGGATCATTTTTTCGAAACTGGTCGACGGCCGGATCAGCGTGGCCTGCCAGAACAGGAAAATGCTCACCACCAGACAGATCAGAATCACTGCCGGGCGGTTGTTGAAGATCAGGCGTTCAAGAAACGTCGCCTTGTCCTGCTGAGGAGTGATCAAGGAAGTCATAGCCCCGCCTTCTTGTTATTGGTCTCGGCACCGTTTGGCTGGGTGATGTGCAAGCCACCCTGCCCGCTCAGAATCAGGTTGCCGTCGCCGGCAGCGGTGACCGATGACAGCGAGATGCGGTCCGGACGGTTGAACACGCTGAAGGTCTCGCCGTTGTCGCTGCTGCTGATCACCGAACCACCGTTGCCGACGATGACGATCGAACCGTCCTCGAGCAGCGTCGCGCCGGACAGGCCGAACTCCAGGGCACCGCGCGCAGCTTTCAACTCGACCTGTTCCCAAGTGCTGCCGAAATCCGTGGAGCGATAAAGATTGCCGCGCAAGCCGTAAGCCAGCAGGGTTTGTGGTTGCGCCGTGCCGATCACGCCGAACAGCGAGCCTTCGTACGGGCCTTCGAGTTTTTCCCAGGTCTGACCGTCGTCGGCGGAGCGAAACATGCTGCCCGACTCGCCGACGATAAACAGCCCGGCATCCTTCACTGCCGCGAGGGCGTTGAGGTGGAATTGATCTTCGTTGTCGAGGCGGTCGCTGACGTCTTCCCAGTTTTTACCGCCGTCGGTGGTTTCCAGCAGCGCGCCGTACGCGCCCACGGCAAGGCCGCTGTTGACGTCCTTGAACCAGACGTCGAGCAGCGGCGATTCACGTTTGAGGTCTTCGAATTGCTTGGTCCAGGTCAGACCGCCGTCTGCGCTGGCGAGAATTTGCGCGTCGTGCCCGACCGCCCAGCCGTGCTTGTCGTCGACAAAGTACACCGCCGTCAGCAGTTGCCGGGTCGGCACTTTGGCTTGCGTCCAGGTTTTGCCCTGGTCATCGGAATAGAGAATGTGCCCGCGATCGCCGACCGCGACCAGGCGCGCACCAGCGTGGACGACATCGAGAATCAGGCTTTTCGCGGCTTTAGTAGATTCGGTGGCATAGACCACGTCAGCCGGGGCCTCGGCGGCAATCACCGGTGCCGATAACGTGGCCAGACCCAGCATGGACAGTGCTGTGGCCAGCAACGCGGTGTTGCGTAACGCCGGCGGGCGGCAACGACTCATAGACCTTCCCCTCTTTATTATTGTTAGGCCATCTGGCCTTCAAGGGCGCCGCAAGTGTGCTCCGCTGATGGCTGCTCAGGAGCATAGTCCTGAAACCCGCAATCCAGAGCCACTTCGGAAGCTGGCTCATCCTATCGGGCTTTCGAAACGTCTGACAATCGGCGCCACGTTATCTTTTGTTAACCACATTGCCGACGGATTCCCCCTGTAGGAGTGAGCCTGCTCGCGATAGCGGTGTATCAGGTAAGAATTCATTGACTGACACACCGCTATCGCGAGCAGGCTCACTCCTACAGGGGGTTGTGGGGGCTTTGGGATTTGAATACATGACCATTCGCCGGGGTGATGCGGCAAAAGTCATCGAGGGGACTTGCACGATCGGTATTATGGTATACCATCATACGCACAGACACTCTCAATCCCTCAACGGAGCAGCTCATGAGTTTCGAAATTCGCAAGATCGTCAGCTATGTCGAAGAAACCTTCATTGAAGGCGGCAAGGCCACTGACAAACCAGTGACCATGGTCGGCCTCGCCGTGGTGATGAAGAACCCTTGGGTGGGCAACGGTTTCGTGGAAGACCTCAAGCCGCAGATCCGCGCCAACTGCCCCGACCTCGGTGCACTGATGGTTGAGCGTCTGGTCGGCATCATTGGCGGTGCCGAGAAGATCGAGGCCTACGGCAAAGCCGCTGTGGTCGGCGCCGATGGCGAGATCGAACACGCCTCCGCCGTGATCCACACCCTGCGCTTCGGCAACCACTACCGCGAAGCCGTCAACGCCAAGAGCTACCTGAGCTTCACCAACAAGCGCGGCGGCCCGGGCACTTCGATTCAGATCCCGATGATGCACAAGGACGACGAAGGTCAGCGTTCGCACTACATCACCCTGGAAATGCAGATCGAAGACGCGCCACGCGCCGACGAAATCGTCGTCGTGCTGGGTTGCGCCGACGGTGGTCGCCTGCACCCGCGCATCGGCAACCGCTACATCGATCTGGAAGAACTGGCCGCCGAAAAAGCCCAGTAATCACAATAAAAAGGCACTGCAGGAGCGCTCCATGATTCGGCTCACCGCTGAACTCACCCCGGCTGGCACCAGTTACCTGGCGACCGGCCAAGGCCAGCCCGTGGTTTTGATCCACGGCGTGGGCCTGAACAAAGAAATGTGGGGCGGCCAGATTGTCGGCCTGTCCAGCCAATATCGGGTGATCGCCTACGACATGCTCGGCCATGGCGCGAGCCCGCGACCGGCCAGCGGCACCGCCCTGCTCGGTTACGCCGATCAGTTGCTCGAGCTGCTTGATCACCTCAATCTGCCGCAGGCAGCGGTGATTGGTTTCTCCATGGGCGGTCTGGTCGCGCGAGCCTTTGCCCTGCATTACCCGGAGCGCCTGCAAAGCCTGGTGGTGTTGAACAGCGTGTTCAACCGCAGCGAAGAACAGCGTGCCGGCGTCATCGCGCGCACCGCGCAAGCAGCCGAACATGGCCCCGACGCCAATGCCGAAGCGGCGCTCTCACGCTGGTTCAGCCGCGAATATCAGGCGGCCAACCCGGCGCAGATCGCCGCATTGCGCCAGACCCTCGCCAATAATGATCCGCAGGGTTACCTGACCACCTACGAATTGTTTGCCACCCAAGACATGTATCGCGCCGACGACCTGGGCAGTATTCAGGCGCCGACGCTGATCGCAACCGGCGAACTCGATCCGGGTTCGACCCCGGAAATGGCCGAGCAACTGGCCCGACGCATCCCCGGTGCGAAGGTTGCCGTGCTGCCCGAGCAACGGCATATGATGCCCGTAGAGTCGCCGCGTCTGGTCAATCAGACGCTGCTGGAATTTCTCCAATTCGCACACTCCCGACAAAACCATATAAAGGGGATCGTTGCATGACACTCGCACGCTTCCAGATGTGCATCGGCGGAGAATGGGTCGACGCCCTCTCCGGCAAGACCTTCGAAAGCCTCAACCCGGCCACGGCACAAGCCTGGGCCGAATTGCCTGACGCTGATGAAGCGGATGTCGAACGCGCCGTTCAATCGGCACAGGCTGCATTCGACAGCCCGGCGTGGCGCGGTCTGACTGCCACCGCACGCGGCAAACTGCTGCGCCGTCTCGGCGACCTGATCGCGGAAAACAAGGAACAACTGGCGCAGCTGGAAAGCCGCGACAACGGCAAGCTGATCCGCGAAACCCGTGGCCAGGTCAGCTATCTGCCGGAGTTCTTCCACTACACCGCCGGTCTGGCCGACAAGCTCGAAGGCGGCACACTGCCGCTGGATAAGCCCGACCTGTTCGCCTACACGGTTCACGAAGCCATGGGCGTGGTCGCGGCGATCATTCCGTGGAACAGCCCGCTGTACCTGACCGCAATCAAACTGGCGCCGGCCCTCGCCGCCGGCAACACGATTGTGATCAAACCGTCCGAGCACGCCTCGGCGACCATTCTTGAGCTGGCGCGTCTGGCCCTCGAAGCGGGGATTCCGCCGGGCGTGGTCAACGTCGTCACCGGTTACGGCCCGAGCACCGGCGCCGCCCTCACCCGCCATCCGCTGATCCGCAAGATCGCCTTCACCGGCGGCGCGGCCACAGCACGGCATGTGGTGCGCAGCAGCGCCGAGAACTTCGCCAAGTTGTCGCTGGAACTGGGCGGCAAGTCGCCGAACATCATCTTCGCCGACGCCGATCTGGACAGCGCGATCAACGGCGCGATTGCCGGGATCTACGCGGCGTCCGGTCAGAGTTGCGTGTCGGGTTCACGGCTGTTGGTGCAGGACGAGATCTACGACGAATTTGTCAACCGACTGGTCGAACGCGCACAGCGCATTCGCATCGGCAACCCGCAGGAAGACCACAGTGAGATGGGCCCGATGGCGACCGCGCAGCAACTGGCGGTGGTTGAAGGTCTGGTCGCTGATGCCATCGCTGAAGGCGCGCGTTTGCGTACTGGCGGCAAGCGTCCGACCGATCTCGGTGAAGGCTGGTTCTACGAGCCGACGTTGTTCGAGTGCGACCGTAATTCGATGAAGATCATGCAGGAAGAAGTCTTCGGCCCGGTGGCTTCGGTGATTCGTTTTAAAGATGAAGCGGAAGCGCTGGCCATCGCCAACGACTCGCAGTTCGGCCTTGCCGCCGGCATCTGGACCCGCGATCTGGGCCGTGCTCACCGCCTCGCTCGCGATGTTCGCTCCGGGATTATCTGGGTCAACACTTACCGCGCGGTCTCGGCGATGGCGCCGATCGGCGGCTTCAAGAACAGTGGCTATGGACGCGAAAGCGGCATCGATTCGGTGCTGGCCTACACCGAACTGAAAACGGTGTGGATCAACCTTTCCCAGGCGCCAATGCCTGATCCGTTTGTGATGCGCTAGGAGTCCTGCGAAATGATCGAACCCGGCATTTACAAAGACGTCATGAGCTCGTTCCCGTCCGGCGTCACGGTGGTCACCACCGTTGACCCCGAAGGCGGGATCGTCGGCATCACCGCCAGTGCTTTTAGCGCGCTGTCGATTGACCCGGCGCTGGTGCTGTTCTGCCCCAACTATGCTTCCGACACCTACCCGGTGCTGCGTGACAGCAAGAAATTCGCGATCCATTTGCTGTCCGCTGACCAGACCGCCGAGGCCTATGCGTTTGCCGGTAAAGGCAAGGACAAGGCCAAGGACATCGAGTGGCATTTAAGCGAGTTGGGTAACCCGATTCTGGCCAAGGCCACGGCGATCATCGAGTGCGAGTTGTGGCGGGAATACGATGGAGGTGATCACGCGATCATCGTTGGCGCGGTGAAAAACCTGATCCTGCCGGCGCAACCGGTGACGCCGATGATTTACCACAAAGGCAAGCTCGGCCCCCTGCCAACGCTGGCCTGACGGATTCACACAAATCCCCCTGTAGGAGCTGCCGAAGGCTGCGATCTTTTGACTTTGATTTTCAAAAGCAAGATCAAAAGATCGCAGCCTTCGGCAGCTCCTACACAAGGGATCTGTGGTGACTGGAGGATTTATGAGTAACGAAAAATACGAAAAAGGCCTGAAAATCCGCACTCAGGTGCTCGGCGAAGCCTACGTCCAGCGTTCAATCGACAACGCCGACGACTTCACCCGCCCGCTGCAGGAAATGGTCACCGAATACTGCTGGGGCCATGTCTGGGGTCGCGAAGGTCTGTCGCTTAAGGAGCGCAGCATGATCAACCTGGCGATGATCTCAGCGCTCAACCGTCCGCATGAACTCAAGCTGCATGTGCGTGGCGCCTTGCGTAACGGCCTGAGTCGTGAGCAAATACGCGAAATTCTGCTTCAGGTCGGCATTTATTGCGGCGTTCCGGCAGCCGTGGACAGTTTCCGGCTGGCCCGTGAAGCCTTTGCCGAAGCCGACGCCGAAGCCTCAGTCAACCCCTCGGCTGTTTAGATGCCCGTCTGGCATGGACAGCCAACCGAAAGAGCGGACCCCATGAAACGCCAGCCACTCGACGACAGCTTCAAGGTCAATCGCAACCCCGTTACCCTGCGCGAAATCGTGCTGGATAAACTGCGTAGCGCGATCATGAATTTCCAGCTTATGCCAGGGGATCGCCTGGTCGAACGCGATCTCTGTGATCGTCTGGGCGTCAGCCGTACTTCCGTACGCGAGGCCTTGCGTCACCTGGAATCCGAAGGCCTGGTCGAGTTTGCCGATGCCAAAGGCCCGCGTGTCGCCATCATCACGTTGGCCGATGCCGTCGATATCTACGAATTGCGCTGCGTGCTTGAGGGACTGATCGTCCAGCTATTCACCCTGCGTGCCAAGGCCAAGGACATCAAAGCCCTGGAAAAAGCCCTCGACGAGAACCGCAAGGCGCTCAAGGACGGCGAACTGCAACAGGTGATCGACTCGGTGCAAGGCTTCTACGATGTGCTGCTCGAGGGCTCGGGCAACCATGTCGCGGCGACTCAGCTGCGTCAGTTGCAGGCGCGCATCAGCTACCTGCGCGCGACCTCGGTATCGCAGGAAAACCGTCGCGGCGCGAGCAATCAGGAAATGGAAAAAATGGTCGAAGCGATCAAGAGCGGCGATCCGCTGGTGGCGCACCAGGCCTGTGTTGATCACGTTCGCGCTGCCGCTGCGGTAGCGCTCGACTATCTCAAGCGCAAGCAGGAAGAGACCGGCACAACCCCGGCCATGACCCTGCCGATCGCGCTGAAAGAACCGCGTATAGGTCACTGATATGTTCAGCCCGAGCTATTGCCCGAAATGCGGTGGCCCTGACCTCGGTCAGCAGATACCGGCGGGCGATACGCACGAGCGCCTGATGTGTCGCGGCTGCGGCTACATCCACTACGTCAATCCGAAGATCATTGCCGGCTGCATCATCGAGCAGGACGGCAAATACCTCTTGTGCCAACGGGCGATCCCACCGCGCCCGGGCACCTGGACGCTGCCCGCAGGCTTCATGGAAAGCGGCGAAACCACCGAGCAAGCGGCCCTCCGAGAAGTCTGGGAAGAAAGCGGCGTACGCGCGGAAATCGTTTCGCCGTATTCGATTTTCAGCGTGCCGAAGATCAGCGAGGTGTACATCATCTTCCGTGCGATAGCGCTGGAGATCACCGGGCAGTACGGCCCCGAAACCATGGATTACAAATTCTTCGCGCCTGAAGAGATTCCGTGGGAACAGATCTATTACCCGGCGATCCGGCAGATTCTTGAGCGCTATATCGAAGAGCGTCAGGCTGGGGTGTATGGGATTTACATGGGCAATGACGATAGCGGCAAGATCCACTTCATCCGTTGATCACCACCTATCCCCCTGTTCTGATCGTTCCCACGCTCCGCGTCACTAGTGTCCGGTAAAACCTGTTTCATAGCAGGAGGCAGCCTTGAGCTGCCTTCTGCTCCGTTCGCTTCTGCCTTCGGTATTCAAGATGTTCAATGCTTGATGGCCGTTCGAACAACGTGTGCGCTAGCCGAATGACGAAGCTAGAAATAGACCCAGAGCAACCTGACCGGCGCTGATAGAGATGCAGCAAAAGGTATGTGATCAGAGCGCTGTAAATCTGTAGACGAACGGCATTTTCGGAGAAGCAAAAATAGCGTTTGAGCTTTAGGTTTTGCTTGATCCACTTGAAAAACAACTCTATCTGCCAGCGCTGTTTGTACAGCCCGGCAATTTCTTCAGCAGAGCGAGAAAAGTCGTTAGTGACCAGCACCAGCGGCGTTTCGTGATTATCTCGGCGAACCTGTATTCGGCGTACCGCCTGATCCCGATAGAGATTCGGGCGTCGGGTGCTCAGATATTTCTTGGCGAACAATACTGATTCATCCGCCTCGATAGATTCTGCTGCATCCTCTTTTTTCAAATTTTCGACCCGCTTCAGATTGGCGTTTTTTTTCAGGCGTGTGACGAAAAAAGAACCTGTCTGATCAATCTGGTGCCACCAGTTGTAATCGCAGTAACCCTTGTCGAAAAC
>NZ_FYDZ01000020.1:0-85231 GCF_900187515.1 Pseudomonas sp. Irchel s3f10
AGTGAAACGATGCATCGCCGATGGTAGTGTGGGGTTTCCCCATGTGAGAGTAGGTCATCGTCAAGATTAAATTCCGAAACCCCAATTGCGAAAGCAGTTGGGGTTTTGTTTTGCCTGTGGAAAAGTTTTTGTTCGCGATAGCGAACAAATTTGCACAGTTATTTTCGAATCAGAACACTAGAATAGCCCCACCTTATTCGGAGCCAGAGCCTTTATGTCAGAGTCGGTTGACGCCCCAGGGCTGTCAGATTTACCGCTGGAAGACTTGGTGGCCTGTCACGAGTGCGACCTGCTGATGCGCAAGCCCACACTTGCCCATGGCGAGAAAGCGCTCTGCCCACGCTGCGGTTACGAGTTGTATGCCCACCGCCATAACGTGGTGCAGCGCAGCCTTGCCTTGGTGATTGCAGCATTGCTGCTGTACATCCCGGCAAACTTTTTGCCCATCATGCAGCTCAATATCCTCGGACAGTCTTCGCAGGATACGGTCTGGAGCGGCGTGCTTGGCTTGTTCAATACGGACATGCAGGGCGTTTCGATCGTCGTATTCCTGTGCAGCATGGCCATTCCGCTGTTGAAGTTGCTGTGCCAGTTGTTCGTCTTGCTAACGATCCGCTTCGATGTCGGTCGCAGTTACGGTTTGCTGCTTTACCGTATTTATCACCACCTCAAAGACTGGGGAATGCTTGAGGTCTACCTCATGGGCGTACTGGTGGCGATCGTCAAACTGGCGGACATGGCAGCCATCACCGCTGGCCTTGGCCTCGCGTGTTTTATTGGATTGTTGTTGGTACAGGTATGGCTGGAGGTGGTGATGTCACCGCATCAGATCTGGCAGGCGTTATCAGGGGAAGATGCTCATGCGGGCGATTGATGCGGGCATTCTGGTCTGTACCGAATGTCATGAGTTGAACAGGCAGGAAGCGGACACCGACGAGCAAACCTGCACCCGCTGTGGTGCATTGGTCCACGCTCGCAGGCCGAACAGCCTCACCCGCACCTGGGCACTGCTGATCACGGCAGCGATTATCTATATTCCGGCCAATGTCTTGCCGATCATGACTGTCAGTTCTTTGGGGCAGGGTGATCCGAGCACGATCATGTCCGGGGTGATCCAATTGGTGCAGCACGGCATGATTCCGATTGCTGCGGTGGTGTTTATTGCCAGCATTCTGGTGCCGACCTTCAAACTTGTCGGTATCGCGCTGCTGCTGTTTTCAGTACAACGACGTCAGCCGTTGTCCGCTCGTCAGCGCATCTGGATGTACCGCTTCATCGAGTTCATCGGCCGCTGGTCGATGCTCGATATTTTTGTGATCGCCATTCTCGTGGCGGTCGTCAACTTCGGCCGGCTTGCCAGTGTCGAAGCCAATCTTGGCGCCATCGCCTTCGCCAGTGTGGTGATCCTGACGATGCTCGCTGCAGTAACTTTCGATCCCCGACTGATTTGGGATAACACGGAGTCGGACGACGACCATGACTGATTTGCCCGTAGCGAAAACCCGACCGGCCTCGAACTGGTCTGCCATTTGGGTACTGCCTCTGATCGCGCTGATCATCGGTGGCTGGCTCGGCTGGCGTGCCTATTCCGAAACCGGTATCGAAGTTCAGATCCGTTTTGAAAGTGGCGAAGGCATCCAGGCCAACAAGACCGAGGTCATGTACAAAGGCATGCCGGTCGGTAAGGTCAAGGCGCTCAAGCTCGACGATGAAGGCAACTCAAAAGGTGTGATCGCCACCGTTGAGATGAACAAGGACGTTGAGCAATACCTCAAGACCAGCACGCGCTTCTGGCTGGTCAAACCGAGCGTGACCCTGGCCGGTATCACCGGTCTGGAAACCCTGGTTTCCGGTAACTACGTGGCCATCAGCCCTGGCGAAGGCGAGCCTGTGCGCAAGTTCAAGGCGCTGGCCGAAGAGCCGCCGTTGTCGGACGCCAAGCCCGGTCTGCACCTGACCATCAAGGCTGATCGTCTCGGATCACTGAACCGTGGCAGCCCCGTGTTCTACAAGCAGATCAAAGTCGGCCAGATCAAAAGCTACCTGCTCTCGGAAGACCAGAGTACCGTCGAGCTCAAGGTTTTCATCGAGCCGACCTACGCCAAACTGGTGCGCAAACATACGCGCTTCTGGAATGCCAGCGGCATCAGTATCGACGCCAACCTGTCCGGCGTGAAAGTGCGCAGCGAATCGCTGGCCAGCATCGTCGCCGGCGGTATCGCTTTCGCTACACCAGAGAATCGCAAGGACAGCCCGCCGACTGATCCGAGCCTGCCGTTCCGTCTGTATGAGGACTTCGACGCTGCCGCTGCCGGGATCCGCGTAAAGGTCAAACTCAGCGACTTCGAAGGACTGCAGGCCGGCCGCACACCGGTGATGTACAAAGGCATTCAAGTCGGCAACATGAAGGCGCTGAAGGTTGATCCTGACCTGAACAGTGCCACAGCCGAGCTCACTCTCGATCCATTGGCTGAGGACTATCTGGTCGATGGCACGCAGTTCTGGGTAGTTAAACCGTCGATTTCTCTGGCCGGGATCACCGGTCTGGAAGCCTTGGTGAAAGGTAACTACATCGCCGTACGCCCGGGCGATAAAGGTGCGGCACCGAAACGCGAATTCGAGGCCCGGCCAAAGGCGCCGCCGCTGGATCTGCGCTCACCGGGCTTGCACCTGGTGCTGTTCACCGATGTCCTCGGCTCGATCGATGTCGGCAGTCCAATTCTGTACAAACAGGTCAAGGTCGGTTCGGTGCAGAGCTATCAGTTCTCCAAGACCAAGAAGCAATTGGTCATTGGCGTGCACATCGATAAGGAATACGAAAACCTGGTCAATGCCTCGACGCGCTTTTGGAATGTCAGTGGCATCACGTTGACCGGCGGACTGACCGGTGGCATTCAGGTCAAGAGTGAGTCGCTGCAGACCTTGATGGCCGGCGGTATCGCCTTTGAAACACCGCAAGCGAAGGCGCCGTTGCAGAAACGTATTCCGCGTTTCCGTCTGTTCGCCAACCATGATGAGGCGAATCAGAAAGGCGCGGTGGTTACGATCAAAGTCGATCGCGCTGATGGTCTGCGCAGTGGCACACCGGTTCGCTTCAAAGGGCTGGATGTCGGCAAGATTGAAAGTGTCGATCTCACCGATGACTTGCAGTCGGTCATCCTCACGGCGCGCATCACTGAAGTGCCGGAGAAGATCGCCCGGGTTGGTAGCCAGTTCTGGGTGGTAAAACCTGAGTTGGGCTTGATCAAGACTGCCAATCTGGAAACTCTCGTGACTGGGCAGTACATCGAAGTGCAACCAGCGGCGAAGAACCTCGGCCCGCAGAAGAACTTCGTTGCCCTGGCCAATGCGCCGGAAATCACCAAGCAAGAGGCGGGGTTGAGCCTGGTTTTGAGCGCTGCCCGTCGAGGTTCGCTGAAGCCGGGTGTGCCAGTCACCTACCGTGAAATTACCGTGGGTAAAGTCACCGGTTATGAACTGGGCCAGACCGCCGATCGTGTGTTGGTACACATTCTGATCGAGCCTAAATATGCGCCGTTGGTGCGTAGCGGTAGCCGCTTCTGGAACACCAGTGGTGTCGGATTTGATATCGGTTTGTTCAATGGGCTGACAGTGCGCACCGAGTCGCTGGAGACGGCGATTCAGGGGGGGATTGCATTCGCCACGCCGGATGGCGAGCGTATGGGCAACCCGGCGCGGGCTGAGCAGACATTCCCGTTGTTCGACAAGTTTGAGGATGAGTGGCTGACGTGGGCGCCGAAGATTTCGCTCGGTAAGTAAACTTTCAGCGTCTGTAAGGACGCCATCGCGAGCAGGCTCGCTCCCACAGGGGAACGCATTCCAACTGTAGGAGTGAGCCTGCTCGCGATAGGGCCCGCAAAATCAGCACAAACCCCGAGCCATAAAAAAGGGCCGCGATCCCATCAGATCGCGGCCCTTTTTATTGCCTTCAGTTAACGCCGATCAAACCGCATCAAGCTCCGGCTCATCCGCTTCAACATTGACCGTAGCCTTCACCACATCATGCCGACGGATGTACTTCCAGTCCGCCTCATCAATGTAGATCCCCGCCGGGCCGCTGCCGCCTTCCAGGTCGATCGCGACACTGGCGCAGACCTGCGGCTTCACACTCGCCAGAATCGGCACGAAGCCCAGTTGCAGACTGGTTTCCAGCAGCGCAGCCTGGTTCTTCTCGTCGATGTCCGCCGCCTCGTCGAGGTAGTACGGCAGACGCACGCGACCGGCCTGATCGCGATCCATCAAGTGCAGCAACAAATACATGTTGGTCAGCGCCTTGATGGTCATGGTCGTGCCGTTGGATGCGGCGCCATCGATGTCGGTGTGGATAACCGGTTGGCCATTGACCTTGGTGATCTCGAACGCCAGTTCGAACAAGTCCTTGAGACCGAGCTGGTTGTGGTTTGCCGCCACCAGCCGCGCCAGATATTCCTTGGCCTCTTCGTTCTTGTTGTCCTGTTCGGCGCTCTGGCTCAGGTCGAACACCGACAGGGTTTCGCCTTCTTCGTACTGACCGGCGCTGTGGATGATCTGGTCGATGTGCTTGAGGGCTTCCTTGTTCGGCGCGAGGACGATACGGAAGCTCTGCAGGTTGGACACCTGACGTTTGTTGATCTCGCGGTTGAACAGCGCCAGTTGGTGCTCGAGGCTGTCGTAGTCGCTGCGAATGTTGCGCAGGGTCCGAGCGATGTCGGTGACCGCCGCACGACGGGCCTTGCCCAGCGTCAGCGCTTCATCGGTGCGGTGCGCATACGCGTTGATCAGCAGCGACAGACGGCGCTCCATGTCGTCTTCGCTGTCGAACTTGGCCACGCCTTTCAGGCGCACTTGCGCGTACAGCGCTTCGATCTGACCGTCGGCGCGAAGCAAGCCTTGCCAGCTGTCCTGATAGTCGTTGAGCAGTGGCAACAAGTTGTCCATCGAATCGTCGACCGGATCCATGAACGGCGTACCGAACGGCAGATCAGCCGGCAGCAACTGACGACGGCGCAGCGCATCGTCGAGGGTGCGTTGCTTGGCTTCCATGTCAGCGATCTGCCGGCCAACCAGTTGCAGCTTGGCCGACAGTTGCTGGACGCGCTCGGTGAAGGCATCGCTGGAACGCTTGAGTTCATCCTGCGCGCCTTCCATCTGCGCCAGTTGCTCGAGTTTGTCGCTTTCTTCAGCGCTCAAAGTCTGCGTGCGGCGGAAATCTTCCAGGGCTTTCTGCGCGTCCAGCACTTGCTGGTAAAGCGCTTCGGTCTGGGTCTTGCTCGCGGCGCGGTCGGCGGCCACGGCCTGCTGGGTTTTCAGTTGCTTGAGTTCTTTTTCCAGACGCTCTTTCTGGTCGCGCAGTGCAGCACGGTCGGCCAGCGCTTGCAGAGCCGGCGGCTCGATGTGTGAGATGTCGATGGACAAGCCCGGCACTTCGAAGCGCTCGCCCTTGAAGCCATCGAGAATCAGTTCAACCGATTTGACCCACTCGCCATCGTCGTCGAGGGTGATGCCGTGTTCACCCAGCGGCAGGCTGAACAGTGCGCTGTTGAACAGACGCATCAGGCGCTCGACGTCCTGTTGCGAGAACTCTTCACGCAGGCGGGCGTAGCTGTTGTTGTCGGCGTGATCGAGTTGCTGCTTCACCGACTTCAGGCGTTTTTCCAGATCGCGCACGCGCTCTTCCAGATCTTCCGCACTGAACTGACGGGATTGCGCCAAGGCGCCGGCCAATTCGTCGTGAGCGTCTTTGGCAGCGAGCAATTGTTGCTCGAGCACTTTGACGTCATCGACCAGCGCGAAGCGATTCTTCAACACCGACAACTCGCCGAGCCAGCGCTGGATGCCGGAGATTTCCCGCTCCAGACGCATCAGTTCCTGCGTGCCGCCGCGCTGATTGTTTTGCAGACTGTCCTGCTCGCCACGGTAGTGGTCGGCCTGAATCGTCAGCTCTTCCTTGCGCGCACTGGCGTAGTCCGACCAAGTGCCGAGCAACGAGTCGAGCAGTGGCGACAGGCGATGCAGCTTGCCGCGCAGCACATCGCGCTGTTTTACACCGTTGGCCAAGGCTTCAACCAATGGGCCGGCAGCGACCAGCGAGTTGTAGTCCTGTTCCATCCGGCGCACATCGCGGAAGGCTTCTTCGCACGCGGCGATGTAATCGACACTGCCGGAACGCAGGCTGTGTTCGAAGGCATCGAGGAACAACTGCTTGAGCTTGGCCGCGGTGATTTCGCGCATGTGCAGCAGGTTGATGAACAGTGCGCGGAAAGTCTTCAGGCTCTGTTCGCTGGTGGAGCGCAGCGGAATCAAAGTCAGGTCGAGCGGAATCGACGTGTGACCGCCCACCAGCAAGCGACGCAGTTCGTCCGGCTTGAGTTCGTAGGCTTTCAGGCCTTCTTTCTCAAGGTTGCTGAACAGCTCTTTCTGGCGCAGGCAGGTGTCGTTCTTCTGGTAATGCGCCAGATCGAGTTTGCCGGCATAGGCGAAGAACTGGTGACCGAAACCACCGCCCGGGCCGCGACCGACCACGCCGATCACGTGCGGGCCGTGCGGCAGGTTGACTTCGACAAGGATGTAGCTGGTGTCGGAAGCGAAGTAGAAGCGCCGCGATTGTTCCAGGCTGTATTTGCCGAAACTCATGTCCGACATGCGCGCCAGAATCGGGAACTGCAAGGCGTTGATCGACGCCGATTTACCGAGGTTGTTTGCGCCGTAAACCGACAGCGGTTCTTCCAGCGGGAACAGGCCGAGGCTGTAACCGGCGGTGTTCAAAAGGGCAAAGCGGCGGATGCCGTAGCGTTCCTGGCTCATGCGTCGGACTCCTGTTCTTCGGCAATGGCGCGGGCCAGTGCGTCTTCTTCGCTCTCTTCTTCAAACTCGGAAAGATCGAGCGGATCGTCGGTTTCGAGGAATTTGGCTTCCGCCGCTTCGTCGATCAGCACTGGTGCCGGCAGCGGCAGAACGCTGTGCACGCTGGCTGCCAGATCGCGGTCTTGCTGCACCGACAGGCACACGTCGAGGAAACGATGCATCGGCGGCAGGAAGCGGTACACGCCGTTTTCTTCGCTGGCAAAACCGAGTTGAGTCATGCGGCGCATGATCTTTTCTTCGAGCTCTTCCACGGTCTGCACTTCGGCCTGAATGAACAGGTCGCGGTATTTCTCCAGCAGCGATGGCAGTTCTTCGCGGCCGAGGCTGCCGCCATCGAGCACGGCGATCGGGTCGCGGCCCTGATCGGCCAGGTGCTCGACGAGGATGAAGGTGAACAGCGCCAGACGCTGGGCAGTCTTGTTCACCGCCGCAGCGGCCATGTCCGGCACGAAGTAGTAGAAACCACGGGTGTCGCAGACCAGTTCAAACCCCAGCGCTTTGAAGAGCGTGCGGTATTGATCCTGGAAGTTCGACAATTGCGCGTACAGCTCCGGATCGCGGCGGCTGACGTGGTAACCCTTGAACAGCTCGCGGAAGATCGGCGCGAGTTGCGACAGTTCGGAAAGATCAAGATGCATTGGGGATGCTCGCAGAATTCTCGGAGGCAGAGTCGCTGGCCGAGAGCAGGGCGAAGGAGCGCAGGCTGACCTGGTGCTCGTGAGTGTGGTATTCGCGGCGTTCCAGACGCTCGCGCTTGAAGCGTTTTTCCCGCGACAGGCGCGAGAACCAGTAGAGCAATTCGTCGGTAGCGCCGTCCGGTTCCTGCTCCAGCAGCCAGGTCATCAGATCCGGCATCGGCAGGGCTTCTTCGCAACGGTCGACCATCTCGCGCACGGTGCGTGGCGCGCGTGGGGCTTCGCCTTTCTGCGTTTTGTGCGCCTTGGGGAAGCGCGCCGGTTTCGGCTCGAAACGCGCCAGTGCATAGACGTAGGCTTCGACCTGACTGGCGCTGCCGAGAAAGGTGCTTTGCGGGCGGGTGAACAGCGGCATCGCCGCTTGCGGCACGGCGTCGATGCCTTTGCGGCGGATCGCCGCCAAAGCCAATGCGGCGCCACGGGTCACGGCATTGTGCCGGCGCGCTTCTTCACGCAGCGGCAGCAGTAATTCGCGGGCATGACGCAAGGTCAATTGCGCGCTGGTCTGCATTTCGAGGATGCGTGCGTGGGTGCGCAGGAGCATGTCGTCATCGACCAGATGGCCGAGGCGCTGCTGTTCGCTGAGCATTTTCAGCAGCACGGTTTCGACCTTGCGCACGCCTTGTTCGAAGGCGCCGTCGGCGTTCACCAGATCGATCATCGGCTCGACGTATTCGTCCCAGGTCGCCAGTACTTCAGCGTAACGCTGACGCAATGGAATCTGCCGATCGCTGGTCTTCGCCCGTTCAGCGACGGCCACCAAGGCCTGTTCGTCGTTGTCGAGCTTCTTCAGCACATCGCGCACGCGCATGTCGAGCAGGCGCAGCTGGCGGGCGAGATCGTGGCCGTCGCGAACCTCAAAAGCGTCCTGGATATACCCGGCCAGACGCTCGAGGTGGCGCAGATAGGCTTCGATTTCCAGGCACAGGCCCAAACGGTGTTCACGCCGCAGATACGCGAGGAAGTCATGAATCTGCGCGTTCAGCTCGAAACGGTTCGGGCTTTTCGCCACCGGAATCAGGATATCGAGGCGAATCCACACGTCGAGCAGACTGGTGATGTCCTGCGGCGTGCTGTCCAGTTGTTGGGCGGCCAGTTGCGAGCGCAGTTCGTTAAGGCTCAATGTGCCTTGGTCGAAGTGCTCACACAGTGGCTCAAGCAGTGCCCAGTGTTCAGCGAGGGCGCGCAAGACGCGCTTGGGTTCGATCATCGGAATGCCCGGCTGGTTGGCAATGAAAAGCGGCGATTGTACTGCATCACGAAGGATGCGATTCACTCTCGGGACGGGCTGTCGCATTCTTTGTATAAAGAGCGTGGGTAAAGCGCCTCGTGAAAGAGTATCGATCTACAACGGGCGATCTTGAACGAAGGGCGGTAGAATCAGCGCACTTCAGTTATCCACAAGTGGCCGACCCTTGCTAATCGAGTCCCGCCGCCGCGCCTATTTGAACGCCATGCAGGTGGTCAACTGGCTGCCGCGCACCGAATTGCCCTTCGCCGCACCCTCGCGGCCCGAGCTGCTGGACATGCCCGAGCCCGAGGTAGAGGCGCCGGTGGTGCTTGCGCCTCAGGTCGAAACACCCGCGCAGCCTGCCGCTCGTCCGGTCGAACGGCCGAAGATCGAAGTGCCGCGTCCGTCGTTGGCCAGCACTCGCACGGGTGCCAAACCAGTGGACGTGGTCGACGACACACCTGTCGTCGCCAAACCCGTGCCAGTACCGCCACCGCGTTTTGCATTGCAACTTTTGCGCGCCGGGCGTTGCCTGCTGCTGGTCGAGTTACCCACAGGCGAACCGTTCCAGTCCCGCGATCCCGCCTATCTGTTACTCAAAGACATGCTGCGCGCCGCCGGTCTGCCGGATGCACCGCAAATCGTCGGCGAGCCGGTGCGCTGGCCGTGGCTCAATCGCGGCACGATGGATCAAGGCCCGGAAGCGGCGCGTGACTTTGTGCAGGGGTTCCTTTCTGTGCAAATGGAAGCCGCTCCGTGTGCCTGCCTGTGGCTGGTCGGCCTGCCGGCGGTGCGTTTTGCCGGTGAGGCGGATGCCGAAGCGTTCAATCGTGAATTGCAGATCGAAGGCCTGGGCTCGGCCTGGGCCATTCCCGGTCTGGAATTGTTAATGGAAGAGCCACAGCGCAAGGCCGCTGTGTGGCAAGCCATGCGTCGGCTAATGGCGCGCTGGAAAGAATCGAATGAGTGACGCTGTATCGTTCCGCCCGATGACCGAGGCGGATCTGGAAACCGTGCTGAAAATCGAGTACGCCGCTTACAGTCATCCATGGACTCGGGGGATTTTTCTCGACGGGCTGGGCAAGTATCAGATCTGGCTGATGTTTGAAGGTGAGCAGCAGGTCGGCCACGGGGTGGTGCAGATCATTCTGGATGAGGCGCACCTGCTCAATATCACCGTCAAACCGGAGAATCAGGGGCGCGGGCTGGGCCTGACGTTGCTCGAGCATCTGATGTCGCGGGCGTATGCGGCTTCGGCGCGGGAATGTTTTCTGGAAGTGCGTGACAGCAATACGGGCGCGTTCAAGTTGTATGAACGTTATGGCTTCAATGAGATTGGCCGGCGCCGGGATTATTATCCGGCGGTGGGTGGGCGTGAAGACGCGGTGGTCATGGCCTGCACCCTGGTTGACTGATCGCCTTTAAAAGCTTCGCGAGCAGGCTCGCTCCCACATTTGGTTCATGGCGTTCACACATTTTGTGCGCACCCCAAAACCCCTGTGGGAGCGAGCCTGCTCGCGAAAGCGTCCTACCAGGCAGCGACGATCAGCGGTTGCCATCCAGCGGATCACGCCGCGCCAGTTCCGCCTCATCCAGCCCATTGCCACCGCCAATGTCATCTTCATCGACAATGCTCAGATCCCAATCGGCCTGATTGCCTTCCCCGGCCTCTTCGGCATCCCGCGCGCCATCTTCATGAATCAGTGTTTCCGGGCTCAGGTCGTCGTCAGTCGGCTCATGATCACTGACTGAAGCCCCGGTCATCCCGGCCTCGCGCACCCGCTCACGCGGCATCAACTGCTCGCGTTCACGTGCGGGAATCTCATCACCGATTTTCGCGCTCGGTTCGTCTTCATCGAAATCCAGCTCATGCACCGAACCCATGCGGTCTTCGTTATCATCGATGGGCTCCGGTTGCACTGCATCGTAAGGGCGTCGTGAATCAGTCATGGCAATTCCTCATACTGTGGGCCTTACTTAGGTGGACTCACCGGGCACACGAGAATTCCAATGAAATCACTTGCGGTTCTGGCGTGACCCCGACGGGTGGTCGTCTGTCATACCAGCGCATCTTTCTTGAGGCCTTACAGCATGCATGACTTACAAGACCTGATTGATAACAACGAGCGTTGGGCTGACGCGATCACCAAGGAAGACCCGGATTTCTTCGCCAAACTGGCGCGCCAGCAAACGCCGGAATATCTGTGGATCGGCTGCTCCGATGCGCGCGTGCCGGCCAACGAGATCGTCGGCATGCTGCCGGGCGATCTGTTCGTCCACCGTAACGTCGCCAACGTGGTGCTGCACACCGACCTAAACTGCCTGTCGGTGATCCAGTACGCAGTGGACGTGCTCAAGGTCAAACACATCCTCGTCACCGGCCACTACGGTTGCGGCGGTGTGCGTGCCTCGATGCAGGATCGCCAGTTCGGCCTGATCGACGGCTGGCTGCGTTCGATCCGCGATCTGTACTACGAAAAACGCGAAGAACTGGCCAAGCTGCCGACCGAAGAAGAGCAGGTTGATCGCATGTGCGAACTCAACGTGATCCAGCAAGTAGCCAACGTCGCCCACACCAGCATCATCCAGAACGCCTGGCATCGCGGGCAGAGCCTGTCGATCCACGGTTGCATCTACGGCATCAAGGATGGCCGCTGGAAAAGTCTCAACACCACCATCAGTGGTTTCGAGCAGTTGCCACCGCAATATCGTCTGCGTCCGGTTGGCGCGGTATAACTCAGCTTCCAGCGCACCTTTCAGCGCGACCCTGAATGCCGCCAGCGCTGTAGAAAGTGCTGACCTTCGAGGGTGGGTGGTTCGTCGTAGCCGGTGATCCACCCACGGCAACGCGGTGAACCGCAACCGCAGGCGAACTGGCGCAGCAGTTTGTCTTCGGTGGCGGCGTAGTCCATGGTCAGCCGCTCACCCTTGTGGATATCCTTCAACGCCCACAGCCACAACTCGCTCATGTCGAGAAATACGTTGGGGTCGCAGGCGTGTTCGATCAATCCGCAAAAGCGCGGATCGTAGAGGTGAATGCCTGCCAGCATTTGTCGGGTCTGCCGGCATCGATAGGGC
The DNA here is from genome assembly GCF_900187515.1 of Pseudomonas sp. Irchel s3f10. Taxonomy (NCBI): domain Bacteria; kingdom Pseudomonadati; phylum Pseudomonadota; class Gammaproteobacteria; order Pseudomonadales; family Pseudomonadaceae; genus Pseudomonas; species Pseudomonas sp. Irchel s3f10. Next base: position 11,869 of record NZ_FYDZ01000020.1, read on the forward strand.
AATAGTTGCCCGGAAACCCTGCACATTCGGTGGGTTTGCAGGAACTCGCGGCGCGCCCCGACCGCCATTGGGCTGCCGTAGTGATCCTGAATGATTTCGAAATCGGCGCAGGAGGGAAACCCCAGGCGCACGGGCAAGCCGGCGAAGGGGTAGATGCCTTCGGTATCGCGCGGAGCAGAGTGCGCCATGGCGTGGATGTTCATAACAGTCCTTGTCGCAAGGCTTTTGCGACTTCCTTGGGTTGACGTCCTGTCACTACTGCGATGTCGGTACTTGGATCCAATCGTGTCTTATTAGGTATAGCCGGTCTACTGTCAGATCTGACAGGCGATATAGACGCTTTCCCGCGTCAGCATTGGCTGACACGGGAATGTCACAAGCAATTACAGGTGTGGGGCGGGAATAGCGGCGGCCGGCAGCGGCGCTTTCAATTGCTTCAGTTGCGATTTGATCGCAGTGGTTGTGCACTTGGCAGCGGCCTGCTCCGGGGTCAGGTTGCGAATCGAGGTGTAGAACAGCTCGCAGGTTTTGACTTTCTGCGTGACCTGCCACGTCTGCGTACAGCTGTTGAGAGTGGCCTGCGCATCGCTGCCCGGTTTGCTGCCCATGCCAGCCTGCCAGCAGGCGGCGCTCAAATCCTGCCCCATGACTTTCAGGCCCGCAGCATCAGCCTTGGCCTGTGCATCGTCGCCGGTGTAACTCTTCGGGTCGGCTGCGTACCAGATATAACTTGGGTGGTTGGAACCCAGCACCGGCACTTTCACACCTTCGCTCGGGCTGATGGTTGCCAGCCCCAAGACATTCACGGTTGGCCCGTATTGCTGCTTGATCCAGTTACGCACCGGCGCGCCGAACGCGACCATCGGCAACGTCGTGCCGCTGGTGGTCTGGCTGAACTGCTTGACCAGTGTGGTCTGGTAATCCTTGAAGTAGTCATACACGCCTTCCAGGTCGCTACCGGCGTTGGACGGCGCAGCGATCGGGGCAATGTCGATGATGGTTTGATAGGCCGGCGTCTGCTCGGCAGGAATGCCATTGTCAGTCAGCAGAGTTGCCCAGCGATCGGTGGTGTTTGAACGCAGATAATCCTGTGCCTGGGTCAGCGAGTAATCCGGCGGGAAGTGCAGCAGCTCGACACTTTTACGGTTTTCCAGGGCCATGCCCAGTGGCAGGAACAAATACCAGCTATAGGCCCATTTGCCGTCGGCGTTGAGCTTGCTGGCACCGGTGTAGGCCAGATCACCCGCGTCCAGCAGCGCCGACAGCGGTTTGTCGTAATCCTTCGGCACGCCGGTGATTTCGGCGTAGAGCTGGCCGTTGTCGGTTTTTACCAGCACCTTGGCATCGGCATAACCATCGCGTTGCACGCTCTGGCTCAAGTAATGGGTGACGGTCTGTTCCAGCGTCCAGTTGCGGAAACAGATCACGCTGCAGTTGTTGGGATAAGCGAAGAGGCGGGTAACGCGTTCGGTGCTGCCCAGTTTCAGATCGACATCGGCGTGGGCAGCCGCGCTCAGCGTAAGTGCGGCAAGTGTGAGTCCTGCGAGTTTGAACATGCTCAGATCCTTTTCAGCGTGGGTTCCCCCGCGTATCGGGGGCGCCTCATAGTGGATCAGCCGCGTTTGACAGAGAAGCCGTCATCGGCAGATTTTTGCGCAAACTCACAGGGCTGGTTTTCACGCCGGAAAATGCAAGGCGTTGGTCAAATCGCCCATGGGTTTCTGACCCCGGGCGACCATCGCCTCGTCACGTTGTTTGAGGCCGTCGAGGGTCTCCAGTTGGAACACACGAGTGATCAGCCGCAGGATCGACGCGGTGTCGTAGACCGTGTGATCCACCGTGCCCTTGCGCGCAAACGGCGACACCACCAGCGCCGGCACGCGTGACCCGGGGCCCCAGCGGTCGCCCTTGGGCGGTGCGACGTGATCCCACCAGCCGCCGTTCTCGTCGACCGTGACGATTACCACCATGTTTTTCCACTGCGGACTTTCGCGCAGCACTTTCAGCGCACGGACGATGTGTCGATCCCCGGAAGCCACATCGGCATAACCGGCGTGCATGTTCAGGTTGCCCTGAGGTTTGTAGAAACTCACCGCCGGCAACTTGCCCGCTTCGGCATCGGCGAAGAACTTGTTGCTGCTCGATTCATCACCCAAGCCAGCATCACGCAGACGCTTGTTGCGCTCTTCGGGGTTTTCCGGACCTTGCTGCTTGAAGTAGTTGAACGGCTGATGGTGATACTGGAAGTTGGGAATTTTCGGAATGCCGCCGGAATCCTTGTACTGATCCAGCGTCGCCTGCCACGCACCGGCATACCACGCCCAATCAATGTCCTTTTTCGACAGCTTGTCGCCAATGTGTTCATGGGTCTGCGGCACCATGACGTTGGGCAGATCCGCTTTGGAATACGCCGGGCGCTCGGGGTCGCGAATCCAGGTGGGCCAGTAGGGCGGGGCGAGGGTGTTGACGCCGAAGCCATCCGGGGTCAGGGCACTCGGGCCGAACTGCGGCGGGCCGGTCATCGCGCTGGCGGGGGATTGCTCCAGCGGCTTGAGGTGTGGATCGGCCGGATCGTCGCTTTGCAGCGCGGCAATCTGCGACTTGGCCACCGAATTGGCTGCGTCCGGATAGAACGGCGCGGTGGCGCTGATGAGGTATTGGTGATTGAGGAACGAGCCACCAAAAGCACCCTGGAAGAAGTTGTCACACAGCACGAACTCCTGCGCGACGTCCCACAGGCGCAGGGAATAACGGCTCTGCGCGTAGTGGCCCATGGTCAAGCCACCGGAATCGGCCCAGGCCACGAAGCCGTCATTCTTGCCGCCGTTGATCTGCATCTGGTTCTGATAGAACACGTGCCACAAGTCGCGGGTCACCAGACCGAACGGCAAGTCCTCGCCATTCGGGCCTTTGAGAGCGAAGGGCGCGTTGGGCAGGTTTTCCTGAAACTGCGTGGCGCTGGGGTAGGTCACGCCATCGAGGGTTTGCGGGCCGATCTGCAGGACGCCGCCCCAAACGGACGGCAGGGTTTGCAGCAGCGAGCCGTCGCGATCGCGTTGTTGATAGTCGCCGGGTTTGAGCGCGGCCAGCGGCTTTTCGACACCGGGGAAATCACCGAACAGGTTGTTGAAACTGCGGTTCTCGGCGTAGATCACCACCACGGTTTTCACTTGATCGCGCAGGGCCTTGTCCAGCTCGGCTGGCGTCAGTGGGCGCTCCACCGGTTTGCCCGGCTTATCGCCCGCGCTGCCACAGCCGGCCAGTGTTGCACCGACACCCAGTACCGCAACGCCGCCGAGGAAGCGGCGGCGACTGGTGTCGGTGGGGTTATCGGAGTCTGCGGGGGATGCGTCGGTGCCGTCTGTATCGTCGATCATGTATCAGCCCGTTTTGCCTAAATGTTTCAATATGTTTCGGGCGGACGCTAACAAGACAGTGTGACGGTTGGGTGACAGTTCTCGATGAGAGGGCTATCGCCGGTCTGGATCGCTCAATGGATTACAAAAGACGCAAGGCCAGTTCGCTGCCAGCACACAAGTATTGGACTTGGGCGCTGACTGCGTCCTTGACGATCGCTTCGCCGGTGTCAGTCAGTCGGGCTTTCTTGGCATCAATGACCGAGGTCTGCAGCAGTTGCATGGCGACATCCATCGCCTTGTGAAAAGCCGTCAGGTTGTTGTGCTCGCCAAACTCACGGACAACGGCCTCCATTCGCAGGTCAGCGGTGTCGCGCAGCGTGTTGTATTCGACCACGGAAACGCTGCCGTCCTGATACATCTCCTGGAGCAGCGCATTCAGCGATTGGGATATTGGGGTCATCGGGTCTTCCTTGAATAGATGGAGTTGATCCGAGACAAGCTAAAGGAAGACGCCAACCAGCAATGTCAGGACTGTCCCACGCAGGATGTGGGACAGTGCAACAGACATTGTAAGAAAACGATCTTTACGGCATCACTGGCGGTGTATACGCCAATGTCGTCCCCAGCGCCCACAGCAACAGCAGCACCAGCGGCGTGTGCACCAACAGTTGTACAAACGAGAAACCGATCAGATCCCGCGCCTTCAGTCCGAGTACGCCGAGCAGCGGCAGCATGTAGAACGGGTTGATCAGGTTTGGCAGCGCTTCGGCCGCGTTGTAGATCTGCACCGCCCAGCCGAGGTGATACTGCAGATCATTGGCGACCTGCATCACGTACGGCGCCTCGATGATCCACTTGCCGCCGCCCGACGGAATGAAGAAGCCGAGAATCGCCGAGTACACGCCCATCAACAGCGCATAGGTGTCGTGGGAGGCGATGCTGACGAAGAACGTCGAGATGTGATGCGCCAGGGTTTGCGCATCTACGCCTTTGACCGTGGTCATCAGTGCGGCAATCGAGCCGTACAGCGGGAACTGGATCAACACGCCGGTGGTGGTCGGCACCGCGCGGGCCACGGCATCGAGGAAGCTGCGCGGACGCCAGTGCAGCAATGCGCCGAGCATGATGAACAGGAAGTTGTAAGTGTTCAGCCCGGAGATCGCGGTGATCGCCGGTTTGCTCGAGAACTCATGGAACAGCCATCCCGCCGCCAACAGCACCAGCACGATGATCAGCAGCGGACTGTGCTCCAGCCATTCACCCGGCCGCGTGCGCGGTTGCAGCGGTGGCAGGTTGAAGGCTGGGTCGATGCCGCAGGCCTTGGCATCGCGCGCCGAGTTCGGCCCGGGTGCGGTGGCGTAGGCAATGATGATCGAGATTACGATCAGCGCCAGCAGCATCACGCCCGACTGCCAGAGGAAAATCGTTTCGGTGAACGGAATCACCCCGGTGATCGACAGGATCGACGGCGGCAGGCTGGCGGGGTTGGCCTGCAACTGTGCAGCCGACGACGACAAGCCCAACGCCCACACCGCGCCAAGGCCCAGATAAGCGGCGGCACCGGCGGCGCGGTAATCCATTTTCAGATCGGTACGGCGGGCGAGGGCGCGTACCAGCAAACCGCCGAATACCAGCGACAGACCCCAGTTGAGCAACGAGGCGACCATTGAGATCAACGCGACCCAAGCCACGGCGGAACGGCCGTTTTTCGGGATGCGTGCCAGGCGATCGATCAGTTTCACGGCCGGTGGCGAGCTGGCGACCACGTAGCCGCCGATCACCACGAAGGCCATTTGCATGGTGAACGGAATCAGGCTCCAGAAGCCGTCACCGAAGGCCATCGCGGCATCGGTGGGTTTGGCGCCCATGGCCAGCGTGGCCAGGGCGACGATGATCACGGCCAGCGCGGCGAATACCCAGGAGTCGGGAAACCAGCGTTCGGCAAAGCTTGAACAGCGCAGGGCAAAGCGTGCGGAGCGGCTATCTTCGATATCAACGGCCACAGGGAGTACCTCGGATTTTTATGGTTATTGTGGTCTTGCGGACGAAACACATATCCCCTGTAGGAGTGAGCCTGCTCGCGATAGCTTTCTTACATTCAACACTTGTATTGACTGAATCGACGCTATCGCGAGCAGGCTCACTCCTACAAGTATCTCGGCATGACTTGCCGATGGTGGTTCGCCTAGCAGGACAGGCATTAACAGTAATTCAACTGCCGATGCTTTGTGAGCCGCTTTTGCAAAACCGGGACTATGGTCTAACGGGTTGTCCATCCGCCCATTTGCGTAGACCATGGGCGCCTTGGTTTTTGCCTGATCCAGAGTTCTTTGCCATGACTGCCCAATCCCCGGCCAAACCCGCGCCGTTCAGCCGTTCCGACTACAAGACCCTCGGCCTTGCGGCCCTTGGCGGCGCGCTGGAAATCTACGATTTCATCATCTTCGTGTTCTTCGCCCTGACCCTCAGCCAGCTGTTCTTCCCGCCGGAAATGCCCGAATGGCTGCGTCTGCTGCAAAGCTTCGGGATTTTCGTCACCGGTTACCTGGCGCGGCCGCTGGGTGGGATTCTGATGGCGCATTTCGCCGACAAACTCGGGCGCAAGAAAGTCTTCAGCCTGAGCATCCTGATGATGGCGCTGCCGTGCCTGCTGATCGGGATCATGCCGACCTATGCGCAGATTGGTTACTTCGCGCCGCTGCTGTTGCTGGCGTTGCGCATCCTCCAGGGCGCGGCGGTCGGTGGTGAGGTGCCGAGTGCCTGGGTGTTTGTCGCCGAGCACGCGCCGGCTGGCCATCGTGGTTACGCCCTGGGCTTTTTGCAGGCCGGACTGACTTTTGGTTACCTGATCGGCGCGTTGACCGCGACGTTTCTCGCACAAGTCTTCACTCCGGCGGAAATCCTTGATTACGCCTGGCGCTATCCGTTTCTGCTCGGCGGCGTATTCGGTGTGATTGGCGTTTATCTGCGCCGCTGGTTGAGCGAAACTCCGGTGTTTATGGCCATGGAAGCGCAGCGCGAGGCGCGGGTCGAACTGCCGCTGCGCACGGTGTTGCGTGAACATCGACTGGCAATGCTGCCTGCGATGTTGCTGACCTGCGTGCTGACCTCGGCGGTGGTGGTGTTCGTCGTCATTACGCCGACCATGATGCAGAAAACCTTCGGCATGACCGCCAGCCACACCTTCGCCCTCAGTGCCCTGGGCATCGTGTTTCTCAATATCGGCTGCGTGATCGCCGGGTTGCTGGTCGACCGAATTGGCGCGTGGCGCACGGTTATGCTGTACAGCCTGTTGCTGCCCTTGGGCATCGGCTTGCTATATGGCTGCCTGATCACGGGCGGTAACTGGGTAGGCCTGGCTTACGCGGTGGCCGGTCTGGCTTGCGGTGTTGTCGGCGCAGTGCCATCGGTGATGGTCGGGTTGTTCCCGGCGCGTATTCGCGTGTCAGGTATTTCCTTTACCTACAACATTGCCTACGCCATCTGGGCCAGTATCACACCGCTGCTGCTGATCGGTCTGATGCCGTGGAGTCCATGGATCTGCGTGATGTTCTGCGCGGTGATGGGCGTGGTGGGTCTCCTGACGGCGGCGTATTTTGGTGCGCGGATGCCGCGTTCGGGGCAGTGTCAGGTGGCCGGAGCTGCGTGACTTTACCGTTCAGAACTATTTTTGACTGACGAGTCGCCAGCGCTCTTCAGAAAAGATTTTCAAGGCCGATGGTTAGGCTGTATCCCGCTTTCCAACCTGCCCATCGGTACTCCCCATGTTCAACAAACGCCTGAAGCAAGAGCTGGCCGCTCTTCGTGAAGAACTCTCCAGCCTCGTGCAGGTGAAGGAAAGCCTGGAAAGCGAGATGCTGGTGCTGAACCTTGAGCCCGACGGGCGCATTCAATCGGTCAACCAGAACTTTCTCACCGAGATGCTCTACAAGAGTCAGGACCTGATCGGTCGGGCGATTGAAGACATCGTCCCGGCCCACGTGAAGACCGACGAATTCCATCACCGCTTCAAAAACGCCATGACCCGTGGCGAGCATTTCGCCGGTGCCGTACGCCTGTTGCGTGGCAATGGTGAAGAAGCGTGGCTGCGTTCGATTGTGCAGCCGGTGCGTTCTTCGGATGGGCGGATCAAGCACATTTCGCTGTTTGCCAGCGACCTGACCCGCACCATTGAAGCCTCCCGTGAACACGAAAACCTGATCGGAGCACTGGTGCGTTCGACCGCGGTGATCGAGTTCGACCTCAACGGCAACGTGCTGAACGCTAACGATCGCTTCCTCAGCGGCATGGGTTACAGCCTGGCGCAGATCAAGGGCAAACATCACCGCCTGTTCTGCACCCCGGAGGAATACAACAGCGCCGAGTACCAGAACTTCTGGCGCCGTCTGAACAACGGCGAATTCGTCGCTGACCGCTTCAAGCGTGTCGACAGCCATGGTCGTACGGTCTGGCTGGAGGCGTCCTACAACCCGGTGGTCGATGCCAACAACAAGCTGTACAAAGTGGTGAAGTTCGCCACCGTGATCACTGATCAGGTCAACCGCGAACAAGCCGTCGCCGACGCGGCGAGCATTGCCTACAGCACTTCGCAGCAAACCGACAGCACCGCTCAGCGCGGTACCACGGTGGTGACTGAAGCGGTCAACGTAATGCGTGATCTGTCGCGGCACATGCAGGCTGCCGGTGAGGGCATCGAGGCACTGAACGAGCAGTCGCAGGTGATCGGCACCATCGTCAAAACCATCAGCGGCATTGCCGAACAGACCAACCTGCTGGCGCTCAATGCTGCCATCGAAGCGGCCCGTGCCGGCGAGCAGGGCCGAGGCTTTGCGGTGGTGGCTGACGAAGTGCGGCAACTGGCCTCGCGCACCAGTCAGGCGACTGAAGAGATCGTCACCGTGGTGCGGCAGAACCAGGAAATGGCGCGCAACGCCGTAGCGCTGATGACTGATGGCAAGCTCCAGGCTGAACAAGGGCTGGCGCTGGCGGCAGAGGCGGGCACGGTGATTGTCGAGATTCAGGACGGTGCGCAGAAAGTCGTCAACGCCGTCGGCCAGTTCGCCAATCAACTCTCCCACTGACCTGCACCCAACCCCTGTAGGAGCTGTCGAGTGAAACGAGGCTGCGATCTTTTGATCTTGATTCCGAGGATCAACATCAAGATCAAAAGATCGCAGCGTGCCGCAGCTCCTACAGAGTTTTCACCTGCCTGTATTTCGATGCTGGCGCTACAATCGGCTCCTTTTCCCCCGGAGCAGACTCCATGAGCGATTCCCACCGCCGCCCGGTGCCCCTGAACAAAGCCTACCGTCTGCTCAACCACGGGCCGACCGTGCTGGTCAGCGCCGCGCATGACGGTCAGCGCAACATCATGGCCGCCGCTTGGGCCATGCCGCTGGATTTCGAACCGCCGAAAGTCGCCGTCGTCCTCGATAAATCCACCTGGACCCGCCAGTTGCTCGAAGCGTCCGGCACTTTCGTGCTCAACGTCCCGTGCGTCAATCAGGCCGACATCGTGCAAACCGTCGGCAATACGTCAGGCCTGGAAATCAGCCAAAGCCAGGGACAGGACAAATTTCAGGCGTATGGCCTGCAGACTTTCGCCGGCGAACAGGTCCAAGCCCCTCTGCTCGACGGCTGCGTCGCCTGGCTCGAATGCCGTTTGCTGCCGGAGCCGCGCAATCACGAGCAATACGACCTGTTCCTCGCCGAAGTCATCGCTGCCCATGCTGATGAGCGCGTGTTCAGCGACGGGCGCTGGCATTTCGAAGGGCACGATGGTTTACGCACCTTGCACCACGTGGCGGGCGGGCATTTCCTGAAGATTGGTGATGCGGTGGATGGCAAGACGTTAGCGGTGTGAATAGCGGCTGATGGCAAAACATTGCAGGATGTTGCAAGGTAGAGGGCATCGTCGAACCAATCAGGCACAGCCCCATGGATCTTTCCCTTTCGAGTTATCTGGCGCCGTTGCTGTCGCTGGCCCTGTTGTGGACGGTGGCCGTGGTCACGCCCGGCCCGAACTTCTTCAACATCGCGCAACTAGCGGTCAGCCGTTCCCGCCGACACGGTGTCGTCGCGGCGCTCGGCGTGGCCAGCGGAACCGTATTGTGGGGGCTGGCGGGTGGCCTGGGCATTCAGTCGCTGTTCAGCGCCGCACCAGCGCTGTACTTGAGTTTCAAGATTGCCGGTGGCTGCTACCTGATCTATCTCGGGCTCAAGCAGTTCAAGCGCAAGGCGCCGATCGTTCCGGGCACGCTGGATGACTCGCAGCAAACGTTGCTCGGTGCTTACGGACGAGGCTTTCTGGGCAACATGACCAATCCGAAATCCGCATTGTTTGTCGCCACCATCTTCGCCACCGCCATGCCGGCTCACATCCCACCACTGTTGCTGGCGCTGGCGGTGATGACCATGGCGACGTTGTCGTTCAGTTGGTATTGCTGCGTGGCGCTGTTCTTCGCCAGTCGGCGAATCGCTGGTGTGTATGAGCGTTCGCGGCAATGGCTGGATCGCTTGGCGGGCGGTTGCTATCTGTTGTTTGGTGCGCATCTGGTGGCTAATCGCTGATCGCTAAGCTGCAGTCAAAGGCTGGGTTGCTGCAATTTGTATCAGATTTGCTTCATTGGTTTGATCAGGCTTTCGGCAGGAATTCCAAACAGCTCATGAAGTTTCCATATCATTGGCAAAGTGAGTGCCCGCTTGCCATTCAACACTTCATAGACCCTGTTTGTTCGACCAATAGCCGGAGCGAGATCCGCGGCTGACAGGCCTGACTGTTCCATTCGGAATTTGATGGCATCGATCGGATTGGGCAAATCCAGTGGAAACTGTTTGGCTTCATAGGCCTCAATGAGAGTGATCATGATGTCGAAGTAATCACCTTCAGGGGTACCCGGTTCTGGCTCGTTGTCGAAAAGTGCAGACACGTTTTTGAGCGCCGCACGGTAGTCTTCTTCGTTATGAATCGGACGTATGTTCATGGGTTACTCCATTTCGACGGTATCAGCGTCGATTGCATCGTACTGCTTGTGGGTGCCGACGAATTTTATGTATATGGCGCCGAAGCGGTAGGCCACGGCTACGATCAGGCGAAAGTCATTGCCCTTGATGTTGAACACCACTCTGCGGCTTTTCAGAATGCTCGCAGAAGCAAAATGTGCCTTGATGTCCGAGGGCGTTGACCAGCTTGCTTTCCTCGCTTCATCTATCCACGCCAACAGTGGTTGCTCTGAGTCCGGATACCGTTCCCAAAAATTTTTGAGCTGACTGACAGCGATAATTCTCATGACGCGATCCTAGTCCCACTATGGGACTGATGCAAGGCTGCTGGCTGTCGGTGGACGTACGGTTCTAATATTTGCGTGTTCATAAATGCCAGCAGATCCCGAAAGTGTTGTTTGCTGAACGGCCACTTACTCTATCCGTGGCAGCAAATTTTCGGTGTAGGAAAAGGCGACGGGATGCGAGTGAACACAATCTGTTAGCCACAAAAAAGGCCTACCTCACGGTAAGCCTTTTCTCTTTGCGTCCTAGCCTCAATCCCCCAACGCTTCCCCCTCACGCCGTGGATCCGCGCCACCCTCCAACGACGCTTTCCCCTGCGCATCCTTGACCCGCACGATGGCCTGGGTGCCGCTGGTCATGTCGATTTCATTCACCGCATGCCCTTTGTCTTTCAGCGCCTGAATCAGCACCGGGCTGAATTGGCCTTGTTCCAGTTCGGTCGGGCCGTTGCGGCTGCCGAAGTTGGGCAGGCTGATGGCGCTTTGCGGGTCGAGGTGCCAGTCGAGCAGGCCGACGGTGGTTTTCGCCACGTATTCGATGATTTGCGAACCGCCCGGCGAGCCGACCGTGGCGACGAATTCGCCGCTGTGGCGATCGAAGATCAGCGTCGGCGCCATCGACGAGCGCGGGCGTTTTAAGGGCTCGACGCGGTTGGCGACTTTCTGGCCGTTTTCTTCGGGGATGAACGAGAAGTCGGTCATCTGGTTGTTCAGCAAGAAGCCCTGAACCATCAAGTGCGAGCCGAACGCGGCTTCGATGGTAGTGGTCATCGACACGGCGCCGCCGAGGTCATCCACCGCGACCACTTGCGAGGTGGAGATGCGCAGCGGCGAGCGGTCCGGGGCGTAGGCCACTTGTACGCCCGGTGGTGTGCCCGGTTTGGCGCTGCCCATGCTGCGTTCGCCGATCAGGCTGGCGCGGCTGGCGAGATAACCGGGATCGACTAGGCCTTTGACCGGCACCGGCACGAAGTCGGTGTCGGCGACGTATTGCGCGCGGTCGGCGTAGGCCAGACGCTCGGCTTCGGCGATCAAATGCACAGCCTCTGGCGCCGGTTCGATGCCGGCCGGTTTGTCGGTTTTTACCGGTTTGAGCGGCGTCAGGGAAAGGCGTGGATCGCGGGTTTCCAGCGCCTGCAACGTGCCGAGAATCTGCGCCACGGCGATGCCGCCCGACGACGGCGGCGGCATGCCGCAGACCTGCCAGCGTTTGTAATCGGTGCACAGCGGCGCACGTTCTTTGGCCTGATAGCGCTGCAGATCGCTGAGCGACAGGCTGCCGGGGTTGGCGTGGCCCTGCACCTTGGCGACGATTTCTTCGGCGATCGGGCCTTTGTACAACGCGTCCGCACCTTCGGTGGCGATGCGTTTGAGCACCGCGGCCAATGCCGGGTTTTGCAGACGCGTGCCGACGGCTTTGACGCTGCCATCGGCATTGAGGAAGTACTTCGCCATGTCGGGCGACTGGCGGATCACCGGGTCTGCTTCCAGCAGCGAGTGCAAACGCGCAGAGATCGCAAAGCCTTGCTCGGACAGTTTGATCGCCGGTTCAAACAGCTTCGCCCATGGCAGGCGACCATGTTGTTTATGGGCCATCTCCAGTGCGCGCAACACCCCTGGTGTACCGACCGAGCGACCGCCAATCTGTGCTTGCGGGAACGACATCGGTTGGCCATCGGCGCGCAGGAACAGCTTCTCGGTGGCGCCAGCCGGTGCGGTTTCGCGACCGTCGTAGGTGCGCACCTGTTTGCCGTCCCACAACACGATCATCGCGCCGCCACCGATCCCGGAAGACTGCGGCTCAACCAGGGTCAGCACCGCTTGCATCGCAATCGCCGCATCAATCGCCGAACCGCGCAGACGCAGCATCTCGCGACCGGCTTCAGCCGCCAGTGGATTGGCAGCGGCGGCCATGTGTTGGCTGGCGTGACGGGTTTGCAGATCGGTGCGGAAACCGGTAGCGGCTTCCGGTGCCAGCGGCAAGGTCGAGGAGGGTGGGGCGTTGCACGCGGCGAGGGTCAGGGCGCTGATGATCAGCGTCAGGGCAGGCAGGCGAAAGCGGCTCAAGGGCAAGGCTGAAAACACGCGGGCTCTCCGTCCGTGGGATAAAGGTCTTCGGGACTTTATCGACCGCCCGGTCGCGACGCAAACCGATGGGCATTTTTGTCTTTCTTTTCGGGGCGGAAGTTCGCTAGGGTCAAGCTCAAATTTATGGAGCACCAACATCCCCTGTAGGAGTGAGCCTGCTCGCGATAGCGTCATTACGGCCAACATCAATGTTGACTGAACCACCGCTATCGCGAGCAGGCTCACTCCTACAGGTAAAGGCATAAAAATCACAAGAGGCCAAGCATGCACAGCGAGTTCCCCACCGAATCCAGCTACCGCGGTCAACGCGAACAGTTCATCACCGCCGCCAATGCCGCCGGCGCTACTCTCACCTCCTACGCACATCCACGCTGCGGGCCATTCGGCGAACCGCTGAGCACCGACGTCGCCGTGCTCGGCGATCCACAGGCCAAACGCCGACTGGTAGCGCTCAGCGGTACGCACGGCGTCGAGGGTTATTACGGCTCGGATTGCCAGATCGATTGGCTGAAAACCTTCGAACCTGGTTCGCTGCCCAAGGATGTCGCGGTGGTCATGGTGCACCTGATCAACCCATGGGGCACCGCATGGCTGCGCCGGGTCAACGAAGACAACATCGACCTCAATCGCAATCACCTGGATTTCACCGGGCCGCTACCGGATAACCGCGCGTACGCCGCACTGCATGAAATCTACGCCTGCACCGATTTGCACGGCCCCGAGCGCCAACGCGCCGATGCCATGCTCGATGCGCAAATCAACGAACACGGCTGGCCGGCGGTGATGTCGATTGTCGAGGGCGGCCAGCACAGCCATCCCGATGGATTGTTCTATGGTGGTCGCGCGCCGAGCTGGTCGAATCGCACGCTGCATCAAATCATCGACGCGCATCTGGCTGGCGCTGAAACCGTAATGTGTTTCGACCTGCACACCGGCGCTGGCGAATACGGCCATCCGATGTTGCTGACTATCACCCAGGCGCCTTACCCGGCACTCACGCAAGCGCAGGGGATTTATGGCCCATGGCTTTACACTCTGCACACCGGCGCCGACACCCTGAGCGAAACCGGAGTGGCAGCGACGGCTACCGGGTACACCTCGCAGGCGTTGCTCAATGCTTTACCGGACGTGCAGTTGATGCCGTTCGTGATCGAGTGCGGGACGTATCCGGGGCCGGATGTGCATCGGCATTTGCGCGATGACCATTGGCTGCATTTGCATGGCGATCCGCTGGATGCGACGGGGCGGGGGATCAAAGTGAATCTGCTCGAGCAGTTCTATCCGGCTGATCCGGATTGGCGGGCGATGGTCGGTTTGCGCACTCGGCAAATCTGGGCGAAAGGGTTGTCGGCGTTGGCTTGCTGAAAAGGCATTTCGCGCCTGTAGTATCTCGCCGCAACTTGGCGGTTGCTCTGTATTTCTCCTACAGATTTTTCAGGTCGACAACTTACGCACCGCTGCCTGAGGATGTTTTCTGTTGTTTTTCCAGGATGGATTTCAGATGAAAAGGATGAGTCCGTTGCCATTCAACTCTATTTTCAGTCGGCCATTGTCATGAGTATTTCCAATGAGGATCGCGATTTTCTGGTGGCGATGGGCAGTCGCATTGCTCACTTACGCACAGTGCACGAGATCACACAGACTCGGTTTGCACGGGCTTTAGGTCTTTCCCGGCAAACCTTTCAGGGCTACGAGGAGGGCACGCGCAGCATGCCGGTCACGACACTGGTGAAGATGGCATTTGCGCTGCGCGTGCCTGTTGAAGACCTGCTCGGCGTTCCCTCTTACACGGAGAGGCCCAGACGCAGCTTGACCTCGACGTGGTATCGACGGCTGCAGTCCATCAATGAACTTTCGAAGGTCCAACAGAAGGTCATTGCGCAGATGCTTGACGCCCTGATCGCACAGGCAGCGACCAAAGCGAGCAACGAAGAGAAGGATATTTTGAAGTAACAGATTACCGATACTTTTCTCGAGGCATAAAAAAACGGCCTACCTTTCGGTAAGCCGTTTTTAGTACTTGGTGGCTACACAGGGACTTGAACCCCGGACCCCAGCATTATGAATGCTATGCTCTAACCAACTGAGCTATGTAGCCAAGTGGCGCGCATTATTCCCCTGAAATGGAAAAGCGTCAAGCGTAAATTTAAAATATTTCTTCTTATTTTCAACCGCTTATCCTCCAGCCCGGAAAATCCGGGCCGGGCAGGGCATCAACGCAGCTGAAATCTTGCCGTATTGGCGCTCAAGGCGTGGCTGCCCTGACTCAGGGTGTCCGCCGCGAGGTTCACCGCCCGTGCGCCTTCAAGCAAGCGCATGGCCGCCTGATCAACCTGCTGGATATTGCCGCTGACTTCGTCGGCGGTACTCGCCTGTTCCTCAACCGCTGTGGCGATCTGCGCGAGCGTGTCAGTGACGCTCTGTACTGCGCTGGCGATTTCACCCAAACGCTCACCGAGACCGGTGACCGACTCGGCATCGGTTTGCGCCTGGCCGCAGGCGGCTTCCATCAAACTCACGGCTTCATTGACCGTCGCGCGCAGGCTGTCGACGGTGCCGGCGATCTGTGCAGTGGACGATTGCGTGCGTTGCGACAGGCTGCGCACTTCGTCCGCCACTACGGCGAAACCGCGACCTTGTTCACCGGCGCGCGCAGCTTCAATGGCTGCGTTGAGCGCGAGCAGATTGGTTTGTTCAGCAACACCGCGAATCGTGTCGACCACCAATTGAATCTGCTGGCCTTGCTCGCTGACCCGGCCCAGTGCCGCTGCAGTTTCGTTCAAACGCTGATTGAGCTGCTGAATACTTGCTGTAGTGCGTTGGCTGTCGCGGCTGCTGTCGGCGGCAATGCGCCGGGTGTGCTGAGCACTGCCGGAAGCCTGTTCGCAACTCTGCGCCACGCCTTGCGAGGTCGCGGCCAATTGCGTGGCGGCTGCTGCGATCTGGCTGATCTGCAACTGCTGCGCCTCGACTTCACCGAGGGCGCCACTGGAGTGTTCGTTAAGGCTGCGCACGGCATGGCTCAACTGCGAGGTTTCGTGATCGACACCGAGCATGCTCGCGCGCAGTTGCACCACGGCAACGTTGAGCGCGGTGCTGATCGCCGCCAACTCATCACGGCCCACCACCGGCACTTGCAGGCTGAGGTTGCCGTCGCGCAATGCTTCAGCGAGCAGGGTGATGCCGCTGGCACTGCGGCGGATTGAGGCTTGCAGGCACACAAACAAATACATCGCCGCCAGTAGCAAGCAACCGAAGATCGCTGCGACGATGATGAACTGACGGATTGCTGAACTGTGGTAGGCGTCGAGCCGCTGATCCAGCGACACCAGCGATTGCTGGCGCAGGGCGGCGAGGTCGCTCAGCAAGGCGTCGAGGCTGCGTTCGAAGTCTTCTGGTTTGAGATTGATGCTGCCGCCGAACACACCGTCATCCAGCACCTTCAGACCGCTGTCGAGGTGTTTGAGGCTGTCGTGGTATTGGCTGGCCCAGCTCTGCTGATCTTTCGACAGGCGTGCTTCGAGCAGCGTGGAGGTTTTGACTAGTTGCTCGCGGGCGTCGCCGATACGACTGCGCAGGTCGCGTAATTGCAGACGGCTTTGCAGAGTGAATTGACCGGAGACGACCGAGGCCTGGCCGACGGCGGCAAGGCGTCCAACGCGTTCGATCAGGTCCGGGGCGTGTTGCGTGGAGATCTGCGTGAGCAGATAGGTTTCCAGCCACGGCGCGAGGGTCAGGCGATTGTCCATGACGATCTGCTCGCGCAACGCTTGCAGGGCGCTGAGGGCGTTGGTGAAGCGGTCGTAACCGTCCGGCCACCAACCGACGCTGCTCAGGCTTTTTGAATCCAGACCATTGAGTGCGGTTTGCAGTGCTTGATAGCGGGTGAGGGTTTCGCCTTCAGCGCCTTCGTTTTTCAGGGCGGCGCCCAAATCCGTGGTCGCTTGCAGAACCGCTGGTTGCACCGCGTCGAACGCGGCCATGGCAGCGAGAGTGGCCGGCGTCGGTTGGCGATTGGTTTCCGTGGCGCGCCAGCGGGCGGCGCGATCGCGTTGCGCGGCGAGCAGATTGTCCAGCGCATCCAGCGCGAGCAACTGCCGCACGCCGGCACGTTCGCCGGAAATCAGATTGAGTTTGTCGCGATAGTCCTGGCCGATCATTAACAGGCTGCCGGCCAACGGCAGAATGAACAGCAGAAACAACAACTGGAATTTACCTGCGAAGCCAAACCGCCCCAGCAATTTGATCCCCGGTGAAAGGAAAGCCTGCATGCCCCATGACTCCTCTGGACACCACGCACCATTGGCGTGCATCGCGGTCGTTCGACGTTGATGTTGTGCCCTGCTAAAAGGCCTCGAAAGTTCACTCTCGCCCGCTCTGTAGGCCGGCTCTGTAGCGAAACTTCCCATTGTCGGTCGCCTTTGTAAGGCGCCCGCGTTCAAGGGCAGAAGCAAGGCAAGATTCAGACCATGGCGTTGCGCTATCACCTTGCAGTCGACGACCAGTCAGTTAGTTAGCTGGCTAAGGGGATGGCGCTGGCGCACCGAAAAATGGCACATTGACGCACCTGCCTGCGTGCACCCATCTGCTGTCCGGAAAACTCCATGGCTATCAGCAACGTTCAGACCGCCGCTGCCTCGGCGCCCGCTGCTCCGCAAAGCAACCCTTTGGTGATGCGTATCATCGGCGCAGTGGCGCTGGCGCATTTGATCAACGACCTGATTCAGTCGGTGCTACCGTCGATCTACCCGATGCTCAAGGCCAATTACGGCCTGACGTTTACTCAGGTCGGCCTGATCACTTTGACCTTTCAACTGACCGCCTCGCTGTTGCAACCGTGGGTCGGTTATCACACCGATCGGCATCCAAAACCGTGGCTGTTGCCGGCCGGTTCGATCTGTACGCTGATTGGCATCGTGATGATGTCGATGGTCGGTAGTTTTCCGTTGATTCTGCTGGCGGCGGCGCTGATTGGTATCGGTTCCTCGACGTTTCACCCCGAGGCCTCACGGATTGCGCGGCTCGCTTCCGGTGGACGCTTTGGCCTAGCGCAGTCGACCTTTCAGGTCGGCGGTAATGCCGGTTCCGCGTTCGGCCCGTTGCTGGCGGCGGCGATCATCATTCCGTTCGGTCAGGGCAACGTGGCGTGGTTCGGTTTGTTCGCGGTGTTTGCGCTGTTCGTGCTGTACCGCATCAGTCGCTGGTACGCCCATCACCTCAATCTGTTCAAGCTCAAGGCCGGTCAGGCAGCGACTCACGGGCTGTCGAAGGGCAGGGTGACCAGTGCGCTGGTGGTGCTGGGGCTGTTGGTGTTCTCCAAGTATTTCTACATGGCCAGCCTGACCAGTTACTTCACGTTCTACCTGATCGAGAAGTTCGACTTGTCGGTGGCCAGCTCGCAGTTGCACCTGTTCCTGTTTCTCGGCGCGGTAGCGGCGGGGACGTTCTTCGGCGGGCCGATCGGCGACAAGATCGGACGTAAGGCGGTTATCTGGTTTTCGATCCTTGGCGTTGCGCCGTTCACGCTGCTGATGCCTCACGTTGACCTGTTCTGGACCAGCGTCCTCAGCGTGGTGATCGGCTTCATTCTGGCTTCAGCGTTCTCGGCGATTGTGGTGTATGCGCAGGAGCTGGTGCCGGGGAATGTCGGGATGATCGCCGGAATCTTCTTCGGTTTGATGTTTGGTTTTGGCGGGATTGGCGCGGCGTTGCTGGGGCATCTGGCGGATGTGCACGGGATTGAGTACGTGTATTTCCTGTGTTCGTTCCTGCCATTGTTTGGCGTGTTGGCGATCTTCTTGCCGCGCACTAAAAAGGCCTAAGATCAAAAGATCGCAGCCTTCGGCAGCTCCTACATGGGATTGATGTACACCTGTAGGAGCTGCCGAAGGCTGCGATCTTTTAACAATCTGTCAGGCACAAAAAAGCCGCGTATCAAACGCGGCTTTTTCTTCGGCGTAACGCTTACACGTTGAAGCGGAAGTGCATCACGTCGCCGTCTTTGACGATGTAATCCTTGCCTTCCAGACGCCATTTACCGGCTTCTTTGGTGCCGGCTTCGCCCTTGTACTGGATGAAGTCGTTGTAGGCGATCACTTCGGCGCGGATGAAGCCTTTCTCGAAGTCGGTGTGGATCACGCCAGCAGCTTGTGGTGCGGTGGCACCGACTTTGACGGTCCAGGCGCGGACTTCTTCGACACCGGCGGTGAAGTAGGTCTGCAAGTGCAGCATTTCGTAGCCGGCGCGGATCACGCGGTTCAGGCCAGGCTCTTCCAGGCCCAGGGCCTCGAGGAACATGTCCTTCTCTTCGCCGTCATCCAGCTCGGCGATTTCCGCTTCGATCTTGTTGCAGACCGGAACCACCATCGCGCCTTCTTCTTCGGCAATGGCGCGAACCACGTCCAGGTGCGGGTTGTTCTCGAAACCGTCTTCAGCGACGTTGGCGATGTACATGACCGGTTTGGTGGTCAGCAGGTGGAAGCCCTTGATCACCGCTTTTTCGTCGGTGCTCATGTTCTTCATCAGGCTGCGCGCCGGCTTGGCTTCGGTGAAGTGCGCGATCAGTTGCTCCAGCAGAGCTTTCTGAACCACGGCGTCCTTGTCACCACCCTTGGCGTTGCGCGCGACTTTCTGCAGTTGCTTCTCGCAGCTGTCGAGGTCGGCGAAGATCAGTTCCAGGTCGATGATTTCGATGTCGCGCTTCGGGTCGACGCTGTTGGAAACGTGGATCACGTTTTCGTCTTCGAAGCAGCGCACGACGTGAGCGATCGCGTCGGTTTCGCGGATGTTGGCGAGGAACTTGTTGCCCAGGCCTTCACCTTTCGAGGCGCCGGCCACCAGGCCTGCGATGTCGACGAATTCCATGGTGGTCGGCAGGATGCGCTTCGGATTGACGATGGCCGCCAGTGCTTCCAGGCGCGGATCCGGCATCGGCACGATGCCGCTGTTCGGCTCGATGGTGCAGAAGGGGAAGTTTTCGGCCGCGATACCGGATTTGGTCAGGGCGTTGAACAGGGTGGACTTGCCGACGTTAGGCAGGCCGACGATGCCGCAATTGAATCCCATGGTGTTTCCCCTCGGGTAAAAGTCAGGCCTTCTGGCTGTGCAGGTTTTTCATCGCGCGGTTCCATTCCCCGGCGAGGATATCCGGCAGCACGCCGAGGGCAAAGTCGATGCTGGCATCGAGTTTTTCCTGTTCGGCGCGTGGCGCACGACCCAGGACGAAATTTGAAACCATACTGGCAACGCCCGGGTGGCCAATGCCAAGCCGCAGGCGGTAGAACGTATTCTGATTACCCAGTTGCGCAATGATGTCGCGCAACCCGTTGTGACCGCCATGGCCGCCGCCCTGCTTGAGCTTGGCAACGCCCGGAGGCAAGTCGAGTTCGTCATGCGCCACCAAAATTTCTTCAGGCTTGATGCGGAAGAAACCGGCGAGTGCCGCCACGGCCTGGCCGCTGCGGTTCATGTAGGTGGTGGGAATCAGCAGACGAACATCCTGACCCTGATGCGAATAGCGCCCGGTCAGGCCGAAATATTTGCGATCGGCCACAAGATTCACATTCTGTGCGTGGGCGATACGCTCAACAAAAAGGGCCCCTGCGTTATGCCGGGTCTGGTCGTATTCGGCGCCTGGATTTCCCAGGCCAACGATCAGTTTGATGGCAGTCACGATAGGGGCCCTTCCTTTGAGTGGTGAGTAACATCGCCGCGATCAGGCAAAGCGGCGAAAGTGGACGAAAAATGCTCATTTACCATGGATGTAAACTCCGCGTTCTCGCCCGCTTTCTCGCTACGTTCCAGTCCGCGATGTTACTTGCTCACTCAGGCATGACAGAGTGAATTACTCTGCTGCGCCTTCTTCGGTAGCTTCTGGAGCAACGCGTGGAGCGTGTACGTTTGCAACAGCTTTGTCGTCACCGTGAGCCAGTGCAACGAACTCAACGCCTTTAGGGGCTTTGATGTCGGACAGGTGGACGATTGCGCCGATTTCCAGAGCCGACAGGTCGACTTCGATGAACTCAGGCAGATCTTTCGGCAGGCAAGTTACTTCGATTTCGTTCAGGACGTGCGAGATCTCGCCGCCTTTCTTGACCGGAGCTTCTTCACCAACAAAGTGCACAGGCACGATAGCGGTCAGTTTCTGACCGGCTACGACGCGTACGAAGTCAGCGTGCAGAACGTGACCCTTGGACGGGTGACGTTGCAGAGCTTTGATGATGACGTTCTGCTTTTTGCCGCCGACGTTCAGTTCGATAACGTGGCTGTAAGCCGCTTCGTTTTCGAGCAGTTTGGCAACTTCTTTGGCCAGCATGCTGATGGATTCAGGGGCTTTTTCGCCACCGTAAACAACAGCTGGAACCAGAGCGGCGAGACGACGCAGGCGGCGGCTCGCACCTTTCCCCAGGTCGGAACGCACTTCAGCATTCAGAGTAAAATCGTTCATTTTGTATCTCCAAAATAGCCATGACCGGAGTGGCGTTTGCGACCAGCGCCAAACACGGTATGGGCAAAAAAGCCCCGCCCCGGCAGGAATGCCGGGGCGGGGCGCTTTTCGTCAACGAGACATTTCGCGAAGGGCAGGGCCCTTAACGGAACATCGCGCTGATCGATTCTTCATTGCTGATGCGGCGAACCGCTTCGGCAACAACCGGTGCGATATCCAGTTGACGGATACGTGCACAGGCTTGTGCTGCAGCGGACAGCGGGATGGTGTTAGTCACCACCAGCTCGTCCAGCACGGAATTTTCGATATTCTCGATGGCCCGACCCGACAGCACAGGGTGTGTGCAATAGGCAAAGACCTTGGCTGCGCCATGCTCTTTCAGGGCCTTGGCCGCGTGGCACAGAGTGCCGGCGGTATCGACCATGTCATCGACCAGAATACAGGTACGCCCTTCGACATCACCGATGATATGCATCACTTCAGAGTGATTGGCTTTCTCACGGCGTTTGTCGATGATCCCGAGATCCACACCCAGGGATTTGGCAACGGCACGTGCACGCACGACGCCACCAATGTCCGGGGACACGATCATCAGGTTTTCGAAGCGCTGATCTTCAATGTCATCCACCAGAACCGGGGAGCCGTAGATGTTATCTACCGGAATATCGAAGAAACCCTGAATCTGGTCAGCATGCAGATCAACCGTGAGAACACGGTCGATGCCGACTACGGTAAGCATGTCAGCAACGACTTTCGCGCTGATAGCCACACGTGCGGAACGCGGACGGCGATCCTGACGGGCATAACCAAAATAAGGAATAACAGCAGTGATACGAGTAGCCGAGGAGCGGCGGAAGGCATCAGCCATCACTACCAGTTCCATCAGGTTATCGTTGGTCGGAGCGCAAGTCGGCTGAATAATGAAAACGTCTTTACCGCGAACGTTTTCATTGATCTCGGCAGTAATTTCGCCGTCGGAGAACTTACCGACAGAGATGTCACCGAGAGGGATATGCAGCTGACGTACAACACGCCGAGCCAGATCGGGGTTAGCGTTCCCCGTAAAGACCATCATCTTGGACACGCGCAGTACCTAGAGGCTGAGGGTAACCTGGATGAGTATAGAAAATGGCAGGGGCGGCTGGATTCGAACCAACGCATGGCAGGATCAAAACCTGCTGCCTTACCGCTTGGCGACGCCCCTGTATCTGTTGCATCAAGTGCCGAGCACTTGGTTCCTTTAGAGCAGACTTTGCAGCTTGCGGTGCAACATCGAAACGTTGCTGCCTTTGGCTACAAACCCTGTAAGGGTCTCTGTCAGAAGGGCCGAGACTTTATCAGCTTCAGCTTTGCTTGGGAAGCCCCCAAACACACAACTTCCAGTTCCGGTGAGTTTTGCTTCGGTAAATTTACCTAACAAATCCAATGCGTTACGTACTTCTGGATAACGCCTTGCAACCACCGGCAAGCAGTCATTTCGACTGTTTCCCTCGGGAACGGGGCGCACTTTAATGGGCGGCGTGTTACGTGTCAACAAAGGATCGGAAAAAATTTCTGCCGTACTAACAGAGACTTGCGGCACGAGCACCAGATACCACGGTTCTTCGGGATTCACCGGGGTGAGTTTCTCGCCCACGCCCTCGGCAAACGCCGCGTGACCACGGACAAAAACCGGCACGTCGGCACCGAGTGTCAGGCCCAGCGCGGCCAGGCGATCTTCATCCCAACCCAACTGCCACAAATGATTCAGGCCGAGCAAAGTCGTCGCCGCATTCGAACTGCCGCCACCGATGCCGCCGCCCATGGGCAGGACTTTATCAATCCAGATATCGATGCCGAGCGTGCAACCGGACTGTTGCTGAAGCATTTTCGCCGCGCGCACGATCAGGTTGCTGTCATGCGGCACGCCGACGAACTCGGTGTGCAGTTGAATCACACCGTCATCACGCACGGCAAAAGTGATTTCATCGCCGTAATCGACAAACTGAAACAGCGTCTGCAACTCGTGATAACCGTCTTCACGGCGACCGAGAATGTGCAGCATCAGGTTGAGTTTGGCCGGCGAGGGCAGGGTCAGACGTGCAGCGGTCATCGGTTATTGTCCCAGCTTGCGCGGTTGCCAGGTCTTGATCACCAGCGTCACGTCAAGATCAGTGCCGTGCAGCTTGATGCGCTCGGGCAACCAGTAACCGTTTTGTTCGGTGTAAGCGGTGTATTCGACTTTCCAGCCATCCTGTTCGAGGTTGGCCAGACGGCTGTCGGCGTCCAGATTCAGGCGACTTTTGCTATCAGGCGCTGGCAGGCCACGGACCCACCAGGCCAGATTCGACACCGGCAGTTTCCAGCCGAGCTGTTCTTCGAGCAGGGCTTCCGGCGATTGCGATTCATAGCGACCCTGGTTGGCAACTTCCAGCGAGACCTTGCCCGGACGCCCGGTCAAACGTGCCGCGCCACGACCCAGCGGGCCGGACAAACGAATGTCGTAGTAATCCTGACGTTGCAGCCAGAACAGCGTGCCGCTACCGGAATCTTTCGGCGCGCGGATGCCGATCTTGCCGTCGATCTGCCAGCCATCGAGGCCGGTCAGTTGCTGTTTGTTCGCGGCCCATTGAGCCGGACTGCCGTGGCCATCGACCGATTCGCGAGTGCCAAAACCCGAGCAGCCAGCGAGCAGGGCGATGAAGCTGAAAACAATAACGTGGCGCAAAAACATGAGTTAAAGAGTCTCGGATCCGGTCAGGCGCTTGATGGTGCTGCGCAGAATGGTGCTGTCGGGCTGATCCTTGAGGAATTTGCCCCAGATTTGTTTGGCTTCACGCTGGTTGCCCTTGGTCCACAATACTTCGCCCAGATGCGCGGCGACTTCGTGATCAGGGAAACGCTCCAGCGCTTGACGCAGATATTTCTCGGCGTCATCCAGATTGCCCAAGCGGTAATTCACCCAGCCGAGGCTGTCGAGTACGGCCGGGTCTTCCGGATTGATCTGGTGTGCCTGCTCAATCAGCGCTTTGGCTTCAGCGTAGCGTGTGGTGCGATCGGACAAGGTGTAGCCGAGTGCGTTGAGCGCCATGGCGTTGTCCGGATCACGCTTGATGATCAGGCGCAGGTCTTTTTCCATTTGCGCGAGGTCATTGCGTTTTTCCGCGAGCATGGCCCGGGTATAGAGCAGATTCAGATCGTCCGGGTATTGCAGCAAGGCTTGCTGCAAGACTTTCCAGGCCTTGTCGTCCTGTTTATTGGCCGACAGGGTTTCCGATTCGATCAGGTACAACTGAATCGCGTAGTCCGGTTGTTCGTCACGCTGGGCGGCGAGTTTGCTCTGCGCTTCAGCGGTTTTGCCGTTGTTCATCAGAATATCGGCCTGACGCAATTGCGCCGGCAGATAATCGTTGCCCGGGCCGACCTGGGCGTACTCGATGAGCGCGCCTTGCGGGTCGTTGCGTTCTTCGGCAATTCGCCCTAGGTTCAGGTGCGCCGAATCGACGTGGCTTTCGCGGGCGATCAAGTCTTCCAGATAACCCTTGGCCTCGTCCCAGGCTTTGGCTTCCAGGCAGACCAATGCCAGCGAGTAACGCAGTTCGTCGTCTTCCGGGTATTGCTGCACAAGGCTGGAGAACTCGGCCTTGGCGTCGTCCATCCGGTCCTGTTCAACCAGCATGCGCGCGTAAGTCAGGCGCAGGCGCTTGTCGTCCGGGTACTTCTTGATGCTTTTCTGCAGCAGTGGCAGCGCTTCGTCGCCCCGGTTGAGAATCTGCAGCAGGCGCGCGCGCAGCAGAATCGGTGCGATCTCGCCGTCATCTGGCGGATTGTCTTCGAGCAGGGCCAGTGCGGCTTTGTTGTCACCGTCCTGCTGCAAGAGCAGGGCTTTGCCGAAAATCAGCTGGCTGTTGTTCGGATGACGCTGCAACAACCGGTCAAAACTTTTCATCAGGCCGTTGCGGGTTTCCTGATCGGTATCCGCTGCCGACAACGCGAGGAAGTCGAAATGGGTATCGCCCTTGCCTTGCAGGACCTTTTCCATATAGACCATCGAGTCGTCATAACGCCCGGCGCGCGCCAGTTGCACGGCAGCGGCGCGCTGCGCTTCGAGGTCGTCCGGGGCGTTTTTCGCCCAGATCAGCGCGGTATCGAGGGCCGGTTGATCGGCGCCCAGATATTCGGCGATACGGAAGGCGCGTTCGGAGACACCCGGATCCTGCGTATTGATGGCCTGGGTCACGTAGTTATCCAGAGCAATGTCGAAACGATTGCGCTGGCCGGCGAGTTCGGCGCTCAACAGGCTGAAAACGGTTTCCTCGCTGAACGAGCTGTAAACCTTGGGCTTTTCAGGCGCGGGCGTGGTGTCTTCAACCGACGGCGTACCGTCCGGCGAAACGGGAGCCAAGGCCTGGCAGCCGCTGAGGAAGACAAAAGCGAAGAGCAACGCGGAAGATCTATTCATATAGGAAGAGGACGACTAACCTGCGGTCGGATCATCATGACACAAGCCTTCGGCCAAACATAACCGAGACTCAATTGTGCCCATTATAGGGACTGACGATTGGGACAATAGTCAGCGGTAGTTGTTCTGAATCTTTCGAAGTAGGACAATTGCCGGCTTCACGTCACCATCAGCGACCTTGAATGGCCTTCCTTGCACTCGGTATCAACCACAAGACTGCTTCAGTAGACGTCCGCGAGCGCGTGGCTTTTACTCCTGAACAGCTGGTGGAGGCCTTGCAGCAGCTCTGCCGACTGACCGACAGCCGCGAAGCCGCGATCCTCTCCACCTGCAATCGCAGTGAGCTTTATATAGAACAGGATCAGCTTTCTGCCGATATCGTGCTGCGCTGGCTGGCCGACTATCACCATTTAAGCCTCGATGAGCTGCGCGCGAATGCTTATGTGCATGAAGATGATGCGGCAGTTCGTCACATGATGCGCGTCGCCTCCGGGCTCGACTCGCTGGTGCTGGGCGAGCCGCAGATTCTCGGTCAGATGAAATCGGCCTATGCCGTGGCCCGCGAGGCCGGCACCATCGGTCCGCTGCTGGGGCGACTGTTTCAGGCAACGTTCAATGCCGCCAAACAGGTGCGCACCGACACTGCCATCGGTGAAAACCCGGTGTCGGTGGCGTTTGCTGCCGTTAGCCTGGCGAAACAGATTTTCAGTGATTTGCAGCGCAGCCAGGCCCTGCTGATTGGCGCCGGCGAGACCATTACTTTGGTCGCCCGCCATTTGCACGAGCTGGGGGTCAAGCGCATCGTCGTCGCCAACCGCACGCTGGAGCGCGCCAGTTTGCTCGCCGAGCAGTTCGGCGCCCACGCGGTGTTGCTGTCGGACATCCCGGCAGAACTGGTACGCAGCGACATCGTGATCAGCTCGACTGCCAGTCAGTTGCCGATTCTCGGCAAGGGCGCGGTCGAGAGTGCGCTGAAGCTGCGCAAGCACAAGCCGATCTTCATGGTCGACATCGCCGTTCCCCGCGATATCGAGCCGGAAGTCGGCGAGTTGGACGACGTTTACCTCTACAGCGTCGACGATCTCCACGAAGTGGTCGCCGAGAATCTCAAGAGTCGTCAGGGCGCAGCCCAGGCCGCGGAAGAGATGGTTTCGGTCGGCGCCGATGATTTCATGGTGCGCCTGCGCGAACTGGCGGCGGTCGACGTGCTCAAGGCCTATCGTCAACAGAGCGAACGCCTGCGTGATGAGGAGCTGCAAAAAGCCCTGCGCTTGCTCGCCAACGGTGGCAACGCCGAAGAGGTGCTCGGGCAACTGGCCCGTGGCCTGACCAATAAACTCTTGCATGCGCCTAGCGTGCAACTGAAAAAGCTTTCTGCCGAAGGCCGCCTTGATGCGCTGGCCATGGCCCAGGAACTCTTTGCCCTTGAGGGCTCACCGGATAGCTTTTCGGATAAAAAACCGCAATGAAAGCGTCACTGCTCAATAAGCTGGATGTTCTCCAGGACCGTTTCGAGGAACTGACCGCGCTGCTTGGCGACGGCGAAGTCATTGCCGATCAGGCCAAATTCCGCGCTTATTCCAAGGAATACGCCGAACTCGAGCCGGTGGTACAAGGCTATAAAAAGCTCCTCAGTGTACAAAGCGATCTGGAAGGCGCGCAGGCGTTGCTCAAGGACAGCGACCCGGACATGCGTGAAATGGCCGTGGAAGAAGTCCGCGAAGCCAAGGAATTGCTGATCACCCTGGAAGCCGATCTGCAACGCATGTTGCTGCCAAAGGACCCCAATGACGGGCGCAACGTCTTCCTCGAAATTCGCGCCGGCACCGGTGGCGACGAGGCGGCGATCTTCTCTGGCGACCTGTTCCGCATGTACTCGCGTTATGCCGAGCGCCGTGGCTGGCGTGTGGAGATTCTTTCGGAAAACGAAGGCGAACACGGTGGCTACAAAGAAGTCATCGCCCGCATCGAAGGCGACAACGTTTACGGCAAGCTGAAATTCGAATCCGGCGCGCACCGCGTTCAGCGTGTACCCGCCACCGAGTCCCAGGGCCGCATCCACACGTCAGCCTGCACCGTGGCGGTATTGCCCGAGCCGGACGAGCGCGAAGCCATCGAGATCAATCCGGCGGATTTGCGCGTCGACACTTTCCGTTCCTCCGGGGCCGGTGGTCAGCACGTCAACACCACCGATTCGGCGATCCGCATCACGCACATACCGACCGGCACCGTCGTCGAGTGTCAGGAAGAACGCTCCCAGCACAAGAACCGTGCCCGCGCGATGGCCTGGCTGTCGGCCAAGCTCAACGATCAGCAGACCGCAGCGGCGGCCAACGCAATCGCCAGCGAGCGCAAATTGCTTGTGGGTTCCGGTGACCGTTCCGAGCGGATTCGCACCTATAACTTTGCTCAGGGCCGGGTCACCGACCATCGCGTCAACCTGACCCTGTATTCCCTCGATGAAATTCTCGCCGGTGGCGTTGAAGCGGTGATCGAGCCGTTACTGGCCGAATATCAGGCTGACCAACTCGCAGCGATAGGTGAATAAATGACCATCATCGCCAGCCTGTTGCGCGCCGCTGAATTGCCGGACTCGCCCACCGCGCGTCTGGATGCCGAGTTGCTTCTCGCCGCTGCACTGGGCAAATCGCGCAGTTTTCTGCACACCTGGCCCGAGCGCATCGTGCCGAGCGAAGCGGCGCTGACTTTTGCCGAGTACTTGCAACGCCGCCGTAGCGGTGAACCGGTGGCTTATATTCTCGGGCAGCAGGGCTTCTGGAAACTCGATCTTGAAGTCGCGCCGCACACGCTGATCCCGCGTCCTGACACTGAATTGCTGGTGGAAGCGGCGCTGGAATTGCTGCCCGCGACGCCGGCCAAAGTGCTCGACCTCGGCACCGGCAGCGGCGCGATTGCTTTGGCCTTGGCCAGCGAACGTCCGGCGTGGAAAGTCACTGCCGTGGATCGCGTGCTCGAAGCCGTGGCCCTCGCTGAACGTAATCGCCAGCGTCTGCATCTGAACAACGCCACGGTGCTGAGCAGCCATTGGTTCAGCGCACTGGAAGGTCAGCGTTTCCAGTTGATCATCAGTAACCCGCCGTATATTGCTGCCGCCGATCCGCATCTGGTCGAAGGCGATGTGCGCTTCGAGCCGACCAGCGCATTGGTCGCCGGTGAAGACGGGCTCGACGATCTGCGTCTGATCGTTGCCCAAGCGCCGGAGCATCTCGAGGCCGGGGGCTGGCTGATGCTCGAACACGGCTATGATCAAGCCGAAGCCGTGCGTGATCTGCTGCTGACCCGCGGTTTTGAGGAAGTCCACAGCCGCACCGACCTGGGCGGTCATCAACGCATCAGTCTGGGGCGCCTGCCGTGCTGAACGATCAGGAATTGCTGCGCTACAGCCGGCAGATTCTGCTGCAACACATCGACATTGACGGGCAACTGAAGCTCAAGGACAGTCGCGTGCTGATCGTAGGCCTCGGTGGTCTCGGCGCACCGGTTGCCTTGTATCTGGCAGCGGCGGGTGTCGGTGAGTTGCATCTGGCGGATTTCGACACGGTCGATCTGACCAACCTGCAACGCCAGATCATTCATGACACCGACAGCGTCGGCATGAGCAAGGTCGACTCGGCGCTCAAGCGTCTGACCGCGATCAATCCAGAAGTCCAACTGATCCCTCATCGTCAGGCGCTGGACGAGGATTCTCTCGCCGCAGCCGTGGCAGCGGTGGATCTGGTGCTCGACTGCTCCGATAATTTCTCCACCCGCGAAGCGGTCAACGCTGCGTGTGTAGCTGCGTGCAAACCGTTGGTCAGCGGCGCGGCGATTCGACTCGAAGGGCAGTTGTCGGTGTTCGATCCGCGCCGCGACGAGAGCCCGTGCTACCACTGTTTATACGGGCACGGCAGCGAAGCCGAATTGACTTGCAGTGAGGCCGGTGTGGTTGGGCCGCTGGTCGGTCTGGTTGGCAGCCTGCAAGCACTGGAAGCCTTGAAGGTGCTGGTCGGTTTCGGCGAACCGCTGGTGGGTCGCTTGCTGTTGATCGATGCTCTCGGTTCGCGCTTCCGCGAGTTGCGCGTCAAGCGTGATCCGGGTTGCAGCGTCTGTGGTTCGCGCCATGCGTGAAGCGCCGATCGGCGTGTTCGACTCCGGTGTCGGCGGCTTGTCGGTGCTGGCGGAAATCCAGCGTTTGCTACCCAATGAATCACTGCTCTATGTCGCCGATTGCGGGCACATTCCCTACGGAGAGAAAACCCCGGAGTTCATCCGTCAGCGCTGCAGTGTGATGGCCGGGTTTTTCCGTGAGCAAGGCGCCAAGGCCTTGGTCATCGCGTGCAATACCGCGACGGTCTCGGGTGTCGCCGATCTACGCCGTGATTTTCCCGACTGGCCGCTTGTCGGTATGGAGCCTGCGGTCAAACCTGCCGCCGCCGCGACCCGCAGTGGGGTGGTCGGCGTGCTCGCCACCACCGGCACATTGCAGAGCGCCAAGTTCGCAGCACTGCTTGATCGCTTTGCCACCGATGTACGCGTGATCACCCAGCCATGCCCCGGTCTGGTCGAGCTGATTGAAAGCGGCGATCTGCACAGCGCCGAGTTGCGCCAGTTGCTGCAAGGTTACGTCGAGCCGCTGTTGGCCAGCGGTTGCGACACGATCATTCTGGGCTGCACCCACTATCCCTTTCTCAAGCCGATGCTCAAGTCGATGATCCCTGCGGACATCAGTCTGATCGATACCGGTGCTGCTGTAGCGCGGCAACTTCAGCGGCTTTTGGCGGAGCGCGATTTGCTCGCTGCCGGCCCGAACCAACCGGTCAGATTCTGGACCAGCGCTGATCCTGCGTATTTCAAAAACATCCTGCCACGGCTCGGACAAAACGCTGGCGAAGTGCAAAACTTCGACTTGTAAAAAAATTGTGAAATAACTAAAAAATCAGCTGAACTTCTGAGCAGGCGCTAGCTTCTATAGCGAAGAGTTATCTAGAAAACCAAACGATCGTTCCGGAAAAGGAAGTTTCAACGTGAAGCGACTATTCTGCTTGGCCGCGATTGCGGCCGCACTGATGGGGCAAAGTTTTACCGCACAAGCGGCAGGTGTTGAGTTCGCGGTGGGGGCCACCAGCGATTCGACCATGACGTACCGCCTGGGCATGAATTTCGACTGGGACAAGAGCTGGCTGCAAAGTGACGTCGGTCGCCTGACCGGTTACTGGAGCGGTGCTTACACTTACTGGGAAGGTGACAAGACCTCGAGCAACAACAGCCTGTCGTTCTCGCCGGTGTTTGTTTATGAGTTTGCCGGCCAGTCGGTCAAACCGTATGTCGAGGCGGGGATCGGCGTCGCGGCTTTCTCCAATACCAAGTACGAATCCAACAACCTTGGCGGCTCTTTCCAGTTTGAAGACCGCCTCGGTTTTGGTCTGCGTTTCAATGGCGGGCATGAAGTCGGAATTCGTGCGACGCACTATTCCAACGCTGGTCTTGCCAGTGACAACGACGGTGTAGAAAGTTACTCGCTGCATTACACACTGCCGCTCTAAGCCGAGCGCATAACCCCTGTAGGAGTGAGCCTGCTCGCGATAGCGGTGTGTCAGTCAATATTTGTTTGACTGATACACCGCTATCGCGAGCAGGCTCACTCCTACATTTGTTCTAGGGTGTTCTTGAGGTCAGCGGTAGGCAGTCGTGATGCCTTTGCGCTCTTCAATGCACTCGGGCGCGCCCATCTCGAACTCGCGGCAGATCAGCGGGCGTTTCTCATAGATCGTGCACATCATGCTGTCGCGATCCAGCGCCGCGCACCAGCCGTCGTCAAGACGCAGCATCACTTCACCGCCCCACTCATCGGTATCGATAAAGCGATCAGGCACGCCGGTGTCGGTGATCAGCATCACTTCGAGCTGGCAACAGCACGCCGCGCAGGTCGAGCAGGTGACTGCCGGTTCAGTGATTTGTTGGTGGGGAATGGTCTTCATGGCCGGCAGTGTAAGGCAGTGGTCGACATGCGTGTGAAAGCTCTGACGGACGCTCAGTGGCTTGATCGCCGGGCCATCACATGCAACAGCGGAAACAGCAGCGCCCAGAGCAGGCCGATGCCGATCAGGGTGGGCAACTCGCCGTAGGGAAATTGCACGCCTGCCAGCCGCCCGCCGGCGTAGTAAGACAATGCGCCGCCGACGGCACCCAGTGAACTCGCCAGCCACCACGGCCGGGCGCTCCAGGCCAGGCAATGGCGCAACGTGGTCGCGAGCAGCGCCCACAACAGCATCAGCCACAGTGGAATCAGCGGCGACAAGTCCTGAAATTCGAATACGCCCAAAGCGCGCAAAACGCTGTCCACCGCCGTGCCGACAATCACCACGCTCAACACCAGACGGCCCTCGGCCGCCCAACTGCTGATCCAGCACAGATGGATGACCAGCACCGCCAGCGCCACCAGCAGCCACAAACTGTTGCCGCCGAGTACGCAGATCAGCCAGCCGATCTGGAACAATACGGCATTGGCGACACGCTCAAGCATCGAAGCGTCCGAGCAGCGGTGCGGTCATCGCCGCCGGTTTGGCCAGCAACAATTGCGCGGTGCCGATGGTGCGTTCGAGGAAGCCGCCCTCGCAGTAACACAGGTAAAACTCCCACAGCCGCAGGAAATAATCGTCATAGCCCAGTTCGGTGAGACGGCCATGGGCGCGGCGGAAGTTCTCATGCCACAGGCGCAGGGTTTTTGCGTAATGCAGGCCGAAATCTTCCATGTGCAGCAGGTTCATGTCGGTGTCGCGGCCGACCACTTCGAGCATTTTCTGCACGCAGGGCAGGGCGCCGCCGGGGAAGATGTAGCGCTGGATGAAATCGACGCCGCGCTTGGCCTGTTCGTAGCGCTGTTCGCGGATGGTGATTGCCTGGATCAGCATCAGGCCGTTGCTCTTGAGCAAGTGCGCGCACTGTTTGAAGTAGGTCGGCAGGAAGCGGTGACCGACCGCTTCGATCATCTCGATCGACACCAGTTTGTCGTATTCGCCGGTCAGGTCGCGGTAGTCCTTGAGCAGCAGCGTGACCTTATCCTGCAAACCCAGTTGTTCGATGCGTTGCGCGGTAAACGCGTACTGCTCTTTTGACAGCGTCGTGGTGGTGACGCGGCAACCGTAGTTCTGCGCCGCGTAGAGCGCCATGCTGCCCCAACCGGTGCCGATTTCCAGCAAATGGTCGCTGGGTTGGAGCGCGAGCTTCTGACAGATCCGCTCGAGTTTGTTCAGCTGCGCCTGTTCGAGGCTGTCTTCAGGCGTAAGGAACTGCGCCGCCGAATACATCATGGTCGGGTCGAGAAACTGCTCGAACAGGTCGTTGCCCAGATCGTAGTGCGCGGCGATGTTTTTCTGCGAACCCTTGCGCGTATTGCGATTCAGCCAATGCAGGCCTTGCACAAACGGCCGACCGAGACGGGCCAGACCACGCTCCATGGCATCGAGCACGTCGAGATTGCTGACGAACACGCGCACCACCGCTGTCAGATCCGGTGAACTCCAATAACCGTGGATAAACGCCTCGCCAGCACCAATCGAACCATTGCCGGCGACCATGCCCCAGACGGCCGGATCCGTCACATGGATTTCCCCGAGCAAAGCACTGCCCGGCGTACCGAACATCAGCCGTTCACCATCCTCGACCACCAGCAGTTGCCCGTGTTTGAGCTGCGCCAATTGGCGCAACACGCCACGACGCAGCAGCGATCCGGTCAAACCGTTGGCGCTGAACCGACTGACCGACAGACTAGAGGATTTCATGGCGGTGCTCCTTGGGAGGCACAGTGGCGGTTTGAAAGCTGCCGTCGGCAGTCTGATGAGCAAAGATCGGTGCGCGTTTGAGCAGCAGTCGCAGCGCTTGCCAGTAAATGGCCAGGGCGGTTTTCGCGGTCATCCACGGAAAGCGCCGCAAGTAACGGTGCAGGCTGTGGCGATCGAGGCTTTCGCGTTGCAGATTGAGCGTCGCGTCGAACAGCTTGTGCTCGCCCTGCCAGTCGGCCATGTGCACACCGAGGTTTTGCGCAGCGGGACTGAAACTCATGCGGTATTCGAGATCGCGCGGCAAAAACGGCGAAACGTGAAAGGCTTTGGCCACGGCGAAGTGCTGATGAAAATCCTGCAGGTTGGCGGGCGTGCGCGCCGGCAGCACATAGTGATAACGCTCGCGCCACGGCGTGTTGGTGACTTCGCAGACAATCGCCGCCAGTTGCCCGTCGGCCTCATGGCAATAAAAGAAACTCACTGGATTGAACGACAACCCCCAACTGCGCGCCTGGGTCAGCAGGCAGATCGAGCCTTGCGGTTCATGGCCGATGGCAATGCCGACCTGCTGACGCACGGCGTCGATCAGGCGTATGCCACGGCCGGTGAAGGTCTTCAGGTAGTCGGTCTCGCGAAAGGAAAACGGCGCAAAGCGACTGCGCCCGGCCAGCGGCGACAGTGCAAGCACGGCGTCCTGTTCGCTGAGGTCGAGGTAGAGCAAACCGATGCGGTAACGGAATTCATGGCGGCGCGGCGAAAAACGCCGATGGCCGATCCAGCCGCTGTAGAGGGCGCTGTTCATAAGGTTTCCCCGAACGCGGCGGCCACGCGCAAGGCGCTGACCACACCGTCTTCATGAAAACCATTGGCCCAGTAGGCGCCGCAATAATGCGTGTGTTGCGCGCCATCCAGTTCGCCCCAGCGATTCTGTGCCGCCACCGCAGCGAGGCTGAATTGCGGGTGGGCGTAGGTGTAACGGGCAAGCACTTTGTCGGGGCTGATGCCGGCGCTTTGATTGAGGCTGACACAGAACGTGGTGTCGCTCTGAATACCCTGCAAAATGTTCATGTCGTAGGTGACGGCGGCGTGGGTGTGGCCGGCGCCGCTGAGCCGATAGTTCCAGCTCGCCCAGGCCAGTTTGCGTGTGGGCAACAAGCGCGTGTCGGTGTGCAACACCACTTCGTTGTCGGCGTAGGGCAGGGCACCGAGGATCGCGCGTTCGGCTTCGCTTGGGACCGCCAGCAGTTTCAACGCTTGATCGCTGTGACAGGCGAACACCACCTGATCGAAGTGTTCGAGGCCTGCCGGGCTGTGGATAACTACGCCATGCACGTCACGATCAACCCGGGTGACCGGGCAATTGAGACGAATCCTTTCCTTGAACGCGGCCGTCAGCGGCGCGATATAAGCGCTCGAGCCACCTTCAATGACTTGCCACTGCGGACGATCACTGACCGACAACAGTCCATGATTCTTGAAAAAACGTACGAAAAACTGCAGCGGGAAATTGAGCATTTCCGCCATCGGCATCGACCAGATCGCCGAACCCATCGGCACGATGTAATGCAGGATAAAACGTTCGCCGTAACCGCCGGCTTTAAGGTATTCGTCGAGGGTGGTGTCGGCGGCGATGCGCAGTTCGATGAGGTCGCGCTGGGCTTCTTTGTTGAAGCGCAGGATGTCGCGCAACATGCCCCAGAACCCCGGTGACAACAGATTGCTGCGCTGGGCGAACAGGCTGTTGAGGTTGTTGCCGTTGTATTCCAGGCCGGTGTCCGGGTCGGTCACCGAGAAACTCATTTCGGTCGGCTTGAACGCCACGCCAAGCTGGCCGAGCAAGCGAATGAAGTTCGGGTAGGTCCAGTCGTTGAACACGATGAAACCGGTGTCCACCGCATATTGGCGGCCATCGACGGTCACCGGCACGGTGTGCGTGTGGCCACCGACCCAGTCGCCCGCCTCGAATACCGTGACTTCATGGCGGCGATTGAGCAGATAGGCGCAGGTAAGCCCGGCGATCCCGCTGCCGACGATGGCGATTTTCATGTCGGATCCGTCAGCGGAGGCGACTTGCGCACCATGCGCTTGCCGATCGCCAGCTGCACGCGTGCCGGCAGTTTCGACAGTGGCCACAGCGCGGCCATGAACAGCGCCGGGAAAGCGATCTCCAGCGGCCGGTCCTTGAGCTTGGCGAAGATGTGCCGCGCGGCTTTATCCACAGGCCAGCTCAACGGCATGGGGAAATCGTTTTTCGCGGTCAGGGGTGTTTCGACGAAACCGGGGCTTACCACGGTGACTTCAATGCCTTCGTCGGCCAGATCGATGCGCAACGACTCGAACAGGTAACGCAAACCGGCCTTTGAGGCGCCGTAGGCTTCGGCCCGTGGCAGTGGCAAGTAGGTCACCGAACTGGCCACACCGATCAGATGCGGCGCGGTGCCTTTGCGCAGCAGCGGCAGCGCGGCTTCGATGCAATAACTGCTGGCGAGCAGATTGGTGCGCACCACATGCTCGACGATCGAGGAGTCGAACTGTTTGGCATCGACGTATTCGCAGGTGCCGGCGTTGAGAATCACCGAGTCCAGCGAACCCCAGTCCGCGGCGATCTGCTCGCCGATTTCGCGCACCGTCTGGCTGTTGGTCAGGTCACCCGGCACTACCAAAACCTGCCCTGGATAGCGTTGTGACAAGACTTTGAGCGGGGCAATCTGACGGGAACTGACCGCCAGGTGCGCACCGGTTTTCAGGATCTCTTCAGCGAGCGCCGCGCCGATGCCACTGCTGGCCCCGGTCAACCAATAACGCCGTGGAGGTGTACGACTCATCCCATTCTCCTTTTCAGCCAGGCAATGACCCGGCCCAATACTGGCAAGTGTTCATACAGCAGCGCCCCGGCATCGAAATAATCCCGATGGCGATAAACCTTGTCGTGCCACAGCAAATGCGAGCAGCCGCTGACACGAATGACGCGGCCACCCGCCAGGCGCGGGTGGCGATAACTCATGACCCAGCGCAAGTAACCTTCGCAGTCGCCGATCTGGTCGAAACCATGAAAATCGAAACGCAGTTCGCTGACGTTGGCGTATAGCTCGCCAAAATAGTCGCGTAGCTGCGCCAGCCCCTGCACTTCGTGCAGCGGGTCGGTGAAATGAATGTCATCGCTGTACAGCTCGCCCAGGCTTTGCAGGTTGTCTTTGTTCAACGCTGAAAATTGCCGGGCGAAGCGGCGCAGGAATTCACTCATCATCGCCTCCTGAAGACGTCCGCGAAGGCAGATTCTTGAAGGCCGCCAAAGCGCGCTGACGCGAGGTGCTGAGGTTGACGATTGGCGACGGATAGTCCGCCGCGCCGAACAAGCCACCGACGTCGGCCGGGTTATGCACTTGTTTTTTGTTGAGGTCGGCCAGTTCAGGCAGCCAGTGCTTGATGAACAGGCCTTCGCTGTCGAACTTTTCCGACTGGCTCAACGGGTTGAAGATGCGGAAGTACGGCGCCGAATCGGTGCCCGTCGACGAACTCCATTGCCAGCCACCGTTGTTCGCCGCGAGATCGCCATCAATCAGGTGGCGCATGAAAAAGCGTTCGCCTTCACGCCAGTCGATCAGCAGGTTTTTGGTCAGGAACATCGCCACGATCATGCGCAGGCGATTGTGCATCCAGCCGGTTTCCAGAAGTTGGCGCATGGCCGCGTCGATGATCGGCAGACCTGTGCGCGCCTCTTGCCACGCGGCGAGATCGTCCGGCGCATCACGCCAGGCCAGCGCTTCGGTTTCCGGGCGGAAAGCGCGATGGCGGGAAACGCGGGGATAGCCGACCAGAATGTGTTTGTAGAACTCACGCCACAGCAGTTCATTGATCCAGGTGACCGCACCGACCTTGCCGCTTTCGAATTCGCCCTGATTGCTTTGCAGGGCGGCGTGCAGGCATTGCCGTGGCGAAATTACACCGGCAGCGAGATACGCCGAAAGCTGACTGGTGCCGGGCTTGGCCGGGAAGTCGCGTTCGCTTTGGTAGTAATCGATCTGCGCGTCGGTGAAGGTGTCGAGGCGGCGTCGGGCTTCCTGTTCGCCGGCCGGCCATAGATCGCGCAGGGATTGGCTCGGTGTGGCGAAGCCTTTGACGGAGTCGGGAATCGGGTCGCTGTCTATCGCCAGTTTTGCCTGTTTGCCTGGGGCCTTGACCAGCGCCGGCATCGAGCGATGCAGGCGTTCGTAACAGACTTTGCGGAACTGGCTGAACACCTTGAAGTAACTCTCGGTCTTGGTCAGCACGCTGCCGGGTTTGAACAGCAACTGGTCGAGATAG
Source organism: Pseudomonas sp. Irchel s3f10 (assembly GCF_900187515.1). Taxonomy (NCBI): domain Bacteria; kingdom Pseudomonadati; phylum Pseudomonadota; class Gammaproteobacteria; order Pseudomonadales; family Pseudomonadaceae; genus Pseudomonas; species Pseudomonas sp. Irchel s3f10. The sequence goes on from NZ_FYDZ01000020.1 coordinate 49,575, forward strand.
CTGTGAAAGGTGATGCCCTCGGCCTTCAGTGTTTCGGCCACCGCTGCATCGCGACGGCTTTCATGGACGCCATATTCTTCATTGACGTGAACCGCCGCTATCTTCAGTTGCCGGCAGAGTTTGAGCAGTTCTGCGGGGGCTTGATCCCAATGGCTTGCAGTGCGAATCAGCAACGGGATGTTGAGTTGGCCAAGGCTTGCGCTCAGCTCACGCAGGTTGCGCAACCAGAAGTCGACCTTGCACGGCGCATCGTCATGTTCCAGCCACTGCTGAGGGCTCAACAGGTACACGGCGACCGTCGGGCCGCGCGCTGCGGCGGCCGCGAGGGCAGTGTTGTCATGTTGGCGCAAGTCGCTGCGCAGCCAGATCAATTGCATGTCGGAACTCACGGCGTCCATTAAATCAGCCCACGCTGAACGAGTTCCTGGTGCGCAAGAAGCGCGTCTTCCGCCAGGAACACATCAGCCATCTCGGAAGTTCTTACGGACAACTCGGCGTGGTGGATGCATACCGTTGGTCCGACCAGCATTTTCGGGCAGCTGACTCCGTTCAATAGTTTCGGCAACTGCGCAAGGCTTATGGCTTTGCTGGAATACAGCAGTACGCCACGGGCCTGCAGGTGTTCGACCGCCAGCGCCAATTCGGTAGCCGGCAGCGGCCAGTCAAACACTTGCACCGGACAATCGGCGCTGCTGATCAGCCACGCGCACAGCCACAGATGAGGCTCCAGTGGCAGGTCGGAATGGTTGATCAACAGCAGCGGGGCGCCATGCAACTGACGATTGTTATGGTAGATGCGTGTGCCGAATTTGCTGCGTAACCACGAATAAAAGAACACCCGCTCCATCTGCGCGCCGAACTGGCCCTGCCAACGCTGCTCCAGTTCCGCCAGCAACGGCATCAGCAATTGCTCGCACAGCGTGCGTGGCGGGTAGAGCGCCATGGCCTGATTGACGCTGTCGTCGAGGCTGCGTTCATTGAGCTGCGTAACGGCCGTCAGCAGTGTCTGGCGCAAGCGCTGCCAATCGTTTTCCACTGATTCGCTGAACGCCTGCGGTGCGTCGAGCAGCGGTTTGACCTGACTGACAGCAACACCACGGTTAAGCCAGGTGAGGATGGTCAGAATTTGCTGCACATGTTCGGCCGAATACAGTCGGTGGCCCTTGGGGGTGCGTTGTGGCACGACCAGCCCATAGCGGCGTTCCCACGCACGCAGGGTGATCGCATTGACGCCGGTCTGCCGCGCGACTTCGCGAATCGGCAGCCAACCCTCGTCGAGGGCTTTTTTAAAATCCGCGCCTAGGTCTTCCTGGGCGCTGGTATCCATTTTGTCGTTCATTAGATTGCGTTTCGCAGGCTGAGGTTTTCCGGGTGCGGTTGCAGGTAAACCTGTTGCGCGATGTACGAATCCGGATGGAGGCGAAAGTGGTGCTTGAGCAACGTCAACGGCACCACCAGCGGCACGATGCCCTGGCGATACTGGCCGATGACGTGTTGCATTTCCTGTTTGTCTTCGGCGCTGATTACCTGTTTCAGATAACCGCTGATGTGCAGCAGCACGTTGCAGTGGGTGCCACGGGTGGCGCATTTCTTCAATGCCGCCATCAGTTCGCTGAAGTAGCGCGGGCCGAGTTCGACGGGATCGGTGTCGGCCATGTTGCCGAGCAGTTTGCCCAGCGCTTTGTATTGCAGCGGGTTGTGCGCCATCAGCAGGTATTTGTAGCGCGAGTGGAATTCGGTGAGGGCGCGGCGGCTCAGACCTTTCGCGAGGACTTGCTGCCATTCGCTGTAGGCGAACACACGGGTGATGAAGTTCTCGCGCAGCACCGGATCGTTGAGGCGCCCGGCTTCTTCCACGGGCAGATCCGGATGCCGTGCGCAGAACGCCTGGGCATAGATTCCGCGCCCGCCGCCGTTCACCGGGGCGCCGTTGGCGTGGTAGACCTTGACCCGCTCCAGGCCGCAGGACGGCGATTGCTGCATGAAGATGTAGCCGCAGATGTCATCGAGTTCGGCGGCCATTTTCTCGCCGTATTCGGCCAATGGCTGGGTGACGTTGATTGCCCGGTTCACCGTGCCGACCGCTTGTGGATGCTCGGCGTCGCCGACAAGGCGGATGGGTTCGCGCGGGATGCCCAGGCCGATGGCGACTTCAGGGCATACGGGGACAAAGTCGAAATGCTCGGTGAGGGTGCGGCTGCACAGGCGCGATTCCTTGTGCCCACCGTTGTAGCGCACCTCGGCACCCAGCAGGCAGGCGCTGATGGCGATTTTTGGCTTGGCTACGCAAGGATCAGACATGGGCACCTCGAATCCATACCTGTACAGAGGTTGATCTCTGTACAACTTTGCTCAGCATAGATTCATGGGTGTACAAGTCAAATTATTTGTACAACTTTTTGGTTGATGCGATTTCTTGTAGGAGTGAGCCTGCTCGCGATGGCGCCGTCTCAGGCAACATCGATGTTACTGACAAACCGCTATCGCGAGCAGGCTCACTCCTACAGGGGGCTTTATTGCCAGCCCAATAGCCAGTGATCCTTGTTCCTGAGGACTTGCCAATCGAGTCGTTCGGCACGCTTGGTCAACACCGCCTGCAACTCGACTTCCAGCACCGTGCCTTCCTCATCACGGAACAACTCGGTCACCAGAAAGTGCTTTTCACGATTCTGCGGGTGGGCTGCTGTCCATTTCGACAGCAGCAATTTACGCGGATTGATGCGGTTCATTGCAGGTGTTCGTGTAAGCGTTTTGCAGCTTCCTGGCCACTCAGCCAAGCGCCTTCGACACGCCCGGACAGGCACCAGTCGCCGCAGGCATACAGGCCAAGATCGGCATCGGCCAGCGTGCCCCATTCGTGGCCCGTCGCCGGGCGCGCATAGAGCCAGCGGTGGGCGAGGCTGAAGCTCGGCGCCGGCATGGCGCTGTGCAACAGTTCAGCGAACGCACCGTGCAGTTGCTCGATCACCGCTTCCTTGGACAAGTCGATGTGTTGCCGGCTCCACGCACTGGTGGCATGCAGTACCCAGGTGTCGAGGGTGTTGTCGCGCCCCGGTTTGCTGCGGTTGCGCGCCAGCCAGTCGAGCGGGCTGTCCTGTACAAAGCAGCCTTCGATCGGCGTATCCAGTGGTGTTTCGAAAGCGAGGGCGACGGCCCAGGTCGGGTCCATTTTCACCCCGGCGGCGGCCCCGGCAAGTTTCGGTGCGGCGGCCAGCAAGGCAGTCGCTTGCGGTGCCGGGGTGGCGATCACGACATGGCTGAACGGCCCGTGCGTGAAGCCTTCGGCGTCTTGTAGATGCCAGTGCTCCTCACCGCGAAACACCTCAGTGATCCGGCAGGCGAAGTGCACCTCCAGGCCATCGAGCAAGCCACGGGTGATGGCGCTCATGCGCGGCGCACCGACCCAGCGGGTCTGCTCGTCCGGCGACAGATTCAACTGCCCGCCCTGATAGGTGTAGAGCTGCGGCGTCCACTCGGCGACCCAGCCCTGGCTTTGCCAACGCTGTACTTCAGTGACGAAGCGGCGGTCGCGGGCGGTGAAATATTGCGCGCCCATGTCCAGCGAGCCGGCGTCGCTGCGCTTGCTCGACATGCGCCCGCCGCTGCCGCGACTTTTATCGAACAATTGCACGGTATGCCCTGTCTCTGTCAGAGCCTGGGCGGCGGAGAGTCCGGCGATGCCGGTGCCGATGATTGCGATAGGTACAGTCATAGGGGCCTCGTTTACCTTTCTGTACAGACTACGCCGTGGATGAAACCTGTACAATTTTGTTTTTTGGTATAACTTCTAGCGTTCTCGTTCTGACAGCTTGGCCTATGGTTAAACAATAGAGCCTGCCCGATAGAAAAGATCCCTGTTTATAAAAATAGACTAGTGATCCGGGTTAAACGCCACGCGAGGAAGATGTCATGCACATATTGCTGACCGGCGGTACTGGTTTGATAGGACGTCAGCTCTGCCGACACTGGTCGGGGCAGGGGCATCGCCTGACGGTGTGGAGTCGCAAGCCGGAAAAAGTCGCGAAGATCTGCGGCGCGCAGGTGCGTGGCATCGCGCGTCTGGAAGATCTCGGCGATGAGCCTGTGGACGCGATCATCAATCTGGCCGGCGCGCCGATTGCCGATCGGCCGTGGACCCATCGCCGCAAAGCGTTGTTGTGGAGCAGCCGCATCACGCTGACGGAAACCCTGTTGGCGTGGCTCGAAACCCGCGCGCAGAAACCGGCGTTGCTGATTTCCGGTTCGGCGATCGGCTGGTACGGCGATGGTGGTGAGCGCGAGTTGACCGAAGAATCGCCGCCGGTGATCGACGATTTTGCCAGTCAGTTGTGCATTGCCTGGGAGGAAACCGCGCAACGTGCCGAGGCCCAAGGCATCCGTGTGGTGCTGGTGCGAACCGGTCTGGTGCTGTCGGCCGAGGGCGGCTTTTTGTCGCGCTTGTTGTTGCCGTTCAAATTCGGGCTGGGCGGGCCTTTGGGCAATGGTCGGCAGTGGATGCCGTGGATTCATATCAACGATCAAATCGCCCTGATTGATTTTCTTCTGCACCGCGATCAGGCCAGTGGTCCTTATAATGCGTGCGCGCCGCAACCGGTGCGCAATCGCGAATTTGCCAAGACGCTGGGCAGCGTTCTACACCGCCCGGCGTTCATGCCGATGCCGACGCTGGCGCTGAAAGTCGGTCTCGGCGAGATGTCTTTGTTGTTGCTCGGCGGCCAGAAGGCCATACCGGCACGCTTGCTGGAAGCGGGTTTCACTTTCCAGTTCACGGATTTACGCGCGGCCCTGGACGATCTCTCCAGCCGCCTCTGAAATAGGACGTTGCATGACCGATCACGCCTTGCTTCTGGTCAACCTGGGTTCCCCGGCCTCCACCTCAGTGGCCGATGTGCGCAGCTACCTCAATCAATTCCTGATGGACCCGTACGTGATCGACCTGCCATGGCCGGTGCGGCGTCTGCTGGTGTCGCTGATCCTGATCAAACGCCCGGAGCAATCGGCCCACGCCTATGCCTCGATCTGGTGGGAGGAAGGTTCACCGCTGGTGGTGCTCAGCCGGCGCCTGCAACAGCAGATGACCGCGCAGTGGAGTCACGGCCCGGTCGAGTTGGCGATGCGCTACGGTGAGCCATCGATTGAAACCTGTTTGCTGAAGTTGGTCGCGGCCGGGCACAAGCGCATCACGCTGGCGCCGCTGTACCCGCAGTTCGCCGACAGCACCACGACCACGGTGATCGAAGAAGCGAAACGGGTGATCCGGCAGAACAAGCTCGATGTGCAATTGTCGGTGCTGCAGCCGTTCTACGATCAGCCGGAATACCTCGATGCGCTGGTTGAAAGCGCGAAGCCGCATCTGCAGCAGGATTACGATCACTTGCTGCTGAGCTTCCACGGTTTGCCCGAGCGGCATCTGACCAAACTCGATCCGACTGGCAATCATTGCTTCAAGAATGAAGACTGCTGCAAGAACGCCTCGCCTGCGGTATTGGCGACCTGTTATCGCGCGCAATGCCTGCGCACAGCGGCGTTGTTTGCTGAGCGCATGGGCCTGCCGGATGGCAAATGGTCGGTGTCGTTTCAGTCGCGTCTGGGTCGGGCCAAGTGGATCGAGCCGTACACCGAAGCGCGGCTGGATGAACTGGCGAAAAGTGGCGTGAAGAAAATTCTGGTGATGTGCCCGGCGTTTGTCGCCGATTGCATCGAGACGCTGGAAGAGATTGGTGATCGCGGCAAGGAACAGTTCCGCGAAGCGGGGGGCGAGGAATTGGTGCTGGTGCCGTGCCTGAACGATGACCCGCAATGGGCCAAGGCCTTGGCAACCCTCTGCGAACGAGCGCCGCTGGCCCTGTGATGATCGTTCCCACGCTCTGCGTGGGAATGCAGCCCGTGACGCTCCGCGTCACTGGACGCAGAGCGTCCCTAGAGGCATTCCCACGCAGAGCGTGGGAACGATCAGATCTTGAAGGCTTAGATCAGCGGCTCATCCGCCTTCTTGTTCTTCCAGCCATCATTGCCCGGCAGAATCAGGTTCAGCGCAATCGCCACCACCGCGCACAGCGCGATGCCTTTGAGGCCGAAGTCATCCGGACCGGTACCGGTGCCGACCAGCACACCGCCAATCCCGAACACTAACGTCACCGAGACAATCACCAGATTGCGCGCCTCGCCCAGATCGATCTTGTGACGGATCAGGGTGTTCATGCCCACCGCCGCGATCGAACCGAACAACAGGCACAGAATCCCGCCCATCACCGGCACCGGAATGCTTTGCAGCAGGGCGCCGAACTTGCCGATGAACGCCAGGCTGATGGCGAAGATCGCCGCCCAGGTCATGATTTTCGGGTTGTAGTTCTTGGTCAGCATCACCGCGCCCGTCACTTCGGCGTAGGTGGTGTTTGGCGGACCGCCGAACAGGCCTGCTGCGGTGGTGGCAATGCCGTCACCGAGCAGGGTGCGATGCAGGCCTGGCTTCTTCAGATAGTCACGACCGGTCACGCTGCCGACGGCAATCACGCCACCGATGTGCTCAATGGCCGGGGCCAAGGCCACCGGAACAATGAACAGAATCGCCTGCCAGTTGAACTCCGGCGCGGTGAAGTGCGGAATCGCAAACCATGGCGCTGCGGCAATCTTCGCGGTATCAACGACACCGAAATAGAACGCCATGGCAAAACCGACCAGCACGCCGGAAATGATCGGCACCAGACGGAAGATGCCTTTGCCGAACACCGCCACGATCAACGTGGTCAGCAATGCCGGCATCGAGATCAGCATTGCGGTCTGGTAGTGGATCAGTTCAGAACCGTCGCCAGCCTTGCCCATCGCCATGTTTGCGGCAATCGGCGCCATGGCCAGACCGATGGAAATAATCACCGGACCAATCACCACCGGCGGCAGCAAACGGTCGATGAAGCCCGTGCCTTTGATCTTCACGGCAAGGCCGAGGAAGGTGTAGACGAAACCGGCCGCCATCACCCCGCCCATGGTCGCGGCAAGGCCGAACTGGCCCTTGGCGAGAATGATCGGAGTGATGAAAGCGAAGCTCGACGCCAGAAACACCGGCACCTGACGCCCGGTGACGATCTGGAACAGAATCGTTCCCAGACCTGCGGTAAACAGTGCCACGTTCGGGTCCAGGCCCGTGATCAGCGGCATCAGCACCAGAGCGCCGAAAGCCACGAACAGCATCTGGGCGCCGGACAGCACCGTGCGCCAGAGCGGATCGTTGAACTCTTGCTGCATGGTTACGCGTCCTTCTGCTTGGTGCCGAAGATCTTGTCACCGGCGTCGCCAAGTCCTGGGATTATGTAACCGTGCTCGTTCAAGCGCTCATCGATGGACGCGGTGTAGATGGTCACGTCCGGGTGAGCTTTTTCGACTGCGGCAATACCTTCCGGCGCGGCAACCAGCACCATGGCGCGGATATCTTTGCAGCCGGCTTTCTTCAGCAGGTCAATGGTCGCAACCATCGAACTGCCGGTGGCGAGCATCGGATCGATGATCATCGCCAACCGTTCGTCGATTTCCGGAACCAGTTTTTCCAGATAGGTATGCGCTTGCAGGGTTTCTTCGTTGCGGGCGACACCCACAGCGGAGACTTTGGCACCCGGGATCAGGCTCAGTACGCCTTCGAGCATGCCGATGCCGGCGCGCAGAATCGGCACGACGGTGATCTTCTTGCCGGCGATTTTCTCGACCGACACGGTGCCGCACCAGCCTGCAATATCGTAGGACTCCAGCGGCAAATCTTTTGTAGCTTCATAGGTCAACAGGGCGCCGACTTCCTGAGCGAGCTCGCGGAAGTTCTTGGTGCTGATATCGGCGCGGCGCATCAGGCCGAGTTTATGGCGGATCAGCGGATGGCGGATCTCGAGGATGGGCATGGAAAAACTCCGGCGGCGGGCAAAAAAACCGGCCTAGATTAATCTATCCGAGGGTGATGTCCTATAGGACATTCTGTACGTTAGTCCATAAAGGCTTGATTCGGCCTCGATGGATGCGTACCTTTGCCCGCTTTTCCAATTCCGCCAACCCCTGGAGAGCGCCATGTCCGCTGATCTCGAGCATATCCGTCAAATCATGCGAGAGGCTGACTGCCTGTACACCGAAGCTGAAGTCGAGGCGGCCATCGCCCGTGTCGGTGCACAAATCAACGAACAACTGGCTGACAGCAACCCGGTGGTGTTCTGCGTGATGAACGGCGGCCTGATCTTCTCCGGCAAGCTGCTGACCCATCTGCACTTCCCGCTGGAAGCGTCCTACCTGCACGCGACCCGTTATCGCAACGAAACCAGCGGCGGCGACCTGTTCTGGAAAGCCAAGCCGGAAGTCTCGTTCATCGATCGCGACGTGCTGATCATCGACGACATCCTCGACGAAGGTCACACCCTCGGCGCGATCATCGACTTCTGCAAACACGCCGGCGCGCGCAAAGTGCACACCGCCGTACTGATCGACAAGGATCACGACCGCAAAGCGCGTCCTGACCTGAAAGCCGATTTCGTCGGCCTGCCGTGCATCGACCGTTACATCTTCGGTTACGGCATGGACTACAAAGGCTACTGGCGCAACGCCAACGGGATCTTTGCCGTTAAAGGCATGTAAGCAACATCAAAAGATCGCAGCCTTCGGCAGCTCCTACATGGGATTGATGTAAACCTGTAGGAGCTGCGGAACGCTGCGATCTTTTGCTTTTAATCCCATGCTAGAGTGCTCGGCCCGTCCCCGGAGCCAGCCATGAGCCTCTTGATCCGCAGCTTTGCCGCCCTGTTGCTGACTCTCAGCCTGCCGCTGTCCGCCGCGCCAATGCACAGCCAATTCCTGCCGCCGGACGATCTGACGGTGCGCGATGCCGAGCCTGAACAGCAGCAACTGTTGCAGGTCACCGATTACTCGGTGGTCGTCGGCGCGCAACGCCAGTCCAATCAGCAGCCGATTCCGGTTACTTCATCGCTGATGATCCGCCTCAAGGGCAAATCCCTGAACAAGGGCGCGACCATCACTCAGGTGCTGGTCAATTTCGACGGCGAAAGCAAAAGCCTGAAAAAACCGATCTACGACGACAAGAGCAAGACCCTGACGTTGTTTTATCCACTGGCCCAATACCGAGTGATCATCGATCTGCTGCGCAATGACACCGTGTATGTGCAGTTCCTCAGTTACGCCAATGGCCATATCTGGGCCGATTTGCATACCGGGGCGGTGCGATCGCGTTGAGCCGGGCAGCCGGGCAGGGGTAAACTGCCCGCCCCGTGTAATGTCTGCGAGCTGGAGTCGGCAATGCGTAAAGATAAGAAACAAGTGATTGGTGACGAGATCGGCGATGAGCAGATCAAGCTGTTCCTCGATTTTGAGCCGGTCGACGCAACTTCGCCGTCACTGCACAAACTGATCAAGGCCTACCGTGGCCTGCGTATCGACGACTTCGAGCGCTTTCTGGGCTTCTTCGTTGCAGCTGGTTATGACGTGGATGGCAAAGACGAGCAGGGCAAGACCTTCGTTGAGCTGATCGCCGATCAGCGCAACGCCCCGGAATACATTGAGCTGATCGAAAAGTCCCGCGGTTAAGGGCAAAGACAAGATCAAAAGATCGCAGCCTTCGGCAGCTCCTACATGGGATTTATGTTGGCCCTGTAGGAGCTGCCGAAGGCTGCGATCTTTTGCTTCTGACAGACATAAAAAACGCCCCGATCGGGGCGTTTTTCATGCGGCGTGATCAAGCGTAGCTTGGGGTCTCGCTGCTTTCTTCAACCAGTTCCAGCGCGATGTTGTTCTGCGTGTTGATCTTGCGATACAGCGCAGCATCGGTTTCCAGGACCTTTTCACGGGCAGGGAAGATTTCCGCCAGCTTGCCAGCCCACTCACCCTTGGCCTTGGCCGGGAAGCACTTCTCGATCAGTTCAAGCATGATCGAAACGGTCACCGACGCACCTGGCGAAGCGCCGAGCAGGGCGGCGAGGGAACCGTCCTTGGCCGCAACCAGTTCGGTACCGAACTGCAGGATGCCGCCCTTTTTCGGGTCTTTCTTGATGATCTGCACCCGTTGGCCGGCCACTTCCAGGCGCCAGTCTTCGGCTTTCGCCTCCGGGTAGAAACGGCGCAGGGAATCCAGACGCTGTTCCATCGATTGCATCACTTCGCTGACCAGGTACTTGGTCAGGTCCATGTTGTTTTTCGCCACGGCCAGCATCGGCCCGATGTTGCCGGCGCGAACCGACAGCGGCAGGTCCATGAAAGAGCCGTGCTTGAGGAACTTGGTGGTGAAACCGGCGTATGGCCCGAACAACAGGGATTTCTTGCCGTCGACTACGCGGGTGTCCAGGTGCGGCACCGACATCGGTGGCGAACCCACGGCCGCCTGGCTGTAAACCTTGGCTTGGTGATGCTTGACCACTTCCGGGTTGTCGCAACGCAGCCACTGGCCGCTGATCGGGAAGCCGCCGAAGCCTTTGCTTTCCTCAATGCCCGAGGCCTGCAGCAACGGCAACGCCGCGCCACCGGCGCCGAGGAAGACGAACTTGGCGTCGACTTCACGGCTGCTGCCGCTGTTGACGTCCTTGATGCTGACGGTCCAGCCGCTGCCGTTACGCTTGAGGCCAGTGACGCGCTTGCAGTATTTGACTTGAGTATCCGGGGCGCTGGTCAGGTGCTTGAGCAACTGATTGGTCAGGGCGCCGAAGTTGACGTCGGTGCCGTTCATCACGCGAGTGGCAGCGAGCACTTCGTCCGGCGCGCGGCCCGGCATCATCAGAGGCATCCACTCGGCCATTTTGCCCTTGTCTTCGGTGTACTCCATGTCAGCGAAGGCGTGGTGCTTGCTCAACACGTCGAAGCGCGATTTGAGGAAAGACACGCCGCTGTCGCCCTGGACGAAGCTCAGGTGCGGCACCGGGCTGATAAAGGATTTGCACGAGCCGAAGGTGCCTTTCTTGGTCAGGTACGACCAGAACTGCTTCGACACCTCGAACTGGGTGTTGATGTGCACGGCTTTCTTGATGTCGACGGTGCCATCGGCGGCTTGTGGCGTGTAGTTCAGCTCGCACAGGCCGGCGTGACCGGTACCGGCGTTGTTCCATGGATTGGAACTCTCCGCAGCACCGGAATCCATCAGCTCGACGACTTCCAGCTTGATCGCGGGGTCGAGCTCTTTGAGCAGCACTGCCAGGGTGGCACTCATGATGCCGGCCCCAACCAGAACTACGTCGACTGCTTCGTTATGCGCCATTTAACGCGTCTCCAAAATCTGCAGCACCAAATTGTCGGCATGGCTGCCAGGCGTTCCGGGACAGATCAGTTATGCCCCAGCTATCCGTGGTCAGGTCGCCATGTCCGAATCTTCGCAATTTTTCGCAACTTCGACGGATGTATGCGGCTTGGCTTTCAAGAGCTCCATGAACTCATTTCAGCGTGCAGCTGGCAATTCGACTTATGGTCGAGACATCCGTTTTTGTGCAACCAAATCCGTAGCGGACAGGCTTCAGGCTCCGATATTCGAGGTATACCCGGTCCTGTGTCGTTGGGCTGTTTCAGACGCTAATGGTGCATGTTCAGACGCAAAACTTTTCATTTGCTCGCCACACTCTTGTGAAGTTGTGAAAACCCGTTTTTTTCACGCTCTTTTGAAGACGTGAACCTCAAAAAAGGGCTGTCCAGGCCTGGCACCTTGCCCGAGGGCAAAAACAACGCGGTGGCCGAGCGTCATGACAGCTCTGCAGATTCGCGAAAAGCAGGGTTTTTGCCGGAAGAACAGGCAAGCGCGCCAACTTCACTCGATCTGTGTGGGCGGCTCTCTGTGGGCGATTTTGATGTCAAATGCATGCGCATTGACGCTGTTGCGGGGCCCGATCAGGAGACGTCCTTATAATCGGGGGGAGATTGTATCGAAGAAATGCGGGCAGTTGCTCGTGTTTAATGACTTTTATTAGGCATCCGGTCAGATGCTCAACATCGCTTGCACGCGTGCACGGGGCTGCGACGCTATGACGCGGGCGCTGGCGGGCAGTGGTTGGTGCAACCAGTTGAGGCGGATTTCTTCGATTTCCACCCAGCCGTCGCCCATTGGCTGCAGGCTGCACTGCTTGAATGCCTGGCAATGGCCATTGCGGTCGAGCAGGGCGAAGCTGCGATGCAGTGGGCGCGGTGCGAACAACGAGATCAGATAACGCATGGTTGAGTACCTTGTGGGGGACTGATTGCAAGGTTGCCAAGGCGCCGTGACGTCAACGTGTATGGCGGGTGAATAATCTGTGACAGGAACCGCTTTCCCAAGGGTTTGTCAGACATTTCAGTATTCACTGCCGGGCGCTGGTTACCCGCAGTGGCCCACCGCTATACTGCCGGCCTGTTTGTGCCTGATTCTGGAGAGAAGAGCATGTTGCAACGCCTGTTGTTCGGTTTGATCACTGTGGCCGGTTTGACCCTGGCCGGCTGCGCCCACAGCCCGCAACAACTGAACCCGGAGCCGAAGCTGACCACCCAGCTGCCAGCGGTCGGCCGTGGTCAGCCTGTTGTTGTGCGTGTAGTCGACGGTCGTCCGTCGCCAACTTTGGGCACGCGTGGCGGTCTGTACCCGGAAACCAGCGCCATCACCGTGCAGCGCGAGCAGATCCTGCCCAAGCTGCAGGCTCAGGCTGAAGCCGCTGTGCGTTTGCTCGGTTTCACCCCGACCAACAACGCGCCAAACGCTCCGCAGTTGACCGTGACCCTGGCCGAGCTGAAGTATCAGTCGCCGAAAGAAGGCATGTACGTGACAGAAGCGACTATCGGCGCGACCTTCCGCTCCGACGTGCAGAACGCCAACCGTCGTTACAGCGGTCGTTACGGCGCTTCGCTGGACCAGCGTTTCGGCATGGCGCCGAACCAGGAAACCAACACCAAACTGGTCAGCGACGTGTTGAGCGATGCGCTGACGCGTCTGTTCAAGGATCCGACTGTGGGTCAGGTTTTGGCTGAGTAGGTTTTCAGCGGATGTGAAAAAGCCCGGGACCAGTGATGGTTTCGGGCTTTTTTGTGGGGCCTGAAATCCTACCCCCTCACCCCAGCCCTCTCCCCCAAGGGGGGCGAGGGGGAAAGGGAGCCGACCTGTGTTGCACTTGAGATCTCATTCATCTCGAAGTTTAAGGTCGATTTGCGTTGTTCTTGAGATCTGCATTCACCTCGGACTTTCAGGTCGATGTACCTCGACAAAACACCTCGGTCAGTCCCCTCTCCCTCCGGGAGAGGGCTAGGGTGAGGGTGCTTTTGCTTTTTTCAGGCCGCCTGAGAATAGAAGTCGAGCACGCTGACGCCCGTCAGCAAGTCAGTCTCGGGCAAGTCCGCATGCTGATGCCCGCCGAGCGCGCAATACACCAGCCAATGGCGATCCTGAACATTGAAGGCAAGGCTGCCGACGAGACTTTGCTGTTCGTCGTAAGGCGTGATGAGGTACAGACGATCCTGGTTTTCAGCGTGAAGCATGTCGCGTTCCATGTGCGTTTCGAGGCGCGCATCTTGGTGCATCCACATGACGAAGCCGTGACACAGGACAGCCATCGGTCGATTGTCAGGTAATTTGTCGCAAAGCCTGGGGCAGGGCGCTCGGGTTTCGGTAGAATCCGCGCCGCGGTCGTCGATCTGGCGTCTGCCATACCGGTTCAGATAGAGGTCTGTGATGTCGCTGCACTTGATGACGCTGTTTACCGCCCATCCCGCCAAGTTGATCAACTTGCTGGCGCTGCTGTTGGCGTTTCCGGGCAGTTGGCTGCTGCACGCCACTCGCCGCCGTGAACAGCGCGCGATGGCCAGCATTGCCGCCCAGCGTCAGGCGCAGCCGAATGCCGAGCCGATCCTGGACTGGGCGACCTTGCGCATGAACCGGTTTTTCTATCGTTTTGGTTTTGCCTGCCTCGCGCTGGCCCTGATCGTCTCCTGGATCAGCACGCGCTTCTAAAAGCTTCAGGCATAAAAAACGGCGCCCGAAGGCGCCGTTTTTGCGTCAGGTGGAAACCGCTTACAGCGGCAACCCAGCCTTGACCCGATACTGATTACGCACCGGCGTCGCGTATTGCAGCACCAGATACGGACGGTGCTCTGCAGGGCACGCATCCAGCCGGCTCTGCCATTCTTCCTGCGCCTTGGCCAGTTCATCCGCCGGGAACACCTCGGCAGCTTTCGGCACATTCAACTGCGGATCAGCATCGGCCCACTGCGCATACGCCAGGTAATGCACCGGGAACAAGCGGTAACCGCCGAGAATCTGCTTGTCCATTTCGACCGCCAATTGCTTGGTGTCTTCGAACAGCTCAGTGATCGGCGCAGCAAAGTTCACGTGCACGCGGCCCTTGTAGCCAGTGATGCCTTTGGCAATGCTCACGTCATCCTCGCCCGGCGCTTTCGCGTAGGTGCCGGTGGTGGCGCGGATGTACAGCTCGCGGGCCTTGGCCTGATCGCACGGGTCATATTCGTAGCTGATCGACACCGGCGTGACGTTCAACGAGCGGATGACTTCGCCGAACGGCTCGTCCTTGCGGCTCATGTGGAACATCTTGAGGATCGCCGACTCGGTGCGGTCGTCGCCGTCCTTCGCCCGACCTTCAGCCTGAGCGATCCAGATCGAGGCGCAATCGTTGCGGATCGAATGGTTGATGTACGCCGACAACAGTTGATACGCGGCCATTTTCTCGCGACGGCCGGTGATCGAACGGTGGACGATGAAGCTCTTGTTCAAACGCATCAGGTCGCTGACAAACGGCTTTTGCAGCAGGTTGTCGCCAATTGCGATGCGCGGCGTCGGCAGGCCGGCGTGGTACACGGCATAGTTGACGAAGGCCGGGTCCATGACGATATCGCGGTGGTTGGCGATGAACAGATAGGCGCTGCCGGACTTGAATTGCTCGACACCGGTGTAGGTCACGCCGTCGGTGGCGCGCTCGATGGTGTGGTCGACGTAGGACTCGACCTTGTCCTGCAACGTCGCCACCGACGTCACGTCGGCGAACTCACGACGCAGCCGATGGGCTATAAGTGGTTTGAGCATCCAGCCGAAGGCACCGGCAAAACGCGGGAAGCGGAAGTGGGTGAGGATATCTAGAAACGCCTTGTCGCCGAGCAGTCTTGCCAGTACCACAGGTACTTCGCTGTCGTCGTAAGGTCGGATGGCATCGAATTCGCCCATCATGCTCTCTTGTTGGAAACGGCTAGGGTAAGTAAAGGTTTTGATCGAAAACCCGCGGGGCACGGTCTGAAAAAGTAGCCAGACAAAAATAGCCCTGCAAATAGACCGGCGATTATACGCACAAGTCACTTGGGAGACCGCGATGCTGGAAACCGCTGATTACGAATGTCCTTATTGTGGGGAAGTAGTAGAGACGACGCTGGACCTGTCCGGTGGAGATCAGACTTACATCGAGGACTGTCAGGTGTGTTGTCGGCCGATCACGTTTGTATTGCAGGTTCATGGAGAGGAATGGCATCTGGAAGTCTTCAGCGAAAACGAGTGAGGCGCGCCCATGCAGCGAATCTATGAGCCGGAAAACCTGATGGAAGGTGAAATGCTCAAGGGCATGCTCGCCAGCGAAGGCATCGAGGCGCACTTGATTGGTCGCGATTTGCTCGGTGGAACGGGCGAGCTGCCGATCTTCGGTCTGTTGGGCTTGTCTGTGGATAACGATCAGGCCGAATACGCCCGCGAGCTGATCACCGCGTACAATGCCGCGCTGCCGCTGCCCGGCGATGAGCCGGAGAGCTTCCCCGGGACGCTGGTCTGTTAGGCTGAGCTTCGTTTTACTTCAGAGTCGTGTTGCCCCATGTGTGGACGTTATGCCCTGTTTCGCTGGAACCGCGATTTCGCGGCCCTGCCAGGTTTTCCCGCCGATCAGCAGGCGCAGTGGAACATTTCCCCCAATGATTCGGTGTTGATGCTGCGTGCCGATGAAGCTGGCCAGCGCACGTTGGCCCGCGCCCGTTGGGGGCTGACGCCGCCGTGGCTGACCGATCTGTCGAAAACCCCGGCGCATGCCCGTGCGGAAACCGTGGCCGAGCAACCGATGTTCCGCGAGGCCTTGCGCCTGCGTCGCTGTCTGCTGCCGGCCAACGGCTTTTACGAATGGCGCGGGACGCAGCGCAAGCGTCCGTTCTGGCTGACCCCGGGGGAGGGATCGTCGCTGTTTTTCGCGGCGATCTGGGAGGCTTATCCGGTGCAGGAGCAGGTGTGGCTGAGCACTGCGGTGATTACGCAACCGGCGTCGAGTCAGCGGCGGCCGTTGATCCTCGATGAGGCGGGGCAGGCGGCGTGGCTGGATCCGGAGACGCCGTTGCATGTGTTGCAGGGGTTGCTGGCCAGTGAGCCGGCGGCGTTGCGCGAGCGGGTGTTGGCGAATCTGATCAATGATCCGAAGCTCAATGGGCCGGAGTGTTTGACTCCGGGTTAAAGCCTTTAGATCAAAAGCCCCTCACCCTAGCCCTCTCCCGGGGGGAGAGGGGACTGACCGAGTTGTCTACCGTCATGCATCGACCTGAAAAATCGTGGCGATTATGGATTCGGTGAAAAGCGTTCAAGTCGGTGTACTTCGTCAATATCCCCCAATCAGTCCCCTCTCCCTCTGGGAGAGGGTTAGGGTGAGGGTGCTCTTGGCTTTTCAGACCTTGAATTGATTGATCAACCGCCGCTGCTGCTCCGCCAGTTTGGTCAGGTCCGCACTCGCCGAACTCGACTCATCCGCACCCCCCGCCACTTCATTGGCCACCTGGCCGATATTGATCACATTGCGGTTGATGTCATCGGCCACCGCGCTCTGCTCTTCCGCCGCACTGGCAATCTGCGTGTTCATGTCGTTGATTACCGATACCGCCTGAGTAATCGTTTCCAGCGCCTCAGCCGCTTTCGCCGCATGCTGCACGCTTTCATCAGTGCGGTTCTGGCTGTCTTCCATGACCCGCACGACATCGCGCGTGCCCTGCTGCAGTTGCTGGATCATGCTCTGGATTTCTTCGGTGGCTTTCTGGGTTTTCTGCGCCAGATTACGCACCTCGTCTGCCACCACCGCAAAACCACGACCTTGTTCACCGGCACGCGCCGCTTCAATCGCCGCGTTCAAGGCGAGCAAATTGGTCTGCTCGGCAATCCCGCGAATCGCCGTGAGAATCGCGTTGATGTTTTCGCTGTCCTTGGCCAGCGTCTGCACCACGTCTACCGCCTTACCGATTTCCACCGCCAGCACACCAATCGAGTTCGAGGTGTCACGGACAATCTGCATGCCCTGGCTGGCCGCTTGATCAGCATGACTGGCCGCTTGCGCCGCCTGCGTCGCGTTGCGCGCCACATCCTGCGCGGTGGCGGTCATTTCCTGTACCGCCGTGGCGACTTGATCAATCTCGGCCATTTGTTTCTGGATGCCGATGTTGGTGCGAATGGCGATGTCAGCGGTGTGTTCCGAAGAATCGCTGACGCTCTGCACCGAGGTCACCACTTGGGTGATCATCGCCTGCAACTTGGCGAGGAAGGTGTTGAAGCCCTTGGCGATCGAGCCCAATTCATCGCTGCGATCACTGCTCAAGCGTCGGGTCAGATCACCTTCACCCTGAGCAATGTCATTGAGCATCGCGACCATTTGCTTCAGCGGTCGGGCGATGCCGTGGCCGACCAGCCAGATCACCAGCAGGCCAATGCCGGCGATGAGCAGACCGACCATGGCCATGCCGAAGGTGTCGGATTTGCGCTGAGCATCCAGATCGCCCTGCAGCTTCTGCAGATCTGCCATTACGGCGTTCAACGGCAATTGCAGCATCAGCGTCCAGCGCGCATCGGTCTGGCCGATGCCGAACGGCAGGTACAACTCGATGCGGCCCTTGTCCTTGTTGACCGAGTAAGTCACTTCGCCGCGCTTGAGATTGGCCAGGTTGGCAGTCTGCTCGGCGTCGAGGATGTCGCTGATTTTCTCGCCGAATTTGCTTGGATCTTGTGTGTACGCGACGATCCGCCCGTTGCCGCCGATCAGGGCCATTTGCCCGGCGCCGCTGTACAACTTCTGGTTGGCGCCGAGGAGCATTTCCTGAATGAAGTTCACCGACAGGTCGGCGCCGACGATGCCCTGGAAAGCGCCGTTGAGCATGATCGGTTCAATGAAAGAGGCGAGCATGACGATCTTGTCGCCGACCTTGTACGGCGCCGGATCGATCACGCAGGCTTTCTTGGTTTCCTTCGAGCACAAGTAGTACTCGCTGGCGCGCACGCCGGTGGACAGGGTTTTCTGGTCGTCAACGTCGACCAGTTTGTCGAGGCCGAGGGTGCCGTCATCGTTGCGGAACCACCACGGCAGGAAGCGCCCGTTGGCCGCGTCGATGCCAGCCACGCTGGTGCCGACGTAGGCCGCGTCGTTGTGGTCGAGGGCGTTCTTTTCCCAGCCGATGTAAGTGCCGAGAATCTTCGGGTTCTTTTCGACGTTCTCTTTGATCAGGCTGATCAGTTGCTCGCGGCTGACAGTGAGGCGCGGCTGACCATCGGCGCCCGGTGTGCCGAGCAGGGCGTTGACCCGCACCAGTCCGCCGGCAATCAGCAGCGGTGCTTCGAGTTCGCGCTGGATCTGGCTGACCTGGGTTTGCGCCAGCGAAGTCAGGCGCTGTTCGATGACTTGCTCGAACTGCGCCTGGGTGCGCTGCTGCACCATTTCTTGCGTGCGCGCGCCGGAAAACAGCGCATACAGCACCAGCGCGGCCACCACGCTGAGCACGATGGCGCCGGCCAGGGCGGCAACGGAAAACTGGATCGACTTGAACTTCATGGGAGCTCCGCACGCAAGAGGACGTCTGCGGTGATGTATCGGCAGGCGGCATTGGGCCATGAGTGCGGGCAGGTGCAATTGAAAGCCGATGTCGTAAATGGATCAGTGCACGACGCTGTTGCTGCGGGCGTGACGATCGCTGTGAATTTTTTACGACAGCTCAAGTGGGAAACGTCTGAAAGTCGCTGCAACACGTCCGTTGTATCTGGCGCCGATACAATTACCCGCCTAGGATACGCGACAGGTTTTCAGGGAGCTTTTGAATGAACAAGACATTGGTTGTAAGTGCACTGAGCGCAGCGCTGTTGCTGGTCGGTTGTCAGTCGGTCAACACCACCAGCGGCGGCGCCGTGGGGGTGGAGCGCAAGCAGTACATGTTCAGCATGCTGTCCTCGCAAGAGGTTGACCAGATGTATGCGCAGTCGTATCAGAAGACCGTTGGCGAGGCCTCCAGCAAGGGTGTGCTGGACAAGACCAGCCCCGAGGCCAAGCGGGTTCAGGCGATTGCCAACCGCCTGATCGCCCAGGCGCCGAAATTCCGTCCGGATGCGGCGCAATGGCAGTGGGAGGTCAATCTGATCAAGAGCGATGAACTCAACGCCAACTGCGGGCCTGGCGGCAAGATCATTTTCTATACCGGGCTGATCGACAGCCTGAAACTCACCGACGATGAAATCGCTGCGGTCATGGGCCATGAAATCGCGCATGCCCTGCGCGAACACGGTCGTGAAGCGATGTCCAAGGCGTACGGGATTGAAATGGCCAAGCAGGGCGCAGGTGCATTGCTCGGTCTGGGTCAGGACAGTCTGGCGCTGGCTGACACCGTGGCCAATTACGGCATGACCCTGCCGAACAGCCGTGCCAACGAAAACGAAGCCGACCTGATCGGTCTGGAACTGGCCGCTCGTGCGGGCTACAACCCGAATGCCGCGATCACTCTGTGGAACAAGATGAGCAAGGCGTCGGAAGGTTCGCCGCCGGAGTTCATGAGCACTCACCCGGCTTCGACCAGCCGGATTGCTTCGTTGCAGGCGGCGATTCCGAAGGTTATGCCGCTGTACGAACAAGCGCCGAAATCCTGAGTCGATGATCGTTCCCACGCAGAGCGTGGGAATGATCGGCGTTGGCAGGGTTAAACCCAGCCACTGCTCTGCATGGCTTTGTACACCGCAACAATTGCCAGAATCATGAATGCCGAGGCCGCGAGGCGACGGATCAGGGTCAGTGGCAATTTGTCGGCGGCGAAGTTACCTGCCAGCACCACCGGCACGTTGGCAATCAACATGCCCGCCGTGGTACCGATAATCACCAGCCACAGATCCGGGTATTGTGCCGCGAGCATCACGGTCGCGACCTGAGTCTTGTCACCCATTTCAGCCAGGAAGAACGCAATCAGCGTGGTCAGGAACGGCCCGAACTTGCGTGCGGTGCTGGTTTCATCGTCGTCCATTTTGTCCGGAACCAGTGTCCACAGCGCTGTGGCTGTAAAACTGGCAGCGAGAATCCAGTGCAGCGTGGCATTCGAGAAGAAACTGCCGAACCAGGCGCCGACCGCACCGGCTGCTGCGTGGTTGGCCAGGGTCGCGGCAACAATACCGGCAATGATCGGCCAGGGTTTGCGGAAGCGAGCGGCGAGAATCAGCGCGAGCAGTTGCGTCTTGTCGCCGATTTCGGCCAAGGCAACGATTGCGGTGGGAACGAGTAACGAGTCCAGCATCAGGATTTCCTAAGGGGCGGGTCGACACGGCTATGACACGTACAGCCTTCCCGCCCCGGGTAAGGTGTGCGTGTCATAGGTCTTGTCAAACCCTGCGATCCGTCTGTTGCGGACGCTTGGGTCGCATACGCCATGATCTGAGGATCAAGTATGTTGACGTATGCCGGACGAGCTTGGCGCTCGTGGGAGACTACTCCCCTAGGACGGAGCGGATTCTGCCTAGGCAAATCCGATTGAGCAAGAACAAATTTTCAGCCGCGCTTGGCCCGGTAAATCCGGAAACCATTGCCTTCGGCCTTGATTGCACAGACGCCCAGATGCTCTTCGATCAGCGGTTGATACTTGAGGAAGCTGTTCGCCACCAAGCGCAGTTCGCCGCCATTTTTCAGGTGTTTGGCCGCTTTTCGCAGCAAGTTCTCGGTTGCGAAATAATCGGTGTGCACGCCGACGTGGAACGGTGGATTGCTCAGAATTGCATTCAAACCCATCGGTGCAGCATCGATACCGTCACCAGTCAGCACTTCAGCTTCCAGACCATTGGCCGCCAGCGTCAGACGGCTGCTGGCGGCGGCGAACGCATCGACATCGAGCAGCGTGACCTGATTGTGCGGATAGCGACGTTTTACCGCCGCGCCCAACACGCCTGCGCCGCAACCGAAGTCGAGCAGATGGCCGCTCGGCAGTTTGTCCAGATGCTCCAGCAGCAGGGCGCTGCCGCGATCCAGTCGACCGTGGCTGAACACGCCCGGCAGGCTGATGACTTTCAATGGGCCTTCTGCCAGTGGCAGTTCATAGGTCTGCGCCAGGCTTTCCAGTGATTTCGCTTCAGGAGCGTTGGCTACGGTCACTTGCCAGAGCTGGCAGTGCCGCGCGCTGTCGAGTTTACGCGGCTTGCCAAACGGGTTGAGCTGCTTGGATGCGCCTTCGATGCCGCTGCGTTTTTCCCCGACCAGAAACACTTCACGCCCGGCCAGACGTGAGGCCACCGCGTTGAGGATGTAATCGGTCAGATCCTTGGACTTGGGCAGAAACACCACGGCGCTGTCGAACTCGCGCTCGGGAATGTTCACGCCGAAATGGCTGCGACCCTCGAAGCGAGCGTCCAGCGCGGCTTGATCGCCGGCATGCCAGCACCAGCCGAATGCGTTGGGCAGGCGCCCGAGCAAATCATCGGCGGGCAAACCGGCCAACAACAACGAACCTTGAAACAACTCGGGCTGACGAAGCAGTACTTCACTGCGCGGATCCATAACTGCTCCTCAAAAAAAAGTGCCGCAGTTTATCAACTGACGACCCGCAGCGCCTTACCGCTGAAGAACGCCTGAGCGTTTTCGGTCAATTGGCCGACGATGCGCTGGCGTGCCTCGCGACTGCCCCAGGCGTTGTGTGGCGTAACGATCAGGCGAGGGATGTCCGCCGCGAGCAAGGGATTGCCCTGGGTCGGCGGCTCGACGCTCAACACATCCGTCGCGGCGCCACCGAGGTGGCCGTTGCGCAACGCATCGGCCAGCGCCTGCTCATCGATCAGACCGCCACGGGCGGTGTTGACCACGAACGCACCGGGTTTCATCGACGCCAGCTCGCGAGCACCGATGAAATGGCGAGTGTGTTCATTGAGCGGGCAATGCAGGGTGAGGGCGTCGATTTGCGGCAGCAGTTGATCCAGCGGCAAACGATCCGGGCGAGCAGGGCGCCCGGGAATCTGCCCGAGCAACACACGCATGCCGAACGCTTCGGCCAGTCGCGCCACGGCGCCGCCGAGTTCGCCATGACCGAGCAGGCCGAGGGTTTTGCCTTCCAGTTCGACAATCGGGTAGTCGAGCAGGCAGAACTGTTTGGCCTGCTGCCAACGACCTTCGCCGACGGCTTTCTGGTAATCGGCCAGACGCGTGGCAAGGTTGAGCAACAGCATGATCGTGTGTTGCGCCACCGACGGCGTGCCGTAACCCTGACAGTTGCACACGGTGATGCCCTGCGCGCGGGCGGCGGCGAGGTCGACGTTGTTGGTGCCGGTGGCGGTGATCAGGATCAGTTTCAGAGCGGGGTTAGCGGCCATGGCGGCAGCGTCGATCATGATCTTGTTGCTGATCGCCACGGTGGCGCCTTGCAGGCGCTCGCTAACTTGCTCGGGCAATGTCTGCGCGAACAGCTGCAGATCGCTGAAACACTCACGCAGTGGACTGAGGTCGAGGTCGCCGAGATCCAGCGAAGGGTGATCAAGGAATACCGCGCGGCGCGTGTTCGTCATCAACTGTACCTTTTGTGCTGTGAGCGTTGGGCGTAATCTGCCGAGCCTACCAGATGAAACAAATTGATACGCTTGGCCGAAAGGAGCCCCCATGTACTGGACCGAATTCTTGACCGTTGCACTGATCCATTTGCTGGCCGTCGCCAGCCCCGGCCCGGACTTTGCCGTGGTGGTGCGCGAGAGCGTGACCCACGGGCGTCGTGCCGGCACCTGGACCGCGCTGGGCGTGGGCACGGCGATTTTCCTGCACGTTGGTTATTCATTGCTGGGTATCGGCCTGATCGTGTCGCAGTCGATCGTGCTGTTCAACGCCTTGAAATGGGCGGCCGCCGCTTACTTGCTGTACATCGGCTTCAAGGCGTTGCGCGCGCAACCGGCGAAAGTCGTGGCCGATGATCTGCACAAAGAGGCCGGCGTACGTACGGCGCGCGGCGCGTTCACCTCGGGCTTCGTGACCAATGGTCTGAATCCGAAAGCCACGCTGTTCTTTCTGTCGCTGTTCACCGTGGTGATCAATCCGCACACGCCGTTGGCGGTGCAGGCGGGTTATGGCGTTTATCTCGCCGTTGCGACGGCCATCTGGTTCTGTCTGGTGGCGATGCTGTTCAGCCAGCAACGGGTGCGTGCCGGTTTCGCCCGCATGGGCCACTGGTTCGACCGCACCATGGGCGCGGTGCTGATCGCTCTCGGCGTGAAAATCGCGTTCACCGAAATGCATTGATCTCAGAACCGCGACTTGAACCTGTGGGAGCGAGCCTGCTCGCGAAGGCGTTGGGTCAGTCGACATTATTGATGGCTGAAAGACCGCTTTCGCGAGCAGGCTCGCTCCCACAGGGTCTTACACCAGTTGGCTGAGCTTGCTCAGGTTATTCAGGTAGTCGCGCGGATTTTCCCCGAGCAAACGGCGAAACATCGCGCTGAACGCCCGCGCGCTGCCGTAACCCAAATCCCGCGCTACACGCTGCACGCTGTCCCCGGCGAGCAGGCGGGGCAGGGCTTCCATCAGGCGCAGTTGCTGGCGCCAGGCGTTGAAACTCATCTGCAGCTGTTGCTGAAACAGCCGCGCCAACGTGCGTGAGCTGGCGCCGACCTGCTGCGCCCAGTCTTCCAGGGTATTGGCATGGTCCGGGGTGCGCAGCAGTGCCAGACAGATGTTTTGCAGACGCCGGTCGCTGGGCATCGGAATGTGCAGCGGCAGGTTTTCCAGACTGGCGAGCTCTTCCAGCATCAACTGCTGAATCAGCGGATTGTCGGCGTGCGGCGGCCCTTGCACCGCGCGCAGGATCAGCTCGCGCAGCAGCGGCGTCACGGCCAATACGCAGCACTGTTGCAGGCTGGCGGGTGAAAATTCTGGCGCGATGAACAGCGAGCGCATCTGCACATCGCCACTCATGAAAATCTCGTGCGCCACTTCTGGCGGAATCCACACCGCGCGACTAGGCGGAATCACCCATGCACCCGAGTCCGTGACCACGCGCATGATCCCGCTGACCGCATACAACAACTGCGCCTCACGATGCAGGTGCAGCGGCTGGTGCGCGCCATCCAGATAATCCCGGGGGTAGGCACTCACCGGACCGTGTTCGAAATGGCTGATCAACATGTCTGATTCGAT
Organism: Pseudomonas sp. Irchel s3f10; assembly: GCF_900187515.1. Lineage (NCBI taxonomy): Bacteria > Pseudomonadati > Pseudomonadota > Gammaproteobacteria > Pseudomonadales > Pseudomonadaceae > Pseudomonas > Pseudomonas sp. Irchel s3f10. Next base: position 73,910 of record NZ_FYDZ01000020.1, read on the forward strand.
GACTTGCTTGGCAGGAATGCGCTTTACGGCCAACTTAGCATAAGCGGTACACAACAACGTAAAGCGTGCCGCCATGAATCAATCCAGAAACGTCATTCGCTATATCAACGCCGCCCATGTGATCGATCACATGTTCATGCTTATTTTTCCCGCCGCCGTGCTCGGCATGACTCAAGCGTTCGGCCTCGACTACGCCACGCTGATCGGCTTGTCACTGGGCGGTTTCATTGCCTTCGGCGCCTGTTCGCTACCCGCCGGTTGGCTCGGCGATCACTGGAGTCGGCGACAGATGATGCTGGTGTTTTTCTTCGGTATCGGTGCCTCGGCGATCTTCACTGGGCTGAGCAGCAGCCCGAGCATGCTGGTGATCGGCCTGACCCTGATCGGTATTTTCGCGGCGATTTATCACCCGGTCGGCACCGCAATGCTGGTTGCTTACGCGCAGAACCGTGGCCGTGAAATCGGCATCAACGGCATGTGGGGCAATCTGGGCGTGGCGTTTTCGGCGCTGATCACCGGCTTGCTGGTGGCGCAATTCGGCTGGCGCTCGGCGTTTCTGTTACCGGGTGCGGTGGCGATTGTGCTGGGTTTTGGCTTCGCCTTGCAGGTGCGCGAAGAACCGATTCCGAAGCGTGCGCACACGCCACTCAAGGGGGCCGCCGGCCAGCGTATTTCGATGGTCATGGTGTTCGGCGTGCTGGCGTTGGCCACGGCCACCGGCGGCGTGGTGTTCAACGCCACCACCATGACCTATCCGAAGCTGTTTCAAGAGCGTTTGCATGAACTGTTCGCCTCGCCGCAAACCCTCGGCGTGGTGGTCAGTCTGGCGTATGCCTTTGGCGCGGTTGCGCAGTTGAGCATCGGTCGTGTGTTGCATCGGCTCAGCCTGAAATGGCCATTCATTGTCCTGACGCTGTGCCAGGCGCCGCTGTTGTTCGCGCTGGCTTATGCCGACGGCTGGGCTGTAATCGCCCTCGGTGCGGCGTTCATGTTCGTGGTGTTCGGGCAGGTCACCGTCAACGATGCGATGGTCGCCAACTTCGTCGCCCCGCAATGGCAATCGCGAGTCTTCGCCCTGCGTTACTGTTTATCGTTCGGTGCCAGTGCGACGGCGATTCCACTGATTTCCTATGTCGAACCGCGCCATGGCTTTGTAGGCCTGTACTTGATTCTCGCGGGTTTCGGCGCTTTGACCTTCCTTGCAGCAGTCGTATTCCCACGCACGCCTTCCGAGGAGGCTGTAGGGCAAACGGCCTGATCTGAGACAAAAACCGGCAAATGCTGGCGCAAAGCTAGCATTTGTACGGCTTTGCAAATCATTCCTTTGGCTGATTTGGCTGGCGTATAAGGGTTCTAGAGTACCAATCTCTACGCCAACACCGTGCAGTCAGAAAAGGGATTCTTATGTTGCAGACTCGCGTCATTCCCCCGGCCGATGGGGCCTACCAGTATCCATTGCTGATCAAGCGGCTGCTGATGTCCGGCGCCCGCTACGAGAAAACCCGCGAGATCATTTACCGCGACCAGATTCGCTATAGCTACCCGACCCTGATCGAGCGCGTGGCGCGGCTGGCCAACGTGCTGACGGCGGCCGGTGTGAAGGCCGGTGACACGGTGGCGGTGATGGACTGGGACAGCCACCGTTACCTGGAATGCATGTTTGCGATTCCGATGATCGGCGCGGTGATCCACACGATCAACGTGCGCCTGTCGCCGGAGCAGATCCTCTACACCATGAACCATGCCGAGGACCGCTTTGTGCTGGTCAACAGCGAGTTTGTCGGCCTCTACCAAGCGATCGCGCCGCACCTGACCACGGTCGAGAAAACCCTGCTGCTGACTGATCTGCCGGAAAAAACCGCCGAGTTGCCGAATCTGGTTGGCGAGTACGAGCAACTGCTGGCCGCCGCGAGCCCGCAGTACGATTTCCAGGACTTCGACGAAAATTCGGTCGCCACCACGTTCTACACCACCGGCACCACTGGCAATCCCAAAGGCGTGTATTTCACCCACCGGCAGTTGGTGCTGCACACCATGGGCGTGTCGACGATCATGGGCTCCATCGACAGCGTGCGCCTGCTTGGCACCAACGATGTGTACATGCCGATCACGCCGATGTTCCACGTTCACGCCTGGGGTCTGCCGTACGTGGCGACCATGTTGGGCCTGAAACAGGTTTATCCGGGACGTTACGATCCCGAGTTTCTGGTGGAGCTATGGCGCAAAGAGAAGGTCACTTTCTCCCACTGCGTGCCGACCATCCTGCAAATGCTGCTCAACGCCAAAGGCGCACAAGGCATCGATTTCGGCGGCTGGAAAATTGTCATTGGCGGCAGCGCGCTCAATCGCACGCTCTACGAAACCGCCAAGGCGCGCGGCATTCAGCTGACCGCCGCGTATGGCATGTCGGAAACCGGGCCTTTGGTGTCCTGTGCGCACCTCAATGACGAGTTGATGGCCGGCAGCGAAGACGAACGCACCACCTACCGGATCAAGGCCGGTGTACCCGGGCCGCTGGTGGAAGCGGCGATCGTCGACGGCGAGGGTAACTTTCTCCCGGCCGACGGCGAGACCCAGGGCGAACTGGTGCTGCGTGCGCCGTGGCTCACCGAGGGCTATTTCAACGAACCGCAGAAGGGCGCCGAGCTCTGGGCCGGCGGCTGGCTGCACACCGGCGACGTCGCCACGCTCGACAGCATGGGCGTGATCGACATCCGCGACCGCATCAAGGACGTGATCAAGACCGGCGGCGAGTGGATCTCCTCGCTGGACCTCGAAGACCTGATCAGCCGTCACGTCGCGGTACGCGAAGTAGCAGTGGTGGGCATCGCCGATCCGCAGTGGGGCGAGCGCCCGTTTGCCTTGCTGGTGATCCGCGAAGGGCACGTGATCGGGGCGCGCGAGCTCAAGGAACACCTCAAGCCGTTCGTGGAATTGGGCCACCTGAGCAAGTGGGCGATTCCGAGTCAGATCGCCCTTGTTACCGAAATTCCCAAGACCAGTGTCGGCAAGCTCGACAAGAAGCGTATCCGCCTCGACATCACCGAATGGCAGGCCAACAACAGCACCTTCCTCTCGACACTTTGAGTGTCTGCTGGCGCGCCGAAACCGGCGCGCCAGACCCACCAAGCAAGCGCTTGGCTTGTGAAATCGAAAAAATCAGCCATCCTTGCCGTGCCGACATGCGTCGGACTGGCGAAAGGACTGTTCCAGAGTGGCCGGCAGCTGCAAATCACACTTTAGAGGGATCAAGCAGTACCACCTGCTGGCTATAGTCCGCTCAAGGATTTTTAAGAACGGGGCACACGCACAAAACGGGGCGATGCATTTTTGGAGTGACTTCGGGCTGTCTCTGGCACCCGGTCCTTCGGACGTTTTTAAAAGTACTCACTGCCATAACAATAATGCACATGGAGTAGCGTCGATGACCTCAGTAAACCAGTTCTGGCGCCGGGCGAAACTGCCTCTGGCAGTCAGTCTTGCCTCTTCGCTCGCCGGGCCCGCATTCGGCGTCAGTTTCAACGTCGGTGAAATCGAAGGCCAGTTCGACTCGTCCCTGTCGATCGGTGCCAGTTGGTCTACCCAGAGCCCGAACAAGAACCTCATCGGCGTCAACAACGGCGGCCATGGTCTGTCGCAGACTTCTGACGATGGCCACGCCAACTTCAAGAGCGGCGAAACCTTTTCGAAGATCTTCAAGGGCATCCATGACCTTGAACTGAAATACGGCGACACCGGCGTGTTCGTCCGTGGCAAATACTGGTACGACTTCGAACTCAAGGACGAAAGCCGCCAGTTCAAGGACATCAGCGATTCGGGTCGCAAAGAGGGCGCCAAGTCGTCCGGCGGGCAGATCCTCGACGCCTTCGTCTACCACAACTACGCGATCGCCGATCAGCCGGGTTCCGTGCGTCTGGGCAAGCAGGTGGTGAGCTGGGGTGAAAGTACTTTCATCGGCGGCGGCATCAACTCGATCAACCCGATCGACGTCTCCGCGTTCCGTCGTCCTGGCGCCGAGATCAAGGAAGGCCTGATCCCGGTCAACATGTTCTACGTGTCCCAGAGCCTGACCGAAAACCTTTCGGCCGAAGCGTTCTATCAACTGGAATGGGACCAGACCGTCGTCGACAACTGCGGCACGTTCTTCTCGCAGCCAGACATCGTGGCCGACGGTTGCAACGACAACCTGCGCGTGCTGAACAAGCGTTCGCAAATCCCGGCCATCGCCCTGGGGCCATTGGCCGCCAACGGTGTCAACGTCAACGAAGAAGGTGTTCTGGTGCGCCGTGGCCCGGATCGCGATGCCCGCGACAGCGGTCAGTGGGGCGCCTCCTTCAAGTACATGTACGAGCCGCTCGACACCGAGTTCGGCGCCTACTTCATGAACTACCACAGCCGTGCGCCGATCTTCAGCGCCACCGGTGCTCCGCAATCGGTCTATAACACCGCGCGCGCGCTGCCGGGGCCGTTTGCGGCACTTGCACCACTGCTGGTTGCGGGTAACTCGAATTACTTCATCGAGTACCCTGAAGACATTCGCCTCTACGGTCTGAGCTTCTCTACCACCCTGCCTACCGGTACGGCGTGGAGCGGTGAGATCAGCTACCGTCCGAACGCGCCGGTACAACTGAACTCCACCGATATCCTGTTCGCTGGTGTGCGTCCGATCGGCGGCGCACTGACCAACGCTTCGATCCTCAATGGTGTGCCGGGTCAGGACCTGCACGGTTACGAGCGCAAGGAAATCACCCAGATCCAGACAACGTTCACGCACTTCTTCGATCAGGTCATGGGCGCCAGCCGTCTGACCCTCGTCGGCGAAGTCGGTGCGACCTACGTCGGTGGGCTGGAAAGCCGTTCCGACAAGCGTTATGGCCGCGATCCGGTGTATGGCCCGGGCGAGTTGCCAGCCACTGGCGGTGTGAATACCTGCGCCAACATTCTCAACGCCAGCACCATCAACGGGGCCGGGCCGGGTTCGCCGCAGAACAACCGCAGCCGCAATTGCGATAACGACGGCTTCACCACTTCGATGTCGTGGGGCTACCGTGGTCGCGCCATCTGGGAATACAACGACGTCTTCGCCGGTGTGAACCTCAAGCCGAACGTGGCCTGGTCGCACGACGTCAGCGGTTACTCGCCAGGCCCTGGCGGCAACTTCGAGGAAGGTCGCAAAGCGGTCAGCCTGGGTGTTGATGCCGAGTACCAGAACACCTACACCGCGAGCCTGGCTTACACCAACTTCTTTGACGGCAAGTACACCACTGTGGATGACCGCGACTTCGTTGCGCTCAGCTTCGGCGTGAACTTCTAAGCACTGCATTCAGGACGAACGAATTTATGAAAATAACAAAGAGTCTGTTCCACGCCGGTGTTCTGGGCCTGTCGCTGCTGGCGACCGGCGTCATGGCCGCGGTGCCTGCTGCCGAAGCCGACAAACTGGGCAAGAGTCTGACGCCGATGGGCGCCGAAATGGCCGGTAACGCCGACGGTTCGATCCCGGCGTGGAAGCCGTTGCCAAAGAATGCCGGCTCGGTCGACAGCAAGGGTTTCCTGTCCAATCCATACGCCAGTGAGCAACCGCTGTTCACCATCACGGCGAAAGACGTCGACAAGTACAAGGACAAGCTGGCGCCGGGTCAGTACGCGATGTTCAAGCGTTACCCGGAAACCTTCAAGATGCCGGTCTATCCATCCCATCGCGGGGCGACCGTGCCGGATGACGTGTTCGCCGCCATCAAGAAAAATGCCACCACCACCAACCTGGTGTCTGGCGGCAACGGTCTGGAAAACTTCGACACCGCCGTACCATTCCCGATTCCTAAAACCGGTGTGGAAGTGATCTGGAACCACATCACCCGATACCGCGGTGGCAGCGTGACCCGTCTGGTGACCCAGGCAACGCCGCAACCGAACGGCTCGTATAGCCTGGTGTACTTCCAGGATCAGTTCGTGTTCCGCGACAAGATGAAGGACTACGATCCGGCGAACCCGGGCAACATCCTGTTCTACTTCAAGCAGAAAGTGACCGCGCCGGCGCGTCTGGCCGGCGGTGTGCTGCTGGTGCACGAGACCCTTGACCAGGTAAAAGAGCCACGTTCGGCGTGGGTCTACAACGCCGGCCAGCGTCGTGTGCGTCGGGCGCCACAAGTGTCCTACGACGGCCCGGGTACTGCGGCGGATGGCCTGCGTACCTCCGACAACCTCGACATGTTCAACGGTGCACCGGATCGCTACGACTGGAAACTCGAAGGCAAGAAAGAGATGTACATCGCCTCCGACAGCTACAAGCTCGACGATCCGAAGCTGAAGTACGCCGACATCATCAAGGCCGGCCACATCAACCAGGACCTGGCGCGTTACGAGCTGCGTCGCGTCTGGCACGTGGTTGCCACCCTGAAGGAAGGCCAGCGTCACATCTACGCCAAGCGTGACTTCTATATCGACGAAGACACCTGGCAGGCAGCCGTGATCGACCATTACGACGGTCGTGGCCAACTGTGGCGTGTGGCCGAGGCGCATGCCGAGAACTACTACGACAAGCAAGTGCCGTGGTACGCGCTGGAAACCCTCTACGACCTGCAGTCCGGCCGCTACCTGGCACTGGGCATGAAGAACGAAGAGAAGAGTGCGTATGACTTCGGCTTCACTGCCACCACCAGCGATTTCACCCCGGCTGCACTGCGTCAGGATGGTGTCCGCTAACCCGCTGTAACCCGAGGCCGCATCCTCGTGAAAACGCCCCGACTGGTTCGGGGCGTTTTTTTGCCTGTAGCCTTTTTGTAGCCATTTGTAGCAGCAACCTTCATAACCGGTTCGTTTAAGGCTAGTCTGCGGACATCTGCAATGCCGCCAACAGCAATTCGAACAAGAGCCGGCCATGACCGATCTGTCCCCACTTCCGGGTCCCGCAAGCGTTGCCGTCGCGGCACTGGACGGGCGTTTTTTTCGCCCGCCGTTGCCTGACGGCTATGTCTTGCGACCACGCCTTTGCGAGCGCCTGCAGGCCGGGCTCGCTGGGCGCCTGTTGCTGGTCAGTGCTCCCGCCGGGTTCGGCAAGAGCTCGCTGGCAGTGGAGTTCTGTCAGAGTCTGCCGGCGCACTGGCAAAGCCTCTGGCTGGGGCTGAGCCCTCGCGACAGCGACCCCGGACGCTTTCTTGAACGTTTGCTTGAAGGCTTGCAGGACTACTATCCGCAACTGGGCAGTCGCGCACTCGGCCTGCTGAAAATGCGTCAACGCCATCAGCCATTTGCCTTCGAAGAATGGCTCGACGGCTTGCTCGATGAGTTGACCCTGCACCTCGATCCCGCCAAGCAGTTGCTGCTGGTGATCGACGATTACCATCTTGCCCAAGGTCCGGTACTCGACCGCTGTCTGCAGTTTTTCCTCAATCATCTGCCCGACGGCTTGCTGGTGATGGTGACCAGTCGCCAGCGCCCGGACTGGCATCTGGCACGTTTGCGTCTGTCGCGGCAGTTGCTGGAGTTGCATGAGCAGGATCTGCGCCTGACCCACGACGAAGCCCTGACCTTGCTCGATCGCCACAGCAGTTCCCTGCGCGGTGAGGCACTGGAAAACCTGATCCAGCGCAGCGAAGGCTGGGTCGCCGGTTTGCGTTTCTGGTTGCTGGCGGTGTCCGAAGCGGGCAGCGATGCGGCGCTGCCACAAGCGCTGAACGGCGGGGAAGGGCTGATCCGCGATTATCTGCTGGAAGAAGTCATCGATTGCCTGCCCGCCGAAGTGCAGGCCTTTCTCTACGACACCGCACCACAAGAGCGTTTTTGCAGCGAACTGTGCGATGCCGTCCGTGAAGCTCACGACAGTGCCGAAATTCTGCGTTTCCTGCTGGCGCATCAGGTGTTTCTGGTGCCGCTGGACGAGCACGGCCACTGGTATCGCTATCACCATCTGTTCTCGGATCTGCTGCGCAGCCGGCCGATTGCGCAAGCGATGGTGCCGACTGCCACGTTGCACCTGCGCGCCTGTCGCTGGTTCAACGCGCAGGGGCTGCTGGATGAGGCGGTCGAACAGGCGTTGCGCGCCGGCCATCTCGATGTGGCGGCAAACCTGGTGCAGAACCTCTCCGAAGAACAACTGCTGGCCGAGCAAAACGTCGGCATGCTGCTGCGCTGGAAAATGGACCTGCCCGACAGCCTGTTGATCAGCACGCCACGCTTGATCGTGTTGTACAGCTGGGCGCTGGGGCTGGCCTGTCAGCTGGATGCCGCCGAAGAGTTGTCCAGCCATCTGAGCCGTTTCCTGCCGGCGCCATCGGCCACGGCGCAAAAGTCGATGCTGGCGCAATGGCTGGCGTTGAGCGGGATCATTGCACGTGGCCGCGGCCATCGTGAGTTGACCCTCAGGTATTGCAGCGAAGCGTTGGAAAGCCTGCCGGCCAAACGCTATGGCCAGAGGCTGATGTGTTTATCGACCTTGTCCAATCTGGCCATTGCCGACGGCGATCTGTGGCGCGCCCGCGGCCTTAACCGAGAGTCGCTGGAGCTGGCGCAGCGCGTCGGCAATCCGTTGTTCGAAGCGCTGGCGCACTACGATCGTGCGCGGGTGTTGCAGGCTCGCGGCGAAATCCTGCGTGCTCTCGATGAAGTCCATCAGGGCCTGGAGCGCTTGCGCGGGTTGTCGCCACAACGCCTGTATGCGGTGCGCGCAAGGCTGACGCTGTATGAAGGTTTTCTGTTGGCCATGCGCTTGCAGCCTCAGGCGGCACGCGTGCGTTTGTTGGCCGGAATCGGCGAGGCACGCGCCTGTCGCGATATCAGCGTGTTGATCGGCCACTGCGTGATCGCCCGCCTCGACGGCAGCAGTGGCGAGTTCGCCAAGGCCTTTGCCGAACTCGCCGAAGCCGAACGCCTGATGCACATCTGGGACGTGCCGCCGATCTACTATCTGGCGATGATCACGCTGGTCAAATGTGAACTGTGGCTGGCGCAGGGGCGCACCGATCTGGCCGAGGCGTGGCTGGCGCGATTGGGGCAGACCTACACCGGCGAGCGCGCCGCTGCGCCGCCGGAGTTTCATCCTCAGTTGCCGTTGCATGTTGAACTGCAACAGGCGTTGCTCGACATGATTCAAGGGCAACCCATGCTCGCCGAAGGGCGGCTGAATGTATTGCATGAAAATGGCCAGCAAACCGGGCGGCAATTGCTCAGTGTGATGGCGTTGACGCAGAAGGTGGCGCTGCTGCTGGCAGGCGGGCGCGAGCCGGAAGCGCGCCGGGCATTGAGTCAAGCGCTTGAGGCCTCGGCCGGGGGGGTGTTGCAGCCGTTCGATTCATTGCTCAAGGAGCATCCTGACTGGTTGCGTGGGCTATTGCTGACTTCACCCTGCTTGGCAGGCCAGCAACTGCTCGGGCATATGCCCCTGGCGGCGCCCCGGCCGGGGGGCGAGTCCGCTGTCACCGAACAGCTCAGCAATCGTGAACTGGCCGTGCTGCGGTTGATTGCACGGGGCTGTTCTAATCAGGAAATCAGCGAGCAGCTGTTTATCTCGTTGCACACCGTGAAAACCCACGCCAGCCATATCAACAGCAAGCTGGGGGTGGAACGACGGACGCAGGCAGTGGCGCGGGCCAAAGAGCTGGGGTTGCTGGCTTAGGTAATAGATAACGCGAACAGAAAAACACCCCGCCTCGGCGGGGTGTTTTTATTGCTCAGCTTCGATTGTTCAGGGCCGCGAAGAGATCAGACGATGACGTCGTTCGCGCTGAGCGAGTTGACACCTACCATTTGCACTTCGAAGTAACCGCCAGCGTCTGCGCTCATGTTCCCCGATAGAACATTATCGACGAAACGCAGTTGCCCGAAGCCGGTGAATTCACTCGAGCCAACGAAGGTCATGTGCTGTAAGCCGAGGGCCATCGGGTCGCTGTCGAAATTGGAGAAATCGATTTTGTCGCCTTCCAGGGCGTTGAAATCGGTAATGACGTTTTGGGGAGAGGTTCCCCCCATTACGGCGTTAATAAGAAACAGGTTGGTGAAGGCAAAGGTATCGGCGCCTGTACCACCGTTCAGCGTGGTATTGCCGATGCCGCCGTACAGTATGTCGTTGCCTGCTCCACCGAATAGTTGGTCGATACCGTCAAAGCCCTGTAGTTCGTTATTGCCGGAGTTTCCGATCAGGATGTTATCAAGATTGTTGCCCGACAGTTTCACGTCTGCATTGCCTGTTATCGTGCCGTCCTCGACGTTATCCCCCAGCGTGTAGTCGACCGAAGTGCTGACGAGGTCGTGACCTTTATCCGGGGCCTCTAGCACGATGTCATTGACGTTATCCACGACGTATGTATCGTCGCCGCCCGCGCCAGACATTCGATCGGCACCGAGGCCGCCCGAGAGGATGTTGTTGCCCTCGTTACCATTCAAGGTGTTATCCAGCGCGCTCCCGGTCAGATTCAAGTTGGCATTGCCAGTCATAAAGCCGTTTTCGACGTTGTCCGAGAGGGTGAAATCGACGCTGGTCCAGACGGTATCAATACCTTCATCGGCAAGTTCGGTGACAACATCGTTGAGATTATCCACAAAGTAGGTGTCGTTGCCGGCACCACCGATCATGGTGTCCGCGCCAAGCCCGCCATCGATAGAGTTGGAGCCGGCATTGCCGGTGATGACGTTGTCCAGCGCGTTGCCCCTGAGCGATCCATCGGAATTGCCAATCATCGTCAGGTCTTCGACATTTGCGCCGAGGGTATAGCTGAGACTGGTTCTGACCAGGTCGTGGCCTTCACCAACCTGTTCGATAACGACATCGTTGATGTTATCCACAACGTAGGTGTCGTTGCCGGCACCACCCGTCAAGGTGTCGGCACCCATGCCACCGTCGAGGATGTTATTGCCGATGTTACCGGTGATGCGGTTGTTGACGCTGTTGCCGGTGCCGTTGAGGTTGGCATTGCCCAGCAAGATCAGGTTTTCGACGTTCTGCACCAAGGTGTAATCGATGGTCGAGAACACGCGGTCGATGGCGGTCAGCGAGGCGTCGGTTTCGATCACCACGTCACCGACGTTATCGACGTAGTAACTGTCGAAGCCACCGCCACCGATCATGGTGTCGGCCCCGAGGCCGCCGTCCAGGGTGTTGGCCTGGTCATTGCCGGTCAGGGTGTTGTTGAGGTTGTTGCCGGTGCCGTTGATCACGTCGCTGCCGGTGAGGACAAGGTTCTCGACGTTGGCACCCAGGGTGAATGCCACCGAACTGCGCACCGTGTCGATTTCGCCAGCCAGGGTGCTGGTTTCGGTCACAGTGTCGCCGTAGTTGTCGACGATGTAGGTGTCATTGCCCAGACCGCCGATCAGGCTGTCGGCCCC